>CAZGKV010000020.1:0-36648 GCA_964526305.1 uncultured Planctomycetales bacterium | reverse complement strand
TCATGTCCGGAAAGATCAAGGCGGACAATCTCGGCGATCTCAAGAGATTCGGCGATGTTTTCGATTTCAAGAAGGCCCGCGCCTCGGCCGGCACCGCACCGGCACCAGCCCCGTCCCCGGCGATCGACCTTGCCGCGGCCTTCCAGGGGCTCCCCCAGGTCCTCATCTCCGAGCGAGCCGCGGGCTGGAACGGAAAGGTCGTCTTCGACGTCGACGGAACCGCCGGTTGGACTCTGACCATTCAGGACCAAAAAGCCTCGATCGCCGCCGGAAAGGCGCCGGACGCGGTCTGTACGATCGGGGGAACGAAGGAGGTCTTCGCCGATTTCTTTTCGGGCAAGATCGACTTCGTCCAGGCGCAGAGTCGCCTCAAGGTGACGAACGTCGTCGCGCTTCTCAAGATCAAGCAGGCGTTCGAATGGTCCAAGCTCAAGACTGCTGCGCCGTCAGGCGGATTGAACGAATCCCTCGTCGGAAAGAAGTACCGCACCCCCGCCGTTTTCGTTCGACCGGAGAAGATTCGAGCGTTCGCGGCGGTGACCTTCGATCCGAACGAACGATCCGCCTCCACCGCGGAAAAGGACCTCGTGGCTCCTCCCATTTTCCCTGTCACCCTCATCCACGACCTGTTCAGTCAGGCCTTGAGCGAGGATCATGGCGGCGACTTGACTCGGATGGTGCACGGCGAGCAATGCATGCGCTTCCACGCCCCGCTGCGGGCGTGGGACCTCGTCACCCCGCGCGCCGTCATCGCGGGGATCGACCGGAAGGAGAGCGGAGAGATCCTCCACGTCGACCAGCTCTTTTACCGAGAGGGCAAGCCGGTGGTCGAGATGCGTACGTCGCTCTTCTTCCGAGGGGCGTCCAAGGGCGCCGGTTCTCCGACCGGAGTCGAGAGGCCCACGGGCAAGAAGGCGTTCAGCCATACGGTGACGGTCCGCGAGGACCAACCGAAACGGTACGGAGAGGTTTCCGGAGACACGAATCCGATTCATATGGACCCCGCGGCCGCGAAGGCGGCGGGTCTCCCGGGCGTGATTCTCCAGGGACTGTGCACGATGGCGCTCGCCGGCGCCGGAATCGAGGAATATTTGGGCGGCGACCTATCGCGCCTCGAGGAGTTCTCCGTGCGCTTCAGCTCGCCCGTGTTCCCGGGAGACACGCTGACGACGGAGGCCGCTCTCGTCGAACCCGGAAAACTGGCGTTGGTGACGACCAACCAGAACGGCAAACCCGTCCTCACGAACGGATTCGCGAGATTCCACTAGCCGTTGAGGTCCGCCGGTCCGCTCACCGGTTTTCGACGGTGACGCGCACCGGCGGACACTCTCCGTACCCCGGATTCGGATGCTTCCACTTCGGATACTTCTTCCGGATGCGGCTCCAGCAGTCCTCGCCCCGACCGGTGTGGTTTCCGTCGCCGCAGAACGCGAACACGCCCTTCCAGGGTTCCATGACGCAGTGCCCGCACTTGGGCTCGCGGTACTCGTCGGGGAGCCCGAACCACCGATGCCCCATTTCGTGACAGAACGTGACGAGAGGAAATCGGCCGCCGAGGTATACCTTCGTTCCTCGGGTCTCGCCGTAGACGCCTTCCCGGCAAAGGGTCGAGTCCAGGTTGGTGACGATCACGTCTCCATCCGACTCGCGGTCGACCAGGACGATTTTCGTGAAGGCCATCTGCCCCTCGGTGCACGTCCACCAGTACTTCGCGGCACGTTCGAATCGGCCCTTGAGTTCGGCCAACTCTTCCGGCGACGCGTCCGGCCGCACGGCCACCTTGATGGAGACTTCGGTGTAGGACTTTTCCTGGGCCATCCAGATCATGAGGGCGAGGACAAGTTTCATGGCCATCCTCCTGGCCCGTGGACATGCAATGCGTATGCCACTCCCTTGTTCCTCCCATCGAAGAGCGCTGTGTCCAGAAGGATACACTCGTTGCCCCGGTCGCAATCCCAGGATAGAGTCCACAACGTGAGAGCCGAAGGAATCCTGAGCCACGTGCGGAAGACGCCCTGTATGCGTTCACGGGGTCTCTTTCACCCCGGTAGAGTCTTCTGAGACTACCCCGAAACTCGCTGTACCCGGTTGGTGCGCAACAGCCGCGGAAAACGGTCTGCGACCCCGATAATGCCTCGAAACTCCCCGTACCCGTTTCATCCCCATGGGTGAGCGCAGCTCATGAAGACTCTCCCTTTCCGCCTCTTCCTAATCGACGGATCCTCCCATGACGTGCGTCATCTGGAGTGGATCGTAGTGACGCGCACGAACGTCCTCATCGCCGCGCCTCCGAGGCGAGGCATCATTCCGGACCGCTCGGTGTGGGTCGACCCGATCCACATTACCCGCGTCGAACCTTTGAACGATCGAGGGAGAAGGGGTTCGTAGTCGGCGCATTCCTTGCGCAACAGGCGCAGCAACGCTACCATCCCCCTGCCATGCTGGGAGGGAATCCAATGAGAATCCTTTGGTTGGCTCTAGTCGGACTCGCCGGCTGCTCCACCGCGGGCCCACAAGCGATGATCGCCAAAGCCGTCCTCGTCGACGGCCAAGGGAGAACCGTCGGCGAGGCGCAGTTCACCGATCGGGAGGGCAAGGTCCGCATCGTCGTCGATCTTCGCGGCCTTCCGCCGGGGACGCATGCGATGCATCTCCACACGGTCGGCGAGTGTCACGGACCCGACTTCAAGTCCGCGGGCGCCCACTTCAATCCCTTCGGGAAAAAGCATGGACTCGAAAACCCCGAAGGCCCGCACGCCGGAGACCTTCCCAATTTCGAAGTGAAGTCGGACGGCACGGCGCATGTGGAAGTCGAAGCCAAACTGGTGACGCTATGGGAGGGCAAGAACTCCCTGTTCCAGCCCGGCGGGACATGTCTTGTCGTGCACGAGAAGGCGGACGACCATAAGACGGATCCGGCGGGGAACGCCGGCGCACGCATCGCCTGCGGGGTGATTACGCGCTGACCGCCAGGAGCTCCGGCTGCCGGAGAGCGCTCCGCCAGAGACGGTAGGCCTCGCGAAAGGATTCCTTCACCTCGCGAAGCTCACGGCGCAGCGAATCCAGGGAGACTCGGTCGAGACGCGCCCGAAGTTCGGCCACCCGCGCTTTCAACGCCGCCCATCGGTCCAGCAGGTTTTCGAGCTTCTCTCGCGCCGAGCGTAGGAGTTCGGCGACCTGCGGGCGATCCGCGAATCGCACGGTCGCCTTCCGTTCCTGCATCCGAAGGCGGGCTTTGAGGACGAGTTCGCGCGGCGCGCTCACGAGGTCGCGGGTAAGCCCGAGCCAGCTCAACACCCGAATCCACCATTTCGAGGGATCGAAATGCCACGCCCTCACGCCGTTGCGATAGTCGTACGGGAACGAATGGTGGAAGTTGTGGTACCCCTCGCCCAGCGAGAGCAGTGCCGTGACCACCGAATCTCGGGACGAATCGCGGTCGGAGTAGGGCTGCGTCCCCAGAGTGTGCGCCACGGAGTTCACGCAGAAGGTCGCCTGATAGAGGCAGACGAGGCGCAGGAGCCCGCCGATGAGGAGTCCCCCCCAGGGATCGCCGGCCAAAAACCCCAACGCCAGCGGAAGTCCAAATCCTGCCAGGCTGGCGATCGGGATGTAGAATCGGTATTGGAGTCGAATGAGCGGGTCCGCCTTGAGGTCCGCCGCGAACGCCTCCGGGGTGCTCAGGGGATCCTTGAAGAACAGCCATCCCATGTGCGCCCACCAGAATCCTTGCCGAATGCTGTACGGATCGCTCGCCTCATCCGTATCGCGATGATGGCGCCGGTGGGCCGTGGCCCATTGGAGAACGGAATTCTGGAAGGTGGCCGCCCCGAACACGAGATAAAACGCGCGCACCAGCGGGTGCGCCCGATAGCTTCCGTGGGCGAAGAGCCGATGATATCCCGCCGTGACGCTCACGCCGCAGGCGACGAACATCGCGCCCGCGATGGCGAGGGCGGCCCACGTGAATCCGTGGAGCGAGGCGTACAGCGCGGTGCCCGCGACGGCGCCGACGTGCACGAGGATGATGAACACGGTGCTGGCCCAGTCGACACGCCGGTCGTAGCCCATCCGCACTTCCTTCCGCTATAATGTGGATGCCATCGTATCAGATTCGAGGCGGGATGTCCCGCCAAGTCGTCCGGGGGAAACCGATGGGTCGCACTTGTGCCTCCAGCATGCATTCGCATCCGGGTCGCGTGGCCAAGAAGAACGACGACGCGGCACTCGCCGACGACGCTCGGCGGCTCTATGTCGTTTCGGACGGCGTGGGAAGTTGTCGCGACGCCTCTCTCGCGAGTCGAATCGCCGTCGAAACCTCCTCCCAGGCGCTCTTGAGTACTCCGTCGCCGGACATCCGAAAGACCCTGGCCTGGGCGGCTCGCGAGGCCAATCGCAGGATCCAGGAGGCCGGCCGATCCACGAATCCCCCGCAGGTTCTCGCCGCCACCCTCACCCTTCTTCTCATCCGAGACGAGGATTTTCACGTCCTGCATGTCGGGGACACGCGGGCCTACCTGCTCCGCGAGGGACGACTTCTTCTCGTCACCCGGGACCATTCGGTCGCCTTCGACCAATACTGGAAGGGCGCGATCACCATCGACGACGTCCGCTCTCATCCGAATCAAAACGTCTTGACCCGCACGCTCGGAACGGCCGAGTATCTCGTCCCGGACTTCACCGACGGCCCGGTGCGCGACCGCGATCGTTTTCTTCTCTGTTCGGACGGGGTCACCAAGGAACTCGATCAGGAGCGGATCGCGACGATCTTGGCCCAAGAAAGTTCGCCCGCCGGCGCGTGCCGCCGGTTCATCGACGAGGCCAACGCGGCGGGCGGAAGAGACAACGTCACGGCGGTGGTGGCGGACGTGGTGGGGTAGAACTCGTCCAGCGCCGGCCCCGAAGGGACGGCCGCGGTCGGGAATTCGGCGGATCCCGTCAGGATCCGACCCGCACCGCCCGCAGGACAGGAGTGCGCCTCCCGTCCGACTCCAAATCGGCTCGCCATTGGACCCAGCGATGGCTCTCGGCAGGGGCGAGTTCCCCGGGGGAGTCGGTCAGATCCTTCCATACCGCCTTCTCGAGCTTCTCTTTCGACTCCGCCGTCCGCGCACGCATCCGCACCTTCGTGCCCGCGGGGAGGGTGCTTTCCCACGACAAGCGATTGGCTTTCGAGGGATCCATTGGTTGAGGAGCGGAAACGTACCTGCCCCAGGAGAAGCAGCAGGGAAACGGTCGTCACTCCGACTCACTATAGCACGGCTCTTTGCCGTCGAGCCTCCCGATGTGCTACCATCCCTGCGTGCTGCGCGCCGCCCTGTACGATCTCGAACGCCTTGCCGACATCTCGAAGGTCTTCGGCCGCCACGGCTTCGATCGGATCGCGGAGATTCTCCGCGGCCGCCACGAAGGGCGGCACAAACTCGAGGAGAAGGAACTCGTCGGCGCGCCGAAGCGATTCAAGAATCTCCTAGAGGATCTCGGGCCCACCTACGTCAAACTCGGCCAAGTCCTCTCGACCCGTCCGGACATCCTTCCCTCCACCTACATCGCGGAGCTGAAGTCACTCCAAAACCGGGTCGAGCCGGTCGGCTTCCCCGTGATCGCGAAGACGGTCGAGGACGAGCTCAAGAAGCCTCTGAAGGACCTCTTCGCCGAATTCGATCCGACTCCGCTGGCCTCCGCCTCCATCGCGCAGGTCCACCGCGCGACCCTTCCCGACGGTCGCAAGGTGGCGGTGAAGGTCCAGAGGCCGGGAATCGAAAAGACGATCCGAAGCGACATCGATCTTCTCTACGTCCTGGCCCGCATCCTCGACGCGACCATCGAGGAGAGCGGCCTCTACCGGCCTCTCGAAATCGTCAAGGAGTTCGAGAAGGCCATCTTCGAGGAGCTGGATTTCCTACGAGAAGCAAGGAACTCCCGGGAGTTCCGAAGGTATTTCGAAGATCGAGCCGGGCTTTGCTTCGCCGAGGGCGTCGAGGAACTCACGACGCGGACCGTCCTGACCATGGACTACCTCGACGGGGTCAAGATCACCGAGGCGGATCCCGAGCGCCACGATCTCGACAAAGTCGTGCGCGTGTTGATCGAGAGCTTCTTCCGAATGGTCTACGAAGACGGGTACTTCCACGGCGACCCGCACCCGGGCAACATCCTGGTGCTTCCCGACAGCCGCGTAGCGCTCCTCGATTGCGGGCTCGTCGGACGCCTGACCAAGGGGACTCAAGAGCTGCTGACGCGCCTTTCGATCGCCATCCCTCTTCGCGACGCGGACGCCACGGCACGGCTCCTGTATCGACTCGGCACGCCGACGGAGCGGGTCAATCTCCTTCAGTTCCGCGACGAGATCCAAGGACTCTTGGACAAGTATGTCGCGGGCGAGTTGGGAGAGATGCACGCAGGCAGTCTCCTGACCGAAATGACGGATCTGGCCATGCGGTACCGCATCCGCATCCCGGCCGATTGCGCGATCCTCGCCAAAGCCGCCGTCACGCTCGAGGGGGTCGTCCGGGATTTGCGCCCGCAGCTTCCGATCCAGGAGACGATCGAGCCGTTCGCGAAGCGGCTCCTCTGGAACCAGTACGGCCCGGAGGCGCTCGGCCGCGCCGCAAAGCAGAGCGCGTTCGGACTCATCGGCGCCCTCCAAGACATGCCGCTCCAGCTCAACCAAATCGTGAGCGACCTCGAATCGGGCCGTCTCACCGTCCGCGTCCACCACGACGAACTCAACAAGCTCAGCCGCACCCTCAACGACTTCGGAAGCAAGGTCGTCATGGGACTCATCGCTTGCGGGTTGATTCTCGGAAGCTGCTTCCTTCTCGCGCGATATCGAATCGAAATCCTCGGGATTCCGGTCCTGCCGATCTTGGGATTGGTCACGGTCGTCCTCATCCTCACCTTCGTCTTTTGGTGGCACGTGCTCTACGGACGAATGAGGAAGATTCGAGTCGCGTTCTGGTGGGGACTCTTCCGAAGATCGAAGCGCTACGGCGACAGCGGCAAGGTCGGCGGATAAAGCAGGTCTTCCTCCGCCTTCGGTTCCAGAACCGCGAGGGTGAACGGGCCGATCCTCACCCGATCCCCGAAGCCGATCGGCTTGTTCCGCACCCGAAGACCGGAGACGATGGTTCCGTTCGTGCTCCCGAGATCGCGGACGACGAAGTGAATCCCCTGCGCCGCAATTTCGGCGTGACGACCGGAGACGGATCCGTGGGGAAGTTGGATCGCGTTCGACGCATCGCGACCGATCGTCACCACGCTCGCCTGAATCGAGTGGCGCGAGAGCTCCTTTCCGTCCTCGCCGTAGACGTGAACGACCCCCTTCACCTCCGCGGAGGTCGCGGGGGCCCGTTCGACCAGGTGCGTGAGCCGGCTGACCTGCTCCTCGACTCGGGAGATCCCGCGGTCGATCGAGCCCAGCGATTCCGTCGCGCTCTCTTCGAATCGCCTCCGGACCTGCTGCTCTCCCTCCATCTTCTGCATCCCGTCGATAAGAAGGCGCAGACCCTCTTCCGTGTTCCTCGCGCCGACGCGGAGATCGGCCAGCATCTCGTAGTAGAGCACCGCCCGAACCTTTTCGTCCCGCTTGAGTCCGAGCTCCTTGAAGGAATAGACAAAGACGTCCGCGAACGACGTCTCGAGCAGCGTCCGGAAGGAGGAAGGGACCGAACCCACCTGAGCCAACGCGAGCTCCGCCACATCCCGCGCCGCCGTCCCCGACGAGAGCAAGTTCGGAGCCTGGGCGTCGAGCCGCTCCGAATAGGACGGATCCTTCGGGAAGAACTCTTCCGTTCTCGCCGATAGCGCCTTGAGCGCCCGCTCGACGATCTTTCGGTCGTCCTTCGCGAGCGAGGCCCCTTCCCGCTTGAAGTATTCCTTCTCGATCATCGAAAGGGCGTTCACGAACGACTCCCGCACGACGCGCTGTATGTCGTCGTTCCGGAGGAACTTCCGGATCCAGGCGTGCTTGACGTGGTCGAGCACCTTTTGACCGGCGGCGTCCGACACCACGTTCCAGATGGCCGTGCCGACGACGCCGGCCAACGTGAGTCCGAGGCTAATGGGTTCCATGCGAAGATCCTCTAGGAGTCTACTCCGCCCGAAGCGGGTGTCAACCTCCCTCCTATCGCGGGACCGCTCTCCTCCTGTACGATATAATTCTCGGCCATGGCCGACACCCTCCCGACGGCTCCGGGTCCCTCGCCGGAGGAGATGGCGCTCGCGCGCTTGGCCGTCGAGCGGGGATGGGTCTCGCTGGTCGACCTCGAAGAAGCCGTGGCCAGGGGATCCGACCTCATCACGCAACTCAAGCTCACCGAAGCCCAAGTCCGCGAGCTCTCCGCGATCACGGTACGAGCGCCCGCCCTGCCTCCGGAGGTCCAGCGCGCCTCCGGCGATCCGGCGGCCCGCGTGGGCCGCTACCTGCGACTCGATCCGCTCGGAGCAGGAGGAATGGGCAGCGTGTATCGGGGATGGGACCTCGACCTCCGGCGCTGGGTCGCCCTCAAGTTCCTGAAGCAGGTCGGGGACGAGAGCGCCCGCGCCTACTTCCGGCGGGAGGCCCTCCTCGCCGCGTCGCTCGACCACCCCCACATCGCGAAGGTCTACGAGGTCGGCGAGCACGAGGGCGTCCCGTTCATCGCGATGCAATTCGTCGACGGCGAGACCCTCGCCTCCAGGGCGAGCCGGATGAGGCTCCCCGAGAAACTCGCGGTCGTCCGCCGCGTGTCCGAGGCGATCGCCTACGCCCACGAGCGGGGGATCATCCACCGAGACCTCAAGCCTTCGAACATCCTCATCGACAAGTCGGGTCACGCCTTCGTGACCGATTTCGGTCTGGCGAAGGAGGCCTCCCTCGACGGGCAGAGCCTCGGCGGCTCCAATGCGGTTCTGGGAACGCCGCAGTACATGGCTCCGGAACAGGCGCGCGGAAAGGCCGACTCCCAAAGCGACGTCTACGGCTTGGGGGCGGTCCTCTACGACCTCACCACGGGTCTTCCGCCGTTTACGGGCGAGACTCCCGCGGAAGTGATGATGAAGCTTCTCACGACCGATCCGATCTGGCCTCGAAAGGTGGTGCGCGACCTTCCGGAAGACGTCGAGGCCGTGATCTTGAAGGCGCTGGAACGCGACAAGACGCAACGGTACGCCGACGCGCGACAGCTCTTGGACGACCTCGATGCGATCGAGCATGGCGAGCCTCTCCGCCACGCCCGGAGACCGACCCTGACGTACTGGCTTTCGAAGAAGGTACGCCGCCATCGTGCGATCAGCCTCCTGGGAGCGGGACTCTTCTTCGTCCTTCTCGCGGGAGCGGCCCTCGGCTTCGGACAGCTCCAGAAGCTCCGGGAGGAGAGAAGGCTTCGGGAGCAAGACAAAGCGAGAGCGGAGCGTACCCGACGCGCTCTCCAGAAACTCTCCGTCCTCGCGGGGAGGATTTCGGAGGAGAAGCGTTCGATGCGCGCGCGCGCGCCGGCGCCCGATTCGCGCGCCGAGCTGGAGCGGGCCGTCGGGGATGTCGGGGACCTCATCCGGGATCATCCGGACCTCCCGCAACCCTACTTTCTCCGCGCCCGAGGGAGGCTCTACCTGGGCGAATTCGACGGGGCGGACCGCGACCTGGCGCGAGCTCTCTCGATCGCTCGGGACTTCCGGCCGGCGTGGACCCTTCTCGGAATGGTGCGTCTCGAACAGTACCTCGAGTATCGGATCACTCGAAGGGACGGGAGCGCAACGACGCACGCTCCCCTCGCGGAACAGGCCTTCGCCTACTTGGAATCCGGATGGGAGCGCGGAAAGGAACGCGAGGAAAGCGAGCGGTGGGGTCTCCCGTGGACGACCGAGGACGGGATCGCCATCGCATTGATCGAGGCGATGAGGTCGCGCTTTCGGGATCGAAACGACCGGAGGGGCGTCGCGATATTGGACGACGGCTGGAACCGATATCGAGCCGAGGAATTCCTCTACTTCCGGTGCATCTTCACCAAGGACACGGGCGGGAATCTCGAGGATCTCTCTAGGGCGCTCGAACGAGCTCCGGGATACGCCGCGGCCTATTGCTTCCGCGGGCTGTTGCAGTTTACGGAACCCGGCGATCACCGGAGGGCCGCGCTCGCGGATCTGAATTGCGCCCTCCAGCTTCGACCGCACTATCCTCTGGCCTACGCTTGCCGAGGGTTGGTTCGTAGCGGCTTGGGCGACTCCGAGGGGGCGCTAGAAGACTACACGCGCGCGATCACGCTGGCTCCGCACTTCTCCGCGCCGTATACGAGCCGAGGCGAGCTCTATGCGAGCCAGGGGAAACTGGCCGAGGCCATGGCTGATTACAATCAGGTCATCCGACTGGATCCGGCCAACGGATTCGTCCGGTATCTGCGCGGTCGGCTCAGGGAGAACTTGGCGGACCGCTCGGGAGCCCTCGGCGATTACGATGAGGGAATACGCCTCGATCCCCGGAGCGTTTCCCTCCGGACCGCGCGCGGTCAACTCCGAATCGCCCTCGGAAACCTTGCCGGGGCGAAAGAGGACTTCACCATTCTCACCGAGGAGCGTCCCCGAGAGTGGAACGGTTGGTTCCTGCGTGGGCTGGTTCGCTACGACTTGAAGGAATTCCCGGGAGTCGTTCGCGACTTCACGGTGGCCCTTTCGTTGGGCACTTCGCAAGGGACGGACGCGTTCTATTGGCGCGGGATGGCGCGCATGGAACTCAAGGACTACGGCGGAGCCCGCGACGATCTCGGCCGCGCCCTCTCGATTCGATCGGGATGGGGAGACGCGCTTCATGCCCGCGGATTCGCCGACTTCAAGCGAGGGGATTGGCGGAACGCCTGCGAAGGATTCTCGGAGGCATTGAACCAAAGTTCCCCCAAGCAAGCCGAAACTCTCTCCTATCGGGGATATTCAAGATATGCGATGGCGGACTATTCCGGGGCGCGCACCGATCTCTCCGATGCGCTTCTCTTGCATCGCTCGTCGGGGGAAGCGTACTACTGGCGGGCAAGCGCTCGGAATTCTCTTCGGGATCCCCTCGGCGCCCTTCACGATTTGACTTGCGCCATCCCCCTTCCCATTTCGGATGCCATCCACGCTCTCTACTTTCGCGGACGCGTGCGCTATTCGTTCAAGGACTATCTCGGAGCCGCGGACGATCTCTCGAGGGCGTTGGCCCGGGCGCCGAATCATGAAGAGGCGCTCTATTGGCGAGGCGCCGCGTACCTGGCCGCGAGCGATCCCGCGAGGGCCGTGTCGGACTTCCGCCGCCTCTTGGAAAAAAATCTCGGCCATGCGGATGCTTGGTATTGGAGAGGCAGAGCCCACTATACGCTCAAGGAGTATGCGGACTCCGGATCTTCCTTCGAGCGGGCGGCAATCCTACGGAAGAACGATGCCGACGCGTGGTACTGGTGTGGCTCAGCGCGGTACGACGGTGGGGATTTCGAGGGTGCCCTCGCTCCCTTCACGCGGGTCATCGGGATCAACCCCCATCACCCCGAAGCCCATCACTGGCGCGGCATGGCACGGTACGCCCGGGAAAAGTTCCCGGAGGCGATCGCCGACTTTACACGCGCCGTTGATTTGCGCCCCTACTGGTTCGAGCCTCTCCTTCAACGCTCCCTGGCCCTTCGCCAGACCGGCGACCGCAACGGAGCCCTTCGCGATCTCGGTCGCGCGATCGGACTCCGACCCCAGGCGTTGGACCTCTACGCCTATCTGGGGTATCTCCATTTCGAGCGCCGGGCCTGGAAGGAAGCCCTGGCGGACCTCCGCAAGGCCCTGGAAGGCGGGCTCGAGGAGTCGGATTATCCGCGCCTCATCGAATGGATCGCTCGTGCGCGCTCCGGGGAGCGCAAGGAAGCGGACGAGCAACTTCGATCCTATCTGAAGGGCCGTCCGTCCAGAGACGGCGGCGATTGGCCGCGCGCCCTCGCACGATATTTCCTCGGTGAGCTCCGGGAAGGGGAGCTCGACAAAGAGGCCGCCTCCAACGAGGATCGCCGTTGCGAAGCGAACTACTATGTCGGAATCGGGCTTCTCCTGGGCGGGGATCGAAGCGGGGCCCGCCGCCGATTCGAGTCCAGCGTGAAGAGCGGATTGCGCAGAAACCATGAGTATTGGTTCGCCCGTTCGGAGATCGAGGCTTGGGACCGTTGATGAGGCTTCCTCGATCGTTTTTCGCCCTCCTCGCGATCGTCTTTCTCGCGTTCGCCTCCTACGAATGGTGCCGAGCCCCGCTGACGAGCTGGTACGGGAGCTCGTTCGGAATCTCGGAGTCGTTCCTCGGCTTCATCGTCGGCGCCTCGACGATCACGGGGATCGTACTCAAGTTCCCCGCGGGCATGCTCTCGGACATCCTTGGACGCAAGCGGGTGCTCATTCTCGGCACCTGTTTTTTCGCGCTGTCCCCACTGGCCTATCGTTTCGCGATCTCCCCCGAACTGCTCTTGGCCGTTCGATTCCTCCATGGCTGCGCGACGGCGATCTATGGTCCCGTCGCCCTCGCGATCGTGGCGGATCTCTTCCCGGAGCGCCGAGCGGAGGGGATGGGATGGTACACCGGGGTGGCGGCGGCGGGGAAAGCGCTCGGGGCCTCGGCGGTCGGCACCGCGTTCGTCGCCACCGGCAGCCGGTTCGACACCACCTACCTGTTCGCAGCCCCGATCGGCGCGGGCGCGTTTCTTCTGGCGCTCGTCATTCCCCTGCCCCGATTCGCCCCGAAGTCTGCGGAGCCGCTCTGGCGACAAATCGCGAGGAGCTTCGGCGAGGCCGCGCGCGAGGGGCGGGTGCTCCTCACCGCGGCGGTCGACGGAGTCGTGATGATCGCCGCCGGCGCGATCCAAGCCTTCCTGCCGATCTACGCGCGAGACGTCCACGGCCAATCTCCGGCGCGAACGAGCTGGCTCTTCGGGATCCAGATCGTCACCTCGCTGATCTCCCGCCCCATCATGGGGATGATCTCCGACCGGGTCGGCCGAAAGCCGATGATCGTCGGTGGAATGATCTTGGCCGCGGGCGCCTTTGCCGGACTGGCTCAAACCGGCCTCTACGGGGTCCTCCTGACCTGTTCGGCCCTGTTCGGCTTGGCGGAGGCCGTGGTACACACATCGAGTTCCGCCTTCGCCGCCG
This sequence comes from uncultured Planctomycetales bacterium, assembly GCA_964526305.1. GTDB lineage: Bacteria > Planctomycetota > MHYJ01 > MHYJ01 > JACPRB01 > JACPRC01. The sequence goes on along the minus strand of CAZGKV010000020.1, from coordinate 23,523 downwards.
ACCTCTGCAAGAAGCGCTCGCTCGGGTCGGCCATGGGCGTCTTCGGCGCGGTCGCGGACGTGGGACACGCCCTCGGGCCGATCCTCACCGGAGCGCTCCTTGTCGCTCTCGCCCAACGCTACGACCGGGTCTTTCTTCTCGTCGCAGGGCTCGTCGTCTTCTCCGCAGGTCTCTTTGCCGCTCTCGTTCGTTCGAAGATCACCGAGCGACCTCCCGCATGAAGGGAGCGCCATACACGGAGGCGATCTCGTCCCGTGTCGTGCCGGCAAGAGTCTTGCGCGAGATTCCCCGGGCATTCCTTCGGCTTACCGCCTCCACCTCGATCACGGCATCCGGGATCGACAGTAGTCGGAGGAAGTGATCGTAGAAGGTCATGGCTCCGTACCAAAACACGCGGTCTCGGGTGCGTCGATCCGTTCGGCGCCCGTGGACTTCAGGATAGCGCAAGCACACGGCCAGGACCTCCGCCCCCGCCCGTCGCGCCGCCTCGAACGGAGCCGGCTTGAATCCCCGAACTCCCTCGCCGTCCGAAGCGCACGCCTCCGGGAAGACGATGAGCGGCCAGCCTTCCGCGAGGAATACCGACATCTGTTCGATCTCCGGCACCAGCCGATCGCCCACCTTCCGCGCGACGAACAACGCCCCGCCGCTCCGACACACCGGCCCGACGATGGGGATCTCCAGGAGGTCGGCCGTGGCTACGAATACTCCGGGACAGGCGACCGCCAGCGCGAGGATGTCGAGATAGGAGAGATGGTTGGCCACGATCAAGGTTCCCGAGGAAGCAGCAAGCCGTTCCGGATGGAGTACGCGGAGCCGAAGGCCCATGACCCGCAGCGCCACGCGAGCATAGCAGGCATTGAGAGCGCACAATCGGCGTCTTCGACGAGCCTTCTCCCTCACGAGCCACGCGATTCGGAGAGAGTCTCCCACAAACAGGCCGGCCAAGAAAAAGAGGACCGCGAATCGGAAGAGCGCGCGCAGCGTCCCCGAGAAAGAATCCATGAGGCGCGAGACATTGTAGGGCGGGAGGGAGGAATCCGCGGCGTCTTTTCCTTCCAACCTTTGCCGTGTCACCCGGTTAAAGAAGGGCGTGAGTACTCTCACCGGAAGGGGACGGCCGGTGCGGTGCCTACGGGAAGAACTGCCCGCCGTTCCCTAATTCACACAATCGCGCCTCGGGCTCGGCGTTAGTGAGGCGACATGATCGCTCTTCTTCTAGCCGCACTGCAAGATCCCATCATCGAACCCGTCAAGCCGAACACTCGCGTGGAAGGCGCGTCCCTCTGGCTCTTTGCCGTCGACGACGGCACCGCGAGGGTGGCCGTATCGGCGGAGAACACCCGGAGTCTTCTCATAGGACGCCTCGATCTGGACGATTCGCGTCCTCGCCCCTCCTGGCAGGAGGCAGCCGGAGCGCGGGACACCGAGGGTTTGTCCATCGCGGACCACTGGCACGTCTTCGCGCACGATCATCATTGGCTGTCCTTTTCCACCGGACCGGCCCAAGTGAGCTATCTGGTCAAGTTGGACAAGGACTTTCGCCGGATCGGTTTATGGAAAGTGGCGGATCACGAGAAGGCTTCGGATACCGCTCACCGGGGAGGGCTTCCCACCAACGATCACTTCCTCATCGCGGAGCCCGAAGGCGTCGCCGTAGGGCACTTCCTCCCGGGACATGGACACCGGGTCTTTCGCTTCGACAAGAGCGGCCGGCTCCAAGGGAAGATCGATGTCGGCGGAGGGAAGTTCCGCCATTCCAACGGCTCTTCCGTCCTGGCTACGGAGTCGGGGTACCAGATTCTGGCCACGGAATTCCTCAACTTCGTTCAACAGGGCGGGGTGTTGTTCCTAGATACGGACCGGGACTGGAATCCAAAGTCGGCCCGGCTTGCGCTCGACGAAGAGCGGAAGAACATCGCCATGGCATCCGGCGTACGCTTGCCGACGGGACATCTGATTCTGAACGCCAAGGTCTGCTCGAACGCCTACCCTCGCGGACAGCGTCCCCCGCCGCCCCCGAAGGAGCAGAAGGGACTGGCACCCGACGACGGATCCATCGTCCGCTATGTTCTCTCCCCGGAGGGAAAGGTGCTGGGGAAAACCCTGCTGGCCGAGCGGGGATGCCGGCCTCACACCCTGCTGCGAGGGGATCTTCTGATCACCACCTGGGACGGCGCGGGCCTCACGGTCCGGGTCGACCGGATCCGCTGACCGCGGTTTTCTGGTTCATCACCGGGTACCATCGCAAACGCTCCTCGCCCCTACACGGAAGGGATCGATGGTCTTCTTACTCCAATGGAGAGCCCAGACTGTTACCCAGAAGGGGCACAGTTGAGCCATGGCCGAATCTCTGTTGCGTCCGGCGCTCCCTCTCGTACAATGGGAGCGCTATCGTCATGAACGCGTGCCCCGTCCTCGAGCGACCTGCGCTGGTGCTCAACCGGCTCTGGACTCCCATCCGCACGACCCCCACCCGCGAGGCGATTTGTCTCGTCGCACGGGGGGCCGCGCAAATCGTCGAGCCCGAAACCTACCGCGTTCACGATCTTCGCTCGTGGAGCGATGTCTCGGTAGCGAAGGCGTCCGTCGGCCGCGACGTCATTCGTTCCGCCCGGTTGACCCTTCTTCCTCCTGAGATCATCCTCCTGCGGAGATACGACGGGGTGGCGGAGCGCTCGGTCATTTTCACGCGCCGGAATCTCTTCAAGCGGGACCGACACACGTGTCAGTACTGCGGATCCCAGCCGGGGCCCGAGGAGCTGACGATCGACCACGTGCTCCCCCGAAGCCGAGGCGGGATTTCTTCTTGGGAAAACTGCGTCCTGGCCTGCGTGGAATGCAACAAGAACAAGGCCAACCGGACTCCCGAACAGGCCGGGATGTCCCTCCGGCGCCCTCCCAAGAAACCTCGCTGGACGCCCGTGGCGCAGATCCCGATGCAGATCCGGAGGGAGTCCTGGGAGAAATTCCTGAGCCGTGCGTACTGGGACGTCGAGCTCGAACCCTAATCCTCTACGGGTTCTCGGCCTTCGCTCCCGGTTTGAGGATGTATCCCTCGCCGCGGCGAACAAGCCGATCCCTCATCCGGCGAAGCGCATGCGCTACGCTGGTGCGAAAGTTCCCGAACGCGGAGGTCGTCTTGTATCCCCCGCTCTGCACCGCCTTGGCGATCTCGGTCAATCGAAGGGGCTTCGATTGCCGCGCCAGCGCCTTCATCAGGGCGTCGATGAGGGTACCCGCGCCGCCCTTGACGCCTCGTCCGCGCCGAGACGGACGCCCCGACAGGGATCGGCGGATGCCCTTTTCCAGGGCCGACAATTGCGAAGTCTTTCGCCGCACGAGCGCCGTCAGCTTCTCGATCTCGGTACGGACCTCGTCGCGTTTGACTTCGAGACGCTTGGCTTTGAGAAGTCCGGCCAACTGAGACTCCGAGAAGTTTCTCAAAAGCCTTTGAGCGGAATCCAAAATGCCCTTACTCATCGTGCACCTCCATTGTGGACCGAGAATCAAATCACATTGAGGTTTGCGGATCAAGGGTAACCTGCCGAGTGATTCCTCTCACACCCGATACCGTCTTGGCCGCCTACCGCCAGGGGATCTTCCCGATGGCCCGATCGCGGCACGGGCCCGTGGATTGGTACGCTCCCGACCCCCGAGGAGTCCTCCCGTTGGAAGCTTTCCACCTCCCGAAGAGCCTGGCCAAGGTGATTCGATCCGGGCGATTCGAAATCCTCGCCGACCGCGATTTCGCCGGGGTCATCGACGGATGCGCGGATCGCGACTCTACTTGGATCTCCCCGGCCATTCGCGAAACCTATCTCGAGTTGCATCGCCGAGGCCATGCCCACAGCGTCGAAGCGTGGAAGGGTGCGGAACTCCTCGGAGGTCTCTACGGCGTTCACATCGACGGGGCCTTCATGGGCGAATCGATGTTCCATCGGGCGACGGACGCGAGCAAGGCGTGCCTCGTCGCGCTTGCGGAGCACCTTCGGGCGCGAGGATTCCTGCTCCTCGACATCCAACAGGTGACGCCTCTCACGCAGCGGTTCGGAGGCGTCGCCATTCCGCGGAGTGAATACCTCCGACGTCTTCAGCGCGCTCTCCAACAGCCCGTGGAGTGGGGACGGTTTACTTTCCGGTAGCGGTTTTCGTCGCCCGATCGAGGAAGAGAATGGCGAAACAGGTGTCCGCGATCTCCATTCCGGGGAGAGGCCCCAACCAGCAACCGCCCTTCTGGTTCTGGAGGAGCCAGGTCGCGCCCTCGGCATACCATCCGTGCTTCCCCATCTTGTCCGTCGGATGGAGGTCTCCGATTCGCTCCAGCGCGTAGAGATAGTAATAGTGGAAGCGCTTCCGATCCGCGGGGCCGCCCGGGTTTTCGGAAACGGTGAAGTGAGATCCCAGCCACGAGATCGCTCTTCCGGCCGCGCTGCTTTTCACCGAGTCCCCTTTGGCGCGGCGGAGCATCACGATGCTGGAGGCTCCACCGGCGGTCATCGACCCAAATCCGCCTTCGGTGCTCTTCACCTGCCCGCCCCGCTCCCCGTAATCCCACGAACCGTCGGACGCTTGGGATCCCTCCCACCACTTGACGGCCTTGTCGAGGAGGTCCCGGTCGAAATCGAACCCGGCCATCCAGCAGGAGAAAATTCCGAGAGCGGCATACTGCGCATTGGAGTTGTCGCCGTGGGGGGACGGAGGGAGTTTGACGGAACGCCGAATCCGGATGCGGGAAGTAGTCGATCCGGAATCCGAGGAGGCCGGCATTTTCGGGATCGCATACTCGCGACCGTAGTCCCACTGCCCGTTCTGACATTGATTGTCCACAAGGAATTGACCGCACTCGTACATCTTCTCCTTGTACTTTGTTTGATCGTGCGCCCGGAGCGCCATCGCCACGGTGGCGGCGGTGTACGTCCGCGTGATTTTGGTTCGAGAGACCCGTTCGACCAACATCTGATAAATCGAATTCTGCTTGTCCACTCCGGCGTGATGAAGCGTGTAGAGGACGAGCCCTTCGTAGGTGAGTCCTAGCCCCCCGTTGATCGCAGGTTCGGGAAGGCCCTCGTTCGTTTTGGCCAGGAGAAAGTCCGCGCCCCGCTTGATGGCGGCGTCGACGTCGTCCTGCTTTGGGGGAAGCGTTTGCGGGAGAAGGGCCGCGAGCAACAGGGACAAGTCCATGACGATCATGATACTGGTACGACAGAGAAGACGGGAAGGGGTTTTACCTTCGAAGGGCTTGCCATCTCAAGTAGGTGAGACTTCGCCATCCCCACTCCAGGGGTCCGAGCCGGAAAACACGAAGCCAGAGCGTACTCAGCGCGACTTGAACCAGAAAGAGCGCCGCAACGAGACTCAGTTGCCTCGGGCGTGAGATTTCTCCGAACAATCCTAATCCCCACCAATACATGACACCAGTCGTCATGACCGACTGGCCCAGGTAGTTCGTAAGAGCCATCCGACCGACGCGCTCTAAGAGGCTTCGAATCCACGGAAGGGCACCCGAGCGTGCGATCAGCGTCGCCCCTCCCAAGATTCCGACCGCCATGACCACGCTGGCCAGATCATGTATTCCTGCCAATACCACCCCGAGGAAGGACGCAGAAGGATAGCCCGTGAAATGCATCACGATCGCGGCTCCCACTTCCAACGGAAACCCAATCGCGATCCCGCATCGGCAGAGGCGACCGGGCCATTGTTCATGCTCAGACTCGAACAGGCCGGCCTTCATTAGAGCGACGCCCAGGAAGAACAGAGCGACCACTCGGAGAAAGTAACCGGCAAGTCCGTACATGACGATCAGCATCCCCAACCAAGCGACGGTCCGAACGACAATCGTGGCCTTCATGGGACCTTGCTTGTAGGCGATTGACTCCGCTTCTGAGAATAGGCTCGGATCCCGATGGGAATTCTTGAGCGCCCAGAGCCATCGCGGATCCCGGTCGTCCGGAGCTTGGCGAATTCTCGAAGCCGAAGGCTGGATGGGTTCCCGGCGTTCCATCGCCTCGACAGCCACGTGGATTCCGGTGGCCAGAAGGAGACCCGTCACTCCTACTGTCAGGTGTCGTTTCCACGGCCATTTCCGTGTCCAGTAGAGAATCGCTCCGGCGGCCGCGTACACGAAGAGAATATCCCCGTTCCAAATCAACACCGCATGGATCAAGCCGAGAACGGCGAGAATCCCGAGTCGCCGAAGAAAAACCATCCCGATCCGCCCGCCTTGTCCCATCAACCGAGCGGACTGGAGGGTGAATCCCATCCCGAAGAGCATCGAGAAGAGGGCCATGAATTTGAGTTCGAACAAAGCGCGGACGATTCCCCAGCTCAGCGTTTCGCTCCTCCCGCCGCCGATCGGCGGATGCAACGCCTGAAACGACGGCATAGAGAAAAACCCGATGTTGACGACGAGGATGCCGAACAGCGCGAAACCCCGTACGAAGTCCAACTCCCGGAGGCGCCCGGAGTCCGGGAGGGGAACCGGTCGGCTCGTATCCATCTACTCCACCCAACGGGCGACGAACACGTTGAGCTCGCGCGGGCGCTTGGCGTTGCGGTCCGAGATCCAGACGAGCCGCTTTCCGTCGGGAGAGAAGTGAGGAAAGCCGTCGAACCCCTGATGGGAGGTGACTTGCTCCAGGCCCGTTCCGTCCACGTTCACCAGGAACAGATTGTACCCTCCGGGATGTTTGGCCCCGAGGTCCGAGGTGAACAGCACGCGCTTGCCGTCCGGATGAAAGGTGGGCGCGAAATTGACGCGTCCCGTCTTCGTAATCGCGCGCTCGTCGGAGCCGTCCGCCTTCGCGAGATAGATCTCGATCGTCATCCCCTTATACGGAATCAGGGACCGCTCGACAAGCATCCGGTCCAGCATCGTCTCATCGGTCCGATTCGACGGATACAGCGAGCGGTAGACGAGATGGGATCCGTCCGGAGAGAAAAAGGCGCCCCCCGTATAACTGCGGCGCCGAGTCACCCTCCGAAGATCGGTCCCGTCGACGTTCATCGTATAGAGCGCGAACTCTCCGTTTCGATGGGACATGAAGACCAGCTGCTTGCCATCCGGGGAGACCGTCGTCTCCGCGTCGTACCCGTCGCTCTCGGTCAGTCGTACGACCTTCTCCCCGTCCTGGAGCACGATTTCGAATTCGCGATAGAGGGGCCATCGATACCCTTTGGATCGATCGGGCGGCGGAGGCGGGTCGTCCCCAGAGAACATCGTCGTCGAGTACACGATGCGCCCGTCCGGCAGGAAGTAGGCACAGGTGCACTTCCCCTTGCCCTGGCTCACTCGAGTGAGCTTCCCCGTCTCGACGTCGAGGACGTAGACTTGGTCGGCCCGATCCCCTTCCCGCACCGCCTGGAGAATGAGCTTCTTTCCGTCCGGAGACCAGTAGGCTTCGGCATGTGTCCCGTCGAAGGTCATTTGCCGGACGTCCGCGAGGCGGCGCTCGCCGCGCGCAGCGCACGCCGCTCCGAAGAGGAGTAGCGGGAGGAGCGTCCTCATCCTGTCCTCGCCACCGGAAGAAAGTACCGGGAAGATACGGAGGCTGGGTTTTCGTCGGAGCGAAACCTTACCGCGGCCTCCACCCTTCGCCTTTGCATTGGGAGCACTGCTTCGAACCCTTGCATCCGGTGCAGTCCTGTTCGCCGACCTTTCCCGTCCCCTTGCACGAACGGCACTTTCCGGGGGTTTCTCGACAACCCCAGCACGGATGGTGCTCGGCATCGAGGAACCACCGAGTCTCGACCTGCTTGAGAACGTATCGCGTTCGGTGCTCTCCCTTGTCGTCGCTGCTTCGGATGAATCGACCCCAATTGCCGACCGTCACGATCACCACATAGGCCTGGCCGTCCCTCTCCTCAACGGACTCCAGCCGAGGTCGATTCTTTCGGAACCGCTCCTTCCCTTCGACCTTCTCCGCGGCGAACCTCTCCTCGAACTTTTTCACGGTCTCCGGCACCACGAAGAGTCGGAACGGGACGAGGACGCGCTCGACGAAGGTCTTGAGCAGCGCACTCCACTCGAGGGCCCCGCGGATCGAGAGATCCAGGAGGGTCTGCGCGGAGGCCTTGGCGGTGGAAAGATCCTTCGAGAAGGTCATCTCGCCATCGGGTTCCACGAGTTCCAGTCCCCCCTCCTTCACCAATTCCCTTTTGCGCAGTTTCCCGCCGTGGCAGCTCGAACATGCCTTCTTCCCCTGACACGAGAAGCACTCGCGCGCATGGGCCGTTCCCGTGCCCTGGCACCCTCGACAGGTACCGGCGCCGCCGCACAGGGGGCAGGGCTCGTACACCTCCTCGACCATCCAAACTTCTCCTACTTTTCGGACGACGTGGCGGTACGGAAGTGTTTGATCCTCTTCGCCGGCTTTCTTTCGGGTCTGGGGATCGATCTTGGCCTTTCGGACTCTCTTGACCGAATCGACCGTGACTCGCCCGTCCTTGCCGTCCACACGACCCACAATCTCGAACTTGGAAGAGATCGGTTTGGATTGTTCGAGCCATTCTGAGAGATCCTCGAACTCCTTTGCCTTCTTCTTGTGAAACTCTTCGGTGCGGGCGAAGCGCTGCATCTCGTCGACTTGCTTTAGGAGCATGATGAACAGATTCTCCGGCGCCAGGCTGTCCCCGAATTCCACGAATGCCTGAACGGTTTTTTCCGGGGAAGAGCGGTCAGGATCTTGAATCCAGGGAACGAGAAGCAGGGCGAAGCAAATCATGACTCCCCCAATCGGTACCGGGAGGATTATATGCAGGAGGGGCCGAATTCGGCCGCGATTTCGCACGCGGCAAGGAGTCCTACATGGTCGGACCACCGGCTCTGCCTCAATGAAATCTCGCGGACGAAGAGGCCGCGGACCAGGATCCGGTCATACCGCTGTCCTCCGTCCGGCTTCGTGCAGCCCGACTCGCCAGGATGTACTTGGGGCCAGGCGTCGCAGAATCCGAGTTCAAGAATCGGAGTCAGGAACGACTCTTCGGTCGGCTCGAGGTTGAAGTCCCCCGCGAGGAGAGCGGGGCCGGGGTGCGAGGCGAGGAAATCCCGAATCTGCTCCAATTGGGACGCGCGAATCTCAGGGAACGGGCCCGACTGGAGGTGGGCGTTGAACACCGCGAAGGAACCGAGCTCGGCGCGCATGACGCCCTTGTCGACCCAGCCATCCGCCCCGCGCCCCCCGGGCCGGAAGACGCGCCCGTCCCGTCCCCCGATCGGAAGGCGACTCAGGATCATCAGCCCCGAGTGCACTCGAAGGGACCACCGGTGGGCCAGTTTCGGAAACGAATGCGGGAATCGTCGAGCCAAGGCCCGTCGAGTGGGGCCGTGAAACGCCTCCTGGACGCAGATGATGTCGGCGCGGCACTCCTCGATCGCCTCGAGGATTCCCAGGAATCGCGCGCGACGGCCGGGAAGCCGGGGAGTATCCAGCCAATCCGAGATGATCCAGGGCCTTTGATACAGATTCCAGGTCAAGACGCGCAGCACGGACATTATCATACCCAGCACATGGGGATTCGTAATTCCTCCGGCGGCCGGATCGCACTGACGCTGGAGGGATCCGGGGAGCCGTTGGTGTTTCTCTGTCATGGACTCGGCGGAAACCGGATGGGCAACACGGCACGCTCGGTCGTGCCGAGCCTTCTGGCGGCGGGGATCTCCGTCTGTCGATTCGACTTCACGGGTCACGGGGAAAGCGACGGTGTCCCAGGGGACATCACGCTCTCGCGTGGGCTGGACGATCTCTCCAGGGTCTTCGCCGCGGTGAAGCCCGAGCGCTACGGGGTTTTCGGATCGAGTTTCGGCGGCGCGATCGCGCTGCTCTTTTGTGCCCGCCATCCCGAGACGCTCGCTCTCTTCCTCAAGTCGCCGGTCACCGACCTTCGCGGACTTTGCGACGCCCAATTGGGCTCGGAAGGAATTCGCGGATGGGAACGCGATGGAGCGATCGACTTTCCCAACGAGAGTGGGAGCATGCGGATGCCGTGGGAGTTCTACTTGGACGCGAAGCGCTGGGACATCGGACGAGAGGTCGACGCGATTCGCGCCCCGATGGAGACCGTGCACGGGGACGTCGATCGAACCGTCCCCCTCGAACACTCCCGCCGATTGCCCGGGACCCTCCACGTGCTGTCGGGCGTGGGGCATCGGTATCTGGAGCCGGGGGCCTTGGATCGGGTCGCCCTGCTCGCGACGGAGTTTTTCCGTACTCATCTCGGTTGAGGTAGAATCCCCGCGATGGCTTCCCGGAACCTCGACGTACAGGACCTCCTGGTCCAAGTCCAGAGAACGTGGCTCTCCTCCCTCGAGGGAGAAAAGGTCCTTCCCGAAGTGGTCGCTCTGACGCAGCGTCTCCTGCGCGCCGACGAGGTCTCGCTCCTCCTGGTCGATTCCGGCGGCAAGGAACTCGTCGAGCATGCGATGTTGAGCCGTACGCGCACGACCGACGATCGTTTTCGAATCCGAATCCGCGCGGAGGGAGTCACGGGATGGGTGGCGGCGAAACGAAAGTCCCTGGTCGTGCCGGACGTTCGCAAGGACAGTCGGTACGTCCATACCTCTCCGAAGATTCGCTCCGAGATCGCCGTTCCCATCGTGTCCGGAGAACGACTCCTGGGGGTGCTGAACGCGGAATCCCGCAAGGTCGGACACTTCGGGCGCGAAGAGATTCGTCTGATGGAGCTCTTGGCGGGGCCGATCGCGATCGCCCTCGTCAACATGGAGGCCTACTACCGCGAGCACCGGCGGGGGCAACAACTGCTGATCTTGCATCACGTGGCCCGAATCTCCTTCGGAGCGATTCCCCCGGTCGCCTTCCTCCATCGAGTGACGGACGCCGTTCGGAGGGAGTTCCGCTGCGCGTACGCCGCGGTTTTTCGGGGTGACTACGAGGCGCAGCGGATCGAGCTGTTGGCCCACTCGTCGGACCGGGAATTGGAGATCCGTCTCGGCGAATCGCTCTCCTTCGGGCAGGGGCTGATCGGCACGGCCTTCCGTCTCGGCGAGACGCTCAATGTCCGGGACGTGGCGCGGGAGCCTCTCTACGTGGCGAAGGTTCCGGAGATCCGTTCGGAAATCTGCGTTCCGATCCGCGTCGGCGAGCGATGTCTCGGCATTGTGGACGCCCAGAGCCGGGAGGCGGACGCCTTCGGAGAAGGGGATGTGATCTTCCTGGAGACGATGGCGCGCCTCCTTCCTCCGACGATCGATTCGTTCGTCGCGGGTTCTCGGGCACGCGCGTGACTCCATGGCCCATTGTCCCTACGATCATCTACAGGATTTGGAGGAGGAGCTGGAGGAGATCCGCTCGTGGCCGGGAATCCGGGAGAAGAGCCCCGGCGTGTTTTACGTCCGATCGGCGGCGTTCCTTCATTTTCACGAGAAAGAGGGAGAGCGGTGGGCGGACGCCCGGCGCGGGAAAACGTGGGGACCGAAGTTGCGGATCCCCTTCGGAGCGGGAGTCGCGGCGCGAAGCCGATTCTTGAGCGCCGTGCGGGAGTACCACGAAAGGACGGTGGCGAGATGATCTGGATCGTCGGTTGGGCCTTCCTGGCCCTCCAGGAGAAGAGCGAATACCGGTTCGACGAGAAGGCGGACGCCCCGAAGCAGATCTCCGCGGCCCTGTTGCGCGCCGCGAAGAAGAACCGACGGGTGCTCCTCCACTGGGGCTCGAACGAATCGGCCGGGGCGGTGAAACTGAACGCTCTCTTCCGAGAGGACGCCGAGTTGCGAAGGACGATTCTGTACGAGTACGATCTTGTCCTCGTCGAAGCGAGTCGAAACGGAGAGGCGGCGAGGAAATACGGAATTGAAATCTCTCGCGACAAGATTCCTCTCCTCTCGATTCTGTCGGCGGAGGGGAAGGTCCTCGCGTGCGAGAGCCCGGCCTCGCCCGACGCCCGTTCGCTCGGGGCCTTCCTCCAGAAGTACCGAACCGAGCCTTGGAAGGCGAAAGATGTCTTGGAGAAGGGACGGCGTGAAGCCGCGGAGGCGAGGAAGCGGATCTTTCTGGTCTTCGGCGCCCCGTGGTGAGGGTGGTGCGGCATCTTCGAGGCCTGGATGGCCCGAGAGGACGCGTCGCCCATTCTCGCGAAGGACTTCGTCCTCGTCGAGATCGATACGGACCGAATGGTCGGGGGCAAGGACCTGTGGGAAGCGTCTAGGGGAAAGAGCCGCGGAATCCCATGGTTCGCCATCCTGGAGGCCGAGGGAAAAACGCTGGCTACCAGTGAGGGGCCCAAGGGAAACATCGGTTGCCCCGACACGGACGACGAGATTCAATTTTTCATGGAGATCCTAAGTAAAGTTCGAATTCGAATGACCGATGAGGATCTACAAGCCCTGAAGGCTTCGCGCTTGGCCCATCGTGGATCGCGGAAATGAGTCCGATGATATAGAAATAGCCAGGCTATTTTTATATCATGATATAAAAATAGCCTGGCTATTTCTATATCATCCGAAGATGGCGGAGCGGGAGGTGGTGAAGAACTTGGGATCGGCGTCGTCGGATTGACCGGACGGGACCCCCGAGAGGCCCGCGAGATGATCGCGGACCTCCTCCATGACTTTGCTCTTGTACTTCTCGGAGAGCCGTTCCAGCGCAAAGAGGGTCCCGCTCACGGCCCGGCGGAAGCGCATCGCTTGCTCCGACATTTCGCTCGACTCGCGCGCGTGCCGCTGCGAGGTTTCGACCAGACGGTGGCAGAGCTGTTCGACCAGTTTTCGGGTCATCTTCGCGTCTTTCGAGATGGCGTCGTACAGGCTCGCATCGTCCAGCCCCTTGAACACGAGCACTTCACAGGGGGCGACGGCGCGCACCGTGGCCGTCCGCATCCCGCCGAGGATCGCCGCCAGCTCCCCGAACCATTCCCCCGCCTTGATCGTTCCCACCACGTTCCCCTTGACCTCGACCACGGCCGACCCTTTCGTGAGGTAGAACATCTCGTTGTCGGCGGCTTGCCCCTCGAGAATCAGGAGCTCATCCGGCGTGAACGACTTCATAGAACGCTGGATCGTCATGGCGCGGGATTATCTCTCCTCCCGGAAGCGGTGTCCAATTCTACGACTCCCTTTATTGTACTTTACGATTCATAAGTTATAATTTGGGGAGGAGAACGGAGAGGGGGAATCGATGAGCACACTCGCATGCACGCCAGTTCTGCGGATCGCGGCCGGAGATCGCGCGGGCCGCTCTTATGAAATCGGCGAGGCGATCCGAATCGGACGCCATCCATACAACCAGATCTCGCTCGACGATCCGGCCGTCTCGCGGTACCACTGCTGGATCACCTTGTGCGAGACGGGTTTCGTCGTGGAGGACTTGGGAAGCACCAACGGCACGTACGTCAACGGCGTGCGAGTCGTCAAGCGTACCCTCCGTGGCGGGGAACGCGTCCAGGTCGGAAGGACGGAATTCGTCTTCGTCGAGGAGTAACCCCTACAACGGCTCCAGAACGAGCGCCGGAAGGTTCACTTCCGGCATCGCGAGCTCGACGCCGCGGAGAGTCTGTGGCCGATACCCTCGGGCCTCCACATGCACGTCGGCATGCACGTCCGTTCCGCGCTCGGCGACCATCTCCAGGGTGCCATCGGCGCTCCGCGCCGGCTTTCGCCGATCCGTTCAGCCGAAGACTCCGGATTCGGAAACCCCCATCAGCACCTCGTCTGAGAGTAGCCCTCCGGTGTGCCCATCGATCAGGACGACGCGAATTCTCGCCTGCGGCTTTGTCGAGTCCGGAGGGACTTGGGGAGAGCGAGAAGCCTCGACGGGTTTCGGCACCGTCCGGGCAATCCCGGACGGCCACCGCTCCTTCGCCGAGGCCGGTGAGCACATCGACGGTTCAAGCCAAGTCATCGCCTGGACGGACAGGGACAAGGGCCGACGGAATTCCAACGGCCGAACCAGCGGTGCCACCGCGAGCACCAGGGCAAGCAGGGCCGGCGCCGGGAGATGTTTCATTCCTGTTCCAGCAGTTTCCGAATCCGGGTCTGCAGCTCCGCATCCTCCGTCGATCGCAACACCCGACGGAGCAGAGGCTCCGCAAACCGACCGTACTTCTTGAGAGCGCGGGACGCCGCATCCCGCGACTCGATTGAGCGATCCCCCAAACGCTCGACGAGAGCGCGAATCTCTTTCTCCATCTCCGGCGTGAGAATCTCGAGTCTTCCGACCAGGACGCGTGTGACCTTCGCGGGCTTCGGCTCGATCTCCAGGGGAAGCACCGCATCCGTGATGCGACGGGGGACGACGTAGAAGAGTCGCTTTCCCTCCTCGAACCAAGAATCGCGCCAGGTCTTGACCATCGCTCGGGCTTCCTTTTCGAATAGCCCGTCGCCGATCAGGAGACGTACGAGTTCTTCGCCCAATTGTTCCACGGCTCCACACTTCTCCGCGACGTCGCTTCGGACTTCCCCTACCACCTTCCGGAGAATGCGGTACCCGACACTCCCCCTGGCGTTGTCGAAGAGGACCACCCACGAGATCTCCTCCGTCGATGAGATCTTGGTCTTCCCACCCTCCAGGGACGCCCGGATGGGAAGCTCGAACGTACCGGCGCCTCGATAGAAGAGGAACTTCTCGTGCTGCACTCCTTCATTCCCACACACGCGCACGGGCGCCGAATCGGTCTCGCGCGCGGGATAGTAGTGACTCTCCCCCTTCTCGAGCGGAAACTCCGGCCGTGCCTGAGGAAGGACACGCACCCCGCCCCAATCGATTCCCGATCCCACGCTCCTGGCCTGCGGATACCACTCCGTCACCTTCCCTTGGGGGAATCCGACCTTCACGGAAACCGTGGTCTCACGGTCCGCGTAGAAATAGAGAATCGGGGTCTCCATGCGCACGGTCGCGACGTAGCACGTTTTGCACTTGTTGCAGTTCCCCCGGGAATCCGGGCTGCACGCTTCCCCGCATCCACATCCGAAATGGGAACATCCCTTGCAGGTCTGCCCATGCCGAAGTCCGCGCGGTGTCCCGCCTGTGCCGTAGACGAAACGGGGCAGATCGTCCCCTCCCGACAACGGACGCCACTCCAACGAGGCTCCCTCGGCCCCGGAAACCGTGGTGAACGTGCCCCATTCATGGACGACAAGCTCGGTCGGCTCTTGCGTCTGAAGTTCGGCCAGCAACACGAGTCCGAGAATCATGATCGTTCTCCCTTCTACTCGGAAGTAGATCCAGGGAGGAATCCCAATACCGGAATCCGTATTACTTCCCCCGGGACGATCTACAATGGTATGAGACCTCTCATGGCCCTGTCCGACGGTGAATTGGTAGAGGCCGTCCGCCGGGGACGGCGCGAGGCGTACGATGAACTCGTCCACCGGTACGCCTCGAGGATCGCGGCCGCCTGCTGGAGCCGCGTCGGCCCTCGCGGGCCGATCGAGGATATGGTGCAGGAGACGTTCCTCCGAGGGTTCCGCGCCATCGGATCGCTCGAGGAGCCCGGAAAGGTCGGGAGCTGGTTGTACGGAATCGCCGTGAGAACGTGTCTGGACTGGCTGAAGGCCAAGGAGAGGTCTCAAGTCTCCATTGACTCGCTGGGAACGGATCCGACTCCGGCCGATCGCTCCGACGGCCAGCTCCCGTCCTCTCTCGAGGAGGACGAGAAGAAGCGCCACCTCCTCGAACAGGTCCAATCCCTTCCGGAGATCTACCGCGAGACTCTCGTGATGTTCTACTTTCAGCGTCAGTCGTATTCCGAGATGAGCTCGACCCTCGGGATATCGCCCGCGGCCGTGAACGCCCGGCTCACCAAGGGAAGAGCCATGCTCCGGGAACGACTCGCGGGAGCGGTGCAACCATGAACTGCACGAACGGTGAAGAGAAGATCAACGCCTATCTGGACGGGGAGCTCGATTTCGAAGACCGAGAAGGACTCGAAGCCCACCTGGCCGGTTGTGCGGACTGCCGGCAACTTCTCGACTCGATGCGCGCGCAGGATCGGGACCTTCTGGACGCCTTCGAGGGATCGCGCCGACGCCATCGTGCGGCGGCGGAACGAGCCGTTGCGGCTCTTCACCGCGATCCGCGCTCACGACCGTCGGCGGCGTGGTTCACCCTTCCCCTCGCCGCGGCCGCGGGGTTCTTGGCGGCGTTCCTTCTCCGGCAGGACCCTCGGGTCTCCGAACTCGACGGCCGTCTTCGGGATCTCCAGGCGCAGTTCCAGCGGGAACGCGCGCGGCTGGAGAAGGAACTGGCCGAAAGCCGAAAAAAGGATCCTCCCCGTCTGCCCGCCGCCCGCCTCGCCGTCGCGACCGGCGCCGTAGAGGTTTGCCGCGAGAACACGGACTGGACGCCTCTCGCTACGGGAGGAGGGATCGAGCCCGGCACCCGCGTTCGAACCATGGGCCGAGCGAAGTGCTCTTTCCTCTCCACGGATGGGAGCGAACTGCGTCTCAACGCGAATACCGAAGTTTGCTACGTCGGCCCCCGACGCATCGAGCTGGCCCGGGGGCAGATCTCCACGGTCGTCGCGCCGTCGAAGGAGAGGTTCGCCGTCCGAACGGACCAAGCGGAAATCGAGGCGCTAGGCACGACCCTCGACATCTCCCATCTGGTCCGCTCCTCCGAATCCAACGAGAAAGTCAAGAAGGAAGGCCAGCGAGTCACGACGCTTCTGGTGGTCGAGGGACAGGCGCGGATGGGGAATCGGATCGTGCCGGCAGGATTCCAATGCCGGACGGTGGACGGACAAAGCGGAGAGCCCGACCGCGTCCATGAGTTGACCCTTCTCACCAAGTGGGTTCATGAAATCCTCCGTCTGAAGGGTCACGACAGCGAGGAGTTGGAACGTCGCGTGAACGAAATGCTCGCCATGCTCGGACGGACCAAGATGGAGGAGCTCTACGAGTACGAAATCCGCGCCATGGGCGAGCGCTGCGTGTTGCCGCTCTTGCGATTCATCCAGTCTCCCCAATCCCGCTCGGATCCGAAACGCCGGCGCGACGCGGCGAGGATTCTCGCGGATATCGCAGGGCCGTCGGTCGTTCCCGATTTCGTCCGCCTTCTTTCCGATTCGGACGGCGAGGTCCGCGTCCACATCGCCCGCGGTCTGCGCCGTCTGACCGGTGAGTCTCTTCAGATGGACGACAATTATTGGAAGAGAGATCCCGGATGGACGAACGGGTGCGACCGATGGGAGAACTGGCTCGACCGTCACCGGGACACGTGGGGCGGCCCCCAGCGGGATCGAAAGTAGGGTACAATAGCCGCACAGATGGAGGAGCTGCTCCAAGACCTGGAACGACTTGCCGCAGGCCAGGCGATCCCCGACCTCTACCTGATTCGAGCCGCTCACAGTGCTCCTCCCCATGGCGCAACTTGGACCGTGGTCTCCGGAGGGGGTGAGGTCAAGGATATGACGAATCGGCCCGGACAGCCGGACGAACCCCCGAAGAGCCTCGGATCGGTCGCTCCGACTTCGGTGGCCGCCCTGGCACGGACCCTTCTCCAAACGCGGTTCCACGAACTCCGACCGAGCGGCCCCCCGAGACCCGGCGGAGGGCTCGTCGAAATCCAAGTCGTCAAAGGAGAAGCGCGCCTGACGGCGGCCGTTCCTCCCGCCGACTATGATCGACCGGAGGCGCGCGAAATCGCTCAAGCCTTCGGTCGACTTCGTGCGGAAGCGACACTCCCGAAGGCCCCGACGGCGCCGGATCCCGGTATGGACGTCTCGCTCGGATGTTCTTACTGGGGAATCGCGATCGTGGGAGGCCTCTTTACGTTCGGAATCGTCACGATCGTGATGGTCCTCCTCGCCCGCCGAATGCCGCGCCGACTCGACGCCGAGGGCGTGACCCTGCGAAACGGGCGGCGCTTTCGATGGAGCGAACTCCGTCACCGCGCGCGGGTCACTCCCGAGGGGCTCGTTCTCGGGTACGACCTTCTCGCGCCGGATGGAACCGAGATCCGACTCACGCCGGGTGGCTTCTCCAACGGGCGCGCGGTCTGCGAGTACGCCCTCGCGCGATTGCGATGATGGCCGCCCGAATCCCCTCGAGAATCTTCGCCGACTTCATCTTTCGAAACGAAGGAACGTGGACGAAGCCTGCCGGAACCTCCGTGGCACCGAGGAGACAATAGAAAAGGTGGTTGCAGACATACGTGCCTGCGTGATACGAGACCGCGCCCGGAACGCGCGCGCGCTTCCACGCATCCAGGATCTCCTCGATGGGGAGCCGCGATTCGCGCACCCAGGTTCCGTGCGATCGGATCTTTCTCCGCTCCCTCCGTTCCCCGGAATTGTCCGGAACCTCGGCATGATCGACGTTGAGGGCGACCATTTCGAGACGCAGCCGGGAGCTCGAGGACGACAACCCCAAGGAGAGCACGGCATCGGGCCGGTGCCGCCGCAAGAGACGAAGCAACGCCTTCTCGGAACCGCGGTAGGTCGTCGGCAGCACCCCCCGAACCAGCACGACCCCCGGCACCTCCAGCCGCCGAGCGATCCACTCCGACGGATTGGTGCGGCCCCGCCCGAAGGGGGTGAAACCCGTGACGAGGATTCTCACTCGCTTCCCAGCTTGATCTTCGCCCGATAGTATTCCGCGTCGCGGAAAATCACGACCGTCACTTCCGCTCCGGGGCTCCGGGCGCGGATCCACGCCGTCGCCTTCCGCACGTCGCCCACGAGCTCCTCGTCGAGCTTGCACAGGACGTCGCCCGCTCGAATTCCCGTCTTCTCCGCCGGGCCCTCCTTCGCCACGCTCGCGATGAGGACGCCTACGTTTTCCGGCAACCCACGATCGACGCGATCCTGCGCGGCCATCTCCTGGAGCTTGGCCCCGAGGGAACCGCCGTTCGTTCTCTCTTCCGAGGCCGACCTCTTCTTGATCTTCTTGGCCGCCTCGATCACTTTCTGGAACCGGACTTCTCCACGGATGTTCTCGAGATCGGCGTCCTTCATGCAATGCGCCACCATGTCCCGTTCGTCGTTGAAGAAACCCCAGTAGAACCCAAGTTCGAACCAATCGAGGGACGAGTCGGTTTCTCCCGTCAGGGAATACCCGCAGCAGATGTTGTACGCCGCCGTCGCCGCCAGCGGCGGATCGTCCTTCGCAAAACGATAGAAGATCATCTTGAAGCCGGGGATGGATGCCTTGTAGTCCTTCCGGTCGTGGGCGCGATAATACTTCTCGAACTCCTCGTTTCGTTTGTCGTACGGGATCCGCCGCGAATTCTGGACAAGCGTCTTGTCCTGTTCCATCCACTCCTTGTAGATCTCGTCCCGCCCGCGGGCTTGGGACGCATTCTGCTGCCCGCCCTTGAGAAGGGCCTCCACCACGACCGCAGGCCATCCCTGGCTTCGGAGTACCTGCGCGTCCTGGGGGGAAAGCTGAAAGGCGAGAGGCGAAGCCATCACGAGATCGGCCGCGGTGGTGTGCGAGAGATTCGTCTTGGTCAGCACGAGACGGACGTCGTCGAGCGTAAGGGGAACGCGCTTGGACCCCAGGAGTTGTTTCGCTTGCTGAGCCGCCGGCGTCCCCGTTCGGAGGTTGATCGTGGCCTGGAAGAACCCGCCGGCGAGCGCCTCCCGATCGAGTCCGCGGAAGAGAAGGCCGAGATTGAGGTAGACCAATCCCAAGTCGGAGTCGTTGACTCTCTTGCCGCCCCGGAATTCGATCAACGTCTGGGTGAGCGTGATGAACCACCGAAGCGCCGCATTCGTGTCCCGCTTGTGTTCGCGCGCGTACCAAGCATAGCGGAGAAGCGTGGTCTTGTCGGGCGTCTGGTTCCACTCCTCCAAGAGCGCGACCGCTTTTCCATAGAAGCCGTAGGAGGCCTCGAAGCAGGCGGCCGTCTTTTCCTCGTCCCCAGCCTTTTCGAACCGAAAGGCGATGTCCCAGCAGTAGTCTCCGGACGTGCGCATCCACTCGAGATCGCGGGCGCCTTCGGCCGCCATGGCCTGGATCTGTTGGAGCGTCTTCTCGTACTGGGCTTGATCGTAGTGATAATGGACCAACCCGAACCGGGCGCTCACGTTGCGGGGTTCGATTCGAACGGCGGTGCGATACTGCTCCAGCCCTTCCTCGAATTTCTTCTGTTCGTAGAGGACCCGGCCCAAGACGCAGTACGGTTCCGCGTAGAGTTCCCCGCAACACTCGCAGGCCTTGCGGGCGTCGGCCAGGGCCTCCGCGAGCCGCTTCGCCCGGAGCAGGGCCCGCGCTCGGGCGGCATACGCCCGGTGATCCTTCGGCCGAATCCGGATCACCTCGGAGTAACACTCGATCGCAAGATCCGGATCGATGGAGGCCAGCCCCATCCGCGCTCGAAGATTCTGAGGGTCCAATTCCAAGGCCGTTTCGTAGCACCGCCTGGAGTCGCGGGGAACCCCGAGCAGGTCTCCGGCTAGGGCGAATGCGTGGGGGAAGTTCGGCTTTTTTTCCAGGGCCGTGAAGATGAGGTCGATCGCCTCCCCCAGGCTCCCCGTCATCGCGACGTTCATCTTCTTCGCGAACGCCCGCCCCACCTGGCGCAGGGCCGGATTGGCGAGCCCCTGGGTGTGGAACTGGGAGGCCAGAGCGAGAAAATCCTCCGCCCCCAAGATCCGGTCCACGCTTTCCGGATAGCAGACGATCTCCGGGAAATGCTCGAAGGCCGCGTCGACGGGAATGACGCCGCCATAACTTTCGGTCATCTCGGTCCCTTGGCTCGGGAAGAAGGTGTTCAGCCCGATGACGGAATGCGTCTCGAGATCGAGGCAGGGCCCGCCGCTGTTTCCGTGTTGAAGCACGGCGTCGATGATCACGGTCTCCACCTTGTAATCGGGGCGCAGGTTGAACTTGGAGAGCGTCCCCCGCGTGGAGGTCAAAGTCAGGGGGACGACCTTCCCGTCCTCGACGATCCCCGGATATCCCAAGGCGAGGACTTTATCCTGCTCTTTCACGTATTTGTTGGCCGGATTGACGCGCGTCACCGGCATCGGGAGATAGCTCGCCCCTTTCGCTTTCAAGAGCGCGATATCCACCTTCGGATTGTCGAGCCGCACCGCATCGATGAGTTTCGCCTCGACCGCCTCCCGGCGAAGGGAGGCGTCCCACTTGAGGAGGATTCGATCGGCAAATCGGTTGAGTCGCCGCGAGTGGACGACGTGGTGATTCGTCAGCACATACCCGTCTCTTCGGATGAACCAGCCGGTCCCCGCGCCGCCGTCGACCACGGCCCCGCCCTCCGTACACAGCGCCTCGACCTGGACGACGGATTCGCGATATCGCTCGAGCAGATGTTGAGGATCCGCGGAGGGCTTTCGGATCTGCCGGCCCAGCTCGGTCGGCGCCGGATTGAAGGTCAGGAGCACCTTCTCGAAAACCGATCGCTGCGCCTCGAAGATCGCCAGGGGCGCGTCGCACGCAAGCCAGTACTCGACGCCGTTGTAATACAGCAGCATCGCGTGTCGCCGCACCTGCACTTCGCCGACTTGATGCTCGTAATCGTTCACGATCGCTGGGACTCCGAGGATCTTGGACTTGCGGGGTTCGCCCGTCGATCGGAAGTGCTGCCCCGTCTCTCTCGCCTCGACCTCGATCATCCTCATCCGAAGCTGGTTCACCGTCTCCAACGCCATGTAGGCGTGAGGGGACTTCTTCCCGCTCACGGCGAATTCGATCCGAAACCCGAAGGTCACGCGACGTCCGCTCGCCCGCTCCCGGGGCGCGAAGGAGACGAGGGTCTTGTCGTCCTCGTACTCCTCGAGCGGCTTCCATCCCTCGGGGAGCTGAACCCGGAAAAAGCCGCCCGGATGTTCGTGCGTCTTGAACTCGCGGAAGGTGAAGTTGCCCATCAGGGCGTGAAGGACGTCTTTGCTTACGCCCTTCTTGTGGAGGAGCAGTTTTTCGGATCCGTCCAACTCCAGGACGAGTCCGCGATCCGCGATCATCCGGATGATCTCGAGTTCCTCCTTCCCAGCCATCTTCATCGCGATGACGTCGTCCAGGAGCTGAAGATGCCGGAGGACCGCCAGGACCCGATCGGAGACTCCCTTGCGCTGAAGCTGCTGCTCCGCCGCTTCGTCCAATCGGAACCGGATGCGCTGCTTCTTCACGATCGCCAGGACTTCCTCTTCCGGAGTGTTGTTTTCGATCAGGAAGAGGATGTCTTGCAGGTCCAACGCCTCCTGCGCCGGTGGTGCGGCCGCCAATAAGAGAAGGCAGAGAACGGTTGGAATTCGGAGCATGATTCACCCTCCGCGGCGGTGGTTCCGATAGAGTATAACCGCCGGAAGGAAGCCGGGAGGGACTACTTCTTCGCCCCCCGGTAATTCCCCGGGGGCCACGCATCTCCGGGAAGAAGGGCCGGCTGGTCGGCGACGAGCAGGGGTTGCAGGCACGCGGTCTTTCCCTTGCCGTCGCACGTCGAGCATGTCTCCTCGCCGTCCCCGCCGCAGGAGGAGCACGATGTTCTTCCGTTCCCACGACAGCTTTCGCACTCGGCCCCCTCGTGCCGGCCGTCTCCGCCGCACTTCGTGCACCTCACCTTGCCGGTGCCGTCGCACGAGTCGCACCGAGTTTCGCCCTTCCCATGGCAGGTGCGGCAGGTGACGCCGCGGTTTCCCCCGCAGGCACCGCAGTCGGCCCGCTGGCAGAGGAGCACCGCGTACGGGGACCAATCGTCCTCGGGGACGGATCGGGACGAACAGCCTGCGGCCAGGAGGAGGATGGCGGCCCGCAATCTCATGGAATCCTCCCCGGGAAGTCCCGGAGGCACTCGCCGATCGCCACCCCGAAGATCCGGCGGCGGTCTTCTCCGACGATCTTGTAGACGGGGACAAGAACGCGCTCTCCGGTGGCCCAAAGAGTGGTCCCGTCCGCCTTCACGCACGCAAACGCCAGACGATTCTCGTTCAGGATGGACCAGTAGATGAGCGCGTCGCACTTCCATTCCGCACACAGCTCCGCCGGTTTGAACAGACCCAACTCCCCCGCCAACGTGAACTTCCACTTCGTCATGGACCGGTTGAGGACGACTTGCGGCACGAACTCGTATCCTTTTCCCTGCAGATAGCTCGCGATGACGGCCCGGAACCAGTTCGTGTACTGAAGTCGGAGGTCGTTCGTCCAGTTGTCCGGCGGACAGACCGCCAAGGTGCGGACCCCGCGCCATTGATCCGCCGGGGCGCATACCGCCGGGGGCGGTTGGTGATGACCCCCGACCGTAGGCGTCGTGTCGCACGCCGCCAGGGCGAGCAGCGCGAAGACTCCTCCGCGAGGCATGCCGTGATTCAACGCCAACACCGCGAGGGTGTCAATCGGAACCTGTCGACATCCCGGGTTTCGTTCGGGAACACTCGTCGCCGTGAGTCTGGCAGGCGACTACAAACGGCAGTTCGGTTGGCGGGCTTCGGGGACCATCTTCAACGCCCTTCCTCCGAAGGAGGGACGAACCGTCCTCGATCTTGGATGCGCCGTGGGCGATCAGACGGCGGAGCTCGTCGCACGCGGGGCCCGCGTGGTCGGGATCGATATAAGAGCCCATCCCGGTAGGCTCGTGAGCCGCGGCGGGCCGAGGGGGCGTAGCCCCACACCGA
>CAZGKV010000019.1:42914-59162 GCA_964526305.1 uncultured Planctomycetales bacterium | reverse complement strand
GAGGGTCTCGGCGGTCACCCGACAATCTTACTTAACCAACTCGAGCTTGTCTCCCACCATGCTGCCGGACTTGTCCACCAGGAGGAGAAGCGCGACCGTGGCGGAAGTCGTGGGTTCCGTGCGATCGGTTCCGGATCCGGAGCCGCGTTTCGCGCCGTCGCGTCCGCTTCCGCCGGAGGTCGACGACGGCTCGAACTCCACCGGGAGCCACGACGCCAAGGGCGATCGGGCGTACTCGGCCGAGGCGTTCGGATCGGGAGGCGGCACGAGCCAGAATCCGCCTCCGCTCCGAACATACCCGTGGAGAGCTTCGAGGCTTCGGACGGAGAAGGACCCGGCGCGGACTCCCACCGACACCGCGGCCGCATACTCGCCCAACGGCTCTTCGGCAAGACGCGCGGGCGGGATGCGGCGGACGTCGAATTCCTGAGCCCGAAGGAGTTTCGCGAGGGCCTCCCCCGCAGCCGGCGACTCCTCGAGGAGGAGGACGCGCGGCCGACCGAGGGCGAAGATCGAAGTTCCGGCGTAATCGTTCCGCCGCTCCGCATCCGCCTCGGCGCGCGCAAAGACGACCATTCGGTGCGGTCCTTGCGCGAGGGTCGTCTGGAGTCCGCGGATTCCCACGGTGCTCGACCCCTCGGGGATGCGGACACGTTCTCTCCGGATTTCGGCATCGTCGACGAGCACGACCAAGTCCACGACTTGGGGAGTCGTGGCGTGGACCTCGACTCGCGCGTCGAACGGCTCGCCCGTTCGGACGGATGATGGGGCCTGGACGGCCGTCACGGAGACGTCCTGGCCGGGGAAAGAGATCCGGGCAAATCGTACGTTCGGACGATGGGGCAGCGTCTCCAAAGGATCGCGGCCGTCCGTCACGAAGAGAATGTCGGTGGCGGGGGGAGCGACGGTCTCCGCGGCTCGGAGGGCCCGGGCAAAGTCCGTTCGGGAAGGATCGAGGGATAGGCGCGGGGAGAGCCCCTCCTTCCTCTCGGGATCGATCCAGCGAGCCGGAACGGTGACAGGTTCGATGGCCGGGGGGCGGACGATTTCCGCGCGTCCCGCGAAGACGACCAAGGCGGTCTTCTCCCCTCGGGCCGACGCCTCGCGGGAGAGCGATTCGATGCGGGCGGCAGCATCTCGGAGGGTAGGACCCATGCTGTCGGAGACGTCCAGGAGGAGAACGGTCACGGCCTCCGCTCGTTGGCGTTCCGTCCACGACGGACCGGACATCGCGGCCAGAAGCAACGCGACTCCGAGCGAGCGAGCGGCGAGGGAGAGCGCGCGTCGCAGGCGTCCCAGACCGTCCCGGGTACGCGCCCGCAACATCACCACGAGGGCGAGGGCGACGGGAATGGCGAGGAGGAAGGGGACGGAATCGAATCGGAGCTGGGGCACGGTTCTACTCCTCGCTGAAGAAGTAGAGCCGTCGGTTGTAGCGGGAGCGCCAGGTCTTGTACTGATCCCACCGCGCTCCGTCCAACAGAACGGAGGCCTGCTGATCGGTCGATCCGGTAATCCGCTCCACGAAGGACTTGTATTCGGTCTCCTCGAGGAACTTGTAGTCCGGAGGGGACCTCCCCTCGAAGGTGGGTCGTAATCGCCGTTCGAGATCCTGCCTCCATGCCTTCTCTTCTGTCTCGAGGAGCGATTTCATCACGGGGACCCGGTCGGGAGGAAGGCCGTCGGTCCGTCCGAAGGAATCGAGGTGCTTCTGGATCTCGGCGTCGCGCGCCTTCATCCACAGTTCATACATCTGAATTGCCTGCGCTCCACGGTCTTTCGACAAGTCGGGAAGGGAATGCGATTCCTCCATCGGCTTGGTCTCTTTGCGATCCTCGGTTCGACGCTCTACCTGTCGGACCGGGATCTCCGGCAGTTCGTCCACGGGTGGGGAGGGGCGCACCGCGGGAGCGTGAGCGCGCTTCGGTGGGCGCCGAACGTACCATGCGCCGGCGGCGACGAACGCCAGGAGAACGACGGCCAGCACCGTGATTCCGACGGAACGAGACTCGAAATTCATGGGAGTGCGGTTCCTACTCCTTGAGCAGTCGCGCGAGTCCCCAATCTGCGAATTCCCCGATGATGGTGAGGCCGCCGAAGTCGGCCACGAGGCGGAGTTCCTTGGCTCCGGCCACGCCGACCTCGATGTCGAAAGCGGATTCCCCGACCTTGGCGTTGTGGGAGGCCCGTTTCTTGCCGTCGACCCAGACCTCGAATACGACTTCCCCTCGCTGGGCGCAATCGTCCAGTCCTACGGAGGCTTGGAATTTTCGGTACTTCTCCCCCAGGGACCAGGTGAGAGACGAGTAGGCGCGAACCCCGATGCCTTTTTGGAACTCGCGACTCCGGATGGAGAGCTTCGCTCCGTCCGCATTGCGGTCCGCCTTCCACGGATAGGGCTTGTCGCTGGGAACGCTGCTTCCGTCCGGAGGGCGGATGTAGTAGGCGTTCTCTTCGACTTTGGACGGAGGAAGGTCGGAAAGATACACCACCCGCCCGTTGCGGAAGTGGAGGCCGGCGAGGGACGCCGCGGAGAGCTTCCGCTCGACCCCTCGCAGATCGTGGAATCGCAGGATTCCCTCCTTCAACTCGGCGATTTTTCCCTGGACCGACGAACCGTCCGAAGCGGTCAAGATGGCATAGAGGGTGTCGGGCGGCTTGGGTGCAGGGCGAGAGGGCTTCTGGAATAGGATCAGGGTCAGTTGGTCGACGGCCACCTTCTGCAGCTGATTCGTTCGCCGAGACTTGTACTCGACGGCGGTTTTGTCGACGACGTTGATCGACCCTTCCGCTCGATCGCTCGTCTTGGTCACGAGGAGATCGCGCACTCGCGGCGACTCCACCTCGCGCTTGGGCCACTCCGCCCGGTTGTGGAGGAAGCGCATTTCCGAGAGCTGTTCGAAGTGGAGCTCGATCTCGCCGAACGGGCCGGTACCGAGTCGGACGGTGTACTTCTCTTTCCCCGGACCGGAGAGAGCTCCGAAGAAGATGTCGCCGGTCGTAGTGGTGACGACCACGTCCTCGGGCGCGAACTTCGTCCGGGGGTGGACTCGACCGAAGGCCATTTCCACGACGTCGGCGCAGCGAATCGCTTGGCGCCGAGAGGCGGCATCGGAGTATTCGATCGTGAGATGCCCCGCGATCTCCAGGATGGCCGGATCGCGGGCGACGATGTGCCGATTGTCCGAGGTGACCAGGGTGATCTCTCCTCCCGGAGCGGAGGCGAGGAGCAGGAGGAACGGGAGCATTTTCATGCGAAAACCGGGCCCATTATAGCAGAGAAAAACCGGCCCACAAGGCCGAAGGTTGACCGAGGCATCCTTCCTCTATATAGTGAGACGCTCGCTGGGGCGGGAGCGTTAGATGCGGGTGCAGAACATCCTGGAAGCCATCGGCAGGACGCCGCTCATCCGGTTGAATCGGATCGCGGCCGGACTGCGTCCCGAGGTCTACGTCAAGGCGGACAATCTCAATCCCGGGGGGAGCGTCAAGGATCGCATCGGAGTTGCGATGATCGACGAGGCGGAGCGGCTGGGGCTGCTCAAGCCGGGGGGGACGATCATCGAGGGGACCAGCGGGAACACGGGAATCGGTCTGGCCTTGGTGGCTGCGGTGCGCGGCTATCGGCTCATCTTCACGATCACGGACAAGCAATCGCAGGACAAGATCAATCTGCTCAAGGCCTTCGGGGCCGAGGTGATCGTGTGCCCGACCGGGGTGGCGCCGGACGATCCGCGGAGCTACTACTCCGTCGCCAAGAAACTCGCCCGCGAGATTCCGAACTCGTTTTATCCGAATCAGTACGACAACCCGATGAACGGGGAGGCTCACTACCGGACCACCGGTCCCGAGATCTGGGAAGACAGCGAGGGGAAGGTCACCCATTTCGTGGCGGGCATGGGTACGGGGGGGACGATTTGCGGCGTGGCGCGGTACCTCAAAGAGAAGAACCCCAAGATCAAAGTCGTGGGGGTCGATCCCATCGGGTCTCTCTACTTCGACTTCTTTCACCAGGGGAAGATCACCACGGCCCATCCGTATAAGGTGGAAGGGATCGGCGAGGACATTTTTCCCAAGAACATGGACTTCGGGCTCGTGGACGATGTCGTTCGCGTGACGGACCAGGAGTGTTTTCTGACGGCGCGACGGCTCGTTCGGACGGAGGGGATCCTGGCGGGAGGGTCGACGGGCGGGGCCGTGAGCGCCGGACTCCGGATCGCTGGGGATCTCACGGAAAAAGAGGTCGTGGTCGTTTTCATCCCGGATACGGGTACGAGGAATCTCTCGAAGGTCTACAACGACGAGTGGATGCGGCAAAACCAGTACCTGGAACCCGAGGTGAAGTTTACGGCGGAGGACGTTGTGCGGCGCAAGAACGGGCGCCGACTCCTGACGGTCCCGCCGAGCGAAAGCGTTTACGACGCCCTTCAGATGATGAAGCGGGAAGACGTGTCGCAGCTGCCCGTGTTCGAGGAAGGCACTCCGGTCGGTGCGCTGTACGAAGATGCCGTGATCGATTTGGTTTTGGCGGGGAAGGACCTGAAGGGGCTGGTCGTACGCGAGGTGATGGGGAAGCCGTTCCCGATCGTGCCGAAAAGCGCGACCGTGGATCGAATGACGAGTCAGATTACCGCGGAGACGCCGGCGCTTTTCGTGGATGTCGGGGAGAAGAAGTTCGACATCGTGACGAAGTACGACCTCGTCCAGGCGATCGCGGAAATGACGGGGACATGACGATGCGTTTTGCCACGAAGGCGATTCACGCGGGGCAAGAGCCGGATCCGACCACCGGGGCGATCATGACGCCCGTGTACCTCACGTCGACCTACGTCCAGGAGGCCCCCGGGAAGCACAAGGGATACGACTACGCGCGGTCGAATCATCCGACGCGCTCGGCGCTGGAGCGAAACCTCGCCGCCCTGGAGGGCGGGCGATTCGGCCTTTGCTTCGCGAGCGGCCTCGCGGCGGAGAATACGGTCCTCCATCTTCTTCGGAGCGGGGACCACGTGGTGTCGTGCCGGGATCTGTATGGGGGGACGTACCGGCTGTTCACGAAGGTCTGGGAAAAACTGGGGATCCAATTTACGTTCGTGAACGCCTTTCACCTGGAGGAAATCGCGCCCGCGATTCGGAAGGAGACGAGGCTTCTGTGGCTGGAGTCTCCCTCGAATCCGCTGTTGAGCGTAACGGATCTCCCGGCGGCGGCGAAGATCGCCCATGAGCGCGGCGTCCAGGTGGTCGTGGACAATACCTTCGCGACGCCGGTGCTCCAGCAGCCGCTTTCGCTGGGGGCGGACATCGTGGTCCACTCCACAACCAAGTACCTGGGGGGGCACAGCGATGTCGTCGGCGGGGCGGTCGTGGTGAATGACGAGGAGATTCACCGGGATCTCAAGTTCTATCAGAATGCGGTGGGGGCGGTGCCGGGGCCGTTGGACTGCTTCCTGGTCCTTCGGGGGACGAAGACGCTGGCCGTTCGCATGCGGCAGCACTGCGAGAACGCTCGCGCGATCGCGGGATTCCTTCGGAGCCGTTCGGAGGTCCGGCAGCTGCGCTACCCGGGATTGGCCGAAGATCCTGGGCACGAGGTTGCGCGGAGGCAGATGAGCGATTTCGGCGGCATGATCTCCTTGGAGCTCGAGGGAGGGCTGGAGCGCAACATCCGCTTCACGACGAAGACGCGCGTTTTCGCCCTGGCGGAGAGCCTGGGAGGGGTCGAGTCGCTGCTGGGGCATCCCGTCACCATGACCCACGCCTCGATTCCCAAGTCGGAGCGGGAGTTGGGCGGGCTCCCCGACTCCCTGGTCCGTCTTTCGGTGGGGATCGAGGACGTGCAGGATCTCCTCGAAGATCTGGATCGGGCAATCCTCGAGAGCCGATGATATAGAAATAGCCAGGCTATTTCTATATCATGATATAAAAGAAGCCTGGCTATTTCTATATCATCGAGCGACGGATTTGCGGCAGGCCGGGCAGACCAGAGACTCCCGCCGCAGTCGGGGCCCTCGAAGCTCGGCGCCAAGCCGCGCGTCGACTCTCGTTTGGAGTCCACACCCCTTTGTGCTATGATCTTCCCCCCGGGGAATGTCACTCACCCACAAGATCGTCCTGGCGATTCTGACGGCCGGAGGTCTGGCCGTTCTCACGCTCGCCCTCGTCTCCGTGGGGCGATCGGCGGCCCCGACTCCCCGCTCCTCCCTTCGACTCGCCCGGGGCGATCTCGATGGATCCGAGTTCTCCTCCTCGTACTCGTCCCTTCCCCAGCGCCCTCGAGAGGCGACCGCGGCGGAGGGTCGGACCGGATCGATCGCCGGCACCGTGGCGGATCCGTCGGGGGTTCCGGCGGCGGACGCGGACATTTCGGCGATCACCTTCGACGGGCGGCCGACGATCGGAGGAACCACCCGGAGTCGGGCCGACGGCACGTTTCTCCTCTCGGCTCTTGCCCCCGGGGCCTACACCGTAACGGCCCAACGCGCGGGAGTTGGACACGCCGTCCGAGAACAGGTAACGGTGGAGGCCGACCGATCGACGACGATGGAACCGTTGCTCCTTAGGGCGGGCACCCTGCTCCCTCTTCTCCTTCTGGATCCGGATCGCAAACCGGCCGCCGGAGCTACCGTCCGAATCGACAGCATCTTCTCGCGCCCCGATCGATCCTCCTATGCCGTTCTCTTCGGCGAGCTCAAGACCGATTCCATCGGCCGCGTCACCATCGATGCCCTTCCCGACGGTCGATATCAGCTCGGCATCGTCCCCGCGGCGGGACATCGGGAGGCCCATTCCTTCGAAGTGGAGGATCGCGTCTTGATCGCGCGGTTCCTCCCCAGACCTGGGCGTGCTCCCTCGGGAGGCGCGCGCGTCGAATTCGAGCTCCAGGATGGACGCGGTCTTTCTCTTCAGGGAGCGCAGGTCCACCTGTACCGCGTCGAACCCCGAGGAGGTCGCCTTTCGTTCGGTCTCCGCGTGGCGGAAGGATTCTCGGATGCCCGCGGCCGGGCGTCCTTCACGGCCCTCCCGGACTCGCTGTATGCCGCAGTGCTGATTGCGCCAGGCTCGGATCCCGTGGTGGATTGGCTGGAAGTCCGAAACGCGCGTTGTCTTTCACCGCTCCCGATTGTCCGGAGACTCGGCCGCCCATGAACCTCGGTTCGCCCTCGCTCAAGAAAGAACGGCTGCACAAGGTGCTCGCGGCCGGGGGATTTGGATCCCGCCGGCGATGCGAGGAACTCATTCGTGTCGGCGAAGTGCAGGTCGACGGCGAGACCGTGACCGAGGTCGGTTTGAAGGTGGATCCGGCCCATCAGAAAATCAAGTGCGCGGGGCGTTTCCTTCGATCGCGGCCGAGTACGACCGTTCTTCTGAACAAGCCTCGCGGAGTTCTCTGCACGGCGCGGGACGAGCAGGGTCGAAAAACCGTCTTCGATCTCCTGCTCCACGTACGGGAACGGCTGTTCTGCGTCGGTCGATTGGACGCGGAGTCCCAGGGACTGATTCTCCTCACCAACGACGGGGATCTCTGCCAGCGGCTGACGCATCCGCGCTATCGGGTTCCGCGGACCTACCACGTGATTGTCAAGGGGGCGATCACCCCGGAGCACTTGGCCCGGATGCGCAAGGGCGTCTGGTTGGCCGAAGGCCGCACCGGACCCGTCTTGGCGCGGATCAAACATCGCGAACGATCGCGGGCTCGCGGAGAGACGACCGTGCTGGAAGTCACGGTGCACGAGGGCATGAATCGCGAGGTGCGTCGCATCTTCGCGCGTCACGGACTGAGGGTCCGGCGGCTGAAGCGAATCCGAGTCGGCCCCCTGAGCTTGGGATCCCTGTCCGAAGGACAGTACCGCATTCTCCGTCCCGAAGAAGTGGACCGGCTTCGCCGAGCCGCCAAGGGCGGAGAGGAACGGGTGGAGGCAAAGCATGCGGAAGATGAATGAATGGGCCGTCGTCCTGGTGTTCTTGTGCGCGTGCGGGGGAGTGGAGCGAAGTCGCTCCACGCCCACCGCCGAGAAGGACCGGGGGAAAAGCGGCGAGGCCGCGCCGGGAGAGGTGCAGGGACGATCCGATGTCCTGGCGGGGCTTCAGACTCGCATCCTCAAGAACGGTCTCAAAGTACTCGTCAAGGAAGACCGGAACCTCCCCGTGGTGGCCACCGCTCTCGGCTATCGCGTCGGTTCCATGCACGAACCGCCGGAAATGACCGGACTCTCCCACTTCCTGGAACACATGCTCTTCAAGGGCACGGACCGATACAAGCGCGGTGAGATCGACCGCGTCACGTTCGAGGCCGGGGGAAACAACAACGCCTGGACTTCGGAGGACATGACGGTCTACTGGTTTCACGTTTCCTCCGACCGGCTGGAGGAGTTCCTCGCGCTCGAAGCCAATCGAATGGTGCGCTGCCTCATGGATCCGATGGAGTTCCAGAACGAGAAGAAGGTCGTGCTCGAGGAACTGAACCGCCGGCTGGATTCTCCGGGTGGCCCCCTGCACGAGGAGATCGAGAAGGTCATCTTCACCCGGTCCGGGTACGATCATCCGGTGCTCGGATGGCGCGACCAGTTGGAGAAGATGACGCGCGATCGGATGGTGGAGCACTATCGCACCTACTATCAGCCCAACAATGCCGTACTCGTGGTCGTGGGGGACGTCGATGCGAAGGACTGCTTCGAGAAAGCGGCGAAGCACTTCGAATCGATCCCGGCGGGTCCGAAAGCTCCCCTTCCGCGGACCAAGGAACCTCCGCAGGATCGAGAGCGACGCTTCCAAGTGGAAACCGAGGATGCGTCCAGCCGTCTCGTGATGGGATTCCGGAGCGATGTGGTCGGATCCAAGACCGACATCGCGCTGGACCTGCTCTCCACGATTCTCTCCAACGGCAAGAAGTCGCGGCTGGTAGCACGGCTCGTGGAGAAGGAGGATCTTGTCGCCGAAGGGGGCGTCGGCACCACCAACAACACCCGAAAGTACGACGGAGTGTTCTATGCCGAAGCCGAACTCAAGCCCGGCGCCTCCGTCGAGGCGGCCGAGAAGGCGATGTTGGACGAGCTCGAGCGCCTGAAGAACGCTCCGGTCGCGGAGTCGGAGTTGCGACGGGCCAAGAATCTCCTCCGGGCGAGTTTCGCCTTCGGAAAAGAATCGACCATGGGGTTGGCGGAGGCCATCGTGCAGTTCGAGGTGCTCGATCTCCCGGAATACCTTCGGGTCTACATGGACCGCGTGGCATCGATCACGGCCGCGGAGATCCAGGCCGTGGCTCGCACGGTGTTCGATTCCCAACGAAGGACCGTCGGTACCGCGCTGGCGAAGCCGAAGAAGGACGGAAAGAACGGAAGATCGGGCGGACATCCCGGCCGGGTCCGATGCGCGCGCTCTTCCGGACCGGCGATGCAATCCGCTCCCGAACTGGGGGAATACTGGGAGACGCGGCTCCGGAACGGTCTCACGATCCTCGCCAAGAGAAAGCCCGGAGTCCCGGTGGTGGCCGTTCGCGCTCACGTGCGGGCGGGTCCCCTCGTGGAGCCCAACGGCCAAGCCGGAGTCGCCCAGCTTACGGGGCAGCTCTTGGACGAAGGGATTCGGGACGACGTCGGACGTCGGATGCTCAGCCACGATCAAATCGCCTCGCTGGTCGAGGATGTCGGAGGAGTGCTCTCGACCGGATCGACCGGCGTCAGCGTCAAAGTACTTTCCGAGCATCGCGGTCTCGCCTTCGACCTGGTCCGCGATCTCCTTCTCTTCCCCAGTTTCCCGAACGACCGTTTCAAGAAGATCCGTCAGGACCAGCTGGCGGAAATCCAATCGGCGGACGACGAGCCGCGCTCCGTCGCCCGTCGTCTCTTCTTCGAGACCGTCTTTCCCGGTCATCCCATGAGACGTCCCGCCTTCGGATACCTCGATACGGTGGAGCGCCTCACCCGCGACGATGTACTCCGGCACTTCGGGCGGTTCTTCCGCCCGGACAACGCCGTTCTCGCGGTGGTGGGAGACATCGATCCCCCGACCGCGCTTCAGGAATTGGCGCGTCGTTTCGAGTCCTGGAAGGGCGAAGGCGCCCTGGATCTTCCCGCGATTTCGCCCGCGCCCCGGCAGACCGAGCCTCGGAGTCGGTACGAATTCCGGCGCAAGAAGCAGGTCAACGTCTACCTCGGTCACGTGGGAGTCGAGCGGAAGAACCCCGACTTTGCGGCGCTCCGCCTCCTGGAATTCGTGTTGTGCAAGGGGTCCGGATTCACCGATCGAATGTCGATGCGCGTCCGGGACGACGCCGGACTCGCCTACACGGTGGGAGGCGACATCACCGACGGCGCGGGCGAAACCCCGGGAGCCTTCCTGATCTACGTGGGAACGCAGGCGGGGCAGAAGGACGAGGCGGTCGCCATGGTTCTCAAGGAGCTGCGGGCGTTCATCGACGAGGGGCCGACCGACGCGGAGCTGGAGAGCGCCAAGAAGCATCTTTCGAGGAGCGTCGTCTTCGATTGGGAAACCGCGGAGGAGATCGCGGGCGGGCTGGTCGAGATGCGGAGGTACAATCTCCCTCCCGATCACCTGCGCGGATTCGTCGATGCCGTCCGGCGGATGACCAAGGAAGAAGTCCGGCGAGTCGCGCAGCGATATCTGGACGGCAAGAACGTCACGATCGTCGTCGTCGGACCGGTCGACAAAGACGGGAAGATCATCAAGGTGGAGGACAAGTAGCGTGAGGGCCAAACTGGCGCTGGAGGACGGGACGGTCTTCTCCGGCGAATCCTTCGGCGCCGAAGGGGAGAAGACGGGAGAGGTGGTTTTCCAGACGTCGATGTCGGGATATCAGGAGATCCTGACGGACCCCTCGTACCGAGGTCAGATCGTTACGATGACCTATCCGCACATCGGGAACACGGGAGTGAACGAGGAGGACTTCGAGTCGAGGAAACCCTGGGTGGAAGGATTCGTAGCTCGGGAGTTCTGCTCCTCGCCGAGCAATCACCGAGCGACCGCCGGGCTCGGGGGGTTCCTGCACGGGAGCGGAATCGTGGCGATCCATGGCTTGGACACCCGGGCGATCACTCGGAAGCTGCGCCTTCAAGGGGCGATGAACGGCGTGATTTCCACCTTGGACTTGGACGACGCCAGCCACGTGGCCAAGGCGAAGGCGGTGCCGAGCATGGCGGGGCTCGACCTCGTCCGCCACGTGACCGGAGACCGTCCGAGCCATTGGAAGGAGTTCGTGACGCACGACGGCGCGGATCCCGGAGTGCCGTTGCGGCATCGGGTGGCCCTCGTCGACTGCGGCGTGAAGTTCAACATCGTGCGTTCCCTCTTGCGCTCGGGTTGCGACGTGACGGTCTTTCCCGCGAACGCCTCGGCCGAGGAACTGGTCTCCTTCGACGGAGTGTGCCTTTCGAACGGGCCCGGCGATCCCGGAGCCGTGACCTACACCGTCGAAACGGTTCGAGGACTTCTCCGGCAGGGGAAGCCGATCTTCGGGATCTGCCTCGGGCATCAGATCCTGGGCCTCGCGCTCGGCGCCCGCACCTACAAGTTGAAGTTCGGACATCACGGCGCCAACCACCCCGTCAAGGAGCTTGCGACGGGACGGGTCGAAATCACCAGCCAGAATCACGGATTCGCGGTGGAAGAGTCGTCCCTCGGTGCGGCCGGAGGAGAGGTGACGCACGTCAACCTCAACGACGGCACGGTGGAGGGATTCCGCCATCGGAGTCTGCCGGTCGCATCGGTGCAGTACCATCCGGAGGCCGCGCCCGGCCCCCACGATTCGGCGCCGCTCTTCGACCGCTTCGTGTCGCTCATGAAAGGAAAGGCGTGACTCGCGATTTTCCGGTCCGAAAGGTCGTCAGGAAAGAGCCGAAAACCAGTTGCGTCGTCGGGGTCCAGTGGGGGGACGAGGGGAAGGGGAAAATCGTCGACCTCCTTTCGGAAAAGGCGGACGTGGTCGTCCGATTCCAGGGGGGAGGCAACGCGGGGCACACCGTGGTAGTGAAAGGGGAGAAGTTCGTTCTTCACTTGATTCCCTCCGGGATCTTGCACCGGAGTTCGTGCGTGATTGCCAACGGAGTGGTGGTGGATCTCGTGCAAATGCTCGAGGAAATCGACCACCTCCGGAGCCGGGGAGTGAAGGTGGATCGGAATCTGCTGCTCTCCGATCGGGCCCACATCGTGATGCCCTATCACAAATTCCTCGACAAGCTCTCCGAGTCCGGACAGAACAAGATCGGCACGACGCAACGGGGGATCGGTCCCTGCTACTCGGACAAAGCGGCCCGCAAGGGAATTCGCGTTGCGGACCTCTACAATCCGGAGTTCTTCCGCGCCCGGGTCCTGGCGATGACCGAGGAGAAGAACCGTATCTTGAAGGCGCTCTACGAGGGCGGCCCGCTCGATCCGGAGCGCATCCTCGCGGAATACGCCGGGTATGCCGAGAAGATCCGGCCCTTCGTCGCCGATACGGTGACGATCGTCAACGGAGCGATCGATCGAGGCCGCCGGGTCCTGTTCGAAGGCGCCCAGGGGAGCATGCTCGACATCGACTTCGGGACGTATCCCTACGTGACCTCCTCGAATTCCGACGCCTGTGGAATCTCCCCGGGGACCGGCGTTCCGCCGTGCAAGATCCGGAAGGTGATGGGCGTCGCCAAGGCGTATTGCACTCGCGTCGGAGAGGGCCCGTTCCCGACGGAGCTTGCGGATGCGGTGGGGGCGCGCCTCCGCGAGGTGGGCGGGGAGTTCGGCGCGACCACGGGGCGTCCTCGCCGTTGCGGCTGGTTCGACGGCGTCGCCTCGCGGCACGCGATCATGATCAACGGCATCGAGGAACTCGCGATCACCAAGCTCGACGTGCTGAGCGAACTCGAGGAGATCCGGTTCGGAATCGGGTACCGTCTCGACGGAGAATCCCTGAATCGTCCGCCGACCGACACGAATCTCTTGGCCAAGGTCCGGCCCGTGTACCGCACCTTCCGAGGATGGAAGAAAGATCTTTCGGGAATCGTGCGGTTCGCCGACTTGCCGGTCCGTGCCCGCGCCTACCTTCAGTTTCTCGAACGATTCCTCAAAGTCAAGGTGACGATGATCTCCGTCGGCGCCGATCGGGAGAAGATCATCCTGCGATGAAGGCTTCCGAGACGATCCCCGGACACATCGCCGTCATCATGGACGGGAACGGACGGTGGGCCCGGGAGAAGGGACTCCTCCGGATCCGGGGCCATGAAGAGGGGGCGGAGTCCGTCCGCCGCATCACCCGCGAATGCGCGAAGATCGGAGTCAAGCGCCTGACCCTCTACGCCTTCAGCTCCGACAACTGGAAGAGGCCGCAGCGCGAAGTGGACTATCTCATGAAGCTGTTGCGGAAGTACCTGCAGGGAGAGCGGAAGGAGATCATGGAGAACCGGATCCGATTCCGCGTCATCGGGAGGCGCGAACGGCTGCCCGAGGAGGTTCGCCGGGAGGTGGAGGAACTCGAAGCGATGAGTCGCTCCAATCCCGGCATGGTCTTGTGTTTGGCGCTCAGTTACGGTGGTCGGGACGAAATCGTCGATGCGGCCCGTCGTCTCTCCGAGGAAGTGCGGAACGGAGTGATCGATCCCGCGATGATCGACGAGCGCACGTTTTCCCGGTATCTCTACGATCCCGACGCCGAGGACCCCGATCTCTTGATCCGAACCGGCGGGGACATGCGCGTTTCGAATTTCCTGTTGTGGCAGATCTCGTACGCCGAGATCTGGGTGACGCCGGTGCGTTGGCCGGAATTCACCCTCGAACATTTTCATCAGGCCCTCCGGGACTTCGCGAATCGCGAGCGCCGCTTCGGAGGGATCCAGGAAGAGTGATCCGTCCGCTTCTTCCCGAACGTCTCCCCGAGGGACCGGTCAAGCCGCGCCGGCTCTGGATCCGACTGATCGGCGCGCCGATTCTCTTGGCGATTCTCCTGGCCATCGTATACGCGGACTATCGCCTCCAGCGGGTCGTCGCGATTCGGATTCTGGTGGCGGGAGCGTGCGCCCTGGGGATGGTGGAGTTGGGGGCGATCTTCCGCAGGAAAGGACACGAAATCGCTCTGACCCCCGCCGCGCTTCTCGTCGCGCTCCCGATGCTCCCGTGGTCGTGGATCTTGGGGAAGCCGATAACGGTGGTGTTCCTGCCCTCCGCTGCGCTCTTGGTTTTTTCCGTCCTGCTCCTCCTCGTCTTCCGTCACGGATCCTTCACCGTCGAGGGCGCGGCGTCGACGATCGCGGCCTACGCCTATTTGAGTCTGATGAACTTCGGTTGTGCGGCTCCGCCGGGGATTTCCGAGTCGCGCTTCGCCTGGTACGTTCTCTTCGTCGTCGCCGCGAACAAGGGATCGGATATGGCGGCCTTCGCGGCAGGGAAGTCGTTCGGACGGCACAAGATGACGCCGGTCTTGTCCCCGAACAAGACGTGGGAGGGGGCGATCGCAGGAGGAATCGTGGGGGCCGGGACGGCCTACGCCGTGCTCCGCTTTTCTCCGCTTCGGGCGGACACCCTCTCCGTCCCGGATTGGGCGTTGCTGGTCCTGGCCGCCTCGGTTACAATCGCCTCTCAGATCGGAGACTTGGTCGAATCCGCGTTCAAGCGTTGGGCGGGGGTCAAGGATTCGGGCCGTCTCCTTCCCGAGTTCGGAGGCGTGCTGGACATGATGGACAGCTTCATCCTGAGCGTGCCCGTGGCGTTCGCCGGCAGCGCGCTCTTGGCGAGGATCTGGGGATAGTGGAAAAAAGCCTTCCCATTCCGGATCGCGAGGATCTCCAGAAGCTCTTCGGACCCTACGATCGCCATCTCAAAGCCGTGCGGCAGGCCACGCGGGCGGACATCGTGGTTCGCGACGGACACATCCGCATTCGGGGAACCGCGGATGCGGTCCAGCGCGCGTACGAGGCCTTGGCCTCGATGCTGGAAATCCTCTTGGCACGGGGCGAAATCGGTGCGCGGGACGTGGAGACGCTCCTGAAGACTCCGACCGAGGAATCCGCGGAGAAGGGAGACTTGCGGGGATTCCTTCCGGGCCAGATCTTCCGCCGCAGCGTCGGAGTGGATCCCAAGTCGGAAGGGCAGGCGGGATATCTTCGTGAAATCGACGCGAACGATATCGTCTTCTCCATCGGCCCCGCGGGGACGGGCAAGACGTTTCTCGCGGTCGCGAAAGCCGTCGAACGGCTCAAGCGGGGGGACGTGCGTCGAATCGTTCTTGTGCGGCCCGCGGTGGAGGCGGGCGAGCGGCTCGGATTCCTACCGGGAGACATCCAGGCCAAAGTGAATCCGTACCTCCGGCCGATCTACGACTCGCTCAACGCCTTCCTGGAGTTCGGCCAGCTCCAACGCCTGATCGACGGAGATATCGTCGAGATCGTGCCGCTCGCGTTCATGAGGGGACGTACCCTCGACGAGGCCTTCATCATCCTGGACGAGGCGCAAAACACCACGAGCGAGCAGATGAAGATGTTCCTCACCCGGATGGGTTCGAGATCCAAGATCGTGGTGACCGGGGACATCACCCAGATCGACTTGGGACCGGGAAAACCGAGCGGACTCGTGGAGGTCCAGTCGTTTCTCCGTGGCATCCCGGGGATCGCGTTCGTCTATCTCAGCAAGGCGGACATCGTGCGCCATCCGTTGGTACAGCGGATCGTAGAGGCGTACGAGCATCGCCACCGGCGGAAATGAGACCCGGGGGCGGTCTCTCCGTACCTCCGGCCCTGGCCCTCTATGCGCTCCTGGCCGTGGCGGGAATTCTCTGGCTGGAGTTGGGGATGCGGAGGGATTCCCTTTCCCTCTGGAGAACGCGCCGGCCCGCACTCGAAGTCGGAGTCGGGATCGGCACGGGCCTGGCGGTGGTCCTCCTGTCGCGCCTGGCCTCCCGTCTGGCGCCCGGCGGTCGCGCGATGGAAGAGGAGTTCGCCCGCGCGATAGGCCGCCCCTCCTCCTGGGCCATTCCGGTCCTGGCTTTGGCCAGCGCGGTCGGCGAGGAACTGCTCTTCCGAGGAGCGCTTCAGGCGGCGACCGGGATCTGGATCCAAGCCCTGGTGTTCGGGGCGTGTCATGTTCCCTTCTCGAAGGCTCTCGCGGGTTGGCCGGTCTTCGCGGGTCTCGCCGGGCTTCTGTTCGGAGCGATGGTCTCGTGGACGGGTACGCTTTGGGCTCCCGTCTTGGCGCACGCGGTCATCAACCAGGTAAACCTGACCTTCCTCGCGCGTCGTTCGTGACGCGGGCCTTGTACCCTCGCGGGGGGGG
>CAZGKV010000019.1:0-42904 GCA_964526305.1 uncultured Planctomycetales bacterium | reverse complement strand
TGGCGGCCCGCTCATGAACCGCTACACGTCCCCGTTCGCCGAGCGCTACTCCAGCGAAGAGATGCTGGCGATCTTCTCCCCGGACCGGAAATTCCGCACCTGGAGGCGGCTCTGGATCGCGCTCGCGGAGGCGGAGAAGGAACTCGGAGTCCCGATTTCGGACGCGCAAATCCGCGAGCTCCGGGCGCACGAGACCGACATCGACTACGGGGCCGCGCGCCGCTGGGAAGAGCGCCTGAAGCACGACGTCATGGCGCACATCCGAGCCTATGGGGAGCAATGTCCGAAGGCCGCGCCGATCATCCATCTCGGCGCGACGAGCATGTACGTGGTGGACAACACCGATCTCCTCGTGGTTCGGGAAGCGCTGGAACTCGTGCGGCGTGAACTGGCGAGCGTACTCGCGACGCTGGCGGTCTTCGCGAAAGTTCGCGCCGCGATTCCGACGGTGGCCTTCACGCACTTTCAGCCCGCCCAACTCACGACCATCGGCAAGCGAGCCTGCCTATGGCTTCAGGATCTCCTTCTCGATCTCGAGGAGGTGGAACTCCGTCTCTCTCGGCTGCGTTTTCTCGGCGTCAAAGGCGCGACGGGCACGCAGGCCAGTTTTCTCGCGCTCTTGGGATCGGACGAGAAAGTCCGGCGGTTGGACGCCAAGGTGGCGCTCGCAATGGGATTCACGTCTTCGTGGCGCGTTACCGGACAGACCTATACGAGAAAGGTCGATTCCCAGATTCAGTCGACGCTCGCGGGAATCGCACAATCCGCCCACAAGTTCGCCAACGACCTCCGGCTCTTGCAGCACTTGAGGGAAATCCAGGAACCGTTCGAAGAGGAGCAGGTCGGATCGAGCGCCATGGCCTACAAGCGGAATCCGATGAAGAGCGAGCGCATGACGTCGCTCGCCCGATTCGTTCTATCCCTGGAGCAGAACGCGGCGTTTACCGCCGCCGGGCAGTGGTTCGAACGCACGTTGGACGATTCGGCCGGAAAGCGCATCGCGGTTCCGGAATCCTTTCTGGCCGTGGATGCCATCCTCGGCCTCTACTCCGATATCGCCGCGGGGTTGGTCGTGAACGAGGAAGTCGTGGCGAGGAACGTGGCTCGAGAAATGCCGTTCATGGCGACGGAGAACATCTTGATGTCGGCGGTCCGGGCCGGCGGAGATCGTCAGGCGCTTCACGAACTCCTCCGGCGCCACTCGATGGCGGCCGCGGAAAACGCGAAGGCAGGCAAGGAGAACGACCTCCTGGAGCGTCTTAAGAATGACGGGGCCTTTCGTGCCGTACGATTCGACGACGTCCTTCGGCCGGAACGCTTCGTCGGTCGCGCTCCGGCCCAAGTCCGCGAGTTCCTCCGGAAGGAGGCGGAGCCGGCGCTGAAGAAGAGAAGGAAACTCCTCGGATGGAAATCAGAGGTGCGGGTATGACCCGGAGGATCCTCGTCTGGGCGCTCTGTTGCCTCACGGCGGGGTGCATGAAGTGGCGCGACGATCACGAGAAGAGTTCGTTCGGGATGGAGGACGACGACCCCAACGCTCCCCCGACCTCGACGGAGATTCGGGCGCGAGTGATCAACGACGCCCGAAACTGGCGCCAGTTGCGGGAGCACGCGAGCGAAGGCCGAGCCGAGTGTCCCGAGCTCAAGCTCGACGAACCTCAACCGCTCTGCCTGAAGGATCGGGAAAAGGTGGAAGTAATCCAGTTCCCAGGAGATGAGCCGGACCGGCCGAATCGGGTGGAGGAAACGGCCTATTACTGTCCGAAGGAAAGCGTGTACTATTATCATTATCGGGGCGGCCGGGATCGGCTGGATGTCTGGCTGGGTCCCTTCAAAGTGACGTGGAACCGCCCCAAGTGAGGCTCAGATGAAGAAGATCCTGCTCACGGGACTGCTGGCCCTCGGAATCCTTCTGGCTTCGGAGACCATGGCCGGCGCCCAGATCGTGGTCGAATACAAGAAGCAGACGAGCAACAGCACCCTCGTCGTACGTTATTCGAGCGGGGGCTACTACGGATGGGGGACGTATTGGGGCGCCCCGCCGTACTACACCGTCCCCTACACGTACGCTCCCTACTCCTACGGGACCCCCTACGGGTACGGTGGCTGGTGGGTTCCGCGTCCGATCGTGACGTATTCCGATCCTTATTGCGAGACTCGGCCCATTCGCTATTCGACTCCGACGGTGACGACTCCCCCACGCAGAAAAAAACAAGAGTCCCTCGATCAAGGAATCTCGCGGTTCCGATCCGCGGATTATCGAGGGGCGGTGGAATCATTCCGAGAGGCATTCTTGGCCGATACGGAAAGCGGGATGGCCCAGCTTTGTCTCGGCTTGGCTTTGTCCGCATCGGGAGATCGCCGGAACGCGGACAAGGCCCTTCGAGGGGCCTTCGCCTCCCTCAAGCCCGACGAGGCTCTGTCGATGGATTTCGCCGGCTGGTTCCGCGACGTCCAGGAGCGACAGCGGTTGGAATCCGCCCTGGAAAAGGCCTCGGACGGGCGGCTCGCGGCGGGCGTCGTCGCCTTCCTTCTCGGACGGAAGGATATTGCCAAGTCCGAACTGAGCAAAGTGAAGGACGATCCCGCGGCTCGCAAACTGCTTGACCACCTGGGACCGTAGCCGTATCGTTCCCGCGTGATTTCCCGTCCGCTCACGCTCAGCGTGGTGATGCCCGTCTACAACGAGGTCGTCACCGTCCGCGAAATCCTCCGGCGCGTAGCGAACCAGCCCAGGGTGACCGAAATCGTCGTGGTCGACGATTGTTCCACCGACGGGACTCGCGAGCTCCTTCGCAAGTTGGAATCGGACCTCCGGGCCTCGCCTCCTCCGCGGCCCGTGTACAAATTCGTGTACCATCCAGTGAACAGGGGGAAAGGTGCGGCGCTTCGGACGGGGTTCAAGTACGTGGAGAGCGACGTCGCGCTGGTCCAGGATGCCGATCTGGAATATGACCCCCGCGAGTATTCCAAGCTGATCCAGCCGATCGACGACGGCCTTGCGGATGTGGTGTACGGTTCTCGATTCGCGGGATGGCCGCGGAGGGTGCTCTATTTCTGGCACGCCGTCGCCAACAAGATCCTGACGACGCTCTCCAACATGGCGAGCGGTCTGAATCTCACGGACATGGAAACCTGCTACAAGGTCTTCAAGTCCGAGATCATCCGGTCGATCCCGCTGCGATCGGAGCGGTTCGGATTCGAGCCGGAGGTGACCGCGAAGATCGCGAAGATCGGTTGTCGGGTGTACGAGGTCCCGATCTCGTATCACGGGCGGAGCAAGGCGGAAGGGAAGAAGATCGGCC
The DNA here is from genome assembly GCA_964526305.1 of uncultured Planctomycetales bacterium. Taxonomy (GTDB): domain Bacteria; phylum Planctomycetota; class MHYJ01; order MHYJ01; family JACPRB01; genus JACPRC01. The sequence goes on along the minus strand of CAZGKV010000019.1, from coordinate 39,599 downwards.
TCAAGGATGCGTTCAGCGCGCTTTGGATCATCCTCAAATACGCCATCGTCGACGACACGACGACGGACGGCGGCCATCGGACGCTCCGGGTCCTGGAACGCTCGGGCCTGTTCTACTACCAATGGCTCTTCGAACGCATCGCTCCGTGGATCGGGAACGACGTGTTGGAGGTGGGGGCGGGGATCGGGATCATGACGCGATTTCTCTTGGGTCGAGAGCGGGTGACGGTCACGGACGTTGCGCCGGTCTATCTTCGGGAGTTGGAGACGAACTTCGGTCATTGGCCGAACGTGACCGTACGGCGGTTCGATCTTGCGGGCGGGGAGAACCACTCGACGGGAGAACACGACACGGTGATTTGCATGAACGTCCTGGAACACGTGGAGGACGACGCGGAGGCGCTGCGGAGGATGTGGAATCAACTGCGGCCGGGAGGACGGCTTCTCCTCTACGTTCCCGCCGATCCGCGGCTCTACTGCGAGATCGATCGAAGCGTCGGGCACTACCGGCGTTATCGCCTGGAAGAGGCGGTGGACAAGGTCCGAGCCTCAGGATTTCGGGTTCTGCATTCGCGGCACCACAACACCCTTGGGGCGATCGGATGGTATGTGAACGGGAAGGTGTTGGGAAAGCGCGCTCTCGAGGAAGGCCAAGTTCGGGGCTTCAAACTCTTGAGACCTCTCCTCGAACTCGGGGAGAGATTCGAGTCCCGGTTCGCCTTGTCGGTATTCGTGGTCGGCGAGAAACCCGCTACGGCGTCCGGAAGGCCCCATCCTTCTTGAACGCGTCGATGAATCCGTCGATGCTCAGGGCGTCCCCCATGAGCCCCTTGACCAGACCCCAATCCTTGAGCCACTGATCCCCCAGAGTCCACTTCTGGGGCACGTACACGATATCTCCCGGGAAGAGCGGGATGTCCTGGCGGAAATCCGCCAAGGCGAGGAAGGCCCACATGTCGCAGATGATGACGCGGCCCTTCCGACGGGGATCGATCGTGTCTCGCCGCAAGACGCGAATCTGGCGCCAGTCCGCCTGTCCTGGGAGGCCCACCATCGCCAGGACGTTGACGATGGTCTGGCCCCCGGTGAACTGAATCTGGTTGGTCAAGATACTCGAGGACACAAGACCCATCACGATGATGGAACCGATGCTCCCGCCCTCCATGGTCTGAATGGCTCCCCCTTGCGTTACATAGGCCCGGGGACTTCCGGCCATCAGGTTCACGGTCACGACCGGCTTGAGAACCCCGTACTCCTTGAGTCGATCGACGAGGTGCGCGCGCAATCCTTCGATCGTCATTCCCTCGACGCGCACTTTGCCGAAGGGGAAATACCATTCCCCGGTAGGAGGCACGTCGATCGTGGCCGACAAGCTCGGTTCGTCCTCGACGAAAATGGCGAGCCTTGCACCAGGGCCGATTCGATACTCCAGGACGGACTCCCCCTTCGCATCCCGCTCCTTGCGGAGGCGCTCGTACTCCTCGAGATACTCGGGCGCCGTCAGGACGATTCCGCGCAATTCCGGAAACTCGTCTTCGATGGCTCGGATGTCGACGGGGTTTCCCGACGTGGGGAAGGAGATGAGCTTGTTGTAGTCGTCGGGACGCGTGAGGAGCCTCTTGTCCGTTCCGGATCCGCAGCCGACCAAGAGCCATACCGCCCCGGCGAATGCCGCCGCGTGTTTCATCGCTCAGCCTCCAGCGTTCGTCGTGCCAATAGTATCCGGCGGAGTACGCGGGAGGGAAGGGAGAATCGTCTCCCGTCCTCCCCCATTCTCTATCGGCAAGCGGGATTCGGTGGCGCAGGGCGTTGCGTCTCTCGGCTTCGGGGACTATGATTCGAGCCCATGCAGGAGCGCGTGCGGCTGCGGGCGGCGCCGGTCGTCGCAGGGCTGGTCCTCCTCTTGATCGCGGCCGCCGTGCATCTGAAGATCACCAGCCGCCCCATCGAGGAGGCCCGTAAGTTCCGGAGATGGTCTCGACCCCGGCTCCCCGTCCATCCGCCGGACCCTCGGTTGACCCCGGACCATCCTCAGTGGCGCGAGGCGATGGAAGCGGTGGAGGACTTGCGCGTCTACTTCTCGGATCCGGCCCGGAACGAGCGCCCGGCCGAGTACGATCGCGCCCTGTCGAGACTCGGCCGAGTCGACGTGGGGATGCTCCATGCGCTGGAGATGCTGGCTCTGGACGAAAACGAGTCCCCCGAGGTACGAGGGGCGATCATCGAAATCATCTCGCGACATCACGAGGAGGCCGTCCGCCAATTCTTGGCAGGGCTCTTGGCCGATCCCCGCGAGCATGAATACGTCCGCTCGAAGACGCTCGATCCGTTGGGAGCGTACGAGGGCGAACCCACGTTTCGGGTGTTTCGCGAACTCTACGATTTGGAACCGGATTTTCCTCACCGCCATCGCCTTCTCCGGAACATCGCGAAGACTCGGAGTCCGAACGCGGTTTCGGTCCTCTTGGGGGCGCTCGAGGATGGGAACGCGCTCGAGGTGCGATGCGCCGCCGCCCAGTCCCTCGAAGCCTACCTCGATCGTCCCGGTGTCCGGGAGCGTCTCTTTCGGATCGCCCGGGGAGGGGATCCGGTACCCCTCCGACGCAACGCCATCGCGGCGCTGGCATCGACCCCGGGGGGCGGCGTGGATGAACTCCTACGCAGACTGGCCGATTCCCCCGAGGAACCCGAGGAGATTCGCCGGACGGCTCGCAGCTGGTTGGAGCTTCGCCGATGAATTGGACGGTGGAGTGGGAGCCGGCATTCCGAACCGCCGCGGCTCTGACGGCCGACCCCCCTCTTCCTTGCGAGCCGGCGGATCCCGATCGCATCGTAGCCTTCGCAATCCGGGAGAAGACCGCCGCAATCGTGGCGCGGAGAATGGGCCACCCTCGTCTGCGGACCGTAGCCGACGCCGTTCTGGCTCGCCAGGTCGTGGCCCTGCATCAAGCAGGGGAGGTGCTTCGGCGGATCGGGCCCGAGGTGATTCCCCTCAAGGGACTGCATCTCATCGAGAGCCACTATCGCGCGGGCGAGCGCGACATGGGGGATCTCGATCTGTTGGTCCCGCGCTCGCGGGTCGAAATCGCAGACAGAGCCCTACACTCCCTGGGATACCGTCCCTCGACGGGGCTCCACGAGAGCCTGAAAGCGGGGGGCTCCTATCTCAACTCCCTCCTGTATTCGGGAGACGGGGTCTTCCCCGTGCATCTTCATTGGCACGTGGTGAACGCCTCCCTACCGCTTTTCATGGTGCGGATTCGCCCCGAGGAGATCTGGAGCGAGTCCCGAGAGGGGATCGTCGCGGGAGCGCGTGCGCGCCGAATGGCGCCGCATCATCTTCTCTTGACGCTCTGTGAACACGCGCTCAAGCACTCGTACGACGCCTTGATCCATCTGGCCGACATCGATCGTGCCTGGCGCGCCGGAGTCGAGAAGGTGCGGGTCTTCGACACGGCGAGGCGCTGGGGAATCGAACCGGCCATGCGGTTGGGTCTATTCCTGGCGAGTCGGATCCTGGGGACCCCCGTCCACGTGCGCCCCTCCCCCGGTTTTCTTTCCCGCTGGATCCTCCGTTCGGTGCGGGAGGACCGACGTTGGGCGGGACTGGGGGCGCTCGGGTACATGATGATGGCGAAGGGGTGGCGAGATCGAGGGCGATTTCTGCGGGCGTCGCTATCCCCTCCTCCCGCGGAAATCAGGGCGTTTGGGAAGCAACCTGGATGGCGAGCCGTAGCGCGTCGGGCTTGGGCGGCTGTGAAGACGCTTGCCGACGGGATCTAAGCGATCGCGTTCACCCGGACCGAAAGTCGCGACTTGTGGCGCGAGGCGTTGTTTCGGTGGATGACGCCTTTGGCTACCGCTTGATCCAGAAGTTGATAGACCTCGGTCAGGGCTTTCTTGGACTCGTCCTTGTCCTTCTTCGACACGGCCGCCAATACCCGTTTGACCTGGGTGCGGAGCTGGCTCTTCACGGCCTTGTTGCGCAGCCGTCGATTCTCGTTCCTGCGGATGTTCCGCAGTCCGCTCAATGTGTGGGCCAAATCTGATCTCCTTAGCTCGGGGCGAGAACTCTACCAAACGGAAGGAACGGAATCCAGCGAAAGAGGCCCGTCATGCCTGGTTGTTCTGCCAGCGTTCGACCCTTTGAGAGATGTCCTTGTAGTCGATCTTCTCTTCCATGATTCTCTTGCCCAGATCCATGGCCTTGGGGAATTGACCCGAGTCCGCCAAGTTGAGCGCGCGGCTGTACCAGATAAACAGGAGTCGGTCGGAACCGAGGACACCCGCCTCCTCGGCTTTTTGGTACTGACCGTCGGCCATGTCGAACATTTTCTTCTTCTGAAAGCACTGTCCCAAAAAGACGTGAGATTCCACCTTTTTCTTCGGGTCCTTCACGGCGTGCTGGAATTCCGCGATGGCCTTGTCCAGGTACGCCGAGCCCGCTTGGAGATAGGACTTCCCCAATTCGAACCGCAAGCCCATGTCCGTCGGTCGGTCATGCACGCGGCGTTCGTAAGACTGGATCAAGAACTTCAGTCGATTGGCCCGCAACTCGCCGAGTTTCGGGTCATTCGTTTTCTGCGCCTGATCCACCTGGAGGTCGTACATCCGGATCGAGCAATCATCGACCTTATCGCGCAAGACCGAATCCTGCGGGGCGAGTTGAGCGGCTTTCTGGTACCACTCGCGGGCGGCCTTGAAGTCCTTCTTGATCTCGAAATACAGGTCGCCGATTTTCTTGGGCAACTTGGCGTCCGTGGGGTTTTGAGCCAGCTCTTCTTCGAGTTCGCGGACTTGCGCCTTGAGCTCCTCGTCGCTCCGGATGAGATGGGACGCTCTCTCCAACTTGTCCGCCGACTTCTCGTCTTTCATCGCGGCGCGGAAACCCTTGGTCTGGGTGTCCTCGAACCCTTTTTTCATGGTCGCCTGCGCGGCGAGGTCGCGCTGAAGTCGCTCCAAGTCGCGATCCTCGGGGGCGTGCTTGGAAACCTTCTCGAGGATGTCCTGCGCCTCTTTGATTTTCCCCAGTTTCTGGTAGCAGTAGACGAGCGACTTGGCCGCGGGGATGTTGTGAGCGTCCGTCTCCAGGGCCATCTCGGCCTCCGCCGCGCCGCCGGCGAAGTACTGCTGGGTCATCAGCGCCTCGGCGAGAATCCCGCGCACCTTCGAGTTGTTCGGATCTTCGACGAGATAGTTCTGGCAGATCTCGATGAGTTTGTCGGGCTTGCTCCGGTTCATCGCGATGGAAGCGCTGACCCCGGCGGACTTCGTCATCAAGGTGAGTTTTCCGGGACCGCCGAGTTCCTGGTATTTCTTGAGGACGGTGGCCCGGAGCGCCTTTCGGGCCTGCACGTGATTGGGATCCACGATCAGGATTTGCTTGAAGAGGTCGCGGGCATAGTCGTAGTTTCGCTTTCCGAAGGACTCTTCCGCCCGCTTGTACAACTGATCGACCTGCGTCGGGCCCGCCATGTTGTCGCCCTGTTTGATACTCGGTGGGTCACTCTATTGCGACCCCTCCGGGGTGTCAACACCTCTTTTTGGGATAGAATGCTCGCGAAAGCCCATGGGCGCAGAAACTCAGAGAGTCGGGGACATATTCCTTCGTTTCGGGATGCTCGACCCGGAGCGGCTCCGCCGCGTCCTCGCTCGGCAGCAGGAACTTCGCGGCGAGGGAAAGGTGGCTCGCATCGGCGAGGTCGCGGTCGATCTCGGATTCCTGAAGCCGGACCAGGTCAAGCGCGTGCTCGCCCACGAGGGGACCGCCCTGCTGCGCTGCCCCAAGTGCGACCACCGCTACACCGTCCCGAACTTTCAGGGGAATCGCCGATACAAGTGCGGGGGGTGCAAGGCCTACCTCGAATTCTCGCGCGATCACAAGATCGGATCGCTCGACGCGATCCCGACGATCGAGCAGATCGCGGGACCCCCGCCTCCGCCCAAACCCGAGTCGTTGATCGGCCGGAAGTTCGGCGATTACGAGCTCCGCCGCCTTGTAGGGAAAGGAGGCATGGGAAGCGTCTTCGAAGCGGAACATGTCCGCATGAAGCGTCGCGTGGCGATCAAGATCTTGGCGGACCAGTACGCCCGAATGCCAGACGTGGTGAAGAGATTCAAGCGCGAGGCTACCGCCGGCGGAAAACTGGCGCACTCGAACATCGCCCAGATCCACGACATCGATGAGCAGGACGGACTCTTCTACATCGTGAGCGAATTCGTCGAAGGCCGTTCGCTCGAAAAACTCCTCCAAGAGGAGGGAAAGCTTCGGCCCGAGCGGGCGGTCAAGGTTCTTCGGGGTATCTTGGCCGGTTTGCAACATGCCCATGATGCGGGGATCGTCCATCGCGATATCAAGCCGGGAAACGTCCTCTTGACTACGGACGAAATCCCGAAGCTCATCGATTTCGGAATCGCCAAGGACGCGGAGTCGCAGACGATGCTGACCTTGGCGGGGAGCGTGCTGGGGAGTCCCTCCTACATGAGTCCCGAGCAGGCCCAAGGAGGCGAAGTGGGGCCGTGGAGCGATCAATACTCGTCCGGGACCGTGCTGTTCGCTCTCCTGACGGGACGGAAACCCTACGAAGGGAAGAACCTGGTCGAGACGCTCGCGATGCACGTGAACAGCCCGGTGCCTTCCCTTCGCTCCCTGGTGCCCGAGACTCCCGAGACGGTGGAGCGGGTGGTGCATCGAATGATGGCGAAAAACCCGGGGAGAAGATATCCGAGCGCGAGCGCGGCCTCCCTCGCTTTGGGGGCGGCGCTGAAGGGGGAGGCGGAGAAACCGCCGGCTCCGGCGAGGGGGAGGCGAGTGCCGGAGTGGTTTTGGATCACCTTGGCCATCGTGTGCGGAGCGGTCTCCCTGGCGATCTTGCTCCTCTGGCTTCTGAGCTGAAGGGGTGTTGTCTCCGGCTCCGGGCGTCGTTATAATCCGGGAAGATGAAGCTCCAAATCGTGTACTACCCCGATCCGCGGCTTCGGGAGCTCTCGCGTCCCATCGAAGACATCGAGTCGATCAAGCCCTATGTCGAGCCGATGTTCGAGTGCATGTACCGATACCGGGGCATCGGCCTGGCCGGACCGCAAGTCGGAATCCTACAACGCGTCATCGTGGCCAACATCAGCGGCAAGCAGGAAGAGAGAGCCGAGGAGCGCGTTTTCCTGAATCCCGTCGTCGTCGAGGGATCCGGGGAAATGCGCGAACATGAGGGCTGCCTTTCGCTTCCGGGAGTGGACGCCATCATCAAGCGGTCGGAGCGCGTCGTTGTCCAAGTGACGAACCTCGAGGGCCAGCGGCAGGAATTCGAAGCGACCGGACTCTGGTCCAAGCTCTTTCAACACGAAATCGACCACCTGGACGGCGTCTTGCTTACCGACAAGATGTCCGCCGCGGACCTGAAACAGTGGACCTACCGCCTCAAGGAACTCGAGGACGACTTTCGCAAGAACGTCCGTCGCGAGCACCGTCCGGCCGAAGCGGGCCTCTAGATCGCTCATGGAGACCCTTCGGGGACTCGAGACTTTGCCGGATCCCCGTTTCCGCGATTCGTGCGTGACGTGGGGGGTCTTCGACGGCGTACACGTCGGGCACCGCAAGGTCTTGCGGCGGCTCCTCGAGACGGCGGGGGAAGATCCCTCCGTCGTCGTCACCTTCGACCGGCACCCTCTCGAAATCCTGCACGGGAAAGAAGTACCGCTGGTCGTGCCCGTGGAAGAACGGTTGCGGCGGATCGAGGAATGCGGCGTTTCCATGGCGCTCGTACTGCCGTTCACTCGCGACTTTGCCGAGACTTCCCCGGAAGGATTCGTCCGAGAAATCATCCTCGGTCGCGTGGGAGCGCGGGCGATCCTCTTGGGGCACGATTCCCACTTCGGCAAAGATCGACGCGGCGATTTCGAGATGCTTCGGGAGGTCGGGTCTCGGCTCGGGATCCACGTCGAGGCGTGCGAGCCCGCGATGCACCGCGGACACCCGGTTTCCAGTACGCTCATCCGCGCGGCGATCTCGGACGGCAGACTCGAGGACGCCTCCCACATGCTGGCACGCCCCGTGACTCTCTGGGGCACGGTGGTCCGCGGAGATCGGCGGGGCGCGGCTCTGGGGTTTCCGACCGCGAATGTGGACACCGGATCGATGATCCGGCCTCCCCTGGGGGTGTATGCGGTGGAGGCGGTGCTCGGAGGTCGCCTCTATGCGGGGGTGGCGAACCTCGGACGCCGCCCCACGTTTCATGGGGAAGGGGCGCCGACGGTGCTGGAGGTCCATCTTCTGGATTTCGAGGGAGCCGAGCTGTACGGGGCATCTCTGGAAGTCCGATTCCTCGATCGGGTGAGGGAGGAGCGGAAGTTCTCCGGACCGGCCGAGGTGCGGCGGCAGATCGAGGCCGACATCGCGGCCGTCCGAGACCGGAATCGATCGTGAGGATTTTCGACGAGGAGACGCTCCGCCGACTGGAGGCGCTGCGGCTGGCGGTGCGTCGGGGGGTCCGTTCCCGGGGCGAGGGAGATCGACCTACGGGCCGGCGTGGAGGCGCGTCCGATTTCGTCGCTCATCGCGGCTACCTCCCCGGGGACGATCCGCGGTCCATCGACTGGCACGTCTACGCCCGTCTCGGCCAGCTTTTCGTGCGAGAGCGCGCACGGGAGGAGCGCTTGACGCTTCATTTGGCCTTCGATGCGAGTCCGTCCATGGGAGTTGGCGAGCCCTCGAAGGCGACCGTCGCGCGCCGGGTGGCGGCGGGCCTGAGTGTGGCGGCCTTCGCCGAGTCGGGGAGGGTCGTGCTGTGGGGCCCGAGCGGAGGCCGACGATGCGATCTCCTCGGGCCGCTCCTCGGGGCTCTGGATGCGCCCATGGCGACCGCCCCGGCCTCGGAGACCCTTCGAGCCCTTCGCATGGGCGCGCGCGAGCGGGGGGCGCTCGTGTTCTTCTCGGATCTGTGGGACGAGGACGCGAAGCAGGGACTTCTCGAGGCTTCGAACGCCGGAGAGGCGGCCGTCCTTCACGTCCTGGCTCAAGACGAACTCTATCCCCGCCCGATGGACCAGGTGAGATTGGTGGATGCCGAGACTCGGGAGGCGGTCGAACGATTCGTCGGGGCGGACGAGATCGCGCAATACGGAACTCTCCTGAGCGAGCACTGCGAGAAGTGGAAGAAATGGTGTCACGAGCATGGGATCGCCTACGTTCGCACCTCCTCGGGCTCGGATTGGACCGAAGTGGTTACGGTGACGCTGCGCGAGGCGGGAATTTTGGAATAGGATGCTGGACGAGTGGCTGCAGTTCGGAACTCCTTCGGCCCTCGGGGCATTGGCCGCGCTCATCCTCTTGCTTCTGGTCAGTCTCTGGCGCCCGCGACCCGCGCGCGTGGTCGTTCCGAGCGTCGCCCTTTGGAAGCGAGTGTCCCGGCGCTCCCCGCCGATACGGGCCGCGCGTCGTCCCCGGATCTCCCTCATCCTCCTCCTCCAGATTCTGGCCATCGCGTCCATGGTCGGGGGAATGGCGGATCCGAGCGTTCGTGGACGGGCCCGACCTTCGCGAAACATCGTGGTGGTCGTCGATACCTCCGGCCGGATGCTCGCGCATCGAGCGGACGGTCGGACGCGATTCGACGCCGCCCGTGCCTCGCTCGCGGGCGCGGTTCGGGCGGACGATCGGATCGAGCTCTTCTGGATGGAAGAGACGGTCCGCCGATGGGAGGGGTCGGGGCGAGAGTTGGCCTCCAAGCTCGACGAAATCCGGCCGATCCATGCTCGTGCCGACTGGACTCTGCCGGTCGACATCGTACGGCATCGGGAAGCGGAAGTGTGGTTCCTCTCCGATCGCCCGTGGATCGGTTCCAAGCCCCCGGGCGGACTCGTGGAATTCCTTGGCGGAGAACCCGCGGACAATTCCGGGATCGCCTTCGTTTCCCTGGAGGGAGACGAATTGTTCGTCCGCTTCGTGCGCCATGGCGCCCCGCGCGACGCCGCCATCGTCGTTACGGCGGACGGGCGCGAACTGCTCCGAGAAGATCTTCGGCTCGAACCGGGGACGCGTTCCTGGTGGCGGCGAATCTCCCCCGGAGAGTCGCGTTCCGTCGCCGTTTCCATCGCCCCGTCGGATCAATTGAACCTCGATGATCGGGCGGTACTCACCCGCTTCCATTCGAATGACGAAGTTCGTCTCGAAGGCCCGGAGCATCCGGCCCTCGCTCGAGCTCTTCAGGCCGTGCCCGGCATCCGGTTGGGAAGAGGATCGACGGCGGTGCTGTACCGCACCTTGGAGGGACGCGGGGAGGCGACGGTCTACGTCGACCCTCCGGAAGCGCCCCCGGGATTCGAGTCGGGCGTACGGTGGGTTCCTCGCGAATGGAGCGTGGCGGACCACGTCCTGACGCGAGATGTGCAGCGAGGAGACTTGGCCTCCGCGGGAGCTCGGGAAGTTCGAGGAGGCGATCCTATCCTCTGGGCGGACGGACGATGCGTGGCTGCGGTGCGGGGCCAAACCTTGGTTCTCGGCTTCGAGCTCTCGCCGGGAGGCTGGATCGTGACGCCGTCCTTCCCCATCTTCTGGACAAACGTTATCGACTTTGTTAGAACCGGCGGCACGTGGCGGGTCCTCCGGACCGGCCGGCCGGCCGGGCTCCCCTCGGGGGTTTTGGAGGTGACGGCCCGGGATTCCCGCGCGCGGTTTCACTTCGACGCCGGAGGGCGGGAACTCCTCGCGTTGACGACCGGAGCCTACCGCGCCAAGACCTCGTCGGGAATCGTAGAACTGGAAGCGAGCCTGCTCGATGCGCGAGAATCGGACACCTCGGGGTTGTGGAGTGCGGGGGAGGGCGCGAGCGTGACCGCAGCGGCGGTCCCGCGCCGAACCCCCATCGGCGCGCCGGTGTGCGTCGCCGCGCTTCTCCTGGCGCTCCTCTCTTGGCTTCTGGATCCCCGATCTCGTTGAAGAGGTACTATGCCTTACACGATCCTGGCGATCGACGATACGAAGAAGATCCTCGACATCATCAAGTACTTTCTCGAGCAGGAAGGACATACGGTCAAGACCGCCTCGGATCCACTCGAGGGGCTCAAGGTCGCCAAGGCGGACCGGATCGACCTCATCCTCTTGGACATCATGATGCCCGGGATGGACGGGTACACCCTCTTCGACCATCTCAAGAAGGACCCGAAAACAAGGGACATCCCGGTGATCATGTTGACGGCGAAGGCCATCATCATGCACACCCCGAAGGACTTTTTCTATGGGCTGTATGGATTCCTGGCGAAGCCGTTTTCCAAGCAACAGCTCGTCAAGATGACGACCGACATCCTCCGCATGACGAAGTCGAAGGAGGAGACCCAGTTCCTCCAGCCTCTCGAGGGCGAGGGCGGGCAGGAAGAGGCTACGAAGTAGGGGGCGGAGAGGGCCGGCGGGGGGGGAGGATGCTGGTGGAGGGGTCCTCCGGAGCCAAGCAGGGATTCCATCTCAACTCGTGCTCGAACAGGAGTCGGCGCACGGTGGTGCGGAGTTCGGCGTCGTTCCACGGCTTCGCGATGAGCCACTCCACGGCGCGATCCTCCATCCCTCGAACGACGAGACCGTCGTCCGGATATCCGGTGAGGATCACACGCACGGTGTCCGAAGAGAGTTGGCGCACCTTCCTCAGAAGATCGATTCCGGTCATGGCGGGCATTCGATGGTCGGAAATGACGAGACTGATTTCCGACTCCTGGACCCATCGGAGGGCTTCCCCCGGATCCGTAGTGGTGCGAAGCTGATACGGTTCGTAGCGGAGAAGGCGGCGAAGGGCGGAAAGAACGGGAACCTCGTCGTCCAGGCAAACGACGACGTGATCGCGCGAAAGACGGGGGCTCGGGGAGGATGGACCCATCAGTTCTTCTTCTTTTCTTCTTCGCTCCCTCACTCCACCGTGGGCTGTTCCTAGTTTATCCCACCCCAAAACATGTTTCAAGTAGATAAAACATTCCGTATGGGCGCGAAGGGGCCGAAATAGCCCTTGAAAAGCTCTCCCGCGTCTGGTATCGTTCCCCCCTGATCATCCGGGGGGAACCTCTCCGAGAGAGGGGGAGGTCGAGATTCTGCCCCACCGGAGAGCGTTCGTAGGAGAGACGTATGGCCGTCGTCACCGAGCGGAAGAGGGGCCTCGTGAAGGACTACTCGAGGCACGAGGGAGACACCGGGTCGCCCGAGATTCAGGTTGCACTCCTGACCGAGCGGATCAACCATCTGACGGACCACCTGAAGGTCCACAAGAAGGACTTCACCTCTCGGCACGGACTGCTGATGATGGTGGGTCAGCGCCGTCGCCTGCTCAAGTACCTCGAGGACGCGGACAAGAGCCGGTACGACAGCTTGATTTCGCGCCTCGGGATCCGTAAGTAGGTATCGTGAGATCCGTCGGAAACGTCTTTCGGTTTTCTGCGGGTCCAGTATTCTTCGCGGGTCGGCTGCGGTGAGACGGTAGTCTCCCGCGATCGACCCGCTTTTTTTTTCGGCCCGGCCGCGGCAGGGTGGACGAAAGACGCCCCAGCCTTCCCCTTCGAAGGCGGACGCCTTTCGTCATCAATGCCCCCGGCCGGACCCTTCAGGTATCGGAGGGAGCATGCAAGCTCAGAGAGTCGAAGTCGATCTCGCCGGTCGAAAGTTCGTGTTCGAATCCGGTCATCTGGCCCGGCAGGCCAACGGCGCCGTCATGGCGACGCTGGGAGAGACCATGGTTCTCTCGGCGTGCGTCGCCGGAGGCGAACGCGACGATCAGGACTTTTTTCCGCTCCAGGTGGACTACCGGGAGAAGATGTCGGCCGCAGGCCGATTCCCCGGGGGCTTCATCAAGCGAGAGGGAAGACCGACCACTAAGGAGATTCTCACCGCGCGACTTTGCGATCGTCCTGTCCGCCCCCTCTTTCCCGAGGGGTTCTTCGCGGAAGTCCAGGTGCTCCTGAACGTATTCTCGGCCGATGCGGAGAACGATCCCGACATCGTCGCGATGAACGCGGCATCCGCTTCGCTTCACGTATCGGACCTGCCGTTCCATGGACCCGTGGGATCCGTCCGGGTGGGAATGGTCGGGGGACGCCTGATCCTGAATCCGACCTACTCGGAGACCCGAGAGGGCGAATTGGACCTGGTGATCTCCGGTACGAAAGACGGAGTCATCATGGTCGAGGCGGGCGCTCGTGAGGTGTCGGAGGAACAAGTTCTCGCCGCCTTCGAATTCGCGCAGCCGCACCTTCGGGCGCTGATTGACGCCCAGAATCGCCTCCGCGAGCTGTGCGGCCGGCCGAAGGGGGACTACCCCGTTCACCCATTCCCGGACGCGGTGCATCGGAAAATCCGCGAGCGGTATTCGGCGGAGATGAAGGAAGCCTTCTTCGTCAAGATCAAGCGCGACCGGAATCGGCGATTCCAGGAGATCGGCGCGAAGATCTTCGAGGAGATGATCCCAAAGGATGCGCAGGGGAATCCGGTGCCGGGTTCGCCGTCGAAGGTCGACGTCAGCCGCGCCCACGAGCGCGTCGTGGATGAAATCGTCCGAGAGTATGCGCTGGAGAACAATCGAGCGGACGGACGGGATCTGAAGACGATCCGGCCCATCTCGATTCAACTGGGAGTGCTCCCGCGCTGTCACGGAACGGCCCTCTTCACGCGGGGCGAGACGCAAGCCCTCGTGACGGCGACGCTCGGTACGGGAGACGACGAGCAGATCGTCGAGGGGTTGGAAGACGAGTACTCGCAGCGTTTCCTGCTGCACTACAACTTTCCGAATTTCTCCGTGGGCGAGGTCAAACCGATTCGCGGTCCGGGCCGGCGGGAAATCGGGCACGGGGCGTTGGCGGAGCGGGCGATCCAGGCCGTCTTGCCCACTCCCGAAGAGTTCCCCTACACGATCCGGGTGGTCTCGGACATTCTCGAGTCGAACGGCTCGTCCTCGATGGCCACGGTGTGCGGGGGATTGCTCGCCCTCATGGACGCCGGAGTCCCGATCAAGTCGCCCGTCGCGGGAATCGCGATGGGCCTGATCCGGGAGCGCGGTCAAGTCGCGATCCTCACGGACATTCTCGGCAGCGAGGACGCGCATGGGGACATGGACTTCAAGGTCGCCGGGAGCGAGAAGGGGATTACCGCGCTCCAAATGGACCTCAAGGCGGCAGGGATCCCGATGGAGATCGTTCGCCAAGCGCTGACCGAAGCGCGCGCCGCCAGGCTTTTCGTCCTCGAGCGGATGAGGGAGGCGATCGCGGAACCCCGCAAGGAACTCAGTCCGCATGCCCCGAGGCTCGAGCGCATCATGATCAATCCGGAGAAGATCGGTCTCCTGATCGGCCCCGGAGGAAAGACCATTCGCGAGATCGAAGCGAAGAGCGGGGCGGTCATCGAGATCAACGAGAACAACAGCGGCGAGGTGTTGGTCGCCTCGAAGGATCGGGAGGTGCTGGACCGGGCGAAGACGATGATTCTGGCGCTCTGCCAGGATCTCGAGGTCGGCCGGATCTATGCCTCGAAAGTCGTTTCCCTCAAGGAATTCGGCGCCTTCTGCGAGATCGCCGGGACCGGCCAGGACGGCCTGGTCCATGTCACCGAAATCACCGACGATCGCGGAATCCGCGTCGACGATTTCCTCCGAGTGGGGATGGACGTCGAAGTCAAGATGCTGAGTTCCGACGACAAAGGTCGGAATCGGTTCTCGATCAAGGCGGCACGGCAAGAGCGCGGACTTCCCCCCCTTCCCCCTCTCAACGGGCCCAGGCCCCAGGGAGAGCCCCAGTCGGCGGGCGTCGGTCAAACGGGCGGCGAGCGCTTCCGGGCGTCGCGCCCTCCGAGGGGAGGCGGTCGCCCCGGCGGCCCGGGCGGGAGACCCCCTGGACCCGATCGAGGAGGCGAGCGGCGATAACTTTGACCCCGGCTGAAACCCGAAGGGTCGATTCATCATAAAGTAAGCGGACGCGTTGGCGTAGTCTCCCTTGGGACTTGAGGATGGGAGGGAGCATGATCGCGCTGCTCACGCTTTGCCTCTTCGGAACTCCGCAGGTGTATTACGGGAAGCTTGCGGATGCCAAGAAGCCGGCGGAACTCGTCGCGAAAACCGTCTTCGCCGAGATCCCCGAGTACAAGAAGATCAAGGAGAAGGGACTTACCGAGACCGATCCGGAGTATTGGATTCTGCTCGCCAAGGCAAACGAGAAGTTCTACGCCGCCGTCAAGAAGGTCGGGGACGCCGACAAATACGATGTGATCGTCGAGAAGGGCACCGCGAAATTCGAGGGAACGCCTCCGGATATCACGCAGAAAGTGATCGCCGCGCTGGCGCCATAATGAAATCCGTCCTGGCGGCCGCCGTGTTCGCGGGGCTGGTCCGATCGGTGTCCGCCCTCCAAGATTCGAAGACGGAAGGATCCAAGCCGCCCCCGGAGCAGGAGAAAGAGAAACGGCCCCAAGCCTGGGCGGAGTTCTGCTGTTATGAGCGGGGGCGCGTCGAGCGGGGCGAACTGGTCACGATCATCTACGATCTGCATCATGCCGGTCTGGCGGAATTCGTCCGAATTCTCTCGCCGCTTCTGACCCCGGGCAAGGGACACATCCAGGCGAGCGACGGCCTCCGGGCTCTGATGATCACCGACACGAAGGAGAATCTCCCCCACCTCGAGAAGGCCTTCCGCCTAGTCCATCATTCCGAGCCTCCGATTTGGATCGAGGCCAAAGTCGTGGAGGTCCGGTGGACCAAGGATCTCCAGGTCGGAGTGGAGGGCGATCTCAACGCCTCCGCCGCCCTGTTCCTCAAGGACGCGAACGTGGAGACCTTCATCCGCGAGATCCGCGTGAAACTGAATCCGCAGGAGGCTCTCCTGACCACGCCCTTCCAAGGATCCACGATCCGGTTCAATCGCGTGGCCGACAACAAGGGGTCGGTCGGCGGACTTCTCCAGATGTTCCAGCAGAGCGGCCGGGCCAACATCCTCTCGCAGCCTCGCATCCTGCTCAAGTCGGACCAGAAGGCCACGATCTTCGCCGGCGATGAGGTGCCCTATCCGGCCGAGATTCTCGTCCATCCGGGAGGGACGAATACGACGCTCCGCTATCGTCAGGCCGGCGTCTCGCTGGAGGTTCAGCCCCATCTCGCGGCGCCGGGTCAAATCATGCTTCGGATCAAGCCGGAAGTGACGACCGTGGTGGGGTTCGTACAAATCACCGCCACCACCCAGGCCCCGCAATTCACGGTGCGCCGGATCGAGACCGAACTGCTGGTGCGGGACGGCGAAGAGGTGGTCATCGGAGGCCTCTACCGGAAGGACAAGGTGGTGAGCCGGCGGGGATTGCCCTTCCTCATGGACATTCCCGTCCTGGGATATCTCTTCGGAAAGTACGAGGAGGACGACTTCATCCAGGAGATCCTCTTCTACATCAAGCCGGTGATCGTCAAATCCGAATCGGAGCTCCCGCGGCAGGTCATCGATCCGAAGTAGGACGTAGCCGCAACCGCGAACGAGGATCCGTGACGCCTCGTATGGCGGCCTTGCGCTTTTCTTCCTCGGCTTGTTTCGACCTTCCGATGCGTTCATAGGCCTCCGCCAGCGCGAGGTGGAGCTCTCCCGAGGAGTCGGGATGCCGCGCCGCTTCCTCCAGGAAGGGAACCGATTCCGCGGGGTATCCGGCACGAAGGAGTCTCCAGCCGGCGACGGCCCGCTCCGTCCGCGCCCACTCGCTCCGCGCCTCCGGGAGGCGGTCGAACTGTTTCCGTACCAGGAAGGCGCCGTAGAGCATCCCGAAGGCGAGTGCCGCGATCGAGGCCGTCCGCAGGGCCGCGCAGGAGCGCTCGAAGCCGCGACCCCACTCCGGTTGCGCCCCGGCCTGCAGGACGAGGAGGGCTCGGCGGGCGATGCTGAAGTGGCGCCACGAGCCCGCTTCCGGGGGGACACCGTTGAGCTCGGCGACGTGATACAGAGCCTCCGCGAACTTCCGCGCTCCGGCCATCGGATCCGAGGGATTCGGGACCGAGCTCAGACGCATTCCGACCAAATCGGCTTCCGTCTCGAACCGGCGGGAGAGGAACCCGAAGATTCCGACCCAGAATACGATCGCGACGCCGAAGGTCGCCAACGCGGGAACCGCCCCCGTCAGCCGCGCCCCGAGAAGAAATTCCTGCGCGAAGAGAACGACGAGGAGAAACGAGAGGGAGAAGAAGAGGTAGTGGAGGAGATGTCGGCGGAGGCCGTGCGACATCTCGTGCGCCATCACGCACTCCAAGCCCTCGTCCGACATCCCCGAGACGATCGCGTCCGTGAAGAAAACGTACCGGAGCTTCGGATGGAGTCCGACGATGAAGGCATTGGCGATTCCGGAGCCTCCCGTATCGAAGAGGAGGATCTCGCGACAACGGAATCCGGAGCGTTGCGCCAAGGCCAGAAGTCGGTCCCGCTTGGACCCGGGGGGAAGCGGGCGGGCTCGAAAGATCCATCGGAGGTAGAAGGGGGCGCCGGCCAGGCATCCCGCCAGCCCGAGCAGCATCAGGAGCCAGGCAACACCGGGGGCCAGAGTCACGAGCCTCAGCAAGGGCATCCACCCGGTCATCGCGGTCTGAACGAGCACCAGGAGCAGGGCGGGCATGAACGCGAATCCGAGAAAGGTCCGAACGGCCATGGCGCGTGCGCCTCGCGCCCCGATCCCTCGAAGTCTCTCGTCCGCTCTCGAGGAGAGCCCGCCGTGAATCGCGGCGAAGGTGAGATAGGGAAGCAACGTCGCGAGGTCTCCGACGACGGGGATTTCCTCCAGGCGAAGCTGCACCCAAACGAAGAGGGGGAAGTGGAAGACGAAGATCAGCGCCGCGAATCCGGCGAGCGAGAGGCCGCGGAACACGAGCTTCCCGAGGAGGAGACGCCGGACGGTCGTGACGCGTCCGTAAAAAACGGCGGAGGCGACGGCCAGGAGAAGAGATCCTCCCGCCCAAGCCGCGGGGGCCGCCCACGGGCGCTGCGCAAAGTGGAGGAACTCGGATCCCGTCGGATAGGCGAACGCCAGGAGGACGGCGAACAGGAACCAGATCGGATTGGTCACCTACGACGGTTTCTCCGCGGGAGGTTCCTGGGCCTCCCCCAGAATCGGGTCGGGTTTGGGGAAGATCGGCTTTCCCGTCTCCTTCGCCTTCTCCTTCCGCACGTCGAACATCTCCATGCGGAGCGACTTTCGGTCGCGCCTTCGCGTCACGATTCCCGCAAAGATCACCAGCCCGATGACGACGGCGGTGGCGCCGACTACGATCCAGAGGAACTCGCTCTTGGGATCGGACATCGTGGGGAGGGGGGTCGGGCGGATCGTCCGAGCGAAGATGAGGGGAGCCCGAATCGTGGGACTTCTCCCGCCGCGCTCCGCCTGTCCTTCGTATTCGTAGATCCGAAGGAACATTCCCTCGATCTCGACCCAATCCTCGATCAGGGTCTCCCCGTGGTAGTTCTTGGTTCGGAATTTGAGGGGTTCGCCCTTGTCGTCCAGGGGACGTTCCGGCAGATAGAAGGTCACCGTAAGATTGGTAGGATAGGTCTGGAGCACGCCCATGTAGACGTCGCGCGTTCCCGTCGTCGTGGTCACCGGGAGCGGTTCCGTATAGAGTTGGATCAATCTCCCCCGAAGCCGAACGAACTTTCCCCGATGACTTTGCGGATCCAGGAGCAGTTCCTTGGGACCGATGGCGGGAACCACCCGTCGAGCCGCCTCCTCGCGCGGAAGACTCAGGAGGAGATAGAGGAAGTCGAGGAATTCCGGTTGATCTTTTCGAACCGGGTCGGGTCCGTCCCGGAGGCTCCGGAGGGTTTCGGCGGCCTTCTCTTCGAGGTTCTGCGCCGGCGGCGGCCCTTCCTTGTTCGGCGGCTCTTGGGTGTTGCCTCCCGTGGCCGCAGGCTTGCGGACCTGCGGAGAGGACTTCGAGGGCTTCCGAACGAAATGGAGCACGATCATGAGCCCCAGGACGAGGACGAACACCAACGCCATGACGCCCATCCGCGTCCACTCCTTGGTACTCATGCCCTCGGGGCGCACGTACGGGCGTTCCTTGTCGAAGGGGTTCGGAAGCTGCACGTCCACGGCTTTTCAGTGTACTCCAAGTCTCTAGAGTAGATCAACGTCGCGCGTCGGAAGAAGTTCACGGCGGGCGGGAAGGATCTCCCCGTCCTTCGCGTTATTCCATTGACGCCGCGCGGGGGTGGGCTGATATAGTAAATGCGACCTTCCCGCGAACTAGGAGACGCCCATGTTCGAAAAATTCACCGAGCGTGCCCGGAAAGTGATGAGCCTGGCCCGACAGGAGGCGCAACGGCTGAACAGCGAATTCATCGGGACGGAGCATATCCTTCTCGGGATCATTCAGGAAGGCGGGGGGGTCGCGGCGAAGGTGCTCAAGAACCTGAACGTCGATCTCAAGCGCATCCGCACCGAAATCGAAAAGCTCATCACCCCGTCGACGAGCCCCACGGTCACCCTGGGACAGCTCCCGTTTTCTCCGCGCGCCAAGCGGGTGATCGAACTCGCGGGCGAGGCCGCGAGCCAGCTCGGCCACGACGTCATCGGCACCGAACATCTGCTCCTCGGCCTTCTCAAGGAGAACGAGGGCATCGCGGCGCAGGTTCTCACGAATCTCGGACTCAAGTTGGACGAGGTCCGCGACATGGTCCTCGAGGTCCTGGGGGCGGACACGCAGCAGGACGTCGACGACAAGCTCAACCAGAAGAGTTCGAAGTCGAAGACCCCGGCCCTGGATGCGTTCGGGCGGGACCTGACGGAGCTGGCGCGGGAACGAAAGCTGGATCCCGTGATCGGCCGTCGCAAGGAGATCGAGCGGGTGATGCAGATTCTCTCCCGCCGCACCAAGAACAACCCCGTCCTTCTGGGAGAAGCCGGGGTGGGCAAGACGGCGATCGTGGAAGGATTGGCTCAGGACATCGTGAACGGAAACGTACCCGAGATCCTCAAGGAACGGCGGATCGTGGTGCTGGACCTCGCGCTCATGGTGGCGGGGACGAAGTACCGAGGCCAATTCGAGGAGCGGATCAAGGCGGTGATGAACGAGGTCCGCCGGGCGAAGAACGTGATCCTCTTCATCGACGAGCTGCACACCCTCGTCGGGGCCGGCGGCGCGGAAGGCGCGATCGACGCGGCCAATGTCCTGAAGCCCGCCCTCTCGCGCGGCGAGATCCAGTGCATCGGGGCCACGACGATGGACGAATACCGGAAGTACATCGAAAAGGACGGCGCGCTGGAACGGAGATTCCAGACGATCATCGTGGATCCCCCCGGGCGCGAGGAGTCCATCGAGATCCTCAAGGGCCTCCGGGACAAGTACGAGGCGCACCATCGGGTTCGCTACACGGACGAGGCTCTCGAAACGTGCGTCGATCTCTCGATGCGGTACATCAACGGCCGATATCTGCCCGACAAGGCGATCGACGTGCTGGATGAGGCGGGAGCGCGGGTGCGGCTGCAGTCCATGGTCTCTCCGCCGAACATCAAGGAGCTCGAGGAGGAGATCAAGAAGCTCGAGAAGGAGAAGGACGAGGCGATCTCGCTCCAGGAGTTCGAGCGCGCCGCTCAGCTACGCGACCGCGCGATGCAGCTCAAGAAGCAGAAGGAGAAAATCGTCACGGAGTGGCGCGAGCAGAACAAGGAATACGACGGGGTCGTGGACGCGGAAGTCATTTCTCAGACCGTGTCGATGATGACGCAGATCCCGCTTACGAGGATCGAGAAGAAGGAAGCGGAGCGCCTCCTGAATCTCGAGGACGAGCTCCACAAGATCGTCGTCAGCCAAAACGAGGCCGTCGGGGCGGTGGCGCGGGCTATCCGGAGGTCGCGCGCGGGGCTCAAGGATCCGAAGCGGCCCATCGGCAGCTTCATCTTCTTGGGACCCACGGGCGTCGGGAAGACGCTCATGGCCAAGGCCCTCGCCAAGATCATGTTCGGCGACGAAGAGGCGCTCATCATGATCGACATGAGCGAGTACATGGAGAAGCACAACGTCTCGCGGCTCATCGGAGCTCCGCCGGGATACGTCGGATACGAGGAGGGCGGCCAGCTCACGGAGAAGATCCGCCGTCGGCCGTACGCCGTCGTCCTCTTCGACGAGATCGAGAAGGCGCATTCGGACGTCTACAACATGCTCCTGCAGATCATGGAGGAAGGCCACCTCACCGACTCGTTCGGGCGGAAGGTGGACTTCCGGAACACGATCCTCATCATGACCTCGAACATCGGGGCGGACGTTCTCAAGAATCAGACGACGCTCGGGTTCAAGAAGGTCACGGTGGACGCCAGCTACGCCGCGATGAAGGACCTCCTGGGGAAGGAGATCGAGAAGCACTTCCGGCCGGAGTTCCTGAACCGGCTCGACGACATCATCATCTTCCGTCCGCTCTCGCGGGAGGATCTCCAGCACATCATCCATCTGGAGCTGCGGAGCGTGGAGGGTCGGGTGGCGAAGAAGGGCGTGAAGATCGTCCTCGCGCCGGACGCGCTGGAGTATCTGATCGACGAAGGCTACAACCCCGACTACGGAGCGCGGCCGCTCCGGCGCGCGATCGAACGCCTCGTCGAAGATCCGCTTTCCGAAGGTCTCTTGCGCGGGGAGTTCAAAGACGCGAAGGAGATCCACATCAGGCTCAAGGACAAGCACCTCTTCTTCGAGCCGGTGTTGCCCGGCGAGAAGAAGGAGCCCGCGGCGGCGGGCGAGGGAAAAAAGTAAGCATCCTCGCCGCCAGGATCAGACTCCGTCCTCGGCAGGGACCCGGAGCGGAAAGTCCTTCACCGCGAGACAATTGGGGTATAATTCGCTCCGTCCGATCGCCGTGAGAGTGGACTATCGCCGGCGGCTCGGAATCGACACCCTTCTCTTCCGTCGACGGAGGTTTGACATGCGTGCGTCCAAGACTCGGGGTGGGGCGATCCTGGTAGGATCTGTCCTCGCTGCCGCCGTTCAACTCTTCGGGACATCTCCCTCACAGGCGATGCAGGTAGACCTGGAGGGAATGAAGGCCGATCTTCAAACCCTGAACGAGAAGGGAAGAGAGATCAAGCCGGAAATGCTCGTTCGGGACTTCATGAAGTACGCGGGCGAGATGGAGCCGGCCGCCACGAAGCTAAAGCAGAAGCTCGAGGCGGCGGAAGCGCTTTGCGACCGGGACCTCATTCACGGAGCCCGGGGGGACATGAAGGCGGTCATTACCAAGGTCCGAGAAAAGAGCCACATTCTGGCAGAGACCATTCGCAAGGCGCGAGAGGACCGCGAACTGCAGAGATATGCCGGCAACGACAACGTGCGAATGAAAGACGTGACACCCATCGGAGAGGCTACCGTCACGGGAGTCAATTACGCGATGCGGGAAGTATCGGAGTCTCATGGGACCATCGAACCGAAGATCAAAGAGCAACGAGACAAGCTCGACGAAGAAATGTCGAAGACGCGCGAGGCGGTCATTCGGGAGTCGGATAGCTTTGGCAGACTGGAAGAGCAAATGGCCCGCCTCGAGGATGAGCTGAAGAACCTGTACGAAAAGAGAAAAGACACGGAGTCGAACAAGACGGACAAGGAAAAGGACTACAAGCAGGCCGTGGAGGAGCGGAAGAAGGCTCGAATAGAGTACCTTAAGCTCATCAACCAAACTCCCCCTCGGCAACTCCGGGAGTACGAAGAGTGGCTCCGCGATCAGAAAAAGGCACGGGAGGAGTACGATCGTGCCGATCAGAGGAAGGACAATCTTCACAAGCAAGTGCTGGAGTTGGAAAAGCGGCTGAACGAGATTCAGAACAACCGGATCAAGACCTGCGAGCAGATCCAGCAGACGGACGACGCCATGGAGAAGTCCGAGGAAAGCCAGGCCCGCCTTCACGAGCCGTTCGAAAAGGCGTCGTTGGAACGTGCCAAGTTCGAGCAGGTCTTCGGAAAGCGATAACGTCTCAGGGTGGACTCGAGGAGGGTGAGGTGATTCTCTGCATTCCCTTCGTCCTTTGGTTTTCGGTAGCCTTCCCTCGAGCGCAGGACAAGGGGGAGATTTCGATCCGGTGCGAGGCCGGAGTCGAGGTCTTCCTGGACGGCACCTCCCAGGGCAAAACCACGAAGGACGGTCTCACGCTGAAGGACGTCCCCGCCGGCAGGCACAAGCTCAAGCTCGTCAAGGAGGGACATCACCCTCAGGAAACCGAAGTCACCGTCGAAGCAGGCAAGACCGCTGCGGTCGATGTCCCACCCTTTCGACCGATGCCCGGCGAGATTCAGATCAAGACCGACGAAGGCGTCGAGGTCTTCATCGACGGGGAGTCCAAGGGGACGACTCGGAACGAGCCGCTGGTCGTGCAACGAGTCGAACCCGGCAAGCATCGGGTGAAGCTCGTTCGTCTCGGATACGTCCCCCAGGAGTTCGAGGTTCAGGTCGATCCGGGAAAAACCGTTCAGCCCAAGATCGAACCCTTCAAGCCGGACGTCAAGACATCGGAGTCCGACGAAGAGCCGCCCTATTCGATCAAAGACAAGACCGGCTGGCTCATCGTCAAGTCCCTGCCGGCTTCCTGCGCCGTCAGTTGCGAGCCGCTCGGTTTGGAAAAGGTGAAGAAGAGCAAGGAGCGGTGGTCGGCCTTCGGGATCCCTCCGGGCAAGTACCCGTTTCAATTCTCGATCGGGAACAAGAAGGTCGAGCAGGAGGTGGAGTTCAAGGCGGGGGGCAAGGTGTTCCTCATGGTGTATCTCGCCCAGAATCGGGTCACGGTGAACTTGGGCGAGATCTTGGTGAAGTGCGATGCCGGATTCGAAGTCTGGGTCGACGACGAACCGAAGGGCACGACCACGCAAGACGCCGGCGGGCTCCTCGTGCGAGACATCGCTCCGGGCCGTCACAAAGTCAAAGTGAAGAAGTTCGGGTTCAAGCCTATTGAGGAGAGTTGCAGCGTGGAGGTGGGGGCTACGGCGGAGTGCCGGCCGAGCACCTACAGTCTCAAACCGGAAATCTTCGTGTCGGAGGACGGCAAGGAGCCGGACCCCGCGGTGAAGGAAAAGATGTGGAAGCTCGTCGTGCGGTCTCTTCCTGTGGAGTGCACCGTCGACTGCTACGATCTGGAGCTGAAGAAGGCACCCAAGACGAAGCCGAAATGGGTGGCGTATGGAGCGATCGACGCACGGTTTTCGCTCACCTTCGCCGCGGGGAGGGAGAGCGTCTATCACGACGTCAAGATCGCTCCTGGAAAAACCATGTTCCTCATGGTGTACTTCGCCACGCGCAAGGTGGAGGTCGACAAAGGGGAAGTTCATGTTCAGGCCGAAGCCGGAGTGGCGGTCAAGGTCGACGGAACCGACCAGGGAAAGACTACGGACGCCGATGGGGGGCTCATCGTCCGCGACCTCCCCCCCGGCAAGCATCAAGTGACGGCGGTCAAACCGGATTGTCATCCGCAGTCGGGAGAGGTCTCGGTCGAACCGGGAGAGACCGCGGTGTTCGCCTGCAAGGCCTTCAAGCCGATCCTGACGATCGTCGAGGAAGGCGAACCCCCGGATCCCACCCTTCCCCAGAAAAAAGCGACCCTATTCGTTCGATCCTCGCCGCCGGAGTGCGTCATCGACTGCGAGCCTCTCGGACTCGAGGGCGCGAAAAAAACAAAAGAAACTTGGACTGCCTTCGGGATCCCCGACGGTGCCTTCGAGATCGCATTCACCGCCGGCGGAAAGAAGATCTCGCATCGGGCTCAGTTTCGCATCGGGCGTCGGGTTCGGCTCGGGGTGGATTTCGAGACCGGAAAGGCCGAAGTCTTGCCGCCGACGGCCGCCGATTTCGACTTGGTGGCGGACTTCACCGCACAATCGAGGTTTACCAGTTCGGGGTACATTAATTCCACCCACTTCAGTCCGGACGGTCGTTGGGTGGTGTCCAACACGGGGAACAAACTTCTTAAGGTCTGGGATGGGGCGGCCGCAAAAGAGTTCGATGCGTTTCCAGCCTCGGACGAGATCCTCGAGTTTTCCTTTCACCCGGATGGATCCACGGTCGCCGTGCTGGGTCGGATGGGCCTCGACATCTGGGACTTGGCCAAACGACGGCCCCTCCGAAGGCTGCTCCTGGACGAAAAAGAAGGCTACGCGCACCTCCTTCATCTGGGCTCTTCTCTCTTCATCTCCGTGAACACCGCAGGCGGGCAGAAACCGGAGGGTCGATTCTTGGACCCGCAGACGGGAAAGGTCCAGCGGACGCTCGCGCTCTCCGACTCGGTCGACGCCGTTGCGATCAACGCGCAGGGGACCCTTCTCGCAACGGCTCTCCATGACTACAAGATCCGATTGTGGAACCTCTCCGACCTGAAGGAAGCCCGGAAGCTCCTGTCGTTCCATCGGGATTGGGTCCATGGTCTCTCCTTCGATTCCAAGGGCCGGTACCTGGCCTCCGGAAGTTCGGACCGCACGGTCCGAATTTGGGACGTGTCGAGCGGCCGATCGACGAAAACGATCACGCTGTCCGATCGGGTGCGTTCGGTAGTCTGGAGCTCCGACGGCACGTACATCGCGGCCGGGGATATCACGGGGAGAGTGACCTTCCTGGATTCGGCCACCGGGAAAACCCTCCGTCAGATTCGCGCCCACAAGGGGGAAACCCGTACGCTCTGCTTGTCCCCGGACGGAAAGACGGCGGCCAGTGGAGGGCAGGACGGCCATGTTCGGCTCTATCGCATGCTGGAGTGAACGAGGATGAGAATCGAAGCGCTGGCCGCGGGGGTTCTCCTATGGACCGCGGCCTCGGCTCAGGCACAAGAGCGCGCGACGCTGACCGGCCACCAAGACGCGGTCAACGGAGTGGCGTTTTCGCCCGAGGGAAAGCTCGTCGCGACCGCCGCCGACGACGGCACGATCCGACTTTGGGACGCCGCTTCGAGCAAGACCGTAACGACGATCGCCGTTCCGCAGGACTATGTCACCGCGGTCGCCTTCTCTCCCGATGGGAGGACTCTGGCCTCCGCCGGCCGGAAGACGGGCGTGAAACTCTGGGGAGTGGAAGGCCGTCCCCAAGCGACTCTTAAGGGTACGACTTCCGAGACGATGTGCGTCGCGTTCTCTCCGGACGGATCGCTCCTTGCCGCCGGAAGCGTCCCCGGCGTTCTCATGATCTGGGATGCGGCCGGCGGAGCGCTCCGACGAGAAATCC
The DNA here is from genome assembly GCA_964526305.1 of uncultured Planctomycetales bacterium. Classification (GTDB taxonomy): domain Bacteria; phylum Planctomycetota; class MHYJ01; order MHYJ01; family JACPRB01; genus JACPRC01. Next base: position 13,452 of record CAZGKV010000019.1, on the reverse strand, counting down.
GAGTCCATCCGACCTGCGGAGTGTTGCATTCGATCGCCTTCTCGCCGGACGGGAAAAAGATCGCCGTCGGGAGCACCGATCTCGCGAAGAATCTCACCCTGTTCGACGTGGGCTCGGGTCAGGAGCTCGTCGCCTTGGCCGGTCACGTAGGCGCGGTTCGATCCGTCGCGTTCTCGAAGGACGGAAGCCAAATGATTTCGGCCGGCGACGACGAGATCGTCCGATGGTGGGATGTCGCCCAAGCGAAAGAGCTGGCCGCGTTCAAGGGACACGAAGGAATGGTTTTTTCCGTCGCGTTCCACGGGGATGGGACACTCGCCGTGTCGGGGGGCGTGGACCGGATTCTCCGTCTTTGGGATCTTGCGGGGAAGAAGGAACGGGGGAAGTTCGAAGGCCACACGGGATTCGTTCGATCGCTCGCCCTCTCCGCCGATGGGCGGACGCTTGCCTCCTGCGGGGACGACATGACCGCCCGCCTCTGGAACTTGGTGGCGCGCGATCCTTCCCTGGGCACGCTGGAAGGGATCGAACAGGCCGTGATCTCCGTCTCCTTCTCTCCCGATGGGAAGCGGCTATACACCGGCGGCTACATGTCTCGGGTCAAGGTATTCGATCCGGCGACGCGCAAGGGACTTGCGACCGTGGAAGAGACGCAGGGTCCGGCGGCCCTGGCCCCGGACGCCTCGTGGGTCTGCAAGGGGGACGACAAGTCCGTCCGGTTTTTCGACAAGGAGAACAACGAATCCGCGGCATTCGATGTCGGCGAAAGCATTGCCTCGTTGGCCTACTCCCCGGACGGGAAGATTCTGGCCATCGGCACATTCTCCATGGTGAAGCTCCTCGACACGGCGTCGATGAACGAAATCGGGACCATGAAAGGACACAATGACACGATTTACGCCGTTGCGTTCTCGCCGAACGGGAAGATCCTGGCTACGGCCGGACGGGACGGAACGGCCCGGCTCTGGCAGGTCGCCTCGAAGAAGGAGCTGGCCTCCTTCAAGGTGGAGGGGCGCGGGGCGATGTGGACGGTAGCGTTTTCTCCCGACGGTAAGCGTCTGGCCTATGGCGGAGAAGACGGCGTGATTCGAATTCGCGAAATCGCGAGTCACCGCGAGGTGGCGACCCTTTCCAACGAAGGGTATGCCGTCCACGGCCTGGCGTTCTCGCCCGACGGGAAGAGAATGGCCTCGGTGGGAGGGTTCTCCGACCGCACCGTGAAGCTCTGGGACGCAACCCAGGGAAAACTCCTGATGTTCCTGGTCGGGCACAAGGCCACCGTAAAGTCGGTGGCGTTCTCCCCGGATGGGCGCTTGCTCGCAACGGGGAGCGATGATCGTTCGGCTCGTTTGTGGGATGTGACCCCATGAAGCTTCTGTTCTTGTTCGCCGTGTTGTGCGCATCCGTTTCGGCGCAGGAAATCGACACGCTCGTCGGCCATGGCGAGGCCGTCACGTCGGTGACCTTCGGCCCGGATGGCCGAACGATCGTCTCCGGCGGGCTGGACGGCATGGTCAAAGTGTGGGAAATGGGGCGCAGCGAGGAAAAGAAGAGTCTTGGGGGAGATCAGGGACCCGTGCGCTGTGTGGCCGTATCTCCCGACGGCAAGATCGTGGCCTTCGGTACGGATGGCGGCGCCATCCATCTCTGGGATCCGGAGTCGGGCTCGAAGCTCCGCGCCATTACGGCCCATCGCGGCGGGGTAACGTCCGTGGTGTTTTCCAGGGACGGCTCCACTATGGCTTCCGCTTCCGGCAGCAGCGGCGGCGACCCCGAGGTTCGACTCTGGACCGTGTCCTCCGGGGAAAGCAAGGGGACTCTCAAGGGGCATCGGGGAAGCGTGGGCGGCCTCGCCTATTCTCCCGATGGGACTCGCATCGCGTCCATCGCGGGATATGAGATTCGCATTTGGGAGGCGGAGAGCGGCAAGGAAGTCGCATCGACGGAGGGGAGAGCCCTCGGATACGGATCGCTCGCGTACTCGCCGGACGGGAAACTCCTCGCTATCGGCGCGAGCAATTCCAACGACGTGGAATTGCGGGGCGCCGATACCGGAAAACTGGAGAAGACGATTCAGGGACCGCTCACGAAATTCGGGGTGAGCTCGCTCGCTTACTATGGCGGCGGAAAGGGCCTCGCATGGTCGAGCGGTTCGATCGTGACCGCATGGGACCTTGCCGGGGACAAGCTCCGGGGAATCCTCGAGGGTCATGCCGAGCCGGTGACTTCCATTGCCTGTTCGCCCAATGGGAAAGTACTGGCCACGGCGAGCCGAGACGTCACCGTCCGACTCTGGGACTTGGACCGCGTCCCACGCTTGCTTCGCGGACACAAGGGGATGATCCTGTGCGCGACCTTCTCCCCCGATGGGAGTCTCGTCGCCACGGCGAGCGACGACCGGACCGTGCGGATTTGGAGTTCGACGGACGGTCAAGAGCTCCGCACGATGAGCGGGCATTCCGGGGATGTTCGGCAGGTCGCCTTCTCGCCGGACGGAAAGCGGATCGCTTCCGGGGGGAAGGATGCGACGGTGAGGATCTGGGACATCGCCGGCGGTGAAGAGAAACTGGCGCTCAAGACCGCGACGGCTCTCGTGTTCGCCGTTGCGTTTTCCCCCGACGGATCCACGCTCGCTACGGGCGGCGACAACCACGACAGGGTGACGCTCTGGGATACCACGAACGGGGCGGTACGGACGGATTTGAAGGCACCGGCCCACGGCGTGGATTCGATCGCCTTCTCGCCGGATGGAAGTCTTGTCGCGGCCGGATCGGGGGGAGTGGTCACCCTGTGGGAAACGGGCGGGGGTAAGGAGCGCGCGGTCTTGAGCGGACATTCGGGAAAGATCCTCGCGCTGGCCTTTTCTCCCGACGGCAAGACCCTCGCTTCCGGTAGCGATGGGCCCGACGACAAGACCGTCCGGCTGTGGGAAGTCGAGACTTCCAAAGAGATTCGAGTCCTGAGGAACAAAGGCGCGTACGGACTTCCCATGTACTCGGTCTCTTGGGCGCACGACGGCAAGACTCTGGCGTCGGCCAGCGGGGGCGTTCTGATCCTCTGGGACGTGGCCTCGGGAAAGGAACGGACGCGATATCCGCAGGGCGACGAGCTTCGGACGACCGCTTTTTCCAAGGACGGTCGCATGCTCCTCTGCGGCGGACTCGGGGGGGCCGTGACCGTCTATTTCCTCCGGTAGTCGGGATTCGCGCTACCTCTTCGGAACGATCAAGACGATTCTTCCTCCCCTCCCAATAGGACAACGGCAATGCTGCCGATGGGAGGAAGGGCGTATGACCAAACAGAAGTGCCTAATCCGCGGGAAACGCCCATTGTCCTCGGAAGATGGCGGGAAACTCGGAGAGTCGGAGTTTGAGCGTCTCCCGCTCGGCATAGGGTGCGTGAACGAGGATCCTGTAGGTACCGCTCTTCGGGCATTCCCATAGAGGGGGCGTGCCCGAGGATCTCGCCTCCCAGCAGTCGGTGCGGGAGAGCTCCCGCGGCTGAGACCGTCGGGCGCAATCGGAGAATTCCCGATATCGCTCTTCGCTCCACATCCATAGATCCGGCCGGCGGCCCTCGGAATGGGCGCGGGTCTGAAGGTGGAAGGCGTAGACTCGACCCTGGGTCGCTTGGAACGTGACGGCGATGGCGCAACGTTCGTGCGGAAGCGGATGGATCTGGCCGTACAAGTCCTCCCGGGTGCAGGATCGATCACCGGCGGGGAATTCGAGCTCGCTCCCCTCGACATGGTCCTGGCTTCTTCCGCCGGCGGGGCGCTCCCATTTCATCGGTACCGGTCGCCCGGCCGCGAGGCCCATCGACTGCTCGGTCTTTTGCCCATGAACTCGGAGCGCAAATTCCCCCGCGGATTTCGGAGCGAGCCACCAACCTTGGACGCCACGCTCCTTGTAGGTGCCCGCGACTCGAAGTTCAGCCGGACCGCTTCGATCCGATTTCCAGGAACTCCACGTCATCGATCCCGGTTTCGAGACGAGAAGGTACGACGTGCCGCGCGATTCCAGAGAGAGGCTCATCCATTGCCAGTGATGAGCGGGATCCGTCTTGACGGGTTTCCCCGGATCGAGACTCAATGTGGCGGGATTTGCGGTGACGGTCATTTCGCACCGTACCTCCTCGCGCCGGGCCTCTCCGCTCCCATCCTTCCACCAGAAGGCGACGACCTTGGCATCGCCCTTCCCGGGGGCGCTAGGGGGGCCTTTGAGCTCGACCGGCAAATCGAGGTTTTCTCCCGGCCAAAGAGACCGCGCGCCGGCATCCAGCCGGAGGAGGAGGGGACCCGTCCCGCGGTTCCGAATCCTTACGGCGTGCGCGATCTGATACTCTGTCCCCTCCAGCGCGCTGCGCGGGGAGTTTTCGATGTGAAGTCGTCCACGCCCCTCCAGCATGCGTCGAAATCGGATCGCCCCCGATCGGCCGAATGTCTGCTTCTCTCGGGGATCGATTTCGAGACTCGCGGCATTGAGATCGGTGATCCTCCAGAGACACTCCCGATCGCGAAAGACGACGTGGATCTCGCGAGTCTTTTCGAGAACGGCATGCCGTCCGACCGAGAGGTCGCCTTCGAAAGGTTCGATCGTCAGGAATCCGTCGCGGCGAATCTCGAGGAGGATCCCACTCTCGTGGACCCATTTCCCGATTGCGGCCTCGGTCAGCCCGTCTGCGAAGGCAAGCCACCATAGGAGCATCATCGGCCACACCTCCCGGGGGACCAGTCTATCGGCACGCTTGGAGGAAGGGAAGCCCCAGGAATTTCTTTCTACACGCTCGACCGCCGACACACATGAGGAGAGGGAAAAGGAGATGAGCGATGAGGATCCTCTCAGGTGCCTTGGTTCTTCTGCAGGCCTGTGGCTCGGGAGGCGCGGGAGAGACGCCGGTCCCATCCCCGACGGTATCCCTGAACGACACCTCCCCGCTGGGGATCAACCTCACGACCGCGGGTCTCAGCAACAACACGCCCGAGATCGTCTTCAAGGACCTCTTCAAGCAGTCCGGGCCCTGGACCACCACGGATCTCCAACCCCTGACTCCGGACGGAACGCCGATCCCGGCGCCGGGTCAGGCGGCCTGGACACAAATGTGCCGGAGTCTGTACGGTCACTACCCCGGCGGGACCTATATCTGTCTGTACGAGGGGTCGGGCCTCGTCCAGTTCGGATCCGATGCGACGATCGTCGGCGGTTCTCCCGGGCGGCTGGTCGTCGACGTTCGGCCGAGCCCCTCGCCCGACGGCATCCTCCTTCGGATCGCGTCCAGCAACCCCTCCGATCCCGTTCGGAACATCCGATTCGTCCCGGAGGTCTACGAATCGGACTCCGCGACCGCGCCGTTCCATCCCCCCTTTCTCGCGCGCTGGAGCCGGTTCAAGACGATCCGCTTCATGAACTGGCAGAGAGCGAATACGTCCACCGTGGTGCATTGGTCCGAGCGAACGCTGCCGATCGGGGCCCAAACCGGTCCGTTCGGCGTCGCCCTGGAGCACATGATCCAGCTCTCCAACGCGCTCCACGCCGATCCCTGGTTCTGCATGCCGCACCGGGCCAGCGACGACTTCGTCCGGCAGTTCGCCTCGTCGGTGGCCTCCTCGTTGGATGCCTCGCTTCAGGTTTATCTCGAGTACGCGAACGAGGCATGGAATCCCGTTTTCGCGACGGAACCCTGGAGCGGAGGACTTCGGACGAAACGCGATGATCCCGGCCGCCGCTGCGAGAACCGCGGCCCCCGCGAAGTACGGCCAACGAAGGCGCTTCGGGGACCTCGTGGGAGATTCGAGGTCAGCGATGAGCGAAGCGCAGTCCGGATATCGGTCCGCGGGATCCTTCGCCATCATTTTCCGAATCATCCCGCCGATGCGCTCCGGAATCTCTCGGCGTATGGCGCATGCGTCGGGTACAGGTTCCGTGAGATGGCGGCTGATGATCTCGAAGGCGGAGCCTCCGGTGAACGGAGTTTGTCCGGTCACCAGGTGAAAAAACGTCGCGCCGAGCGAATTGAGATCCGCGCGACCGTCGATCTCGCGACTGCCTCGAGCTTGTTCCGGGGACATGTAATGGGGCGTGCCCATGGTTTCGCCCGTCATCGTCAATTTCGAGCCGGAGCCGTCGAGGATGTTTTTCGCGAGCCCAAGGTCGAGGAGCTTGGCCCCCGATGGGGTCACGAGGATGTTGTCGGGCTTGACGTCCCGATGGATGATCCCCTTCTCGTGCGCGTGCCCGAGTCCTCGCGCGATCTGGCGGACGATCGCGACCGCAGCCGGGACGTGGAGAGGAAGATGCCGGGTAAGAGGCTCGCCTTCGCAATACTCCATGACGTAGTAGGAGTACCCGTGTTCCTCGCCGGCCGTGAGGGCGCGCACGAGGTTGGGATGCTCCAGTTTCGCGGCCTCGGTCGCCTCTCGGACGAATCGCCGGCGAAACTCGGGGTCCGACGCAAGGTCCTTGGGTAGGATCTTGAGCGCCGCCTTCTCGCGCGTGACGATATTCTCGACAAGAAAAACCTCGCCCATCCCGCCCGCCCCGAGTCTCTTGAGGAGTTTGTAGGAGCCGAGCTGCTGGATGCCCCGGTCCTCAAACTTCTTCTCGACCGCATCTCGCTGAGCCGCGGTAATGATCCCTTCCCGGAGGAGAACTTCCAGGATCGGCCTTCCACCGGATTTCCTCCGGGCCTCCTCGATCTGTCCCGGCGTCGCCATGCCGGTTCGTTCGAGGTAGTGGCCGACATCCTCCTCGGACAGGGGCATCGATGAGGAGTATCAGCCCGTCTCGCTCGGATGTCAAAGCGATTCCGGAGCCCACCGGCATGTTGACTTTCGGGGTTCAACCTCTATAATAACTCATCTCTTGGCGATCGGGGGGGCGGTCGCGGTACTTCTCCCTATCCGATCCCGGTGTCGCTCTAAGTGTTTGACGTCCATGGAGTTTCCAACCAGGTTCAATCCGCCGGAATCCGAAGGCCGGATCTATCGTCTGTGGGAGGGAGAGGGGTATTTCGGCGCCGCCCCTGATTCCACGAAGCCGCCGTTCGTGGTCGTCATCCCGCCTCCCAATGTGACGGGCTCGCTTCACATGGGTCATGCCCTCAACAACACGCTGCAGGATGTTCTCGTGCGTTGGAAAAGGATGGACGGTCACGAAGCGTTGTATCTGCCGGGCATGGACCATGCGGGGATCGCGACCCAGGCGGTGGTCGAGAAGGAGCTGAAGAAAGAAGGCAAGCGGCGGCACGAAATGGGACGCGAGGCGTTCCTCCAGCGGGTCTGGGAGTGGAAGGAGAAATACGGGAACACCATTCTCTATCAGCTCCGCCGGCTCGGTTGCTCGTGCGACTGGACTCGCACCCGGTTCACCATGGACGAGGCCTACACGCGAGCGATCCGCGTCGTCTTCGTTTCCCTGTTCAAGAAGGGGTTGATCTACCGAGGACTGTACGCGGTGAACTGGTGCCCCGGCCCGTGCCAAACGGCGCTTTCGGATTTGGAAGTCGTCCGCAAAGACGGCGAGATGGGGAAGTTCTGGTTCGTGCGGTATCCGCTCAAGGGCGGCGGCCAGGTAACGGTGGCGACCACCCGCCCGGAGACGATGCTGGGCGACACCGCGGTGGCCGTGAATCCGAAGGATCCCCGGTACGAATCGCTCGTCGGTCGTTCCGTGCTCCTTCCGTTCGTGAATCGCGAGATTCCCGTGATTGCCGACGAGTTCGTCGATTCCTCGTTCGGCACGGGGGCGGTCAAGATCACGCCGGCCCACGATGCCGCCGATTTCGAATGCGCCTCCCGCCACTCCCTCCGGGCCGTCGTGGTGCTGGATTCGCGCGGGAGCATGAACGAAAACGCCGGGCCGTTCCGCGGTCTGGACCGGTTCGATTGCCGGGAGCGGATCGTGAGCGAGCTCGGCAAGCTCGGCCTCCTCGAGAAGGTCGAGGAGACGCCTTCCTATGCCGGGCGCTGCTATCGGTGCGACACGATCCTGGAGCCCTACCTTTCCGAGCAATGGTTTGTACGGATGCGCGAGCTGGCTCGACCGGCGATCGAAGCCGTCCGGCGAGGGGATGTCCGGTTCGTCCCCGACCGCTGGAGCAAGGTGTACTTCGACTGGATGGAGTCCATCCGGGATTGGTGCATCTCGCGGCAGCTCTGGTGGGGCCATCGGATCCCGGTATGGTACTGCGCCTGCGGCGAATCCCTCGCCGCGGTCGAGACGCCGCCCGCGTGCCCGAAGTGCGGGACGAAGGAGATGCGGCAGGACGAGGACGTGCTCGACACTTGGTTCTCGAGCGCGCTATGGCCGTTTGCCACGCTGGGTTGGCCCGAGGAGACGCCCGACTTGGAGAAGTTCTATCCCACGCAGACGCTCGTCACCGGCCGCGACATCATCAACCTGTGGGTGGCGCGGATGATCATGTCGGGCTTGGAATTCCGCGGCGAGGTTCCCTTCCGAACGGTCGTCATCAACGCGACCCTCATGGACGACAACGGCGAGCGGATGTCCAAGTCCAAGGGCACGGGAGTGGATCCTCTGGAATTGATCGACAAGTACGGAGCGGACGCGGTCCGCTTCGCCCTCGTGCGCCTCTCGACCGGATCGCAGGACATCCGGTTCGGCCGCCGCCTCTCCCAGACGCGGACGGAGGACGCCCGGAATTTCGTCACCAAGCTGTGGAACGCCTGCCGGTACGTCTCGCAGAAAGTAGGCGCCGCGGCCCCGTCCCTGCCGGAGAATCCCGCGATCGAAGACCGATGGATCTTGAGCCGACTCTCGACCGTCGGGGCGCAGGTCTCCGAGTGCCTGGCGAAATACGATTTCAGCGAAGTGGCGCAGGCGCTCTATCGTTTCGTTTGGAACGACTTCTGCGATTGGTACATCGAGCTCTCCAAACGCCGGGTGGAGGAAGAGGACGCTCGCCGGACTCTCTCGTACGTGGTGGACGTGACCTTGCGTCTCCTCCATCCTCTCGCTCCGTTCGTGACCGAGGAGATATGGCAGCGCTTCCGGGAGCTGGGAGCCGAAAAGGCGGAGTCCATGATGTTGGCTTCCTGGCCCGAACCGCCGGCGTCCCTTCGGGATCCCGAGCTGGAAGAGGAGATGGATCTGGTCTTCGAGTGCGTGCGCGCGATCCGCGAGAAGCGCAACGCGAACAAGATTGCGGCGAAGCAGGCTCTGGCCGCCGTCATCTCCGCCCGCGACGACCGCTCGGCGCGGCTTCTCGAAGCCGGCCGGGGGATCATCGTCTCTCAGGCAAACCTTTCCGACCTCAAGATCGGCAACGGATTGGCGAAGCCCTCCCGGTCCCTGACGGCCGAGTCCGCCAACGCGACGATTTGGCTTCCCATGGGGTCCGATTTCGACGCGCGACGAGAACGGGAGCTCACCCGGAAAGAAATCGAGGAGCGCCGCCTCCGGAGGGAACGCCTTCAAGCTCAACTCTCGAACTCCGCGTTCCGCGCCGCCAAGCCCGAGCTGGCGGCCAAGCTGGAAGAGGAGCTCCGCGGCCTCGACGGCGAGATCGCCAGCCTCGAGGCGCACCGGAAGGAGATCGAAGAGCTGTGAAGTTGGCCGAGCTCATCCTCGAAGACGGCGCGGTCTTGGAGTTCGTCTCCCGCGACAAGTGGGAGGCGATCCGGAAGCTCGTCGACCACCTCGTGGAGAGGAAGCGTCTGCTTCCGGACCAGCAGAAGACCGTCTTGGACGCCCTCGTGCGGCGCGAGAACATCGCCTCGACGGGCATGGATCACGGAGTGGCGCTGCCGCATGCGCAGGTGGAGGGACTGGAACACGCGGTGGCGGCGATCGGGCTTTCGCCAAAGGGCATCCCCTTCCAATCCTCGGACGGCCAGCCCGCGCGCATCATCGTTCTTCTCGCGATCCCCAAGAAGAGCGTCCAGCAGCACATCCGGACGCTCGCGGGAATCGCCCGTCTTCTGAACTACGAGGAGATGCGCACGGCCCTTCTCGCCGCCAAATCCGAGCGAGAGGTCGTGGCGGTGATTCGCGACGAAGAAGCCAAAGAGTTTTCGTAACGGTTCCGAGGATGGACGCCCACCGGCCGCACAGATTTCGCAGAAGCGCGTCGGGAACGGCCCGTGAGACGCGATGGGCCCGTGGACGCGCCCCCAGATTGCGCAGAACGACGTGCATGGGGACGGCCCCGGATGCGCCATCGGTGCCAATCTACGGAGTTCCGAACGGATACGAGTTTTCCTAGCGCCCGGCGTACTCGCGCAGCACCCAGGCCTTCCACCGTACGTCGAGTTCGTCCAAGGTCCACCCGAACACCTTGGCGAACGACTTCTCGCCGTTGTCGTCTTGCCGGCGCAGGTCCTGGCAGAACTCGGCGAGCTTGGCGCGGTATTCCACCAGAAGAAAGTCCAGGAGGCTCCAAGCCTTGATGACCTCGAGGGGTTCGAAATCGGGAGCGTTCGTGCAGAGGATGACGGCGCGGATGGCGGGGTCTTGCTCCTCCAGGACGGAGGTCCGAATCGTCCGCGGCCACGTCTCCGGCTTGCGCGCATCCTTGACCTTCGGCTTGTTTCCGGCTTGGGTGCCCCCGAGCTCGACGCAGCCCCAGATCGCCGAACCGTGGACCGCGCCGGTGAACCAGTACGCGAGTCCCTCGAGGAGCCACAGCGGATCGTGGGATTTGGTTTTCTTGCCGACGGCGAACATCCGGATCAGATTCTGGCTCACGGCGTGGACGAACCAATCCTCGATCCCCTCGTTGCTGCGCGATCCCTGGTAGCATTCCGTGACGGGGAATCCGAGCTGTCCGGAGAGCTTTCGGGCGAACTCCTTCTGTTCGGCGTTCCCCCGGTGGAAGGAATCGACGTAGCGCACGTGCTGTTCGCGGTCCTGGAGGACGAGGAGATGCATTTTTTGCTTTCGAAACACGTCCTGTTGCGCGAAGAGCGTGTGCCACATCGCGTACGTATGTTCCGCGTGCTGGATCAGCCGCTCTAGGACCGGTGTGTCCAGGTGAGGCGCGGCCACGACGAATCGGTCGCTGGTCAGTTTCTTCAAGGGGAGCTTGAGGACCCGCTCGTATTCCGGCTCCTCCGCGAGGCTCGCCCCCTTCGGCGCCTGGGAGACGCCTTGGCGCAGCTCGGAACGAAGACGGATCTCCTCGGGTCGGGCCCATCCGCCGGACGGGAGCTTCTCGTATCCGAGCGCTCCGCGCGCGTCCGCGTGGGTCGGGTCGAGATCCAAGACCCTCAGCCAGAGCTCCTTCGCCTCCGACTCTAGGTCGCTGCGCTGAGCGAGGAGCGCGATCTGGGCGAAGCGATTCGCGAAGTCCTTTCCCACGGCCTCCGTTTTCTGGAGGTACTCCTTCCGCAGCCTCTCCGCCTCCTCGCCTTTCTTCTGATTCTCGGTATCCAGTTTCTTGGAGGGATCCAGCTCCCACTGACCGTTGACTTTGCGGTGTCCGATTTTCTTCCAGGCGGCTTCGCACTCCGGGTCGATCTCTTTCGCCCGGAAATACTCCCGCCGTGCCCATGCGTGCATCTTCTGTGTCGCGAGCCAGTCGCCGAGGCCGACGAGGACGGCGGCTAGATTCCGGGACTGTTTGGCGATCTCTTCCCGCGCCTTCTGACCCGGATCCTGACTTGCCGTCAGGAGGAGGAGGAAGGAAAACAAAGCCGACATTCACCCTATTATACGCCGGGATTGCGGGGAACGTTCTCGGGTGCCGGAGAGGGGGGGCAGCGCCTCTCCGACTCCGCCGCGGAGCGGTTTCGATCAATGCCCCGTATGCGGTGCCCGCTCAGAATGCGTCCAGTCGCGCCGTTCGAACGGCACGGCGCGCAAGTTGGCGCTTGCCCCAAGAAAGCGGTGCGGATCCACGGCACCCCTGCGTACTCTATACATGGTTCTCACAACTCTAGCGCTCGTCGCTGCGACGCTTGCCTACCCAGACGACAAGATTCGGATGACGGTCCAACGTGCCGTCTATTCGACCAAGGACGCCGAGGGCGTCACGTTCACGCTCCAAAACGTCGGCGGGACGACGATCTCCTCTCCGATGTACTGGTCCGTCCACGACGTTTCTCACGCTGTTCCACTCGTCTTGCCTCCTTGGGAGTGGGCCAGTTTCACCTGGAACAAGAGAGATCGCCACGGGAAGCAGGTTGGGCCAGGCAGCTACAAGATCCAAGCGGGTCCCATCTGGATCGGGGATCATTGGGAGACTCATACCCTGACGGTGGCGCTCACCTCTACAGGCGGGCTCGCCGGTTCCAGCTGGTTCCCCCTCAAGGTCGGAACTCGATGGAGCTACGTCGCCACGGACGGAGAGGTCCAGGAGTTCGAGGTCGCCGAGTGGCCGGGCGACTACCCGCCGGTGAAGGGATTCCCCATGCTCAAGGGAAAGCCCTTGGCGTTTTCTTGCGTTCGGTATTGGGGGTGGCCGATTTCGAGATTCTCCGTCCTGACGGGCGTAGGGTTCGAGCCCCTCTTCAAGTTCGACCGGCCCGTGGGAACCACGTGGAATTACAATGCGTTTAGGACGCTGGGGGTCGGAGCAATCGACGTCTCCGTCGTCACCCCGGCAGCCACTTTTCCCGAGTGTTATCGGATCGACGTGTTGAGGAACGGGCTTCCGGGATCGCTGCCGGTCCACCTGTGGTTTGCCCGCGGAATCGGTCTCGTCGCCTATCGAATGCGCACTGCGACGTCGGATAAGCTGTTTCGACTCCGTTCCGCCACGATCCGCGGGTCCTACGGTCGATGGTACACAATCGGGCAATCCTAGTGGCGACCCACAGTTGATTCTGGGGGTTGCGGAAGCCCGAGCGTCCGGTTGGACGCTCTCGCGGCTGAAGTGATCGCCGCACGCGTTGGGCGAACTCCCGAGCGTCAGGCTGCCGGGTCTCCACACACCCGGACGCTCGCCGAAGACTGCCGCCGGCGGCCAGGTGGGCGCGATCGCGGCGCGGGATTTCGAGGCCGCGCGCCTGCGAGGAATCTTCGGGTTCGACCAGATCGGGTGGGTCGATAACGGTCAGAATCCCGCCGGCCCCGCCCCTGCTCACGGGGCGACCGGGGGCCCTCGACGCTCTGGACGTCCGACCTCCCAGCGTCACCACCCGGAGCGCGCCCCTTCGCTGGAAGCGCTCGGTGCTTCGAGATGAGGGAGCCGCGCCGATCCCCGGCACGCTCTGGCCCGACCGCGGAACCGCGGTCATGCTGTACGAACTGGAACGGACAGGTGACACTCGAGTATCCAGTGAATCTTCCGATTACGGGCCACTATACATTCATGATCAGTGCCGCCAACCGATACGGCGAGACTGAGTATCTTCGGTATGTGTTCGCCTATCTGACCGGATCCCCCGCCCCGGCGATCATCATCACGCCGACACAAGGAGCGGCCCTCCCCTGGCCGATGGCCGACGACCGTCCGTTCGGATCGGCAAGCGTGGAAGTCGACTGGGTGATTCCC
>CAZGKV010000018.1:26638-63889 GCA_964526305.1 uncultured Planctomycetales bacterium | reverse complement strand
TGTGGGAACTCTACGGGACCGGCAACTACACCGTGCCGCAGATCGAGAAGATCGCGCACGAGCTGGGGCTGCGCTACAAGGACAGCGTCAAGCCCTACTCGCTGCAGTCGCTCTACACGATGTTCCGGAATCCGCTCTACCACGGCGTCGTCCGCTGGAACGGGATGGAGAAGCCGGGGAAGCACGAGCCGCTCATCACGAAGGACCTCTTCGATCGCGCCCAGCGCATCCTCGGCAACGAGAAGTGCCCAAAGAGCCTGAAGTTCGCGTTCCGGGGACTGCCTACCTGCGGGACCTGCGGCGGGTTCATCACCGCCGAGCGGCACATCAAGGCGAAGAACGGCAAGAAGAAGGAGTACGTCTACTACCGCTGTACCGGCTGGAAGAACGGCGGGTCCGTGTGTGCCGACACGTACATCCGCGAGGAGGATCTCGTGGAGCAACTCGGGCTTGCGCTCAAGGAACTGAAGCTCGATCCGCAGACGTTCGCCGATCTCCAGTTCGCGCTCAAGCGGAGCTACGCGGCCGAGAAGGAGTTCGCCGGCAAGCGCGCTGGCGTCCTGCGCGCCGAGGAGACGCGTCTCAAGAACCGGATCGACCAGGCGTACAACGACAAGCTCGACGGCCTCATCACGGCCGAGGAGTACGCCGGGAAGGTCGCGCTCTGGCGCGAGCAGCTCGCGAAGGCCCGCGCTGAACTCGCGGGGCTCGAGATCGCGCACGATCTATACCTGAACGAAGCCTCGCGCATCCTCGACCTCGGGCAGCGCGCGTACGACCTCTACAAGGCGCAGACCGACAACTTCGAGCGGCGCAAACTCCTCGACGACCTCGTTTCTAAAGTGGTCATCAAAGACAAGATGGCCCTTTCGAACCTTAAGGAACCGTTCCAAACGCTGGCGAGAGTGGCCTCCGCCGCGACTTCGGGGGATGCCGATCAAGGATGGTACCCCCGGAAGGACTTGAACCTTCAACCACCGGATTAGAAATCCGATGCTCTATCCAATTGAGCTACGGGGGCAAGTATCTTACAGCCAGTACGTTGACCTCACTTTACATAGCCTTCATTGTCGTCGCAATTGCTTCATGACAACTCCGGTGACAACTCTTTTCGACCGTCTTGGCGGGGGCGAGTGCAAGCACCGCCGCCTGTAGATTGCTCGATGCCAGGTGCGCGTACCGCTTCGTTACGGTGCTGCTCGAGTGGCCGAGGAGGTCCTTGATCGCGGTGATCGAGACGCCCGCCCGCGCTGTCAGCGCCGGTGATCCAGTCTTCCGTTCGATGACCGCCGTTGAACGATAGCTCAGTCGCGGCGTCGCAGAAACTGTGCGAGCGGGGCTTCTGGGTCCCCCCAGTCCGCCCGCCGTGCCGGACGGTACCGCGCTCCTCGGTGCGTTGGCTGCGGTGGTCCCTCCCGATTTCCCGGCCGGAGCTCGACTCGCGAGCCCCGGCGCGCCGAGAGAGCAAGGAACAGAGAGAGGGAATGAGGGCTTCGAGACTTGCCCTGTACGGCTCGCCGGTCTTTGCCTACTTCACGATCCGGATCAGCTCCACGTCGAACACGAGCATCCCCTTGGGGCGGTTCGGCGCGCCCTTGTACGCGAGTTCCTCGGGAATCCAGAAGCGGCGCTTTTCGGCGACGACCATGAGCTGCACGCCTTCGGTCCAGCCCGCGATCACGCGGTCGAGCGCGAACGTCGCCGTCTGGCCGCGGAGGACCGACGAGTCGAACATCTTCCCATCCGACGTCCATCCCGTGTAGTGCACCTCGACGGTGCTCTTCGAGGTCGGGTGCTCCTTCCCCGTGCCGGCCGTGAGGACCTTGCTCGCGAGGCCCGATGCGGTCTTTGCCGCCTCTTTGGGCGCAGCCGCCACGTCCGCGGGGACGGGCGGCGGCTTCACGATGTCGAGGAGCTCGACGTCGAAGACCAGCGTTCCCTGGGGCGCGCCGCTCCGGCCCTTGTACGCCAGCTCCTCGGGGATCCAGAACCGGCGCTGCTCTCCTTTCACCATGAGCTGTACCCCTTCCGTCCACCCCGGGATCACCCGGCCGAGCGGAAAGGCCACCGGCTCGCCGCGGACGACCGAGCTGTCGAACCGCTTCCCGTCGGTGGTCCAGCCCGTGTAGTGGACCTTTACGCCGTCCTCGGCAGTCGGGTGATCCTTGCCCGTCCCCGCTTTCAAGACTCTGGATGCGAGGCCGGTCTTCGACCGTTCCGCCTCCTTCGGCGCGGCGGCGACGTCGGACGGGACCGGCGGCGCCTTGAAAATCTCGAGGAGCTCCACGTCGAAGACGAGCATGCCCGCGGGCGCGCCGCTCTGGCCTTTGTACGCGAGCTCCTGCGGGATCCAGAAGCGCCGTTTCTCTCCCCGCACCATGAGCTGAAGCCCCTCGGTCCATCCGGCGATCACGCCGTTGAGCGCGAAGGTGGCCGGCTGTCCGCGCACGATCGAGCTGTCGAACATCTTCCCGTCGGTGGTCCAGCCCGTGTAATGCACCTTCACTCCGTCGTCCGCGGTCGGGCGCTCCTTCCCGGTTCCGGCCTGAAGGAGTTTCGAAGCGAGGCCGGACTTCGACCGCTCGGCCTCTTTCGGCGGCGCGGCCACGTCGGCGGGCGCGGGGATCGTCTCCTGGACGAGGGCGAGGAGCAGCGTCAGCATGGTGACCTCCGATTCGGTTAGGAATGATACGACGGAGGCGCCGTCGCGGATAGCCTGTCGATCGGCCTGAACCTGGTCCCCGACATGCGATCCACCCGAGCTTGATCGCCTTCCGCTTTCGTCCATGAAGACCGCAGCTCGGGATGCCTTGCTTGCCCACAAGCGGGCGGGACAGCCGACGGTGATCTGGCGCGACGGTTAGACCCTGCTCGCTCCTCCCGACCAATTCGATTGGCTCGAAGCCGACCTGCCCAGGGGCAATCGATAGCTTTGCTCCGCCGCGGTGGGGACCAGCTCGGTCCAGTCTGGACCTGAAGATCCACGCATCGTCGTGGCCAGGCTTCTCGCACTCTGGGGTTGCCATTCGAGACTCCAAGTGCGGGCGCGGGATGTCTCCGGAATCCGCAGAACTCCTGTCCTCCCCATGCGTCCAAAAGGATATGAAACAGATCCTCGTGATTCTGACCCTGACGCTCCCACTCTTCTCGCGACCCGAGTACTTCATCGGCTTCGGGCGCATCGAGAAGGATGGATTCGTTCCGGACGGCGAGAAAACCGCATTCCGATTGGAGTGTGCGGAGAAATTTGAAGTCGGTACACGACTGTGGGTTTTGGGGTACGGAAGGGGAAACGTGATCTTCGTGGACGAATTCCTCCGACTGCCGAAAGAGGGAGCGAAGGCCATCCCGAAGTCCCACACCGCAGGTTCGCTTTCCATCGAATTGGTGAGCGTCGATCCGTGGTGCGATCATATGCCGATCGTAGGTCCCGGGGAGCGGCGGCAGTACTTGATCGTCACACTCAAGTTCAAGAACCAAACCGATCTCAGCGTCGAGATCGCCCTGAAGCGGTCTTTCCTCTCCTTGGATGAGTCAAAGGAGGGATCGCCTGTCTCCGGTCTGAGCCTGCGATCCAAGGAGGGCACGGGCTCGGGCAAGACCGCGCTGACCCTCAAGGGAGGAGAGGAGCGGACCGTACAGTGGCGCGGCGACAATCTCTACGAAGAAGGACATCACCAAAGATCGCTCTACGTCATCTTGAGCTTCGCAAGCGGCAAGGAGCAGTGGCTGGTGCGAAACTCCGGGATCGTCCGAGTGACGGAGTAGGCCCTACCGGAGAGCGTACAACCGCGGTGAGGTGTCCGGCGGGATCTCGGCGCGGCCGAAGAAGCGCGTCTGCAGGAGCGGTGGGGCGGGTGCCGTGCTGCCGAAATACAAGATCCCCTTCGAGCCGATGGCCGGTGCCGCCCAATCGAGTTGCCCGGATACCTCATATTCCCACAGGACGCGGAAGCCGTTCCGATCGGGAGTGAGGGCATACATTCGGCCGTTGACTCCCGCCTCTCGACCCTCGCGATGGGTTCCTCGAATTCCGACGAAAATCGTCCCCGCAGCATCGACCACCGGCGCGGTCATGCCGCCGATTCCGGAGGGGGATGGGTCGAACTCCGCCAGGACTCGTCCGGTGGCCGGATCGACCCTGTAGAGCGCCCCTCCAACACCATTCGAGCTTCGCAGGTGCGTGGTGGTGACGAGGACGGCGCGGGTCACTCCTGCGTCCTCTTGGAGCGCGATTCCGCCGCCGAACGTTCCTCGACGGGAAGGGTACCCTTGCGGCTCGACATACGCGGGCTTCCACGCAAAGGACCCCTTTGGATCGATGGCGAAGACGATCGGGGACCCTCCCAGGAGCTGAACCTCGAAACCCGCTCCGTAGATCCGCCCGTCCGCTCCCACCGCCAGGTGCTTCGCAAATACGACAGGCTTCAGGGGCCGGTCGGTATTTCGCAACTCGATCGACCATTTCAATCGCCGCTCGTCGGGAACGTCGGCTGTCCGTGTCAGATCGAAGGCGAGAATGCGCCCAGCCACCGACATGTCCCCACCCATGGTTCCGACATACAGGGCTTTTCCGTCCGGAGAGAACGCAGGCGGAGTGTGGATCCAGTTCTCGAGCCCCGTCTTCCGAGACGGGTACCGCCAAACCAGTTTCCCGTTGCGGTCCACGGCATAGACCGCGTTCGTCTCGTACGCGGGTTCGGCCGGGGGCTTGCCCGGCCACGGAGCCGCGACGGTGCCGAAGTAGATGGTGCCGTCGGCGGCTTGAACGGGACCGCCGATGATCTCGCCGCCTCCGTCCGGATCCTCCCGGTCTTCCGGGTTGAACGTCTCGAAGATCCATCGCACCGTTCCCCTCAGGGGGTCGATGGCGAAGAGGCGTCCATCTCCCCGCCCCACGTAGTGCGTTCCGTCGCGCGGATCGACGCAGGCCGTCCCCTCGAGCGTCCCGTTATAGAACGAAACGAGAAAGTCGTTGTCACGACCGCACCACGCGACATCGCGTCCGATTCGCGCGCGTTTCCGATGTCGATATCCCACGGGAGTGTGGGAGGGCAGGAGAGGCGCGAACAACTCCTTGCCGTCGAACGACAGTCCGTAGTACTTCCCGTCGAATTTCTCCCATCGATCGGGCGTCTCCGCCGATTCGCGCCGCAGGAGCCCCCACGTCCCGAAGAATACTCCCCGGGAAGTCACCGTCGGCTGCATGTTGATGGCGAGCCCGCCCCGAGCCTCGTAGCTCCAGAGCAGTTTCGCCGTGGAAGGACCGCGGAAGGGTGACTGTCCGGTCCGTCGCGGGTTCTGTCCGTACATCGGCCAGGGATCCTGCGCAAGGAGGATTGCCATCAAGATGGAGGCAAGAGTCATCTTCGGGAGTATAATCTCTTTTCCACTATCGGGAGGACTCATGCTTACTCTGGCATTCGCACTCGCCACCGCCGTCCAGGATGCGGATCCTCTCCGGCAGCTCGAGGAGCTTCGCCGGGAGATCGACCTTCTCCGGACCGTTCATTCCCTAGGCCTGACGAAGGACCAACTCGGGAAGCTCGTCGCCGCCGCCCAAGGGGCGCGATCGACGATCGATCAGGCCGTTGCGGAGCGGAAGGAAGATCTCGCAGCCCTGAGAAAGGCCTTGGAAGAGTACCGCGAAGCGATGGAGAAGGGCGAGAAGGAGCTCGGGGATCGGGAGCGTCGGTTGGGAGAGTTCCAGCGCACGATCGGCGAGCTCATGCGTCGCCAGCACGAGACCGTCGAGAAGTTGGCGACGGAGACGAAAGCGATCTTGGACGAGCGTCAATGGCGGACGCTCACCGCCATGCATCGCCACGATCCGCTGCGTCCGATGCGGGAGCAGTTCACGCGCTTCCTGGACCGGTTGCGGGAAGACTCCGAGATGGAGCTCAACGAAGAAGTGTTGAGTCGCTTCCGCGAGGGCGTACAACGCACGGCTCGTCACCTCGGATTGAACGAGAAGGACGCCGAAGCGGAGTTCGAGCGCCTGCGGAAGGTATTGGAAGAGGCCTTCAAAATGACCGGGGAGGAGCTGGCGAAGAAACGCGACGAGCTGGTACGCCGAGTCTTCGAGGAAGGAAAAATCGCCGACGCTCTCAAACGGATGGGGCCGCCTCCCGAGGAGGAAACGCGAAGGACGGCGATGCTCTTCCTGAGTCCGAACGTGATCCGATTCCTGGAGAAGCGGCTCGAGAGCGCGAAGTAGTCACTTGCGCGCGTGCAGTCTCGCCAGGATTCCCGTGTACATCTCCGAGTCGAACGTGCCGGAGCGGCTTCCGAGGACGAAGCCCTCGCGGAATCGTTCCTTTTCCGACGGCGTCACACAGGCCACCGGATACGACGTGGGAAGCTTGTCGGTTTCGTCGAGAGGAAGGCCGCCCTCCTGCTCCACCCATCGAGCGCCCAACTGGTAGCCGTAAGAGTGCAGGAGCCCCTCCCGTTCTCGCTGGCGTCTCCAGTGGAGGATTTCCGCGTCGCTCCATTCCGGCGGCTTGGGCGTGCCGAAGACGCGCGTGCCGGACGGGAGGTGTTGTCGCAAGCGGGCGAGCATCTCGACCGTCTCGTCCCGGAGAGCCTTCCAATCGAGCAGGTAGGCGTCATCGGTTCGGTCGCCTCCGACCATCAGGTCGTCGTAGACGTCGAGCAACTCGCGGACCTTGCGACCCCAGGGTCCGATCCGGGTGATCAGCTCCTCGGGAACGCCCGCGTCCGTAAGCGTCTCGGGAGGAACCTCCTGTCCGCAGCTTCCGCACCAGGTCGTGCAGTAGACCTCGGGCTCCAGCTTGAGGAGCAGCTTCTTCTCGCAGGAGGGGCAGAGGAGTTCCACGGGATCATTCTAGACCGCGAACGCGGCGGCGTCAAAGGCATGGAAGACTCCCGGCGCCTTTGATACCATCCCGACCCTATGGCCGAGGTTCGCATCGCCGCTCGCGTCGGGCTCTTGGGGGTCTCCGGAGCGGGGAAGACCGGTCTCTTCGCGATCCTCACGGGTACGGAATACGGCCGGGCGGTCGCCGCAGGCGGAAAGAGCGTCGCCGCGAGCGTGCGCGTCGAAGACCCTCGCCTCCTCCGAATGCACCAGGTCGAGGGTCCCCAAAAGAAGCTGGTCGCGCCGCTCCTGGAAATCGTGGACGGGCCGGCGGTGGCCCTCTCGGGTCCGGAGAAGCAGGACAATCCTGGAATCCTCTCCCAGTTCCGCGAATGCGACGCCTATCTGGCGGTTCTCAAGGCCTACGACGGTTCCGATCCGAAGGCGCAGCTCGAGGGACTTTGGGGCGAGCTCTTTCTCGCGGACGTGGAGAGCATGAACCGCAAGATCGATAAGCTCAAGGCGGAAATCAAGAAGTCCATTCCGAATCGGGACGAAGTACAGCGCGAATTGTCGGTCTTTCAGCATCTTTCGGAAGGGGTCTTGGGCGGGGACACGAAGGTGTTCGAGAAACTCACGCCCGAAGAGGAACGACGGATCCGAGGATTCCAATTCTTTTCGCGGAAGCCCATCGTTCCGCTCCGAAACGTGGGAGAGACCCAAGTCGGCTCCGCCGTCGAGGGGATCGCGACCTGCCTCAAGCTCGAAGCCGAACTTCTGGCGATGGAGGGGGCCGAGCGGGAGGCGTTCATGAGAGACTATGGTCTCTCCTCGCTCGTGACGATGGGGTTGCCGGTTAGGCTGTACCGCGAGCTGGGATTTCAGACGTTCGCCACCGTCGGCGACAAGGATGTGACGGCGTGGAATCTCCGGAAGGGATCGACCGCCCTGGAGGCGGCCGGCCGGATCCATACCGACATCCAGCGGGGCTTCATCAATTGTGAGGTCGTGTCCTTCGTCGATTGGGAAAAGTTCGGCGGATATCACGAAGCCCGCTCGCGAGGAAAGGCTCGGACGGAAGGCAAGGCGTACGGGATGCAGGACTTCGACATCGTCCACATCAAGTTCAACGTTTAGCGGCGCGTTGACAGACCCGCACGCGAGGCGTACCATCCACCTATGCCCAAAGTGGCGCTCGCCTACTCCGGGAACCTGGACACCGCGATCTGCGTCCACTACCTGCGTCATGTGAAGGGGATGAAGGTCTACACCTTCTCGGCGAATCTCGGACAACCGGAGTACCTCGAACCCCTCGCGGAGCAGGCCGTCGATCTGGGAGCGACGGCGGCAAACCTGGCGGACCTTCGCGAGAAATTCGCGCGGGATTATGTCCTCCCTTGCTTGCGGGCCGGTGCCGTCTACGAACACGGGTACTTTCTGTTCAGCGCTCTGGCGCGACCGCTGATCGTGGAGGAACTCCTCCTGGTGGCGGAAGAGGAAGGGTGCGACTTCATCGCCCACGGATCTCGCGGATTGGGGAACGACCGCGTTCGGCTCGACAACTGCGTCCGAGCCCTGGCGCCCGAAGCCCAGGTTCTGACTCCGCTCGTGGAGCTCGACCTGCGCCATCCGACGGACGATCTGGCCTATGCGCGAGAGCACAACATTCCCGTCGCGAGCGAACGGGCGGCGCTCTACAACGTGGAACAGAATCTCTGGGGCAACAATATCCAGGTTCCGACCGTCCAGGACGCGTGGGAGGATCTTCCGAGAGATACCTACATCCTGACCGTGCCTCAAACGGAGGCGGCGGCGAGGCCTACGGTGCTCGAGATCGGATTCGAGAAAGGCGTCCCCGTCTCCGTCGACGGAGAAGTCCTTCCCCCGGTGAAGCTCGTGGAGATGTTGAACAAGATCGGGGGGCGCTGCGCGATCGGTCGATTCGACGTGGTCGAGAACCGCATCAGCGGACGGAAGACCCGCGAGCTCTACGAGGCCCCCGCGGCCGCCATTCTCCACGCGGCGCACCGCGCGCTTGCCTCGATCACGGTCGACAAGGACTCGCTTCACTTCCAAGAGTCGCTCTCGAGACGATATGCGGAACTCGTCTACGAGGGAAAGTGGTTCCTCTCTCTCCGAGAGGCGCTGGACGGGTTTTTCCTCCGACTGAACGATTCCGTTACGGGGGACGTGCGGGTGTCGCTCTTTCGGGGTGCGCTCACCGTCTTGGGACGGCGTTCGCCCCACTCCCTCTTCGTCCCTCGCGATTCCGGCCCGAGCGTGCAGTATCCTCAGAAGCTGACGGTCTGATGCGCATCCAGGTCCTGTCCACGGGTACGGAACTCCTTCGAGGGCGCTCGCTCGACACGAATCTGGGAGCCATCGCGCGCGAGCTCGAGTCGGTGGGCGGAGAGATTTCCTATCACGCGACCTGCGGAGACGATCCGTCGCGACTCGTCGAGGAGTTGAAACTCGCCGCCTCGCGTTCGGACGTGTGCGTCATGACCGGGGGGCTGGGCCCGACAGAAGACGACTACACGCGTCCGGCCGTCGAGGAGGCCTTCCATCGTCCGCTCCGGTTTCGGCCGAATCTCTGGCGGATCATTCGAAATCGATTTCGCCGGTATCGGATCCGCGGCGCCTCCATCAACCGCCGGCAGGCCTACATTCCTCAGGGCGCGCGTCCGCTCGCGAACCCCAACGGGTCCGCGCCGGGATTCCGCCTCGACTCGGGAGGATTCGTTCTGTTCGCCCTCCCCGGACCTCCGCGAGAAATGGCGCCGATGCTCCGGCACGCGGTCGTTCCCGAGCTTTCCAGACGCCTGCGGAAAGACTGGGACCTTTGGGAGGCGAAATCGGTGGGCCTGCCCGAGGCGACCGTGGACGAAATCGTTCGGCGCATCGTGGACTCTCGAGCCGCCTACGGTCTGACCGTGCGGGGGAGCATCGTGAGCCTCTCGATTCGCGCCGAGGGACCGTCGCGGAAGAAGACGCTTCGAGCTCTTTCGACCCGAGTTCGCAAGGCGCTTGGGGATCATTTCCTTGACGGACCGCTCGAGGAAGTGGTCGGCCGAACCCTGATCCGGAGGAAGCGGACCCTCGCGATCGCCGAGAGTTGCACGGGGGGCCTCGTGGCCGACCGATTGACCAACGTCCCGGGGATCTCCGAGGCGCTCTTGGAGGCGCTCGTCACGTACTCGAACGGGTCGAAGATCCGTCGCCTCGCGGTGCCGGAAGAAACGCTCCGGCGGTTCGGCGCCGTCAGTGCCGAAACGGCCACGGCGATGGCCGAGGGGGTCGCCCGTTCTGCGGGCTCGGATGTGGGCGTGGCGACGACGGGAATCGCGGGTCCGACGGGCGGAACGAAAAGGAAGCCCGTGGGCTTGGTCTACACGGCGGTGACGGTTCGCGGCCGGACGCGGGTGACGGAACGGGTTTTTCCGGGAGGACGCACGGACATCAAGGATCGAGCGGCCACGCACGCGCTCGACCAGGTGCGGTTGGCGCTTCTATGAGGACAGCGGTGCGCTCCAAGCGTTGGATCGTCTCGACGCCCGATCGGACCGCGGCCGAGCGGCTGGCCCGAGCGTTGTCGATCTCCCCTCTCACCGGCGCCCTCCTCGTCAACCGGGGAATCGCCGAAGTGGAAGCGGCCAGGCAATTTCTCCGCCCGGATCTCGACACGATGTTGGACCCCCTCCTGTTCCGCGATATGCGCGCCGCCGTCCAGCGGCTCCTCGCGGCGGTGCGGAGCGGGGAACCGATCGGGATCTTCGGGGACTACGACGTCGACGGCACGAGCGGGACCGCCATTCTCCATCGCTTCTTCGACGTGGTGGGAAAGCCCGTCTCCTATCGGATACCGCACCGGGTGAACGACGGCTACGGCTTGAACGAGCGGGCGGTCCGCGAGTTCTCGCGCGAGGGCGTCAAGGTCTTGATCACGATCGATTGCGGTACGGCCGACGTGGAGGAACTCCGCCTCGCGCGCGAATTGGGAATGGACTCGATCGTGGTGGACCATCACGAGCCGCCGCCGGAGCTTCCGCCGACCCTCGCTCTTCTCAACCCGAAGGTCCAGGGCTGCGGCTATCCCTTCACCGGGATCTGTTCCACCGGCATCTCGTTCAAGCTCGCCTGGGCGCTCTCGTCCGAGCTGCCTTCCGCCGTCCGGAAGTCGGCCGCGTTTCAGGACTTCCTTCTCGACGCGATGGCCTGCGCCGCCCTCGGCACGATCGCGGACGTCTCGCCGCTCGTCGGCGAGAATCGGGTCTTCGTCTCGTACGGACTCGAAGCGCTGCGAAATGCGCGAAGCCCCGGACTTCGCGCCCTTTTGGCGAAGGCCAACGTCGCGGACAAAAACCTGGACACCCTCGATGTCGCCTTCAAGCTTGCGCCGCGGCTCAACGCGCTGGGGAGAGTCGGCACGGCCCAGGATTGCGTCGATCTCCTGGTGACACGCTCGCCCGAGCGGGTCGCGGAAATCGTGGCGACGCTGGAATCCGCCAACCGGCAGAGGCGCGGAATCGAAGGCGACATCTTCGAGCAGGCGCTGGAGCGGCTCGAAAAGGACCGTCTGATGGAAGATCCGGTCCTGGTCCTCGCCGATCCCCGATGGCATTTGGGCGTGGTCGGCATCGTCGCCGCCCGACTCGTCGACCGGTTCTGCCGTCCCGCGATCGTCCTGGCCGTGGAGGAGGACGTCGCCAAAGGATCGTGCCGATCGATCGAAGGGTATGCGCTGCACGAAGCGCTGGCGGAGTGTTCCGATCTCCTGCTCTCGCACGGAGGCCATGCGATGGCCGCGGGATGCTCCCTGCGAACGGAGAATCTCGTCCGATTCCGGGAGCGGCTGAATGCGGGGGCCTCTCGCCGATCGATCTCGCGAGATTACGAGCCCAAGCTTCAGATCGACGATGAAGTCCCTCTGAGCATGCTCACGCCCTCCGTCGTACGGGAGGTGGGACGTCTGGCGCCGCACGGCGCGGGGAATCCCGAGCCGGTCCTCGCGGCACGCGACGTCCGGATCGCGGGCGAGCCGAGGCTGATGGGAAAGAAGGGGGACCATGTGGCCTTCTTCGTCCGTCAGGGCGAGACCACGATCCGAGCCGTGGGTTTCGGGATGGGGGAGATCTTTGAAAAACTCCTGAAGGCGGAAAAGTGCTCCCTAGCCTTCCGTCCCCAAATCAACGAGTGGAGAGGGACGACCAGCGTCGAGCTCAAACTCGAGGACCTCAAGATATGATCCCAGGGATCGTTCATCGGATGGAGGAGACATGCGTCGATTCGTGACCGCGGCCGCGTTCGTGGCGGCACTGGCCTGTTGCAGCCACAGCGAAAGCACCCAGAACGGTTTCGAGCTGGAGCCGGGAGAGAGCCGGACCTTCTCCTTCGTGGGCCACCCCATGAGCCAAGTGAGTGTCGTCGTGACCGAGGGGAAGGTCTCGGCGATGATCCGGTACACGGAGAACGGCGTCTCGAAGACCTCTGCGACCCTCAGCATGTCGCGAGACAAGGCCATCGAAGAGGTCGTCGTTACCGGGTCGACGAGGGCGCGGGGGTACTTGGAGATCCGCTGATGAAGATCGGCGTCCTCACGGGGGGCGGCGATTGTCCGGGGTTGAACGCCGTGGTCCGGGCGATCGTGAAGAAGGCCGAGAAGGGCGGCGACCAGGTCCTGGGGATCAAGAACGGATGGGCGGGGCTCGTGAAGGGGCTCGTCGAACCGCTCACCGACTTTTCCGTCTCGGGGATCCTCCCGAAGGGCGGCACGATCCTGGGGACGTCGCGGACGAATCCCTTCCAGGAGCAGGAGTCGGTTCAGCGGGGGCTGGCCAACTTCAAGAAGTACGGTCTGGACGCGCTCGTCGCCATCGGGGGCGAAGACACGCTGGGAGTCGCACGGAGGTTCTGGGAGCAGGGCATGGCGGTCGTCGGCGTCCCTAAGACGATCGACAACGATCTCGGCGGAACCGATCAGACCTTCGGCTTCGACACCGCCGTGAACGTCGTGACCGACGCGATCGACCGCCTCCATTCGACGGCGGAGTCGCACCATCGCATCATGGTCGTGGAGGTGATGGGGCGAGACAGCGGCTGGATCGCGACCGCGGCCGCCATCGCCGGCGGGGCCGACTACTGCGTCATTCCCGAGAGGCCGTTCAGTCTCGACGAGGTCTGCGCCTCCCTCAAGCGCCGGCGCGAGCGCGGGAAAGAGTTTTCCATCATCGTGGTCGCCGAGGGAGCCCGGTCGGCCGACGGCCAGGTGGTGACGCAGGATTCGAGCGTGGACCAGTTCGGACACGTCCGATTGGGCGGCATCGGAACGTGGCTCGCCAAGGAGATCGAGAGGCGCACGGGAATCGAATCGCGCGTGACGATTCTCGGTCACATCCAGCGGGGCGGAACGCCCTCCGCGTTCGATCGGATCATCGCGACTCGGTTCGGGCTCCGCGCCGTGGATCTCATTCGCGGCAAGCGGTACGGGAGGATGGTCTGCCTGGCCGGTCTGCAGATTGCGGACGTGGAACTCCCCGGCGAAGAGCAGAAGAAGCGCGCGTTCGACTTGGACTTCTTCCGCGACGCCGAAGTGTTCTTCGGATAACGGCCTACGCCACATCAAGGGAGGGATCGCATGGTCGATGTTTTTTCACGAGGTCCGTTCGCTCGTCTACCCGAGCTTCTCGACAAGGCGTTTCGGTGGGGACTGCTCGTCTGCGGCGCGGTGGCCGGAATCGTCCTGATCGTTTTCCTGATCTCCGGGACGGTCGTGGTGGAGCGGGGGAAGGTCGCCATCCTCATCCGGAAGACCGGAGACGAACCGCCGAACGGCACCATTATTGCGGAGCCAGGTCAGAAGGGGATCCAACCGGATCCCCTGGCCGAGGGATGGTACTGGCGCAATCCCTACTCGTGGGATTGGGTGATCGCCGACCAGGTGGAGATTCAGCCGGGACATCTCGGCGTCAAGGTGCGCAATTTCGGCGGACCGCTTCCGCCGGGCCAGGTGATCGCGGGAGAGGGACAGAAGGGAATCCTCCGCGATCCGCTCCTCCCCGGCCGATACGCGATGAACACGCTCGCGACCAGCGTCAAGATTCACAAGGCGGTCAGCGTCGAGTCGGGTCACGTGGGAGTCGTCACGCTTCTCTCGGGGAGGGAGCCCGCGAATTCGAACGAGTTCCTCGTGCAGGAGGGGGAGCGGGGAACCCAGAAGAAGACCCTGCCTCCGGGTACGTACTACCCGAATCCCTACATCGAAATGATCATCCCCGTGGACAGCCGGTCGCATCGCTTCGACATGACCGGGGATCGCATCATCAAGTTCCCGTCTCTCGACGGCTTCGACATCACGATGGAGGGGACCATCGAGTGGTTCATCGATCCCGCTCGGGTCGCGGAGGTGTTCGTGAAATACGTCGACGGTCCGGACTCGGTCAAGTCGATCGTCGAGGAGATCATCCTGCCCAACGCCCGCGCCTTCAGCCGCATCGAGGGCTCGAAGCATCTGGCGCGGGATTTCATCGGCGGAATCACGCGGGAGAAATTCCAGGAGCAGTTCCTGGCGGGACTCAAGAAATCCTGCGCCGCCCAGGGGGTGATCATCCAGTCGGCGCTCGTGCGGGGGACGACGCCCCCGGAGGCGATCACGAAGCCGATCAAAGAGCGGGAGCTGGCGATCCGGCTCCGGGAGATGTACCTGCAGCAGAAGGAACGCGAGCGCCAGCAAAAGCTCCTGGCGATGGAAGAGAAGATGAAGGAGCGCAAGACGTTGACGAAGCAGGCGGAGGCCGACGCGGCCGTGATGATTACGAAGTCCTCCCAGGAGAAAGACGTCGCGATCATCGATTCGAATCGGAAGCTGGAGGTCGCGCGGCTTCAACTTCAGGCGGCGAAGAATCAGGCGGAAGCGATCACCGCCGAGGGCAAGGCGAAGGCGGACGTCATCGTCTTCCGGAACGCGGCGGAGGCTCAGGGATTGAAGAACTCCGTGGCGGCCTTCGGGGACGGCGACGCGTACGTGCGGTATCTCCTTCACGCGAAAATCGCCCCCGGGATCGCCTACATTCTCTCGAACACCGATGGGCCGTTCTCCGAGCTCTTTCGCCGGGCGCTCGAGGTCTCCGGAAAGAAGGAAGGAAAGTGAAACAGAGAATCGCCAAGGCCGCGGGCGTCTTCGCCATGCTGTTCTTCCTCGGCTACGTCGTCTTTTGGAGGTGGATGGTGTGCCGGATCTACGCGGGTCCGGGGGAAACCCTGATCGTCTCGGCGAAGTTCGGACAGGAGAACCCCGATCCCGACACTCAGCGCGTCGTTCCGGAAGGCACGAAAGGAGTCCAACGCGACGTGCGCGGCGAGGGCCGGCATTTCTTCAGCCCGATCGGAACCTCCGTGGACCGGCAGAAGAGCATCGTCGAGATCAAACCCGAGGAGATCGGCTTGGTCGAATCGATGAGCGGACGATCGCTGGGAGCGGGACAATTCCTGGCCGACGAGGGGTTTAAGGGAATTCATCGTAAGGTCCTCACCCCGGGAAAGTGGAGGCTCAATCCCGTCTCCCATCGCGTCACGAGCATGGCCGCGACGATCATCAGACCGGGACATGTGGGGTGCGTCACGGCTTTGTCGGGCGAGTACCCGCCGGAAGGGAAGCTGGCCGAACCGGGCCAGCGCGGCATCCAGAAAAACGTGCTCCAGGCCGGGATCTACTTCCTGAATCCTCGCGAGTACAAGGTGGAGCCCGTGGAAATCGGGTACCGCCAGCTTACGCTCGAAAACGTCTCCTTTCCTTCGAAGGACGGATTCACGATCCACCTCGACATCACCGTGGTTTGGGGCCTCCAGCCCAAGGACGTGCCGATCATCATCAACCGGTTCGGAAACGTGGAGGCGCTCATCGACAAGATCATTCGACCGCAGGTGGAGTCGATTTGCCGACTCGAGGGCTCCAAGTACGGAGCGAAGGACTTCATCGAGGGAACGACGCGGGAACAGTTTCAGACCACGTTCACGGATCAGCTCGAACGCGAGGCGGAGAGCCGCAACATCGACGTCCTGATCGGGCTGGTCCGAGATATCCACGTGCCGTTCGAGCTGCGAGAGCCGATCCAGAAATCCAAGATCGCGGCGGAAGAGCAATTGACCAAGGAGGAACAACGCAAGACGCAGATCATCCAGAACGAACTGGAAGAATTGAGGGCCGAGGTCGAGAAAGGGGTGAGAGAGGTCGGCGCCGAGACGGAGAAGTTCGTCGCGGAGGTTCGGGCCAACGGAGAGAAAAAGGTGGCCACGATCCGCGGCGAGAAAGAGGTCGCGGTCGCGGAGGTGATGAAACAGGTGGCCCAACTGGAAGCCGAGCGCCAACGGATCCTCGGCAAGGCCGAGGCGGACGTGATCGAGATGGTCCAACGAGCCGAGGCCGACCGGTTTCAGAAAAACGTGGCGGCGATGGGCAATCCGGAGGCGTATGCGAATTACATTTTCGCGACTCGACTCCCGGACGACCTCCGGATCTTCCTCCGGTACTCCGGGCCCGGCACCTTTTGGACGGATCTCCCCGGCGGGATGAAATCCCTCGAGGAAGCCGCGGCTCGGAAGCTGCTGGAGAAGATGGAGAGGGAGGCGAAGGAGAAGTCGCGGAAGCCGTAGAGCTTCAGGACTCCGTGGATGCGCACCGATGCCGCCTCCGGGGCCGTCCCCGTGCACGTCGTTCCGAGCCATCGACGTGCGCGTCCACAGGCCCTGCGTGCCCTGCGAGCCGTCCGGGACGCGCTTCCGCGGAATCGGTGTTGGCCGGCGGGCATCGATCCCCTGAGCAGGTACGAGCACAGAATTGATTGCACGGAAAGCGGGATCTGCTAGAATCCCAACCCTAACTCCCGCGGCCCTCCGGACTCTGGACTCGGGACTTTCCTAGAGGGAACTTCATGGCCTCATACGACTACCGGGGCGCGATCCACTGCCACTCCACCTATTCCGACGGGACGGGAACGGTCGAGGAGGTGATGAAGGCGGCCAACGATGTCGGTCTGGACTTCGTCCTGCTGACCGATCACGACTCGCTGAAGGCGGCGGACGAAGGGCAGGAGAAGTGGCACGGCAGTTCCCTTCTGATCTGCGGGACCGAAATCACCCCGGCGAACAACCATTTGATTGCGTTCGGGGACGAACGGCTCCAGGGACTCGAGTCGCTCCGGGAGAAGAGCCCGCAGGAAATCATCGATGCCGTCAACGGCCAAGGGTGGTTCGGCTTTCTCGCCCATCCCGACAGCCCGGGCAACAAGCGGTTCCAGATCCCTTCGGCGAAGTGGCTGGAGTGGGGCGTCCAGAATTATGCGGGCATGGGCCTGTGGGATCTGATGTCCGACTGGCAGGCGCAACTCGACCGCGACGACGTTTCGATGGAGATGTACACCGATTTCGCGAGCTGGCTGACGGGCCCGCGCCAGGACACGATCGCGCGGTGGGACGAGCTCTGCCGCTCGCGCAAGGTCGTGGGAATCGGCGAGGTCGACAACCATCGCTACGCGAAAGAGTTCAACGGCCAGACGATTCAGATCTTCCCCTACGACGTCGCCTTTCGCACGGTCATCAATCACGTGCTTCTCGACCGTCCGCTCGAAAAGGACTATGCGAAGGCCCGCCGCCAAGTTCTCCAAGCCCTGCGCCAGGGAAGCCTCTATATCTCGTTCGACTTCTGGGACGACCCGACCGAATTCAATTTCGAGGTCGACAACGGAGATACGGTCGGCGGAATGGGGCAGGAAATCGCGCTCGGCGAAGAGAAAACGGAACTGGTGGTGATGCTTCCCGACGAAGCGATCGTCAACGTCTTCCACAACGGGGAATCGATCCACGAAGACGAGGCCGACGAGGTGCTTCTCGAAATCACGGAGCCCGGCGTCTACCGCATCGAGGCCATGCGGAACGATTTGACGTGGATCCTTTCGAACCCCATTTGGGTGAAGAAGTAGCGGAGCGCCCGGGCTTCCCGCGGCGCGGTTTCGCGAGACGGGCGTGCTCCAGCCGGAAGCGATGGTCCGCCGGGCCTTTGTCGAGTTCTTGCGGAGGGTGCGTTACTCCTCGTACTTCAACCCCGCCACCCACTTCTTCCACCGGGTCTCCAGCTCCGCGAGCTCCGATCCGACGACCGCCTCCAGCGCTCCGGCGCCCGTCGCATCGTCTCGAAAGCCCTTTCGGAATCGGACATAGAAGGCCGCGAGCTTGCCCTGTTCCTGAAGGTACAGGCAGAGGTATCGCGCCATCGCGTAGTGCAAACCGGATCGGTCGCCGTAGAAGGACGACGTCGTGGTCTTGACGAGATCCCGAAGAGAGACCTCCTCTCCCCGTCGGAGCGCGCGTTGGAGGGACGGCAGCCGCCAATTCACGAGTCCGCGCATTTTTCCTTCGAGGGTGTGTTCGGACTGTTCGAAGAGCGAGGCGAATCCCTCGTTGAACCAGGCGGGAACCTGTTCGAAGTCCTCGGCGAGGAGAGGATGCACCAATTCGTGCGCGAGCGTCCCGGTCCCCGTGGAGATGTTCATCACCATCTTGCGCTCGCACGACATGTAGAACCCGTAGGGCGTCGTGGGAGGCTTCTCGTACGCCTTTCGGCAATACGCGTCGTAGCTCTCCTTGTCTTTGAAAAGATAGATGCGGATGGGCTTGACCGGTTTGCGGGTGAGGTAGTCCGCGTAGAGAAAATCCGCCATGCGGGCGACGGTACGCTTGCAACGCTCCAGCATCGTCTCCCCCCCGTTCGTCGCGAGGAAGAAGACTCCGGCGAGGCGCTCCACTTCGTAGTCGGGACCCAGCTCGTCGCGGATGTCCCGGAGAATGCGCCGGACGTCCTCCTCAGATTTGGGTTCGTCCTGCATGTAGCGGGGGAGCGGCTCCCGCGCACAGGCGGAGGCCGACAGGAGGAAGGCGGCGAGCGATCTCATGTCCTCAAGATTATACGCTCCGATAGACATCTAGGGTGGCTCGAGCCGTTCGATCCACCGAATAGTCCGAGACCCGGCGGAGCCCTCGTTCGATGAGGGAATCTCGTTCGTCGAGCGCCCGCGCCAGCGCGGCGGCCAGTGCGGCCTCGTCCTCGGGATTCGCCAAAACGGCCGCGCCCCCGGCCGTCTCGGGATGAGCCGACCGATCGGAAGCCACGACGGGACACCGGCAGGCGAACGCTTCGAGGATCGGGTTCCCGAATCCCTCGTAACTGGTCGCATAAAAGAGGGCGGAGGCGCCGGTGTACAGGGCGGGAAGGTCTTCTCCCGGTACGAATCCCAGAAAGCGGACGTCGTCGAGCGGAAGGCCCCGGAACGATTCCGCCCGATAGCTCAGGGAACTCGGAGGCGAGCCGGCGATCACGAATTCGTGGGACCTCGCGGAATTGAACCGCGCGAAGGCCCGGATCATCCGGGGAAGGTTCTTTCGGATCCCGAGAGCGCCGGCAAAGAAGAAGTAGGGACGACGCAAGTCGAACTTCTCTCGAGTCGCGGCGACCTCGCGCTCCGAGGCGGGGCGGAAGACGGGGTCGGGAGCGAAGGGTACGACCCTCGCCTCGATTCCGAGAAACCTCCGCAGGTCGGCGGCGCTCGTTTGGGAGACGGTGATGACGGCATTCGCGTCGGCCGCGATTCGCCGACAGAGGAACCGGACATAGCGGCGTTCGATCCAGGAGACCGCTTGCTCTTCTCGCGGGAACGCGTAGGTCACGTGATGGAGGGTGACGATCGTCCGAATCGGCTTGCGGAGCCAGATGGTGCTGTTGTGAAAATGGAGGAGGTCGATCCCGCGATCGAGACAGGCCGGCGCGAGAACCCGCTGGCGCCACAACAAGAGGGGGCGTCGAGGCGGCAGAAGGACCACTTCCGTTTTCGCGGGGCGCGTGCGGATCGAGCGGGCGGAGTCGCCCACGGCGAACAAGACGTACTCGTTTTCGGAATCGACGCGGGCGAGTCCCTCGAGGAGAAGTCGAAGATACCGGCCGAAGCCGAACTCCTCGGACATGGGAACGGCGAAGGCGATGCGCATTATCGTCCGAAGTGCGCCATCAAAACCTGGATGTCCGCCGGCGTGATTCCGGCGATGCGCGAGGCCTGACCCAACGTGGCCGGTCGGAATCGCGAGAACTTCTGCCGCGCTTCGTTGCGCAGATGGCTCACTCGATCGTAGTCGACCCGCGCCGGAATCGGCCGCCCCTCCAGCCGCCGCATTCGATCGATCTCGATCCTCTGTCGCTCGAAATACCCCTCGTACTTGACGTCGATTTCGATCTGCTCCCGAACGTCCGCCGGCACCACCGAGAGCTCCGGCAACTCGGACGCCGACACTTCGGGACGACGGAGGTAGGCGACGCGATGGCCGAGTCGCCGGATTCCCTCGGCGATTCCCTCTTCCTTGAGTCGAAGTCGATCCCAGGCCGATTCGGGGATGAGCCCGAGATCGCGACCGTACTTCATGAGGCGACGGTCGGCGTTGTCCGTCCGAAGGAAGAGGCGATACTCGGCCCGGGAGGTGAACATCCGATACGGCTCTCGATGTTCCATCGAGATCAGGTCGTCGATCATGACGCCGACATACGCCTCATCGCGACGGAGAACGAGAGGCGTCCGCCCCAGGAGTTTGAGAGCGGCGTTCGCTCCCGCCACGAACCCCTGCCCCGCGGCTTCCTCGTATCCGCTGGTTCCGTTGATCTGTCCGGCAAAATACAGGCCCTCCACGAGCTTCGTCTCGAGCGTGGGCTTGAGTTGATGCGGAGGGGCGTAGTCGTATTCGACCGCGTATCCGTAGCGCAGGAATCGCGCGTTCTCGAGCCCGGGAATCGTCCGAACGAACGCCTCCTGGACGTCGGGCGGCGTCGAGGTCGAGAGCCCATTGCAATAGATCGAATCCGTTTCGAGACTCTCGGGTTCGAGGAAGACGAGATGTCGGTCCTTATCGCGGAACCGCACGACCTTGTCCTCGACGCTGGGGCAGTAGCGAGGGCCGACGGAGGTGATCTGGCCCGAGTACATCGGCGCTCGATGGAGGTTGGCGCGGAGGATGTCGTGAGTCCCGGGATTCGTGTAGGCCATCCAGCAGGTCGTCTGCGGTCGATCGATGCGCTCGGTGAAGTGGGAAAACGGCTTGGGTTCCGGATCGCCGTACTGGATTTCCGTCTTCGCGAAGTCGATCGAGTCCTTCGCAAGGCGCGGGGGGGTGCCTGTCTTCAGGCGGCCGATTTCGAAGCCGAGCCGACGAAGGTGATCCGAGAGCGTTTCGGCGGAGGGTTCTCCGATCCGGCCTCCCGCGCGCTGGATTTCGCCGCAGTGCTGGATCGCCTTGAGAAACGTGCCGGTGGTCACGACCACCGCGCGTGCCGGATACGTCCGGCCGCTTCGGCCCGTGGCGCCGGTGACGCGGCCGTCCTGTACGCGAAATTCTTCGACCGCGTCTTGGGCGATTTCGAGGTTGGGGGTCGATTCGAGGACGCGGCGCATCTGCCGCTCGTACGCGAGTTTGTCGCACTGGGCGCGGGGGGATCGCACGGCCGGGCCCTTGCGCGTGTTGAGCATCCGAAACTGGATCCCCGTCGCGTCGGTGGCCTTCCCCATCTCGCCGCCCATCGCGTCGATTTCGCGGACGATCTGGCCCTTGGCCAATCCGCCGATGGCGGGATTGCACGACATCCGGCCGATGGCCGCGGGTTCGAGCGTAACGACGAGGGTGCGCAGGCCCATTCGCGCGCCGGCGAGCGAGGCTTCGATCCCGGCGTGTCCGGCGCCGATGACGAGGAGGTCGAACACCGGAGAAGAATACAGAATCCGGAATCCGGAATCCAGAAGGGCGGAAGGGCGTAGAGGGAGTGTGATACGATCCCAGGCCATGAAGAGGACGATCGTGCTGTTGTTGCTCCTCCTTCCGGGTTGTCGGGGAAAGCGAGAGGCAACGACGGGGCGGGAATTCCTCGAGAGGATCTCGACGGCGCTTCGAGAGCCCGATCCTTCGGGCTTCTGGAAGTTGATGTCGGAGGACACGCGTAGGTTCATGATCGAAATCGTGCAGCAGAGGGTGGAAGTGGCCAAGATAAAGGAACAGGAGCGAACGGCTTTGACGGAGGATGCCGGAGGGGAGCTCGCCTCGCAGGATCCCGAGAAACTGGCGGCGCGCGTCTTTCACTCGAAGATGGCCCGTTCTCGGTACGAGTTCGTCGACGAGCGCGAGGAAGGCGGGCAAGTCGTCGTACGCTATCGGGGAGTCGCGAAGGGAGTCCAAGAGTGGATCCTCGTCCGCGAAGAAGGCGGTCTGCGGCTCAATCTCCGGGCCTCGATGAAGCGCGAGTACCGACCGTGACCGCGATCGAGGACTTCGCCCGATTCGTTTCCGGACTGACCCTCGATCGGATCCCCCCGCGCGTGGTGGAGAAGGCGCGCCTTCAGCAGGCCAGCGTCGTCGCCGCGGGCCTCTCGAGCCGGATCGAATCGGCGGCCGTCAAGGTAGCCGCCGCGTCGGCTTCCCGAGGAGAGGCGGGACCCGTGCGTCTGTTGGCCGGCCCCGGAACGACGTCGCTTCACAGCGCGGTCTTTGCCAATGCCGCCGCGACCTGTTCCTCCGATTTCGACGAGATCCTCCTCCTGGGCCACGTCGGGCACTCCTCGGTGAATGTCCCTTTCGCGTTGGCCGACGCCCGGCCCGAACTCACGTACGGTCGGGTGCTCGCCGCTCAGGTCGCGGCGAACGAGATCGGCGGAAGGCTCGGACTTTCGACGTTCTTCGGTCCCGGCAACGGACAGAATCTCCCTCAGCTTCACACGGCGAGCGCCGCGGCCGCGGCTTCCGTAATGCTCGGACTCCCGGCGGAGGAGACCGCGCACGCGATGGCGATCGCCCTCTCGCAGCCGCCCGCTCCGATGTGGCCGGCGTTTCTCGGAGAAATCGAGTCCAAAGTGCTGGTCGCCGCGCGGCCGACCGAGGCGGGACTCGCCGCGGCCGAACTGGCCGCCCAAGGACTCCGCGGTCCGTTGGACCTTCTCGACCATCCGCGAGGTCTCTACGCGCGATTCGCGTGGCTTCCCGTTCGACGCGCCCTGGGAGGGTTGGGACGCGCGTGGCTCACGGACACGCTGGAGGTCAAGACGCATGCGGCCTGCTGGTACTTTCAGGCCCTGCTGGACGCGGCCGCGGACATCCTGCGCCAAGCGGGGCGATCCTCGTTGGGAGCGAAGGAAGTGCGGAGGATCCGGTGCCGGACGACCCTCCTGTCCACGAGCGTGGACGCGCTTGCGCGGAGTCTCCAAGGCGATCGAGTCACTGCAAACACGATGAATTTTCGGCTGGATCGCTCCCTGGCGCTCTTTCTCCTGGCCGGAAGACTGACCCCGGTCGAACTCGAGGAGCACGCCCTGCACGAACGTGTCGCGGAGATGCGCGACCTGGCGTCGAAGGTGAAGATCGAACACGACATTCGGGAGAGCCGTCGAACGGTGGCGACGATCGACGCGGCACTCGATTTGGGGGGACTCTTGGGAGACACGAGCCCAGCCCGAATCTTCCGCGCCCTACGACAAGCGCGTTCCGAGTACCCGGGAATGCCCGGACCGCGTCTGGCGGAGTTGCCCGGTCTTTTGCGCGCGGCGGGGACGTCGATTCGGGTGTTGGCGAAGGGGCGGAGGAAGCCGTACGATTTGGGCGATCGAGGGGAGTCGATCGCCTCTTTGGCCCCCGCATGCGGAGGTACGGTCGAGCTTGAGCTCGAGGATGGCCGACGGTTCGAGTCGAATCGCGGTGTCCCGGCGGGGGCGCTTCACGATCCCTCCATCGCGGGGCCTCTCGTTCGAGCCAAACTCCGCCTGGCCCTCGACATCGCGAAGTCAGGGGGAGACGCGGACCGCGCGTTGGCGATTCGTCCTGAGGAGCCTGGCCATCGATTCGTGGACGCCGTTCTACCTTGACGGCCGGCGGCGTTCGAACGTATCGTCTCCGCGATGGAAAAGAAGGAGTTTCGCGCGCTCCTCCGACCGCTCGACATCGAACTCCTCAAGATGCAGCGATGGGTACAGTCCTCCGGGCAGCGGATCCTGTCGATCTTCGAGGGCCGGGACGCGGCGGGGAAGGGCGGGGCGATCAAGCGGATCGGCAAGCACCTCAATCCGCGCGGCTGTCGCGTGGTCGCGCTCGGGATGCGGACCGAACGGGAACGGACCGAGTGGTATTTCCAGCGGTACGTCGCCCATCTTCCGGCGGGAGGGGAGATCGTCTTTTTCGATCGCAGCTG
Organism: uncultured Planctomycetales bacterium; assembly: GCA_964526305.1. GTDB lineage: Bacteria > Planctomycetota > MHYJ01 > MHYJ01 > JACPRB01 > JACPRC01. The sequence goes on along the minus strand of CAZGKV010000018.1, from coordinate 39,815 downwards.
GTACAACCGGGCGGGAATCGAGCGCGTCATGGGATTCTGCACTCCTTCCGAGACGGAAGAGTTCCTTGGGGCGGCGCCGGAGTTCGAACGTCTCCTGATGCGCTCGGGGATTCGGCTCTTCAAGTACTACTTCGCGATTTCGCGCGAAGAGCAGGCGCGCCGGATCGAGAAGCGCCGGGCGAATCCGCTCAAGCAGTGGAAACTCTCGCCTCTCGACCTCCAAGCCCAGTCGAAGTGGGAAGAGTACACCCGCGCGGAGACCGAGATGTTCCGGCATACCTCGACGATGGAGGCGCCTTGGACCCGGGTGAACTCGGACGACAAACGACGCGCTCGCGTGGAAGTCGTCCGTCACTTCCTCGCCGCTCTGGACTATCCGGGGAAGGACCGCACCCTTCCGCAACCGAATCCCGGCGTCGTGAGCGCGGTGGAGGCCTCGTGATCGAAGATCCGCGACGGACGAGCTTCCGTATCTTCAACGAGAACGGGGGAAAGTTCCGAGTCTCGGTGATCAACCTGTGCAACCTCGATTGTTTCTTTTGCCACAACGAGGCGATGCCGAATCCTCGAAGGGGTGCCCGGCGTGAGGAGCGGCTTTCGACCGAGGACCTTCTTGCCATTATCAACGCCTACACTCGACTCGGCGGTCGCCAGGTAAACATCACCGGGGGCGAACCGCTGGCGCACCCCGAGATCGTCGCGGTCCTGGAGGGGATCCAGAAACGAACGAGCATCATTGTCCTGAATACGAACGCGGTACTTGCCGAGCGGTTGTTGCGGCGCCCCAAGATCGCCGGACTGGACCAAATCTTCGCGAGCCTCCATACGACGGAGGAAGCGGAGTTTCGGGAGAAGCTCGGCGGACGGAGCATCGAGCGGGTCATGGAGAATATCGTCGCGCTCCGCCGCCACGGCTATGACGTGCAGATCAATTTCTCGCTCGGTCCGTACAACCGGGAGGGATTCGAGGGAGTCCTCGATTTCGCGATTCGGAACGGGATCAAACTCAAGGCGATCGCGCTCGTCCGGCCGAACGAAGATCCGGGGTTCTACGGCGGAGATTGGGTGGATCCCGCGTGGTTGACGGGAATTCTGGAGTCGCGGGCCGCGAAGCCTCTCGACACCCAGGCGACGTTCGGCGGAGAAACGACGACGTATCGAATCGACGGCGCGATGGTGAAGGTGAAGAACATCGCGCGCGCCAGGCTCGAAACGGACTTCTGCTCCGGTTGCTCCCATCGATCGGCCTGCGGCGAGGGAATCTACGGCGTCCGCGTGGGGCCGGACGGGTTCTGGAAGCCCTGCCTCCTCCGCCGTGAAAAGTTCGTCCCCGTCTCCCGCGATCGAAGTTGGGAAGATCAAATCCTCGACGTCATCTCTTCGATGATCGGTCGGTGGGAAAACGCTCGTTTCCTCACGGGGGCGCCCGGCTAGCCGGCGGCGACGGGCGACAGGATGTCGCCGCTCTTGCCGCCGGGGCTGTCCAGCGGAATCGGCCGGGAAGGCCGATGAAGCTGCCCGCCTGCGCGGCCGAAGCCCGCCGCTTCGGGGGGGCGAAGGCCCGAAGGGTGCCGTATTCATCCGGGCGGCGTTGCCCGGATGAATCAGGCAGATTAGACCGTGACCGCCGATGTCGCCGGCGTCTTCAGCGTCTCGCCAAATTTTCTCACGAGATCGGTCGCGGAAATCAATCCGGCGGGTTTCCCTTCCTCGTCGAGGACGACCACGCGATGGATGCGTTTCGCGGACATCGTGTCGCAAACGTCGGCGATGGACGCATCCGGGCGGCACCCTTCGATGCGGGGAGTCATGACGGAAGAGACGGGCTGGGCGAGGAATTTCTTCACCGCGAGTCCCTTGCCGCCCTTCTTGAGGAGCGCGGATGCGGCCTTGCGCTTCGCGGCGTCGAAGTTCTTGGGGAGCTTCGTGGTGCCGGAGAGAATCGCGAGGGCGCGCAGGACGTCGTTCTGAGAGACCAAGCCGACGGCCTTTCCGCTCTTGTCGACTACGGGACATCCGCTGAATTGCCTCTTCTGGATGAGCTTGATGAACTTGTCCAGGGTGACGTCGGCGGTCACGGTCGCCACGTCTCGGGTCATCACGTCTCGAGCGAGAATCGCCGGCATAGGTTTCTCCCTAAAGTCCTGCATCTCCTTACCGGGAGAACGTGGAATTGTCAATCAACTTCCTATCTGACGAGCCCTGGGTCCGTTTCCCACTCGTCGTCATTTCCGTGCTGCCCGTTGGCGTTGGATCCCCACGCCCAGAGGGTGCCATCGGTCTTGATGGCGAGGGCGTGTCGCGTTCCCGCCGAAAGCTTGATCCACTTTGTCGACCCATCGATGAGCGTGGGGATTCTCCGGTGGTCGCCGGGACCGATTCCGAGCTTGCCGGACTCGTTGGAGCCCCATGCCCAAATGGTTCCATCGGCGCGGATCGCGAAGGTGGTCTCGAGTCCGGCATCGACCTGAGACCCATCAGTATTCCTATCGCCACCTCCGCACCAGATAAGGGAAGATGCTGCTAACCAGGTAAGCGCTAAGAGGATGGATCTCTTCGTCTTTTTCTCCTCGCAGAGTACGGCGAGGAGAAAAGCAGTTGGAATGCCTAATCGGCCAGACCGAATTCGTCCGCGGATGGCCTCACTTGGGAGCCGTCGGCTCCGAGTCTTGGATCCAAATCCTAACGTGATCCCGGAGGAGGTAAGAGAGAGAAGGAGGTCACCGTGAAACTAGATTCGAAACTTCGAGCAGGATTTGCGGGGGCCTACAACGGGAGCGACGGAGACTGGGGCGATCTTCACCTCGTCCGTCCCAACGCGTAGGGGGGGACCCCGGATTACTTCCCCGTCAGCGCTTTGAGCTTCGCTTTGGCCTCGTCGGGTTTGAATCCCTTGGGGCCGCGGTCGCCCTTGAAGGCGATCTTGCCGTCGGTGCCTAGAATGTAGATCCGATCGGGCCAGCCGGAGTAGGCCTTGTTGGCCGTGTCCTCCATGCCGTCGATGAGAAACGGAATCGTCAGCTTCATCGACTTGATGCAATCGTTGGCGACCGTTTCCCGTTCTTCCAGGGTCTTGGGGTCGTTCGGAGCGTACTCCACGGGGCGCCGGCCGTCCTTCGGATGCGCCTCCCGAATGTACACGACATAGAATAGGGCCTTTTCCTTCGCCTCCTGATACCACTTTTCCAGAGTCGCACCCTGCGACTTGAAGGGGGGTCAGCTGTAGCTTCCGAAGATGAGCACGATCGGCTTGCCCTGCTTGAGCGCCTCCTTGAGCTCGACCTCGCTCTTTTCTCCGAGGACTTTGGCTTTGAAGTTCGGAGCCTCGTCGCCGACCTTGAGTTTGTCCGGCGGCATGCGATTCTGGGCGGCCGCGATCGAGGGGGCGAGGAGAAGCGCGACGAGGGGGATCGGCGATTTCATGAGGGCCTCCTTCCGTCTCTCTATCTAACAAGCCCGGAGGGGCGGGGGTTGTCCTGAAAATGTTACGCCGGGAATTGGGGCGCCAACTCCTTCCATCGCCCTCCCATGAGGTCTCCGAGTACCGCCTCGAGCGCCTCCATCGGCACGCGGATCTGTTCCATGCTGTCGCGGTCGCGGACGGTCACGCGATGATCGGCGGGAGAGGTCTCATCGCCGACGGTCTTGACGTCGACGGTCACGCAGAAAGGCGTGCCGATTTCGTCTTGGCGGCGATAGAGCTTCCCGATCGCGGCGGTGTCGTCGTAGGCGCTCGTCCAGCGGCGGCGGAGACGTTGGGCGAGCCCCCGCGCCGTCTCGACGATGCGATCGTTCTTCTTGAGGAGCGGGAGGACGGCGATCTTGACCGGCGCGAGCTCGGGGTGGAAACGCAGGACGACACGTTTTTCGCCGCGGACCTCCTCTTCGTGGTACGCGTCATGGAGAAAGGCGAGGGCGGAACGGTCGGCGCCGGCGGAAGGCTCGATGACGTAGGGAACGATGCGTTGCTTGGTGTCTTCGTGGAAGTAGTCGAGGGTCTTGCCGCTGAACTTCGCGTGCTGGGTCAGGTCGAAGTCCTTGCGATTGGCGATGCCCTCCAGCTCGCTCCAGCCCATGGGGAAAAGGTACTCGACGTCGACGCAACGCTTGGCGTAATGAGCGAGCTCGTCCTGGGCGTGCTCGCGGATGCGGATATTCTCCTTGCGCATCCCGTAGCGTTGGTACCAGGCGAAGCGCTCGTCGATCCATCGTTGGTGCCAATCCTCGTCGGTGCCCGGCTTTACGAAGAATTCGATTTCCATCTGTTCGAACTCGCGGGTGCGGAACGTGAAGTTCCCCGGCGTGATCTCGTTCCGGAAACTCTTGCCGACCTGCGCGATCCCGAACGGGAGCTTCTTCCGCATCGTCTGGAGGACGTTGTCGAAGTTGACGAAGATCCCTTGGGCCGTTTCGGGGCGCAGATAGGTGACGGTGCCCGTCGCCTCCACGGGGCCGAGCACGGTCTTGAGCATGAGATTGGCCGGCCGCGGCGCGGACATCGCCCCTCCGCACGCGGGGCAGGCGGGGTTCCGTCCTTCGAGGAGCGGTTCGACCTCGCCGACAGCCGCTTCGGGGCTCTTGACCCAAGGGAGGTTCGGAGCGAGCTTCCTGCCATCGCTCTGGGCCCAGTTTCGGAGCGCTCGGGCGCGATCCTTCTGTGCCGCCGGTCCGTCCAGCCACTTCCGGAGCGCCTGTGCCCACTTGCAATTCTTCTGCGTTTCGGCGAGATGATCGCCGCGATAATACCGGTTGCACTCCGTGCATCCGGTGAAGGGATCCGCGAAGTGATCGGTGTGGCCGCTCGCTTTCCAGACCGTCGGGTGCATCGTAATCGCGGCGTCGAGGCCGACCATGTCCTCCCGGAGGTGGACGTTGTCGCGCCACCATAGACGCTTGATGTTGTTCTTGTATTCGACGCCGAGAGGACCGTAGTCCCACGCCGAGCCCAGCCCGCCGTAGATCTCGCTCGATTGGAAGACGAAACCGCGCCGTTTGCAGAGAGAAACGATGGTGTCTAGATCGATCATACGGGGAAAAACGTATCACGGTCGTGGCGGGAGGAGGAAGGTTTTTCTACGGACGAAGGGCCAGAAGCCTTCGGATCACGTTTTCGCGGGCCGGCCAATCCGGCGGAGCCTGCGCGAGGGCACGGGCATAGTCGCCGGCGGCGCCCGCGCGATCGCCCTGGGCCGCCTTCGCGAGGGCACGACCGACGTGGGCTTCGGGCAGAGTCGGTTGGATCCGAAGGGCCGCGTGGAAATCGGACAGGGCGGCCTCCGGGTCCTCGATTCGGAGGAACTCGAATCCTCGGAGGAGTCGGAGCAACGCGTACGACGGAAAAATCGCGATGCCGCGATCGAGGGCCGCGCGGCGCTCGCGGTGTCGGAGCGCAAGCGCGCCGAGCCAGTAGAGATCCTCGGTTCCCTCCTTGTCCTGGTAGAGTTCCGTCCCGTTGAAGGCGATTCGGATCAGCCCGATCCAGTCCCGATGGACGAAGGCGAGGAGAGCCATGGCGGTGTGGCGATCGACCGGATCCTCGAAACCGGTAGGGCAGTCGAAGGCCTCGTACAGCGTCCGCGAGAGGTCGTCCCGGGGCGACGAGCCGGTGACCAGTCCGGCGAGGAACTCGCGGATGACCTGGAGACGTCCGAGTCGAAAGTAGGCGGAGCTGTACTTCGAGTCCGTTTCAAGGACGCGCCTCCAACAATCTTCGGCCTCGCGAGGTCGGCCGAGCAATTCCCAGCAGCGTCCCAAATGGAAGTGCGCGGGCGCCAAGTGGGGCGACTTCGCGATGGCCTTTTCGAGCAGGATCTGGGCCTCCTCCGCACGTCGTCGAACGGCCGCGAACTCGGCATTCGGATCTCGCAGGAGCTTGAGGGCGCGTTCCAGCGGAGGACCGCTCTCCGACAAGAGGGCCACCGCCTCCCGCTCCGCGGCCTCGCGAAGGCGCATTTCCCTTTCCGTTCTCGCAAGTCCTTCGCGGGCCAGAGGATTCTTCTCGTCCAGCTGGAGAACGCCCGTCCACGAATTCTTCGCCCTCTCCCACTCCCCGGCGCGCTCGTGCGTTCGAGCGCGGTCGACCGCATTGCGGATGCGCTCGGCGTTCCGCAGATGTCGGTGGAGGGTCCATCCGGTGAAGAGGAGGGTCACCGCGATTCCCACCAGCGCCGTGGCCACGACGGCCCGGTTGTAGACGATCTTCCGCCAGAGGCGGCCCGGCGTCGGGAACGGCCGCGCCGAGATCGGATCCGCCCGAAGGAATCGCCGGACGTCGTCGGCCAGGGACGCCGCCGTCGAATAGCGGTCCGCAGGATGGCCCGACATTGCTTTCATGCAGATCGACTCCAGGTCGCGCGGGATGGCGGGATCGTGCTTCCGCGGGGGAGTCGGTCTGGCCGCCTCGGCGGCGGCGAGCACTTCCGTGAGGGAACTGCCGGTCGAGGGAGGGCGTCCCGTGGCGATCTCGTAGAGGATCGCTCCGAGCGAAAAGACGTCGCTTCGGGCGTCGAGCCGGTCGATCTCGCCGCGGGCCTGCTCCGGCGGCATGTATTCGGGCGTGCCGAGAACCTCCCCGACGGACGTGACACCGGGTTTTCCCGCTCCTCTTTCTTGAGCGGCACGGAAAGCTTCGCCTCGGATGCGCGCGATTCCCCAGTCCAGGACATACACCTGCCCGCCGGCGTCCACCATGACGTTCGTGGGTTTGAGGTCGCGGTGAAGGATCCCCCGCTCGTGGGCGAAGTGGACGACGTCGCAGATTCGCGCGAAGACCTCGATCTGTTCCCGGAGATCCCCCCGGCGCGAGATTCGCTCGGAGAGCGTTTCGCCTTCGATGTACTTCATCGTGTAGTACAACCGCCCGTCGGGAAAGCGGCCACGGTCGTGGATGGGAACGAGTCCGGGATGATCGATGCGGCTCATCGTCTGGGCTTCGTTTTCGAACCGCACCGTCCACTCGTCGCCGGAGAGATCGGGAGCGAGCACCTTCATCGCCACCGGTCGCTGAAGTCGCTCGTCCGTGGCGAGGAGGATCTCTCCCATGCCCCCGCGCGCGATGCGTCGCTCGATGCGGTATCGAGAGTCGACGATCAGTCCGCGGACGCCTTCGTCGCCGGAAAGGACGGGACCCAGCCGGGAAAGGTTTTCGTCGCTGATCGGATTCACGCGCCGCTCCCGAAGAGCTCGCGAAACTCGGCCTCCGCCTCCTCCGAGGTGGTGACGCTGTCGCGGACCCGTTCGAGGATCAGCTCTCGGAGTCGCCGGCGCGCGCGGTAGAGAGTGACGGTGACGTCCGGCACGCTGATGCCGAATCGCCGGGAGAGGGCTTCGTAGCCGGCGTCCTCGCCCTCCTGGGGGGCGAGGTCGCGCGCGAGGAGTAGAGGGTATCCCTTCGCGCCCTCGCGTTCCATCTCGGCCGCCGCGTCCTGCACGACCGTCCGCGTCCACTCGCGGAGGAAGATTCGATCGGGGGGATCGCCGTCGGGCGGGTCGAACCCTTCGACCGCGTCGAGGGAGAAGGTGAGGGCGCCGCCTCCGCGTTTGAGCGCCCCCTGGGATCGGTGGCGCTCGCGCGCGAAGTTGTCCAGCGCCGCGAGAACGTACGACCGGAACCGGCCGCGTTCCGGAGTCAGCCGGGCCAGGACCTCCTTCTCGCACAGGGAACGGAAAAAGTCCTGCGTGAGATCCTTCGCCTCCTCATTCGACAGGTTCCATTTCCGGCGGAAATAGGCGTAGACGGGGCGCCAATAGAGGCGGGCCAGGTGGTCCAGGGAAGAGTGGAACTGAGGGGAGGAGGCTTCACCGGCGGAGCGGATCAAAGACCATCGCGTCGGGGGAAACCGATCGTTCGTGCCGCCGAGTTCCGTCTCCTTCTCCGCCATGGGATTGCTTGCATTCTATCCCCAGGGCGGGGGAGAGTCGATTCTAAGGGGTATAGATCTCGCACGAGGAAAGGGGTCCATCGACCCTGTTCGCTCCGCCGGTTACGAGGATCTTTCCGTTCGGAAGCGCGGTGAAGGTCTGATTTTCTCGCGCGACGTTCATGTCCTCGTCTCGACTCCATCCCCCGCCTTCTTGGAACACGAAGATGGCCTTGTTATTGCTTACGTCAGTATTTCCCCCCATTACCCTTCCGTCTTGAAGTAGGGCGAGAGAAGAGGTAGAGGCGCCCGTGCCATTGATCAGGCTCCACACGCCGTTGTCGAACAGCTCGCTCTTAGGACCGTCTGCAACGAGCACCTTCCCGCTCTTGAGCAGGATGGGTGGGCAAGCACGAAAGGAATGCTCGAGGTTCGATGAACCGGAATAGTCCCACTGGTCATTCGTGGGATCGTAGACTAAAGATCGTGTCCCGCCGAACGGGCGCACTCCTACTGCGAGCAGGACTTTTCCGGACTGAAGCAGGACTGGCTTGGAAATAGAGATCGGCTCCGGCAGGGGCGCCCCTGGATTCCATTTCTCGGTTACCGGGTCGAAGAGGAAGCACCGGTCGGAACTAAAGAGGCCACCCGTCACAAAGACCGACTTGTTCCGGAGGAGCAACGCGACAAAGGGAGTACCGGAGTATAGATACGCGGTTTTCTTCCAGGTTCCGTTCTGAGGGTCGTACAACTCGCACGAAGCTGGAGGACTATAGAGTCCCCCTACGACCAGGACCCGCCCATCGGCCAGGAGCGTGGCTGCGTGGCCCTGGTGCCAGTCACTGTTCAGGGATCCGGTCGGTGTCCAAGTCTCCATCACAGGATCGTAGACCTCGCAACTCTTCAGCGTGCCTTTGTTGTTGGCTCCTCCGGCCACCAGCACCTTTCCATTCGCGAGGAGGGTGGCGGTGTGGTCGACCCTGGGGAGGCTCATCGCCGCGGTGCGGTTCCAAGCGACTAGGAGTAGATAATCCGCCATGTCGGGAGGATCGGGGATGAGAGGGGGAGGGTTCCAAAGGCGTACGACTCCCTGCACCCACGAAGGATGGGAATCTGTCTCATCGGTCGGGAGTAGGGGACTCTGATCGAGGATGAGTTTAGATCCCCCCGGCGAGGACGCGACGGACGAGTCTTGAATCGTGATCATGGACCCAAGGGCTATTGCCGCCAGGAGGGGGACGACCAGGAGCCTTCGCGACATGGAACACCTCGCATCATTGGCGACTGGCGCACTCGATCGAAGCGTGCCTCGACTACCCTCATAACGGCGGAGAAAGAGAACGATCTAGAAGAATCAGCCCTCCAATTCGGTGAGGCACCCATGCAGAGGGCAGAGTCGCGGAGGTCCCCGGTCAGCGTTTCAATCGCCCCAAGCCGTCCTTCGCTCCTGCGTGACTTGAATCGATCTTCAGGGTTTCGCGGAATTCTCGCTCGGCGCCCTTCCGATCTCCCAGCTTCTCGAGCGTCAATCCGAGATGAAAGTGCGCGAGGACCGATTCCGGATTCACCTCGAGCGCCTTCTCCAGAACCAGCTTGGCGCGGTCGGCCTTCCCTCCGGCCAGATAGGCCACCCCCAGGTTCGTGAGCGCCGGTTCGAACTCGGGCTGGAGCAGCGTGGCCTTCTTCAGGGATTCGATCGCCTCGTCCGTCTTCGATTGGTGGAGGAGGCAAAGGCCGAGATTGTAATGATGGCCGCCGTCCTCCGAGTCGAGTTGCACCGCCTTCCGATAAGCCGCCTCGGCCGCGACGACGTCGCCCGTCCGAAGGGCCGACTGACCCACGAGCCCATGGATCTCCGGGTATTCGGGAACAAGGGACGCGGCTTCCCGAAATCGCTCCAGCGCCTCGGGAAATCGGCCGTTTCGATAGTCGTCGATCCCCGCGGTGTGGAGCCGCGTGAACTTTTCGCGCTGCTCTTTCGAGGCGGCCGGCTCCCGATAGATCCGCAGCGTGCGTACCGAGCCGTCCACTCGCGGAGCGTACTTCTCGTACCAGGCGACCGTACAGGTGAAGGAGAGCATGTAGATTCGACCCTCTCGAACCACGAAGGTCCAGAGGGTGTGGAGAGGGACTTCCCCGTCGCGGAACACGGCGCCGAATTGACACGCAAGATTGCCCTGGATCGTCGAGGTCTCCTGATGGGGAAAGTCGGCGTCCGGGTAGGCCTTCTTGATGGCCTCGCGATACGCTCGGACGTGGTCGGCGAGATCGACGGATTTGCGTTCGATGTGGAGGTCCATTCTGGGGATGTAGGCCACGTCTTTCGGTCCGTAGAAACTGCAGTGCGCCTTGCCGGTCGATTCCCCGCGTCTCCACCCCTCGGGAAGGTAAATCTTGAACGCGTAGAACGGGTGGGAGTAGCTCTCCGGGAGGTTGACGCGGGGTTTCATCTTCGGCCGCACCTTGGGCTTCCACTCTTTCTTCTCGATCCGCTCGACGTCGCTCTTGGGGATCGTGATGCTCCCGTACTCGTTCTCGACCACGTAGGCATCGCCCTTTTCGGTGACGCGCCCTTCCATCTTCCCTCCGTTCTTGAGGTGGACGATGTCGGCGGAGGCGAGCAGAGTCAGAACCAGGGCCAGCGTCATTCGGTCACCCACGAGTCTTCCAGGATCCATTCGATCGTGCGCGATGCGGATGTACTTCGTCCGACGAACCAGCGGAGGCGTTGGGGAGGAGAGCCGGTCGCACCGGCGCCGGGAGTCGCTTCCAGCCGATATCGGAATCGGAGCGACACCGGAGGCCGCGCGCAGCCGGCGGGAGGCCGGTACGCGAGCTCGATTCTCCACTCGCCGGCGGGATCGCGTGCGGTGGAGTTGTTCATCGCCTGGTTGAGGGCGGAGGGATCCTCGAAGTAGTAGTGTTCGTCCGCGGCCCAGAACAGACGGTGCCATCCGTCGAAATCGCGGACGCGCGCCCAGCGATGATTCGTGGAAAACTCCGCCGGGTGGACGCATCCGTCGTGTTCGGTGCGGAGGGGGAGCCAGGCCAGCGCCGGATCGGCCGGGTCCACATTCACGGGGCCCGGCGGGGGGGACGACTTGCCTTCCAAGTACGCATCGCGTTCCCGGAGATTGAGCGCCAGGACGACGACGGTGAAGGCGAGCGCCGCGAGAACGAGGAAGGGCGCGAAGCGGCGCATAGGAAGAGAATCCGGAATCCGGAATCCGGAATCAAGGAGTATCATCCGAACGGCTCGTTGAAGTGCCGAAGCGTGGAGGAGTCGGAGAATCGATGGAGCGTTCGACGAGGCGCGCACAATAACCCGCTTGTCCTCCCGTTCGACCTTCGGAGCGGAACTGGAGGTGACGGGATGATTCGAGCGAGCTTCGCGGTCGCGCTGTTGCTGGCGGCTCAAGACGGAGACGACGTCGACTCGGCGCGAAAGAAGTTCCCGCCCGAAATCACCCGCGCGATTCTGGCCGGAGATATTCCCGTCCCGAAGGGCTTCGACGAGGCGATCGCGAGGGAGATCGGCGCGAAGCGTCTCCGGGCGCTGCGGTCCCGAGCGGCCGACGTCACGGGTCGCGAGAACGACATCGCGGCCGTCGTCCTCGTCCGCCTCGGCGTCAAACCCGAGAGCCTCAAGGCCGACCGATTCCGTCCTTCGAACGACGGCCCTTCGAATGAAATCGCGGTGAAGCGGACGGGAGCGAAGTATAAGGTCGCCTCGGGACGTACTTCCGGGTCTTTCAAGACCGGTCAGTGTGCCGACATCGCCCTCTCGGCGATCGATTTCAACAACTCCGGCGGACCTCTCCTCTTCAATCACCCCATGGGAATTGCGAGCGACGGCAAGCGACTTCTCCTCGCCGATACTTACAACAATCGCGTGTTGGTGTGGAACACACTTCCGTCGGGCAACACGGCTCCCGATTTCGTGCTGGGGCAGCCGGATTTCGCCGGAAACGACGCGGGGGCCGGACTCGATCGGATGAACTTCCCGGTCAACGTCGCGACCGACGGCCGGCGCGTCGTCGTTGCCGACACCGAGAACCACCGGCTCCTCGTCTGGAAATCCTTCCCTACGAAGAGCGGGACTCCCGCGGACTACGAGATCGACGGCGGGGGAAAGGAGCACGGCCTGCGGTCGGGGAAGTCGTACTTTCACTGGCCGTGGGGAGTGTGGACCGACGGCGAGAAGCTCGCGCTCTCCTCGACGCAGGGGGGATGGGTCCTGCTGTGGAACTCCTTTCCCGAAGACGGGAAACGACCCGCGGACGTGATTCTGAAGGCCGGCGGGAAGTTCGGGACACCGCGCACCATCACGAGCAACGGGAAGTGCCTGATCGTGGGCGATCACAACTCGCGCGTGAGCGGCCGGGACGGAACGTTCGTATGGAGGACCTGGCCGACCCGAGACGACCAGCCTTATGACTATCATCTCAAGGAGTATGGGTTCTGGCTCCGGGGATGCTTCCTCTCCGACGGCCGTTTGGCCCTGATGGGGGAAACGCTTTGCGTGTGGAAAGGGCTTCCGGAAAGCGACGAGGGGAAGCCGGAGCTCACGATTCGAGGCTTCCGGTTTCGGGGAGGAGACCACGTCGGGATCGTGGAAGCCGGCGGGCGCCTCTACATCTGCTCCGGGAACTGGAACAAGGTCTTGGTCTACGACAAGCCTCCGACCGATTCGGGGCAGAAACCCGACTTCGCCATCGGCGCTCCGGATCTCGAGACGGACACGCTTCAAACCAACTTCATCGTCAGCAATCCGGTCCCCGTATCGAACGGGAAGAGTCTCTTCGTCGCCTCGGACTTCGACCGAAAGCTCTACGTCTGGAAGGAACTTCCCGACCAGAGCGGGGCGCATCCCGACTTCGTGTATTCGCTTCCGTTCGGATGTTGGGACATCGCCCTCTGGAAGGAATCGCTCGTGATGACCGGGGGAGGGGTCGTGTACGGATGGAAGAAACTCCCGCTCAACGGCGAACTTCCCGACGTCGTCCTCCGCGACCGGATCGGAAGCGTGCGGCTCAAGGAGACTCGGGGGATCGCGCTCGACGACAAGTATCTCTACGTATCGGACCGCTCGGTCAACAAGATCTATGTTTGGAAGGGGATCCCGTCCTCCGACTCGGAACCCGCGTTCGCTCTGGACGTCGACGGGCCTGCGAGGCTCTCGAGCGACGGAACTACCCTGGCCGTGGCCGGGATCATGAGACACACGGTCTTTCTCTATCGGATCGCCGATCTGTCCGAAAAATCCGAACCCGAGATCATCGGAGGGAGAAACGGACGTCAATTCTTCAACGGCGCGA
>CAZGKV010000018.1:0-26628 GCA_964526305.1 uncultured Planctomycetales bacterium | reverse complement strand
GAGCTCCGCGCAAGTGGCGAACGGGCAACTCTTCGTCGCGGACGTGGCGTGGGGGCGAGTGCACGTCTGGAATAGGGTCGAGAACGCGATCGCCGGGAAGGAGGCCGACGCCTTCGTCGGCGCAAGCGGCTCCCAGGATCGAAAACCCGAGGTCAAGCGCGACGGGCTGCACTACCCCGCGGCGCTGTGCTTCGACGGCACGTACCTCTGGGTCGGCGAGACGAAGTTCTCGGAGCGGCTCTTGAGGTACAGCCCGGGGCCGTAGTATGATCCAGGGCGGATGAACCTGAAGCCTCTCTTCATGGCGGTCGATCAGAAACCCTTCGTTCCCTTCGAGATCGGATTGAACAGCGGAGAGAGGATTCCCGTTTCGCACCCCGACAACATCTTCTTCATCCCCAATCGGCAGATCGTGGATCATGTGGAGGTATATCGACCCGGATCCCACGCCGTCCTCATCTGGCCCATTGCCCTCGCGAGCGTCCACTTCAACGGCGACAGCGAGCGTCTGGACGGCTGACGCCCGGAAGCGATCGCGCTTTCTCCGTACCATATTTCATGTTTCTGCGGTATCCTCTGTGGGTGCTCCTCCTTCTGTGTTCTCTCTGTCCCCCGCAGGAGGGTCCGCCTCCCTGGACCCCCAAGGAGGGGGACCGGTTCCAGATCAAATGGAGCTGCGAGTCGCAGCGGACGAGCGAGCCGGCCACCGGCGGCACGCAGAAAATGAACGAGTACCGATTCGCCGAGGCCGAACTGCGGTTCGGGGCGTCCGGCGGACAGACCTGGACGTGGAAGCGCGTCCACTGGCGGTATACGACGGACGATGCGGAAGCGTCGGTGTCGGGCGATCCCAAGGATCCCAAGGAGTTCGTCGGCGTTCGAGTGCGCACGGCCGGTCTGGACGCGAAGGCCCGGGCCGAACGCGAATCGCGCCTTCGCCAGTGGGGGAAGGAGCGGGTCGCCGCCATGAGAAAGGGGCTGCAGGCGCCGGGCCCGGTTCCCCCCAAGGGTGGATTCGTCCTCGCTCCGGGTCATCTCCTCGACGGGATGTTCTGGAGCGACGATGCCCCCGCCGGCGACCGATGGGAACGGACGATGAAGGGTTGGGAATGCGAGCCGTCGGGCGAGGAGGCGGTGCGGGATCTCCCGGTGACGATGTTGCGGCGCCGAGGAGTCGAGGATTGGCGTTACGGCGGCTCTCGAGCGGGGGACTACCGCCGCGAGTACCAGGAGTCCGCCAACAACAAGGACTGGACGCTCCGGCTCCTCACCTTCGGGATGTCGATGGTGCTTGAAGGGCCGGCGGTCCGCTCCGGAAACCACTCGGTCGAGCGCCGGTGGGTGATCGCCAAGGACGGGCGTTTGAAGTCGTCGGAGATCCGCGTGAAGGGAAAGTACGATCACCAGTGCCGCCACGCGGAGCATACCGGAAAGGGCGCCTACAACGCCGTGCAAACGCTGACGATTACTCCCTGACCAGTTTGACCTTGACGTCGTAGGCCTGGACCTTCACGCGCAAGACCAATTCGCGATCCTTCGCATACTCCAGCACCTCGACGCGGCCGGTCAGGTCCTTTTTCGGTCGGATGTCGTAGCCGTGCGGGCTGGCCCATTGGGCCAGATAGACGTCGAGATCCGGATCCTGGAGGTCGAAAGTCCTTCCCCGCTCCACGAGCGCCGGGTTCTTGAACTTGAGGAAGAGATTCTCGCCGCTGTCTCCATCGTCGGCCCCTTCGGGCGTAGGAGTATACGCCAGGCGGCACTCCGCGGTGAGGAAGGCACCCTTCACGATGCGGATCCGCCCCGAGATCTCGAGGTCGGACTCCAAGCGAAAAGTCCCGTCCAAATGGTCCTTTTTCGGCGGCGTCTCGGGGCCCTTCTTCTTGCCGTTGCAGGCGGCGAGAACCACGAGCGCGGCGGCCAGGCGAGTTCGCATCGCTTATTTCTCCCGATACTCCCGTACGAATTTCTCCCGTCGCGCACTCAGATCGTCCCAAACGGCCTTCGGCACGAGCCCCCGGATCTCGTCGTAGAGCTTCGGGAGCGCCTCGCCGTCGATGGGATGGGTCGGCGTCGACGCGCTTCGTCCCCCGCCCGTCGCTCGAAGCCACGAGTAGCTTCCTCCGACCGGAGGATCCGACTGCTCCTTCCACTTGCGATCGAGGACCAGCTCCCGGATTCGCGGATAGAGGGTCTCGAGCCGCTCCCGAGAAACGTCAAACTTCTCCACCCACGGCGGCTTCCGGTGTTCCGGATAGTCGGGATGGTAGGTCACGGTCCCATGCCCGGCCGAGTCGATCGCGATCGTGTACTCGTAGTGATGCGGCGGCGGCATGGACCCTTCGATCCAGGTGTACTCCAGCGAGAAGTCCTTCGGCATGGTGCGATCTCCGTCCGAACGGCACCCGACGGCCAGACACAGCACGACGACTCGGATCATCCTTGCAGTTTCCATTTTCGAAATCTCTCCAGATCCGCTTTCGAAACCGAGGGTTTGAATTTGGCGAGAACCGCCTCGAAATCGTCCGTTCCGACCGGAGGTTCGCCGCCCTGTTCGATCGACTCTTCGAATACCTTTTCGGTGACCTTCCTGCAGAGATAGGCGATGTCGGCGCCGCTGAATCCGTCCAGGCGTCCTGCGAGGGCGTCCAGGTCCACGCTCTCGATAGGGACCTCCCGGAGGTTCATCTCGAGGATCTTCCGGCGAGCGGGAGCGTCGGGGAGCCCGATGTAGATTTTCTCGTCGAGCCGGCCGGGTCGCATCATCGCCGAATCGATGTTCCACGGCTCGTTCGTGGCGCCGAGGAAGAGGAGGGTGTGGCCCTCCTTTCGGTCGAATCCGTCGAGCTCGTTGAGAATCTGAGGGACCACCCGCTGCATGACTCCGCCGCTTTCGCCCGACCGGCGCGGAGGGGTGAGCGCCTCGACCTCGTCGAGGAAGAGGACGGCGCGCTCGCACTTCCGCGCGGTGTCGAAGAGCTTCCGGATGTTCTTCTCGCTCTCCCCGACCCACTTGTTCAGGATTTCGCTCGGGGCGATCGCGAAGAACGCGGCGTCGAGCTCGCCCGCGATCGCCTTCGCGATCATCGTCTTTCCCGTCCCGGGGGGACCGTAGAGCAGGATTCCGCCGCCGCTCTTCACCCGGTACTTCTTCGCCTTCTCGGGGTGGCGGAAGGGGTAGATCATCTTGAGATGGATCTGCTCCTTGACGTCCTGGAGTCCGGCGATGTCGTCGAAGCGCAGCGTGGGTTTCTCGACGACCTGCCAGTCTTCGGAGGCTCCTTCTTCCTCGTCGCCGCCTTTCTTCTCCGCCGCGGCGGGGGGGCGCGAGGCCGCGACCTTTTCCCGGAGGGCCCGCCGCTTCTCCTTGAGGTTGTTCGCGAGATGGACGAGGTCCATGGCCTGCTTCGTCCGCACCGTCTTCAGCTTCTCCTCCTTCGTCTCGCGCGCGAGCTCGAGGAGATATTGCGACGCGAGGAGGAAGTTGTACTTGGCCTCCTTGAGATCGCCGTTCCGGAAGGCGTGAACGCCGCGCTCCTTGTACTTCTCGAACGATTCCAGCAGAAAGGGTTTTGGCACTACTTCTCCCGGTCGAGCTCGTCCTGGATCGACTTGATCCCCTTCTCGATGTCCTTGTCCACCGCGCCCTCCTCGGCATGGGCCACCTCCTCGGAGAGCATCCGGTCGAGCTCGGCGTCGCTGACGATCTTGTCCTCTCCCTCCATCTCGCCCGACATCACGTGCTCCTGCGTCATCTCGACGAAGATCTCCATCTGCTGCTGCAGGGTCTCGGCCTGCATCATCGCCTTCTCGAAATTCTTCTGCGTCTTGGCGAGATCGACGCTCCCGTAGACGTCGGCGATGGCCTTGGCGACGGAGCCCATGGATTTCGCGAAGTCGGCATCGGCCTCCGCCTGGTTCTTGATCTGCATCGCGGTCTCGATCGAGAGGAGCTGACGCTCCCTCATCCGGCGCGAAGCGAGGGTTTTCTTGAGCTGGCGTTTCAAGAAGTCGTACTGCTCCTTGTCCCCGATGCGCTTGGCGCGCTTGGCCTTGTCGATGTAGGAGATCTCGTGCTTCTGGAGCTCGCGGATGTTGCGCTTGAGCGAGCCGATCCCCTTGCGGACCTCGATATCGCGCTCGATCCGCTTTTCCTCGCGGGACTTGAATAGACCCATCTATGCTTCCTCCGCCGATTCCTTCCACCGCACGTACTTCTCCATCTCCTCCGGCGGCGTCTGAGGATGGATCAGCTTTGCCGCCTCCACGAAGTCCTCCTGGGTCAGGGGACGGACCTTGATCTTGTAGCCCCGGACTTGGTCCAAGCCGCGATCGACGATCGCTCCCATGTCGCGATTCATCCCTTCCACCATCGAGGAGACGACCTCCTTGACGAATCGCTCGATCTCGCGCCCGCTGTACCCGGCCGTCATTCGTGCCAGCTCCTCGAACGGCACCTGGACCTGGAATCCTTTCCGCTCGAGATGGATCCGCAGGATCGCATCGCGCGCCCGCTCGTCGGGGAGCGGGATGAGGATCTTTTTCTCGAAGCGCGAAAGCACCGCGGGATCGAGGTCCCACGGACGGTTCGTCGCCGCGATGGTAAGGACGTAGACGTCGTTGCGTCCCTTCTGGTCCATCCCGTCGAGCTCGGAGAGGAGCGTCGAGAGGATCCGCCGCTCCGCGCCCGAGTCGCTCGAGTCGCGCTTTCCCGCGACGGATTCGAACTCGTCGAGGAAGACGACGGCGGGGGAGGTGTCGCGCGCCACGCCGTAGAGTTCGCTGATGATCTTCGAACTCTCCCCGAAGTACTTCGAGAGGATGTTCGAGACCTTCACGTTGTAGAAGACGCTGGGGACGTCGTTCCGGGAGCGCACCGCATTCGAGGTGGCGGCGGCGAGGAGCGTCTTGCCGGTCCCCGGCGGGCCGTAGAAGAGGATCTTCGTCCAGGCAGAAATCTTCACCCCCGGCGGCTTCTGGGCCAAGGTCATCCCCAGGGCGAACTTGATCTCGTCCTTGGTCTCCTCCAGCCCCCCGATGTCGTTCCACGCGATCGACGAGTGATGCATGAGGTTGGAGACGATCGAGTGAAGCTCGGACTGTTGCGCCGTCGCCGACGAGCGTTCCCCGCCCCCCGACGGCTTCTCGGTCGCCGCCTCCGCCGCGGGCGTGGCGTCCTGCTCTCCGGACCGAAGGCGCCGCGCGATCTCGCGGTACTCGATCGCCTTTTTCTTGCGACGCTCCTCGGCCTCTCGACCCTGCGCCTGCTCGGCGAAGATCGACATCAGATTCGCGGCCTGCTCGTACGCGACGGCCGCCTTGTCGAATTCCTTCGCCTCGTAGTGGGCCTTGGCCTTGGCCAGCGCCTTCTTGAGGGGATCCTGTACGTTGATTTCCATCACTCGGATTCCATCTCGCCCTTGCCCTCGCGTTCCCGAACCTTCCGGTCCGCGAGCTTGAGCCCGTCCTCGAACGAGGAGATCTCGCCCTCGTCCATCTTCTGCCACACGTCCATGACCTCGTTGCCTTCCTTCCCGAGATTCTCCAGTCCCTCGAGGGGGCCTTCGGAGACGGTCGAGAGGACGCTGGAGAGCTTCTCGAGATACATCTCCTGGGAGACCTTGTCGTTCTCGAGGAGGCCCATGAGCTCGGCCTCGTCGACCCGCTGGAGA
This sequence comes from uncultured Planctomycetales bacterium, assembly GCA_964526305.1. Taxonomy (GTDB): domain Bacteria; phylum Planctomycetota; class MHYJ01; order MHYJ01; family JACPRB01; genus JACPRC01. The sequence continues at coordinate 20,956 of CAZGKV010000018.1, read as the reverse complement.
ATCTTGGACACGCCTTCGCGATTGCTCTTCTGCCGCTCGAGCGCCATCTTCACCGCCTGGATGGTGGTGATCTCCTTGGAGAGAACGGCGAGCTCCCGTTCCATCATCCGCGCGCCCTGGGACTTCATATCGTAGAGGCGGGCGAGCTGGCGGCGACGCGACGGGGACTTGATCTTGGAACCCTTGGAGAAGATGTCCTCCCTCTCCTTCTCGAGCTTTTCGAGCTTGGCGATCGTCTGGCTCTCCTTGATGCCCAGACGGATCTCCTCGCGGCGGACGTCCTCGTAGGACAGCTCGCGCCTCTTGCGGCGCAGGAAATCGAAAAAGGCCATGGATTCCCCTCCCTAGGTGGCGGACTCGGCCTCCGGCTTTTCTTCCTCGCCCTTCTCCTTCTGTCCGCCTTGCTTCTGGGCGGCTTCCTTGAGGGCTTCGTCGAATTCGAGCTCGCCCTCGTCCATCTTCTCCCAGGTCTTGAGCACGTCCATGCCCGCCTCGCCGATGTCGGTGACCTCGTACGCGGGGTCGTTCACGACGCCCAGGACGGAGTCGAGCTTCTGCATGTAGACCTCTCCGCTCACCTTGTCGTCCTCGAGCATCATCGTGAGCTTCATCATGTCTTCTTCGGAGAGGTTCTGGAGGATGTTGGCCTGTGGGCCGCCCTTCTTGCGCTCGAGGATCGACCGTACCCGGCCGAGGGTCATGAGCTCCTTCACGACGCGGGAGAGCTCGCGCTCGACCATCGTGATGCGCTGGGACGTCTCGTTGAAGCGCCGGGCGTACACCCGGCGGCGCGACGGGGACTTCGTCTTGGCTCCCTGATGAAAGATGTCCTCGCGCATCTTGTCGAACTTCTCGATCTGGGCGATGTGCTGGTTTTCGCGGATCTCGAGCCGCTTCTCCTCGACGCGGACCTCCTCGATCGGCATGTCCGTGAGCTTTTTCTTCCGGCGGAAGACTCGGTCTAGGATCGACATGGTCCCTTATTCCTCGTAGATGATCTCCGACTCCGGAGGCTCCTCCACCTTCTTGGGAGCCTCTCTTGCCTTGGGTTCGACCTTGGGTTTTTCCTGAACCTTCTTCGGCGCTTCCTTCTCGATCTTGGGCTCTTCCTTTTCGATTTCGACGTCGGCGCGACGCTCCATCTCGCGCATGATCTCGCGCTCCTCTTCGTCGATCTGCGCGTTTTCCGGGTTGGTCGAGATGCCTACGGCGAGCTCGGCGGACTTGTCCAAGTCTTCGACCATCTTCTTCGCCTGAATCGCCATCTCTTCCATCGTCTTCGAATCGGGAACGGGCTCGGCCTCGATTTCGACGGCGGTTTGGAGCGACTCGATGTGCTGGGTGAACACCTGGATCCGCTTGTTGTAGATGGTGTCGATCCGGTTGTTGAGGGCTTGCGCCTTTCCGCGGATCTCCTTGATCCGCCGGGCGAGCATGAGACGCCGATTCTCGGTCATCTCCTGCTTCCCTTCCTCGAGAAGTTCGTCCTCCATCTGGTGGAAGACCTCGAGGTCCTGCATCGCGCGGCGGCGGCGGCTCTCGTCGCGCCGAAGCGCCTCCTTGAGAAGGATGAGCGCCTCCTGCTTGCTCTTGGCTCCGCGGTACAGCGGGAGGACCACGTCGGGGACCTCCTTGATGCCGAACATGCGCTTGATCTTGTCGAGCATGGTCCCTACCCGTAAACGCGAATCAATCGATAGGGGACCTCGGCCGTTTCCAGCCGGACGAACCGGTCCTCCGAGGCGATCACCTCGAACGCCTCCCGAATCACCGGAATCGGATAGCCGAGTTCCTCGTAGACGTAATCCTCCGTCAGCTCGTCCATCAAGAGCGCAAAGGTCTGCCGCCGGGCGAAGGCCCGGATGGCCTCGATCTTCTCCTCGTCGGTCGCCAGGTCGAACAGTCTCATCGAAGAGCGCCAACGCGCGTCGGGAGCGAAGGTCGTCCTCCACGCTCCGTGCGCCACATCGCTCAGAGCGACGAGGTAGTTTCCGCCCACGAGAAGTTGACGACACGGTTCCGTCCATCCCGTGGTCGAAAACGCCCCTATATAATAGAACACGCCCTCCTGCGATGCGACGAGATCCACCACCCGCTTGAGGTCCTCCGGCCGGGCCGGGTTGGCGGACGACCCCCGGCGGATCATCTCTTCCGTCGGGCTGGTGGACGCGGCCGCCGCCACGACCCGAAGCTGCCGGTTCGCGAACATCTGCTGGTGCCAAATCTCGAACACGACTCCGGGGTTCTTCGGCATCTCTTCGTAGGTCTTCATCAGATCCCGTTCCGCATGCTTGCGGATCAGGACCTTCACATCCTGAGACCGGTCGTCGAGCGTCCGCATAACGCGGTTCCGCACGCTCGCGTCGTAGAACTTTCCGTCTAGGGGATTGAAGATCGCGGGAGTGTTGTTGATGTTGCCGGTGAATCGTTCGAGGAAGCCTTCTTCGCGGACGAGCGCCGTCTTGCGATCGACCGGTTCCGGCTCCGCCTTCCGGTACACCCGCGAGTTGACCATGCCTACAGAGTAGCGTGTCCGACGCCCGCTGTCCAAACTCCGTCAGCTCGTCGGCGACGGAACTTTCTTCATCCAGAGGTCGAGGATCGGCTTCCCCGCCTGCCGCCAGATGTCGACCTCGATGTCGGGACGCGCGGGAGCCGTGGACTTCCACACCAGGAGTTTGCGGCCGGAGGAGTCGGAGGCGCAAACGAGATCGCTGGCCGCGTCGAGGAAATCCACGCTGGCGCCCCCCGACTCGTAGGCGATCTCGAGGTTGAGACCCAGGGCTCGCGCCCGCACGGCGAGATCGCGGGTGCTGTAGAAGAGATGGGGGATCCCTCCGATCTTCGCCAAGCGGAGGGTGACGATCCTCTCCTTTTTTCGCGCGACGAGCGACGGGCGGTCGGGCTCGGCCGCGTCCCATCCCCAGATGGATCCGTCCTCTGTGCCGGCGAAGAGTGCGGACCCGCAGACTACGAGACACGTCACCGTGCTCGGAGGGTCGCTCCCGAAACGGACGGGATTCGATCCGTCGTGGAGGGAGGAGGCGTAGACCTCCGAGCCCGTCGCGAAAAAGATCCGGTCGCCCGAAATCTGGACCGCCCGCGTGGTCTTGTTCCGCAAGGTCAGATCGGAATAGAGGAGTTCGCCGGGGGCGCCAGGCTCGGCCGCGCGCCACCGCGCCAAACCGTACTCCGAGTGCGTCGCGAAAAGATACGGACCTCCCGAGGCGATCGCGTTCACTCCGCCGCGCGGATCTTTCGCCCCGGGCAGAGGATATCCGAGCACCTGTCCCGAGGGACTCAGGACGTAGACGGCACGTTTGGATCCTCCCAGAAGGGTGGCGGAGAATCGCACGGAGCGGAGCGCTTCGGGAAACCGGTGCTCCGCCGGTTCCGGCTCGCCGGGTCGCACTTCGTAGACGGTCGAGCCGGCCGCCACGAAGATGCGCTCGGCCGATTCGGCCACGACCTGCGCGTGGGAAGGTACCGGCGTAGCGCCCATCAGCTTCTGCAACGACTCGAGGATCGCCTGTACCACTTCCTCGCCGTGTCGCGCCGACTTTCGGATCAACTCCTCGGCGGTGATCGAAGCGTTCTTGTCGCGGAGGAGTTCCGCCAGAATTAACCCCTTGATCCGATCGTCGGGAAGCGTCTCGAGGATGCCCTTTACCTGCGGATCCTCCAGGAAGCCGAGGAAACGGCGCAGCTGGCGCTCCTTGTCGTCGCGTTCCTCCGAGAGGCGGTGCTCGTTCTCCCGCCGTTGCGCGTCCGCCTTCTGTCGGCTCTCGAAGTCGACGGAAAGGAAGGAGGAGTCCACGAGCTTTTCGTACCGGAGTCCCTGACCGAAGAAGAGGCGTTCGAGCGTGGGGGCCAGACGGCCGTCGACGTCGCGAGAGAGATCTTTCCGATGTAGCTGTTCGGCCGGGGAGGCGGAGATCAGCTCCGAAAGCACGCGCTTGAGCTCGGGCGCCAGGAAGGTTTTTACATCGCGCGTCGACAACGTCCCCGGAAAGGTGAAAAGCGAAGCTACGAAGTCCTTGAAGACGTCGATTCTCCGGGTATCGATCGACACGGCGATTCGCACCGTGGCGGAGACGGGAAACGAGTCGGAAGAGCGGAGGTCGGGAAACATCAGCTCCAATACGATGGTGCCGTTCTTGGCGAGGACGATTTCGAAGTCCCCATCGACCTTTCGGCCCTCGGTCAGGAGGGCGAGGTTTCCGTCGGAATGGAAGACGAGCCCGGAGGTGTGAAGGGGAATCGTGACCTCCCGGCGGAACAAGCCCTTGCCGAGCGCGGCCGAATTCGTCTTGAGCGCGAGGAGATTTCGGTCCGCGAGAAAGGCTTCGAGAGTCATGTCGACGGTGATGATACTGCAACGCCGGGGCGAAGTCCAAGCGCCGGGCAAGATGTCGCCAGGATGAGCAGGCTTCTGCGCACGGGATCGATCGCGGTCGGAGGGATCGAGAGGGCGCGGGATTTGCTCCGCGTCCGCACATGCATTGGCTTCGTCGAATCTTGTACGCCTTCCTGCGCTTCTTTCACGGGGTTCAGTTCCGAGGAATCGAGAACGTTCCGAAATGGGGGCCGGTGATCCTGGCCTCGAACCACCCGTCCTATTTCGACCCGATTCTTCTCTCCGTGGGGATCGAGCGCCGCATCCGGTTCTTTGCGCTCCGCTCGATTCTCGAGTTGCCGGGAATCGGCTGGCTCGTCCGACGTTGGGGAGTCTTCCCCGTAATACGAGGGGGCGACAACGAACGCTCCGTCCGGAAGGCGCTCCGTGCTTTGGCTCGGGGCCAGGCCGTCGGGATTTTCCCCGAGGGTCGCCGCTCTTCGAATCGGAGAATGGGTGAGGTGAGGCCGGGCGTCGGGCGACTCGCGATCGAGTCGGGAGCCCCGGTCGTGCCGGTCACGATCTTCGGGGCGTTTCGGGCGTGGCCCAGGACGGCGGCGATCCCGCAGCCGGCGAAGATCGTGGTGGTGTACCACGCGCCGGTCTGGCCCAAACGAGGCGAGGAGCCGCGGGCGTTTTCCGAACGGGTCCGCCGGGTGATTGTCGGATCGCAAGACGCTCGGAGAAGGGTCGCTTGAACTGGAGGGCGTCATGGTACGGACTGGGCCAGGGGCGCTCGTGATCGGGGTGGTGGGGATTCTCGCGCTGTCCGCGGATGCTCAGATCTCCGAGCGCTATTGCGGCCCGGGGAGATTCACCGTGGAGGCGGGGCCCCAAGTCAACGAGGCGTGTCGGCGGCACGACGAGGCATACGCCCGAATTCCTGGGAATGCGAAATATGTCCCTGGTCTCGGTTGCGATCGGATCCAGCAGGCGGACCGAGATCTCGTCCTCGAAATGCGAAGCATCCTGATCGAAGGGGCCCTCTCGAATCGGGACCGTCGGATCGCGCGGGCCGTCGGACAGTATTTTCGGGGGAAAGGAATGATGGACGGGGCGGGCCTCCAGATCCGACAAGCCTGGCGCGCATGGAGGTCTCGGGGGATGACGGGGGGCGGCAACGGATTCCACCGCTTCTGAACTGGGTGAGAATCCCCCGCGGCGCTACGGGGATGCGCGAACTCGATCCAGAGCGAAAGGAGCAAGCTCCGGGGGCGTCCTTCCCTCGACCACCTCCCGGATCGACGCGCCTGTGATCGGCCCCAGAAGGATTCCGTTTCGGTAGTGGCCTGTCGCCACGACGAGCCCTTCCCAACCGGGCGCGCGCCCGAGGTAGGGCAGTCGATCCGGTGTCCCCGGTCGAAGGCCGGCCCACGATGCGAGGAGCGTCGCGCCCTCGAGCGCGGGACACATCTCGATCGCGCGCGCGAGGAGATGCTCGGTGGCACCGGCGGTTACGCGCTTGTCGAATCCGACGTCCTCGAGGGTGCTCCCGATCAGCACTCGACCGTCGGCGCGCGGAACGAGGTAAAGTTCTCGATGGAGCAAGATCGAGGGCACGGTCTCCGGTTCCGTTTCCACCAAGAGCATCTGTCCCTTCATCGGCTTTACGGGAAGAGCGATCCCTAATTTCGCCGCTTCCTCCCCCGACCACGCGCCGGCCGCGAGGATTGTCGTGCCGGCGTGAAGATCTCCCGAGGAAGTGCGGATTCCGTGGACACGCCCCGGCACTCGCAAGAAGCCGGCGACGGGGGTGTTCTCTCGAAACTCCGCGCCACAGCGCTTGGCGGCTTCGGCGATCGCCCGAGTGAGGCGGGGATTGCGTACCTGGTGGACGTCGGGAAGAAAAAGACCGTCGGAGCGGAGCTCCACCGGTTGTCCTCGAGCCCGCTTCCATTCCTCCAGCGTCCGTGCGATCTGCGCGTCCCGGTCGTCCCGCACGAGGAGCAGGAGACCGGTCCGCCGCAATTCGGGATCCTCCGAGCCGCGAATCTCCTCGACGAACGCGGCATACCCCTCTTGGGCGCGCACGCAAAGCTCGGCCAAGGCGCTCGGATAGTCCGCGAGATGGACGGGCGTGAGGATTCCCCCCGCCGCCCACGAAGCCTCTCGCCCGATCGGTCCGCGGTCCACCACCGTGACGCGGAGTCCCTTTTTCGCCAGTTCGTAGGCGATGGAACACCCCACGATGCCGGCACCCACGATCGCTGCGTCGGGATGATTCACGGAATCTCCAGGATCCAGAAGCGCAGGGTTTGGTCCTCGGCCCCGGAGACGATCTTCGTGCCGTCCGCCGAGAACTGCAAGGAGGTGACGCCGGCGCCGTGTCCCGAGAGCGATTGGATCTGGCCGCCGGTAGCGGCGTCCCAGATCTTGATCGTGCGGTCGGCCGAGGCGGTGGCGACGAGCCTCCCGTCCGGTCGAAATTCGATCCAAGTGACGCGCTCGGCGTGCCCGCGAAACGTGTGGAGGAGCTTCCCGGTTTCCGCATCCCAAATCCTCGCGGTGCGATCGTCGCCCGCAGCGGCGATCCGCTTTCCGTCGGGCGAGAACGCGATGTGAGCGATCTTCCCCTGGGCGGCGTGGATCGTGCCGACCGGATTCCCCGAACCGGGGTCGTAGAGCCCGATCGACTGGTCGATGGATCCGAAGGCGAGGACTTTTCCGTCCGGTCGGTAGGCGACGGTGACGATCTGACCCGTCTGAGGGGGAAGTCGACGAGGCTCGCGGTCCGTGTCGAGTTGGACGAGTCGGGCTCGGAAATCGTTGTTGCAATACACGAGTTCCTTCCCGCTCGGCGAAAACACCATCTCGATCGGAGGAATGAGGCAAGGGATTCTTAGGATCTCCTTGCTCGAATCCAGATCCCAGAAACGAATTGTCCTATCCCCGCCGCCCGAAGCCAGCTGACGACCGTCAGGGCGAAAGGCCAGCGCTCGAATATCTCCGGCATGGCCGGTGAGGGTGTGCACCACTCGGCCCGCCTTCCGGTCGAACACCCGTACGATCTTGTCGGCGCCCCCGTATGCGACGAGATCGCCGGAGGCGTGGAGCGCGAGGGCCTGGATCTTGGGGATCTCGACCGCGACGGGGTCCGACGCGGCGTACAGGCCGGTCCGGGGTGTCCACCCGAGCTTGCCCGCCATGAGGTGCTCCAAGGAGCGACGCCGGGAGCCATCGGCGGATTCGATGACGACCACCCACGGCTCCTTGGAGAGGACGGTGCCGCGGTTTCGCAGGACCGGAAGCAGGGACGAGGAATTCGGGGCGCGAAGAATGGAAACCGCCGCCGGCGGTTGGAGCGCGCAGCGCGCGACGCGAACGGACGGCGCCCGCGACGTGAGTCCGAGAGATTCGAGCACGCGGGCCGGATCCTCGTCCCGGCGCTCGATCGTGAGGCCTTGGGGCAGCTCTTCCGGCGAGGGAAGGAGCGCCTCCAGGACCGAGGGGGGCATCCCCATCCGGGGCCGCAAGACCGAAGCGACCGGCTCCGGGTCCGCCTCCTCCGAAAGAAGCACGGCGAGGACGCGGGCGCAACGGAAGATCTGCACATGCCGCATCATGGTCCAGGGAGGCTTCTCACGAACGCGAAGCTCGGCGACGGCGGCCGCGGCGAGAGTTCGAAATTCGAAGGCGGTCAGGCGGACTTGAGGGGAGTCTGCGCCGTTCTGCGCAAAGGCGTCGCAGAGGACGGCGGAAACGTCGTCGGTAGTGACCCCCGGGATTCCCCGACGCGAATCGAGCGTTTGTTTGACCTTGGTCACGTCGGAGTCGAAGGAGGGGATCGGAAGCGCGGTGAATCCGGCGTCGCCTGCGACCCGGTTCCAACCCGCCGGAAGGGACTCGGCGTCGAAGCGCAACCCGGCGAACCTCATGTCCGGCGGGGCGATTTCGAGACCCGCTCGTCGCTGAATCGCATGGACGAGTTCGACGAAGGCCGTTCTGGAGCGCCCCAGTACGAAGACCGTTCCTCCCTCGTCCGCATGCGTCCAGACATCCACGAAGGATTTCTGGGCGAGGGCCATCCGCTTCCAGACGTCGCCGTTCGTCCCCGCGAGAAGGATCAAGTCGCACCGGTCCCACGAAGCGGCGAAACCGCCTCGGACTCCCTCGGGCCGAGGAGAGGTTCCAAAGGTCGAGAGCAGCGAATGGGTGAATTCCGCCAGTCGCTCCGCGTCGGCCGGAGTCTCCGCGATGTAGGGATTTCGGGGAAGGGAGAAGCCCTCGCGCGTCCACGGCGATCCTTCCAGCGCGGTGGGGACGAGTATTCTCCATCCGGAAACGGAGGGCTTCTTCGCCGTCCACGTACCGTCCGTCCCTCGAAGGGCGAGATCTCCTCCCTTAGGACAGCGGAAGCTCACGATCGACCACGCTTTTCCGTCGTGCTCGAAGGCAAACTCGACGGCGCCCCGAAAGACGGGAGACTGGATTCGACACGTGCCGCCGTTCTCGGCGAGCGTTACATCGAAATTCCCCGGCTGGAGGATCGAGACGAGTTCGGGATGTTCGATCGCTTTTCTCAAGTCGTCGTTCGATCGGTGCGAGAATTCGATGTCCTTCATGGGGCGCTGCGTCAGCAGAAGGAACGTGAGAGAACCGTCTCCGGGCGCAGAGGGATCCTCGAGCAGACGACTCCACACCGTTCGGTCGATGGCCGCGGCTTCGGGGAGGCGGCGGATCCATTCGCTCGCGTCGGGCGGCGTGAGGCGGGTCGGCGAAGGAGCGAACGTGGGCCACTTCGGGTCGGGGCGGACACTCCTGTCCCACCCCAACCAGGCGACCACGCTCAAGAGCGCGAGCGCACTGGCCGCCAGAACGAATCGAGGACCCGTTCGGGTCCGAGGCCGAGCCAGCGCCCCGCGCATCGCCGTGGCCGATGGAAACCGCAATCCGGAGTCTCGCTCGATCGCCTTCAGTACGATCCCGTTGAGACGGGAATCCTCCGTGGGAGGTCGCACCCGCGCTCCCGGAAGAACACCCGTGAGCATTTCGTACAGGACCAATCCTGCGGAGAAGACGTCGGTCCGCTCGTCTTCCGATCCGGGACGGTCGATCTGTTCCGGCGCCATGTATCGCAGGGTGCCCACGGCGATTCCCGGCTGTGTCGCCTCCTTCGCCCCCGACTCCACGGAGCGGAGCTTCGCCAGGCCGAAGTCGAGGATTCTCACTCCACCTCGAGCATCGAGGAGAATATTCTCCGGCTTGATGTCCCGGTGGATGATGCCTCGACCATGAGCGTACTCCAAACCTTCGCAGAGCTCCGTCGCGATCCGGAAGACCTCGGGGCGCGGGAGGGGGCCCGCCTGCAGTCGATCGCGTAGGGACGCCCCTTCGACGTATTCGAGCACGAGATAGTAAAGCCCCTGCTCGAGACCGGAGTCGTGGACCGCGACGATTCGCGGATGGGACAGAGACGCGAGAAGCTTGGCCTCGTGTTCGAAACGGTTTTGGAATTGGGTCCCCTCGGCCAGTTCCGGGGCGATCGTCTTGAGCGCGACGATACGGTCGAGCGAAGGATGGCGCGCCTTGTAGACGATCCCCATCCCTCCCTGTCCCAGGACGTCGAGGATTTTCAGACCGCGGAAGGTGTCGCCCGGGCGCAACAGTCCCGCTCTCTCGAGCCCGCCGGCGAGGCTGAGTCGGCGAGCGAATTCGACGGCGGAGGCCGGACGAGACGTCGGGTCCTTCTCGAGAGCCCAGAGGCAGAGCGTTTCCAAAGCCGGATCCGCGTTCGGGTTGATCGATCGCGGCGAGACGGGCCGTTCGGATTGAACCAGCTCGAGGGTCCTCGAGATCGAGGGACCCTCGAACGGCGGCCGCAGCGTCAGGGAGTAGTAGAGGCAGGCTCCCAGTCCGTACACGTCGGTTCGCGCGTCCAATCGGTCCCATTCGCCCCGCGCTTGTTCCGGGGACATGTAGCTCGGAGTACCGATCGGGGTGCCCGGGAGCGATACCATCGACCCCGGGACCGCGCTCTGGTAGATCTTCGCGAGTCCGAAATCCATGACGACGGCGCGCTTGTCCGGCGTGACCATGATGTTGGTCGGTTTGAGATCGCGGTGGAGGATCCCTTGCGAATGGGCATAGGCCACGGCTTCCGCGGCCTGCCGCAGAACGACGACCATCTCCGGCGCCGCGAGTCGACGCTCGGTCAGGGCATGCTCGAGAGTCGTTCCCTCGACGAATTCCATGACGAAGAAGCTCTCGCCGTTCTGCTCCCCGACGTCGTGGATCTGGACGATCGAGGGATGACGGAGCGCCGCGATCGCGCGCGCCTCGCGGAGAAAGCGGGCCCGATCGTGGGGATGATCGGTCCGATTCATCACCTTGATCGCTACGGTGCGCTGGAGCTCCGGATCTCGCGCTTGGAAAACGATCCCCATTCCGCCGCGTCCCAGCTCGCGCTCGAGCTCGTATCGCCCGAGTCGCTCCCGGGACGGCGCCTTCATGGCCAGCTGCATGGCCTCGGCAAGATCGCAGTACCGGGTCTTGGACTCCCGAAGCTGGAGGTTCTCGACGACGGTGGCGTCTTGGCGGGTGAGGCTGCCGGATCGGACGCGCTTCTCCAATTCCTCCTGATCGACCTCGAGCTTCGTGACGAGCTCCGCGAGCACGCGCGCCTCGATGGGGTCGAGGAGTCCGAGAGCGACCAGGGAGTCGGGGGTGCGTGCGTCCGGGTGACGAGCCGCTTGTTCCGGCGAGAGGAGGCCACGCTGAACGGCCACGCTCAGGAGCAGGTTTCCTTCGATCATCACTCGGCGAACGCGAGCCCGTGACGCGCCAACTTCGTGCGGAGCGCCTCGGGCTCCAATCCCAGGGCGACCGCGGTCGCTTGGATGCTCCCCTCGTGATTTCGGAGCGCCTTCTCGAGGATCATTCGATCCAATCGTTCGATGCGCTCGTCGTAGGATCCCCCGTCGAGCGCCTGGAGACCGCCCCGACGCGCATCGACGGATCCCTGGAGAAACGGCGCGACGCGGGACGCGAATTCTTGGAGGAGGGCAGCGTGATCGTCCTTGAATCCTCCTCCGGTCTGTCGACGGTCGAGGTAGACGGCGCCGATTGCCTTCCCTTGATGGAGGAGAGGGACGGCGAGGATGTCGCGGATTCCGAACTCGCGGATGCTTTTCTGCTGGGCGCCCCACTCGTCCTGCTGGGCTTCGGCCACACGGACGGGGCGGCCCTCGCGGCGGACGCGTTCCAACGCCGCGCGGCTGAGGGGAGGTTCCTGCGCCAGGACGGGGGGATAGGAAGCGCCGAAGGAAGGGCTTCCGTTTTCATCGAAGAGCGCGATGGAGCCGACCTCGGCGCCGGTGGCGCGCGCCATCATCTCGAGGGAAGTCGTCAACGCCGCCTCGAGATCGTGCGATTCCGAAAGAACCCGGTCGAGCATCGCGAGCGCGGTCCGGCCGATTCGGGTGAGGATCGCGGTCTCGGTCTTGGCGTCCCGGAAATCCTCCTGCGCCTTGACTCCTCCGGCTCGGTCCCCGCCCTCGCGACGAGCCCGCTCCAATGCGCGCTCGGCCAGAAGCAGAAGATCGCGCGCCGTCTGGGCATCGTCCGGGGCTTGAGCCGTACCGACACTGATCGTGATCGAAACGTCTCGGAGAAACGTGTGATGGCGCACGGAGGTCACGAGTTCGCCGGCCACCTCCGCGGCATTCTTGGGGCCGGGTTCCAGAACGATCTCGAACAGGTCGCCGCCATACCGCCCGGCCACGCCGCCACGCCCCGAGGCGAAGTTCCGGCAGAGGTCGGAGGCTTCGATGAGGATCTTGTCTCCAGCGTCGAAGCCGAGCCGATCGTTGACGACGCGCATCCGATCGAGTCCGACCAAGAGAAGGAGCAAGGGACGATGGCCTCGCAGGGTCGTCGTCACGCGCTCTTCGAGTTTCTTCTGAAAAGCCGTGTGCGAGAGGAGACCGGTGAGGGAGTCCCGGTTCGAGTGGTCCAGCCGTAGGGCGAGTTCGAGCCGCCGGGCGGCGCCGGCGACGAATCCGGCGATGAAGCCTTCGTCCGCCGTGGGAGCCTCCAGGAAGATCCGCCCGATCGAATTCAGAGCCTGGCCGCGTTCCATTCGGCCGATGTCCGATTCCTCCAGAGCGCTTCCTTCGGCGCGGGCTCCGATGCGGATCTTCGCGGGGGGAAGATCGAAGGCGACGGAGCGCGCCCCGCACCACGCGACTCCGAGCTTGATCAGATGTCGGGTCAGGGGAAGGGGGCCGCCCTCGATCGGGAGAACATCCAGCACGGCCAGGAGAGGGTTCCGATCCAAGAATGCGGGGAGATCCCAACGGCGGCGGAACGTCGCGACCTTTGCGGGCGAGAGCTTGGCGGCGATGGCATCGATGAGCGCGCGGGCCTTCTCGTCCTGCCTTCGGCTTTCCGCCGCATCCCCCGAAAAGAGCGCGAGTTCGGCGGCGATACGGTGGAATTCCAGGGCGATCTCCGGCCGGTCGGGTTGCACTCGATCCAAGAGATCCCTCGCCTTGGACAAGGAGATCTGCGACATCGCGGCGCGCGCGGAGACGAGAAGCGCTTCGGGAGTGCAGAGGTCCTCCAACGAATCGCCCGTCAGCCGCGCCCCGAGGATTCTGGCCTCGCTTTGAAGGGCCGGATCGCCCGTCGAAAGGGCGAGACTGGCCCCTTTGGAAAGATAGGTCTCGGCCCGATCGCCCCTTCCGGCCGCAAGCTCCGCCCTTCCCCGGGCCAGGTGGCAACGGGCGATGAGGGGATGATCGTTCGCCTCCAGCGCCTTCTCGAGGGAGGCCGCGAGTCGTTGGAGGGCAATGTCGTAGGCCCCCAGAAACGTCTCGATTTCGGCCGCGCGCAGGAGGGCGGCGGTGTCGGTTCCGACGGGTTGCGCAAGTTCGTTTTCGTAGTCGGGAAGGGTCATCATGGCGACGCGTTCTCCAAGCGTGCCGTCAGTGTACCGGTCGCGCTCGGTGTGAACAAGCAATCGAGGGGCCATGGAAGTCGGCGCCGGCGACGCGAACTCGGCTCCGCTGCGGACCCTTCCACGAGTTGGATCGGCTCCATCCTGGACCCGGCGAAGAGAAAAGTCTCGCTCAGCAATTCGGCACGATCCTTGCCCATAGAGCGTGCAGGGATCGAGCGACGGTGTACCTTCGATATCCCTTTACAGTTTCTCCGGGGCGTCGATACGATTGGAACGCGTCCCCCCGGCGCGGAGAGAAGCTCGGCTAGGAGAGGAGTCGCCCATGTCTCAGGAATCCCAGGAAGCGGCCGACAAAGCGAAAGAAAAGCTCGCCGGGGAAGCGGCCAAACTGAAACCGCCTCTTCTCGAGCCTGAGATTCCCGAGGTAGACCTTGCCAAGCCGGAAATCCCCGATGCGAGCGCGCTCCAGAAGCCCGAATTGCCGAGTGCGCCCTTCGACCCCGTCGCCCCAGGCTTGGAGATCGCTCCCCCTGAGCTTCCCAAGGTACCCGAAGTCCCTAAGCTCCCGGAGCTCGAAGTCCCCAAGCCGCCGGCGCTTCCCGAGCTTCCGAAGGTCCCCCAACTCCCGGAGCTCGAAGTCCCGAAGCCGCCCGCGCCTCCCGAGCTCCCGAAGGCTCCGCAGCTTCCGGAAGCGGAAGTCGCGAAGCCGCCCGCGCCGCCGGAGGTCGCTCCCGTCGTCGCCGAGGAGCCGGCGGAAGAGGAAGCGGCGACGTCCGGTGTTCGCTTCCTCCGATTCCAGGGAGGCGGGCTCGAGGAGAAGTCGTTTTTCGTCCGCGGAGTTCAGGGGCGGGATGCGATCTCCTCCCCATACCGATTCGAGATCGATTTGCTTTCGTCGGAGAAAAACATCGACCTCGATGCCTTGTTGTCGGAGCCGGCGTGCCTGGTCATCAAACGCAAAGATCTGCCCTATCCGATCTTCGGAGTGCTCTCCGCTTTCGAGCAGCTTCCGGCGGAAGAAAAGACGGCGCGATACCGGGCCGTCTTGGTCCCGACGTTCTGGCGTCTCTCGCTCACGGAGCGAAGTCGTATCTTCCAAGACATGAGCATCGACCAGATCGTCCAGCAGATTCTGGTGACGGACTACGGCTTCACGCCGGACCAGTTCAAGTTCAGCCTGAAGCGGAAGTTGGCGCCCCGGGAATTCGTGGTTCAGTATCAGGAGAGCGACCTCGATTTCGTTTCCCGATGGCTGGAGCACGAGGGAATCTCCTACTACTTCGCCCAACTGGAGCAGTACGAGCGGATCGTCTTCACCGATCATGAGTTCGGGTTGAACAAGGGCGAACCCGAGCTGCCGTACAAGGCGCGGGAGGGGACCCGACGCACGGAAGAGGTGACCTCCTTTTTCTCGCGCCAATCGGCCGTCCCGGCCAAAGTGGTGCTCTCGGACTACAACTGGCGCACGCCTCAAGTCCCCCTCGTCGTGCGATTCCCGAAAGAGGCGAAGGGGGTGGGCGAGTACACCAGCTACGGAGAGCATTTCAAGGACCCGAAGGAGGGGGAAGTCTATGCCCGGATCCGGTACGAGATGATCCGGTGTCACTCCCGGATCTTTCACGGAGAATCGAATTGCGCGGCGCTGTGCGGGGGCGAGATCTTCACTCTGTACAACCACGACCGCATGGAATTCAACCGCAAATACCTCCTGGTCGAGGTGCGACACCGGGCTACCCAGGCGGCGCTGAATGCGGAGGGGGAAAGCGGATACGCGAACGAATTCGTGTCCATCCCCTGGGATGTCGAGCCTTCTTTTCGGCCGGAGCGGCTCACTCCGTGTCCCCGCGTACAGGGAACGCTTACGGCTACGGTCGACGGCGGAGGGTCAGGCGAGAGCGCGGAGATCGACGACCAGGGGCGGTACAAGGTGAAACTGCCTTGGGATCTTTCGGGCAAAGGGGGCGGGACCGCCTCGCGATTCGTCCGAAAGTCGGAACCCTTCATGGCTCCCGGCCGGGGAATGCACTTTCCGCTTTCGCCCGGCGCCGAGGTGATGTTGGCGTTCACGAACGGCGATCCGGACCGGCCGTACATCGCCGGCGCGATCGCGAACGGCGCGATCTCCACTCCCGTCGCGGGCGGAAATGCGACGCAGTGCGTGATTCATGCCGCGAGCGGAAATCAGATTACGCTCGAAGACTCGCCGCCGCAGATCAAGCTCTTCAGCCCTCCGGCGAATACCACGCTGGCTCTCGGAACTCCGGAGGGCGGAGGCAACATCTTCCTGGGCACCGACGGGACAACGGTAATCAACACGAAGAGAAACTTCACTTCCGCGACCGGAGGCGACGAATCCTGGTCGATCACCGGTCACGTGACGCAGACGATCGGGAAAGACCAGACCGTGACGGTCACGGGAAACGTCACCGAAAAGTGCGATGGGGCGCGATCGGAGACGACGACCCAGGACAAGTGGGTTCAAGCGCTTGCCAACTGCAACCTGGAGGTGATCGGGAATTTCGAATCCACGGTCCACGCGAACTCCTTCCATACCGTGGTTCAAGATTTCGCGACGACGGTGACGGGGAATACGGTCCTGGACACCAAGGGGACCATCACGATCGATTCGAAGACGGAGATCATCCAGAACTGTCCGAAGTGGACGGTGACTACGCCGGAGGCCGTTCTCAGTCTGAAAAGCGTCACGCTGACGACGGCCAATCTCTCCCAGACGCTGGGAACCGTCGAGTCGATCGTGGCGGCCGTCGAGGAACAGATCGGCATCCGGGACGTATCGATCAAGAAACTGAGCGAGGACATTCTGTCGCTCGATCGGAACGTGAAGAAGCTCACCGACGACGTGAAGGTCTACAACCTGAGCGCGGACAAATTCGCGGCCAAGGCGAAGGGATCGCTCGAACTCTCCCAGGGCGGGGGAAAGCTCGAGGTCAAGGGCGGGAAGTCCACGCTCAAGGGAAGCAAGGTGGACATCAGCGGGTCCAAGGTCAACGTGAAGGGCAGCACCCTCGTGGTCGGATGATCGATGAACCTCTTGAACGAAACGGGACTGGAATTCGGTTGGGTGATCGGCTCGTTCGAGCCGCCCCAGCTCTCCGCCGTCTTCATCGTGAAAGGGACGTTTGCCCTCAAACCGAACGGGACGGCGACGTTGCTGGAGGAACAGCCGGGTCTCGAGGCGGAGGTGTTTCACGAGGATCGGCCCGAAGAGAGCCTTCGATCCGACTCGGACTTCGCCCTCTTCAAGCCGCGCGCCGATGTCCTCTTCGCGGGACACTGTCACGCCCCCAAGGGGAAGCCCATCGACGTGTGCAGGGTGACCCTCGGACTCGGTCGCTGGTCGAAGTCGCTCGCCGTCATCGGGAATCGGGTGTGGAAGTCCTCGTTCCTGGTAACGAAGATGACGGATCCCGAGCCCTTCTCCAAGATGCCGATCCGCTATGATCTCGGCTTCGGTGGGCTCGGATATGCCAAGAACCCGATCGGGAAGGGGTTCACCGGGACCGCCCTTCCGAATATCGAGGCGATCGACCAGCTCCTTCGCTCCCCCGAAGACCGCCGCGACCCCGCCGGATTCGGGCCGTTCCCGAGGTCGTGGCCGCAGCGGTGGAAGAAAGTCGGGAGCTATGGAAGGGACTGGCTCCAAAACCGCTGGCCCTGGTTCGCCAAGGACTTCGACTGGAGCCATTTCAACGCGGCGCCGGAGGATCAGCAGTTGCGGGAGTATCTTCGCGGCGACGAAGAGCTCTGGTTCGAGAACCTCCATCCCGCGCACGCCCAGTTCCGCTCCAGGTTGCCCGGCCTTCGGCCGCGGCTCTTCGAGGATGGATCTCGGGGATTCCGCGAGGTCGCCTTGCCTCTGGATACGCTCTTCGTCGACATGGACCAGGAGCGCGCGACGCTGGTGTGGCGGGGGCGCGTCGAGACGGCGAACTGGGACATGGCGGATCTCGGGACGATTTTTCTCGCCGCGGAGACCGCCGCTCCCTCGCCTCCGCCCCACCATCAGCGGACGATGGCCGATCGCCTGGTCGCGCTTCAAGAGGAACAGGACGAGCCCGACGTCCGTGTCGAAATCGACGAGGCACTGGCGCAGACGGAGGCGGAGATTGGGACGTTCGCGCCGGAGGGCTGGACGCGGGAGAGAGCGATCGCGCACGCCGCCGAGAAACGGAGCTTCGCGGAAGAGGATTTGTCGGGGCTGGACCTCTCGGAGCTCGACTTTTCCGGCTTGGATTTCCGAGGAGCCGTCCTCTCCTCGGCGTCGCTTTTCGGTTCTCGCTGGGTTGGAGCGAATCTGGGTGGGGCGAATCTGTCGGGCGCGTATTTGAGAGGGGCCGATCTGTCCGGGTCGAATCTCGAGGGCGCGGACTTGACGGGCGCCCTTCTCCCGCGTGCGGTCTTGGCCAAGGCGAATCTCTCCGGAGCGGATTTCAGCCGGACGCAGCTCTATCGTGCCGATCTCCGCGAAGTCGGAGCGGAGAATGCGATCTTCGCGGGAGCCGAACTCGCGGAGGCGAGCCTGAGCCTGGGGAACTTCCGATCCGCCGATTTCTGCGAGGCCGGCTTGGCATATGCCGACGCGTCGGGGGCGGACTTTACGGAGGCCGGTTTCTTCGGAGCCCGAGGCTTCCGGATGGTGATGCGCGGCGCGAATCTGACCGGACTCCGAGCCCCCGATGGCGCCAGTTTCCTCGCGGCGGATTTCCGCGAGGTCCGCGCGGAGGGATCCACCTGGCAGGGAGCCAAGCTCTCTCAGGCCAATTTCTCCCAGGCGAAGCTGGGCCGGGCGGATTTCCTGGAGGCGGAGCTCGGAGAGACGCTTTTCCTGGCCGCGGATCTTCGGGAGGGGCGATTTTCCGAGGCCCGCGCGCGAGGGGCCGATTTCAGCCGAGCAAACCTCCTGCAGGCGGACTTTCGTTCGGCCGACTTGACCGGGGCCAGCCTGTTCGGGGCAAACGCATTTGGGATCAGCCTTTGGGACGCCGTCGTCGAACAGACCGATGTGCGCGAAGCGAAACAAAAAAGGAATGCTCCCCACAAAGCCCGAGTCTACAACCCTCGATCCTGAGGAGTTCCTCCGCAGGGCGAAATCCGGCGCGCTTCCCGAGGGAAGCGTGCTCGAGGGGATCGTCTTGGACGGGATGGACCTCCGGGGCGCCGGCCTCCGAGGTTCGGTCCTGCGACGGGTTCTCCTCAAGGGAGCCGATCTGTCGGGGGCCGACCTCTCCGACATCGCATGGACCGACGTCGATCTTACGAACGCGAGCCTGACCGGCGCAACCCTCGAGCGCGTTTCTCTCCGGAA
The DNA here is from genome assembly GCA_964526305.1 of uncultured Planctomycetales bacterium. Lineage (GTDB taxonomy): Bacteria > Planctomycetota > MHYJ01 > MHYJ01 > JACPRB01 > JACPRC01. The sequence continues at coordinate 2,335 of CAZGKV010000018.1, read as the reverse complement.
GTGCATCCTGGAAGGCGTCCGAGGCTTCCCGAAATCGTGCCGGGAGTTCCGCATGCGTCAGGCCAGACTGGGGTCGCTGGATCTGGCCGGCGTCGACCTGGAAGATGCCGTCCTCACGGAAGCGGACGCCTCGGGGGCGGACTTCCGCAAGGCCAACCTGCGGAACGCGAAGCTGGGAGGAGCAAAGTTGCCGGGAGCGCGCCTCGACGGAGCCGACTTGTCGTTCGCGAATCTGGTCGAAGCGGATCTGACGGGGGCGTCGTTGGAAGGGGCGAATCTTACCGATGCCGCCCTGGAAAAGGCCAAGCTCCGGAAAGCCCGACTGAACGGCGCGGTGCTTCTTCGGGCGGACCTGAGCGAGGCGGAACTGGATGCGTCGCTTCTCCGCGAGGCCGATCTCCGGGGCGCCATCTTGCGAGGCGCGGGGTTTTCGGGAATGGACTTCTCCGGTCTGAATCTGGCCGGGGCGAATCTTTCCAGTGCCGACCTGGGAGAGTCGCGGTTCGCCGGTTGCGACCTCACCGATGCCGAGTTCTCCGGCGCCCGCGCCGTTCGGGCCGACTTCGGAGGCGCCAAGCTCGTGGCGGCCATCTGCGTGGACACGGACTTCACGGAGGCGCGGTTCCCGAAGACGACGTTGGAGAACATCGTCTTCGAGAATTGCACCCTCGCGGGCGCCGACTTCCGAAGCGCGACCCTCTCGGCCTGCGTCCTGGACGGAAACGACTTCACCTCGACCCGCATCGGAGCTACGCGCTTCGTCGATTGCTCGATGGAGGCCGTCCGAATGAGCCGGATGAACTTGGCGGGATGCGATTTCTCGCACAGCGATCTCACCGGCTCCGCGATCGCGGAATCGGATTTGTCCGGAGCCACCCTGACCGGCGCAGATTTCACCGGAGCCGACCTTAGCGCCTCGAGGCTGGCCGGAATTCAGGGAGTCGGAACCGTTTTCACCAAGGCGAAGCTGAAGGGCGCCGATCTTGCCGGGTCTCGCCTCACGTCTGCTTGGTTCCAGGAGGCGGACCTCGCCGGCGCGAATCTGTCGGACTGCGTCTTGGAAAAGGCGGAGTTCGTCCGATGCGCGGCGCTTCGAACGCTCTTTCGGAAGTCTCGATTGTGTTATTCCGATCTCTCGTACGGCAGATTCGACGGTTCCGATTTCTCCGGCGCCGACTTGACCGGGGTCAAAGTCCACGGCGTCGTGGCCGACGAAGCCACGTGGGCCGGCGCGAGGTGGAGCAAGGTCGAGCCGACCGATCCGGAGCTGCTCGAGGCGGAGACGTGGCGGCCACCGCCGCCGCAGAAGTGAGGAGAAGAACATGCTGATCGATACGGCGGCGCAACTCTCGACGGCGACGATTCTCGAAATAGGAGAGCATGTCGTTCGACTTCGACTCGAGGAGGGCGGGGAGGTTCCGGCACGAATGGCCCTCGGCTATCCCTATCGTCCCAATGCCGGCGACGTCGTCGTCGCGATCGGACAAGGGGAGCGGCACTTCGTGATCGGCGTCCTGCGCGGGACGGGAAAGACGGTACTGACCGCGCCGGGAGACTTGGACCTGGAAGCGCCCAACGGTCGAATCACTCTCGTTTCGTCGGAAGAGATTCGCGCGACGGCACCGGAGGTGACGCTTCGGGCGAATCGAATGCAGTTCATCGCCAAAACGCTTCTCGAAAAATTCGGCAATGCCTATCGATGGGTACAGGAGCTCTTCGAGACGCGGAGCGGCCGGGTGCGGACGGTCGCCGAGTCCACGATCCACGTCAAGGGCGAGCGGATCGTGCAGCGCGCGGAGAAGGACGTAAAGATCGACGGCGCGCACATTCGATTAGGGTAGGAAAATGCCGGACATTCTCACTTCGAAGGATGCCACCGTGGTGGGAGCGCCGCCGCTGGTGGAGCTCTTCGTCCAGCCTCCGGCCCCGCCGGTTCCGACTCCGATTCCCGTGAAAGCTGGATCGAGCGAAGTCGACAAAGGAAAGTGCTCGAAGAAGGTGAAAACCAAGGGCGCGAAGATTCTTTTGGACCAGAAAGGGGTGTTCAAGAAGGAGACGCCGCCGCATCCTGCGGGCAAACCGCCGAGTCAGAAGTCTCCGGTTTCGATGACCGACGAAGGGAAGTGCTCCGCGATCAAAGTCCCGCTCACATCCGTCAAGGTCGAGGGGAAGAACGTCGTCCATCAGGGCACGCCGATGGGGATGGACGAAGGGCCGGGCGCGCCCGGGACCGCGGGCGCGGCGAGCAAGGGGGCGAGCCAGATCTCGATCGGAGTGGGGATGGCGGGAGGGGCCGGAGGTGGGGGGGGCGGGGGCGGCGGCATGAATTGGTCCT
>CAZGKV010000017.1:0-68766 GCA_964526305.1 uncultured Planctomycetales bacterium | reverse complement strand
ATCGACTTCGACGGCCTTCCGAAACTGTTCGACGGCCTCCTCGAACCGCGCCTTCTTGAACTCATCGGCGCCGTGCTGGTAGAAGGAGAGCGCCGGGGAGGTCGCGGAATCCGCCATCGTCACGCCTTTCCCGCCACGCGCCTCAGGAGATCGGTCAGGGTCACTACGCCCGTCAGGCGGCGGCCCCGAAGGACGTAGGCGCTTCTGGCCTGCCCCCGCGTCAGCCGCATCGCCACTTCGAAGAGCGGTTCTTCCTCCTGCACCGTCCGAAAGGAGTTGTGCGCCAGGACCCCAGGCAGGGCCTCCAAGGCGGACTCCCCGTGCGCGCGCAGAACTCCCTCGAACGGCTCCGACGTTCTGAGGACCATTTCGTTCGAAAGCCGAAGGAGATGCTCGCGTAAACCCAACTGCACGATCCCCGCGACGTTCACTTCTCCGACGAGGTTCCCCTCGCCGTCGACCACCGGGAGCGCATCCACCCGGTGCTGGAGAAGCAGCTCCATCGTCCTGGCCAAAGTCGTCGACGGCGTGACGCTCGCGGAAGGAGATCCTAGGACGGCGCTCTCGCGACGCCCCGAGATCGCGTCGAGCGCGGCCACCAGATCTTCCCCGGACGGTGCGGAGAGAATTCGGTTCGCTTGCGCCTCTACGCTGAACACGCTCAGAAACTGCGCGAGGGCGTGAAGATACAAGTTGGAGTGCTTTTTCGGAATGACGAAGAGCACGATGATGCGAATGCGATTCCCATCCGGCGCCTTGAAATCGATTCCGGCCGGAGAGGTGCCGATGACGACCGTGAATTCCTTCACTTTCTCGGTGCGGGCATGCGGAAACGCGGCTCCCTTCCCCATGGAAAACGGTCCTAACCGTTCCCGTTCCGCCAAAGATTGTAGGATTTCGTCCGCCGTCAGCGCGGGATCTCGATTCACCAGCACTCCCACCAGTTCCTGGAGCGCCCGATCCTTCGTCTGGGCCTCGAGCCCGCATTTGACTAGTTTCGGATGGACGAGCGAGGAGAGCCTCATGGAGGGGGGAATTATATCCGAGGGCGCGTGGAAGAGGCAAAGCGAATCCCCTCCCGCAGGAGGGAGGGGATTCGCCGTGGTGGCCTACTTGGCGGGACGGACCACGACCGTGCCGGTCATCCAAGGCACTCTTTGGCAGGCATAGGGATAGGTTCCCTCCTTCTTGGAGACGTACTCCCAGGAGGCGCCGGCCTTGATCGGTCCCGAGTCCAGGAGATCCTGCCCTGGTTCCCCGGTCGGCTTGCCCGTGACCGTGTGTTCCGCATGCGTCGTGTTCTGCCAGACGACCTTTTCGCCGACGAGCACCTCGATTCGATCCGGCGCGAACCCCTTGTCGGTGATCTTCACGAGTTTCTCGTTCGTCGGCTTCTTTGGAACTTCACCGGATCCGGACAGGACGACGGCCATGGCCAGCAGAGCGACTCCCGCTCCCGCAAGTCGTGTGAAATGCATGAAGACCTCCTTGCTCGTTCCGACCCGGATGTGGGAGAGGACACTCTCGCTGTGTCGCGTCTCTTCCGCGAGACTCTCCGTTGTCTCGAGGCGTCGGCGCAACACAGCAGGAGCATCCTCGAGCGCGGCCATGCCTGTCCCGCGTATATACGCCGTGCTTCCCGAGGGGTTACGCCTGGATGTTTTTCGCGCGGAAGATCCCGTACGCCGTCGAGAGAAACGCCGACATGTAGAGCAGAGGGATCTTGAGATACAGACTCTCGGAGAACCACGGCGCGACGCGGGGCGGGAATCCCGGCCATCCCTCCCCTTCCGAACGGCGCCGCAGGACCTCGAATCCTTCCGTCAAGTAGCTGTTGAAGAACTTCAGGCGCGTGTCGGGGTGAAGGAAGCCCGTCGTCAAGTCGGCGAAGAAGAAGGCGATCACCGCGGTGGCGACGGCATACCCCGAGGACTCGGTCAGGTTGGAGACGAGGATTCCGAAGAAGCTCGCGCAGAGGAGAGGCAGAAAGCTCACCGCGATGGCATATCGCATGGCCGACTCCATCTCCGCCGCCGTTCGCTTCATCTCGTATTGTTGCGTATCCCAAACCGGCCCGAGATCGCCGCGGCTTACCGCATAGTGATAGCTTACGTAGATGACGACGACGTAGAGAAAGGAGGCAAAGAGAATCGCCACCAGGACCTTGGCGAGGAAGAGGTCGGTCCTCGTCACCGGTCGGGTCAGCAAATTCTTGATGGTGCCCCGATCGAACTCTCCCGCGAAGAGCATCCCCGAAAAGACTACGAGGACGTAGGAGGCCATCCAATTCCCGAACTTCGCCCCGTACGCAAAGAGCTGGTACGAGTTGAAGCGGCTCCACTCGGTCTCCTTCTGTCCCGTCAGGAGGGGCTGAAGCCAGGCCGACAGGAGCACTCCCGCGCACAAGAACAGGATCGATACGTACAGGAATCGCTGAGAGACGAGCTTGATTCCCTCGCCGGCCACCAGGCGCAGAACGCGCGGCCCCCCGAGAACCGTCGCCGCCGCCCCGGCCACGAGGACCGCGCCGGCCACCGTCGTCAGCGCATGCAGAACCGGACTTTCCCGAAACCACCCCAGGTTCACGAGCCCCTCGAGAGGAAAAAATTCTCGAGCGTCATCCGTTCGGGCGCAAACGACCACACGCGGATCCCCGCCCGTACGAGCTCGGCATGGATCTCCGGCAAACGACTCCGCTCGGCCGCGAGGAGGATCGACCCGTCCGTGGATTCCGACGCCTCGAGTCCCAAGCCCTGAAAGATCTTCACGGCGGAAGCCTTCGGCTCGCACTCCACCCGAACCTGGCCGGACGAACGCGAGAGGAGATTCTGAACGGTATCCTGGACGACCAGACGTCCCTCTCGAATCATCCCGACTCGGTTGCACGTGATCTCCACCTCATGCAAAAGGTGGCTCGACACCAGGAACGTCACTCCCTCCTCGCGATTCAACCGCTGCAGCGCCTCTCGAATGTGATTGATGCCGTGCGGATCGAGGCCGTTCGTCGGTTCGTCGAGAATGACGAGTTTCGGCCGCGACAGGAGGGCCATCGCGATGGCCAGTCGCTGGCGCATCCCTTGCGAGTAGGTTCCGACTCGATCGTGTTTGCGCGGGAGGAGTCCCACGAGCTCCAGGCACTCGTCGATTCGACTCCGAGGCACTCCTCCCGATGCCAGCCGGAGGATCTCGAGATTCCGGACCGCCGAGAGGTACGGATAGTAGGCGGGAAGCTCCACCAACGCTCCGACCTTCCGCATGATCTCGATGAAGTGCTTCCGAACGTTCTGGCCGAACATGCGGATTTCGCCGGAATCCGGTCGGATCAACTGGAGGATCATCCGGATCGTCGTAGTCTTTCCGGCCCCGTTCAGTCCGAGAAAGCCGTAGAAGTCGCCTTCCTGGATTTCGAGGTTGACGTCCTGTACGGCCTGGATGCGCCCGAAACGGCGGGAGAGTCCCCGCGTCTCCAGAATGGGCGCCATGGCCGGAGTGTATCAATCCGCCGAGGGGATGAGAACGCCTACCGGATCTCCACCCGCGCGCCGACGGAGGCGAACGCCTCGCGCATCCGATTCGCCTCCTCCGGCCCCACTCCGCATTTCACGGTTCCGGGAAGGTGCCGGAGAATCCTTCGAGCCTCGCGGCTCCCCACCCCCGTGACCTCGCGGACCACGCGGAGCGCGGCTTCCGGATCCGGGCCCATCTCCGTGAGAACGATCTCCGCTCCTTCCGGTCGCCATCCGCAGTCGGGGCAGCGGGAGAGCGTCCGCGGAAACGGCAGGGAGCATGTCGGGCACGTCGACGACGCCCCGGCCGATCGAACGGACGGCGCGAACGCGCGAAGGAGGAAGAGGACGAGGAACACCAGGAGCGCCGCGACGAAAACGACGAGGGCCGTCATTTCTGGAAGATGGGAAGCTGCTCGCAAGGCATCTGCAGGATGATGCAGGCCATCGCGGTGGCGTACGCCTGACCCACGTCGTCCTCCCAGGAGCCGTCCCCCCGCTGCATCCGGAGGATTTCTCCGCGGACCGAAGGATAGTACGAACCCCAGTAATCCCCTCCGGCCAGATACATCGCCTGGGCGGCGTAGTAGTGCCCATAATAGTAGTGGAGCTTTCCGGGCACGAAGCTGGGACTCCTCCGAAGCGAGGGGAGAGCCTTGAGCGAGTCGCGAATCTCCTTGGAATGATACTCCCCGGAGCTATAGAGACTCACGATTCCGCAGGCCGTCAGCGCGAACGAGATCCGCGTGTCGTTGAAGTGGTAGTCGTTCGAACTTTGGTAGGTGAAGCCATAGCGGGTGGCGCACCTTTTCACGTATTTCTGGGCTCGATCGATCGTGTCGAGCGGAACGGAGATCCCCACGTTGCGCGCGGCGCGCAGGGCCTGGAGCGTCGAAACCGTGACCGAAAGGTCCGCATCGACGGGAATCGGCTGGTACCTCCACCCCCCCTCCTTGTTCTGGGCGTTGACGATCAGAATCACGGCCTGCTTGAGCTTCGCCTTGAGTTCAGGCCGACGCGTCATGCCGTAGATCTCGGCCAGGAAGAGCGTGGCGAAGGCGTGGCTGTACATCCGCGAGCCGTTTCGGGTGACGTACCCGTCCTCCTCCCGGACGGATCGGAGGAGGAAATCCACCCCGCGTTCGACGACGACCCCGTGTTTTCCGCGCCCCGGCACGTGTCCGGCGGAGACAAAGGCCATGCACGCCAAGGCGGTGACGTCGACGGAAGCGCCGTCTTCCCCGTAGTAGTCGTCGTACAGCTTGTATCCGACCCGGTTCTTCCACGAGCCATAATCGGGGCTATTGCGGTCCGCATTCTGCCGAGAGGCCAGCCAGGCCAGCCCGCGGTCCACCGCTCTTCGGGTCTCCCCGTCGAAATCGCCCCGCGCCCGCGCCGGTCCATCCTGGGGCGGACGGGCGAAGGCGCTGCCCAGAAGCACCGCCAACCCCAAACCGCTTCCGATCAATCGTTTCACCGCACCATCCTAGCGATAAATCTCGACTCCGGCATCGGCCGCCACCAGGAGAGCGCCTCCAGCGACGAGGAGCTTCGGCGGTCGCTCATACTTGAATTCGCTTCGAATATTCTGCACGGACTTCCCGGCCCGATCAAGTACGGTCGCCGAAAAAGCGAATTTCCCGTTTTCGCCCCGATCCAGCGCCGCCACCACCAAGTGCTCGCCCGCGCTCATGGGAGGAAAAAGCGTGGTGCCCGCCTCGCCCAACCGCGACGTCCAGCCGATCGATAGGTCTTGAAGGCGGAGTTCGCGGATGGTGGCCTCCTTCCCGTCCCTCCCGCGGCTTACGATCAGGGCGCGATCTTCCAGGAGGCACGCCTGCCTCACGTCTTCGAGCTCGATTCCCTCGGCGAGTCGGACCACCTTTCCGCTCTTGGAATCCACCACCGCGGCCACCGTCGAACTTCCCCGGATTCCCACTAGAAGAACGGAGGAGGAATTGGCCTCGATCACCCGCGTGCTCATCGCCCGCAGGTCGGACCTCCACTGGAATTTTCCGGACGGGATTTCGTACGCTTCGACATACCGGTCCGTCGCCGCCACGAGGAGCTGGCGGTCCGAGATTCGCAGGACGAACTGTCCCAGGCCGCCCGAGGCCAGCGGAGCGGAGATCGCTTCTCGGCCCGTTTCGACCTCGAACCCATGGATTCGGGAAGGGGAGGTCGTGAGCAAGACCGCGAGTTCTCCCCCGTCGACGACGGGAGAGTTCGAATAGCCTTCGAACGCGCGGGACCAACTCGCGGTACCGCGCTCCGCGTCCACCGCCGTCACTCCCCCGGTTCCGCCTCCTCGCGCGTCCGACGCGAGGAAACAGACCTGCCCCCCCACCAGGGAAAATCCGCGCATCGGGGAGGCGGACCGATAGACCCACTCCTCGGCTCCGGACTCGGGATGGATTCGCCGAATCGTTCCGTCGGTTCCGATGAGCAGACGATCCTCATGGAACTGCGCGAACCGCAGAGGCGAGTCGAGGGCGACCGTCCATGCCCTCCCCTGGGAAGAGAGGGCTTCCAGAGATGGTCCTACGGTCACGAAGAGTCGATCGACCGCGGATGCGGGCCAGGCCCCGAGGATCCGGACCGGGGAAACGTCGGGATGAGCGCGGCTGACGTAAGCCAATACCTGCTTCAGCGGCGGTTGCAGAGGCGTACCCTGAACGGCGGTTTCTCCGCGTCGATAGGGTTCGGAGGCCAATCTCCGCTCTGCGAATTCCTTGGCCGAACAGAGTCGTTCGCCGTCGCGAACCTGCGCCTCGGGGAAGTTTCGAATCATCCGACGCAGAAGAGGGGCCGCCGTGGCGAACTGCCCGCGCCGCTCCAGCGCCAGTACGAGTCTCGCATACGCTTCCGGCGCTTGCATCGATCGCGCGTACTCCCGGAGGAACTCGCGAAGGGTGCCCGCCTCGTCTTCGCCCCGCCCCAGCCGTTCGAAGACGGCCGCCGCCTCCAGGAGCGCCGTTTCCGCGGTCAGGCTGTTCGGATATCGGCGGGGGACGGACAGGAACGACTCCGGGGTTCCCGCCCGCCGAGCCCGCTCGAGCTCCTCGCGCGCCTCCCGTTCCAGACCCGCGAAGGCCTCCCGCCCCCACCGGCGCACGATCTCGTCCACCCGCGCTCGGACGAGCGTCGCCACCCGAGCCCCCGCGACCACCTCTTCCCCCTGATCGAGCTGGGCATACAGTTCCCGGATCGCCCGCTCCGGCGCCTGGATGGCCTCGTACGTCTCCGCCAACAGAAAGACCGACTCGAGCCGGGTGGGAGTATCCGGGGCCAAGGCCACCGCCCGCGTCAGATGGTCCCTCGCCTCGGCCGTCGCTCGTCCGCGCAGCGCCTCTCTGCCGAGTTCGAACCGGAGATGAAACAGGCGAAGCCGACAGGCGCGGGCCAACCTCTCTTCGTCGTGACGCGACGATCCCGCGACCCGCGCGAACGCCTTTTCCAGGAACCGCAGCGCATCCGAGGTCCGCCCGGATTGGGCGAGTCGAACGCCGGCGCGATAGAGGAGAAGCGGGTCCTCGGGTGCCCGCTGGAGAAGCTCTTCGAGGCTCTTGTCGGCCCCACGGCGATCGATGTACGTTTCCACGACGTCGGCCGCCGACCGAACGAACGCCCCGTCGACGACCAGGATGTTCCCGCCCACCCGACCCGTGGACCACCTTCGAAAATCGACCTCCGCCCGCGTGTCTATCCGCACCGTCGCCACGCCGTCCCGCGTCGGCATGAAAACGCTGTCGGGGGTCAGCACGCCTCGGCCGGCCCCGGGGCTTCTCGGACGAAACGTGCCCAGGCATCGGCCGGTTCCGAGATCGAAGAAGAACAGCTCCTCCCCCCCGACCACGAGGAGATCCTCCCTCGCGCCGTAGAGAAGGCGCATCTCCGGTTCCCTCTCCACCCGCCACAATCGTCGTCCGGTGGAGGCCTCGAAGCCGTAGAGATAGCGGGAGTCGGTCGGGGTGTAGACCGCGACATTTCCGGACACCACCGGGGGAGAGTTGACCCACTGGAGGGCGTTCTTCTGGACATGGATGCTCCGAGTGGGAAGGATGGGCAATTGCGCGTAGCGGGCCACCCACTGCAGCCGACCCGTTCGCTTGTCCAGCGCCGCGAACGCGCCGTGATTCGTGCCGTAGTAGAGTCGATCGCCCGCAACGACCACCGGAGTTCCGAACGACTCGCGCGTGCTGTTCCCGAAGAGATTGATCTCCGTAAATCCTGAGGCGACGAAAGTCGACCACAGAATCCGGCCCGTCGCGGCGTCCAGACAGAGGACGTAGTGCTCGAAGGGATCGGTGGAGAGACGTTGCTTCACCGCTCCGACATAGAGGCGATTCCCCTCCGGCGTGGGAGGCGTGGCGAACGTCGCGTTTTCTTCCAGGGTGTCCGTCCGATGCTTCCCGCCGATTTGCCAGAGAAGGCGGCCCGTGTAGGCGTCCAGCGCGAAGAGCGCCCGCTTGGGGAAGGGATACTTGACTCGAACGTAGCCGAGCTGATCTTCGCTGTCCCCCAGCGCCGTAACGAGGTTGACGAACACCCGTCCCTCGTGGACCGTCGTGGCGTGGAGAACTCGATCGTCGAACATCAGGACGCCGTTCGGCTGGGGGAGGCGGTAGGTCCAGAGCGGCGCGGGGGACGAGCCGAAGAGGTTGAGGGCGGTCGCGAAGTACTCGCCATGGACGTAGACGATCCCTTCGCTGACCGCGGGGAACAGGGGGCGATACTGGTCGCTCGGAGTGGCGGCCGGATGGCGCCTCCATCGCTCGTCCTCGTCCGACTCGAAGGAGGGCACGGGAACCGAAAAGCGCCAGGCGGTCGAACCCAACGACGTCCCGCTTTCGACCAGGCGAGTTCCGGAGGGGCTGCCGCCGATCATCTCCCATCCCGGGATCTCGAGAGCGCGGCTCCCCCCCCCCTCGACCGGTCGCGTCCGTTCGAGCACGCCGGTCAGCCACACGACCAGGAAACACTCCGCCTGGTCCACCCGAATCGTAGCCCGAGGCCATTCCCTTTCCGCCCGACGGAGGAGAGCCTCCAGCTCCGCGCGCCGGCCTGCCCGCGAGTAGGCGAGTCCCAACCGCGCCGCCAGAACACCGACGGGCAGGTCGGACTCCCCGCCCAAGATCCGCTCCAGCGCCCGGGCCGCCCCGTCGAAGTCTCCGGAATCGAAGGCGAGATTGGCCCGGAGCGCCAAGGCGTCGTCCACGACCGAGCTCAAAGGATACTTCTCGACGATTTCGTCCAAGATCGCTCCGTCCCCGTTCCTCTTCGCGCGATCCAGATCTTCGAGCGCGATCGGGTCGTATCGCTGACGGTAGGCCTCCCTGCCCTCTTTGGGCCACGACGCGATCCGGTCGAGAATGAACGAGCCGATGCCGATGAGCCGGTGCCGATCGACCGAGACAAGAAAGTTCGCGTGGTTTCGCTCGGCTTCGGCGTAGATCTCCAGCGCTTCGGAAAACCGCCGCTGTTTCGCCAGTGCGTCCGCCCGTTCGACGAGATCTTCGAGCTTGGGATAGAGTTTGAGGAGTGCCGTGTTCTTTTGACCGTCGTCCTCCTGAGCCGAGGGGAAGAGGAGGACGCCGAGAAGCGCGATTCGAACCTGCATGACTACAACATCCGCCAGATCTTCCTCAGCACCCACTCCAGGGTGATCAGCACCGTAAAGAGGATCCACACGGCCGGAGATGACCAGAGGTACCGCGGTCGTTGCGGCGTGCGCATGTTCCGCGGGCTCGACTTCACGTCGCCCGTGAGCTCCGCGATCCGGTCGATGGTGAAGTACTGCGACCGGCCTTTTTGGGCTTCGTAGCTGGCATCCGCGATCCGCTTCGCCGCCCCGGGCTGGAGGAAGGGCTCCTCCTCCTCCCTCGTGGGGAGATGAACGAGGAAGCGCGCCTCCGCGCGGTCGGACTTGTCTCCCTCGTCCCCCGCCCAGGCCTTGTACGCCCCGGGATCGCGGGGGAGATACTCGCCTTCGTAGTACCCGTCCCGGGCGGGATCCTTCCGAAGTTCGACGGACTCCGCCGGTCCGGACGGGGGAACGATCTGGATCTTGAGGATCTTGTCCGTCCGTTTCTGAAACTTTTCGTCGTAGGCGTTGGCCGAGATCTTGATCTTTTCGCCCAGATTGTAGCGTTCCTTGTCGACCGAGATCCGATATCGCTTCGCTCCCAGGAGCTTCCCCTCCCGGACCCAGTACATCGCCTGCTGCCAGAACGGATAGAACCACGGATAATCGCCAGTGCAGTATCTCCAGCGCCACGTCTCGTCCGTGCCGGCCCAGAAGACCCGCCCCCGGCCGTTATATTGGGTCACGAACAGCGGATACCTCTTTCCTTCTCCCGTCTGCGCGCCCGCCACCTCGATCAGGGCCGAGGCGTTGAGCTCGAGCCGCTTGGTCCGGACGAACCAGTAGACTCCCATCTGTCCGTCCCCGCGACCGTCGCGATCTTCCCAGTGTTCCACGTTTTTTTCCGGAGCCCCGGCTTGGGCGAATTGCCGGTAGTAGATGATGGGGTGGGGACTGCGATCGTCCTTCCCCCGGGCTTGGGCGGTCAGAACGTATCCGTAGCTCTTGTCGTAGACGGGCTCGCTCTCCGACTTCGGCGGCTCGAGTTCCACCGGGACCAACCCGCGTAGGGCGGGCTTGTCGAGGAACAGGCGCGGATTGTTCTGTCCCGAGATGAGGATCAGCCCTCCGCCGAATTCCGTCACGAACGCCTCGATGTTCTCCCAGACTTCTTCTCCGCCGAGCCTCGCGGGATCGACGTCCCCCAAGATGAGAACGTCGTACTGAAACAGCAGCTCGCGCGTCTTGGGGAATTCCTTGAGCGGCTCCTTGAACCAGGGGTCCTTCGCGTTGCGCGTATGCTCCTGGGGAAAGTCGGTATCGGCGCTCGTCAGGAAGACGTGGCAGAGAATCTTGTCGTCCCGGATGAGCGCGTTCTTGAGAAACCGATACTCGTACCGGGGAGGATGCTCGACGTACAGCACCTTGATGTGGTCGTCCGCGATTCGGAGCGGATGGACGAGGTAGTTGTCGTTCCTCGTGCTCTCTTCCGGGCGGGGCTCGATCTTGAGGATGACGAAGTATTCCCCGGGAGTCTGGTGCTTGAAGACGACCGTCTCGCCCTGCTTCTCCTCCGTGCCCAAGAGCTTGACGGGATGGTCGAGGAGCTTTATCGCGCCCGGCAGGAGTTTCTCGATCGCCTCCGGATCCCCGGGGATTTCCCGATTCTCCTTGTCGCGAGGGTAGAGCCAGACCTCGACCTGAAGATCCTCCTTCTCGTAGCCGGTCGCCCGGACCTTGAAGTCCAACTTGTAGTCGCCTCCGGCGAGTACCGCGGCGGTTCCTTCCGGCTCCAGAAGCGCGAGATTGCGCGGGGTCTGCGGAATCCCCGCCAACACGGTGTAGACGGGGATGTACTGCTGCCGGCATTGTCGCGCGACTTCCTCCGGATCCACGCCGGCGTTGTTCTTGAAGTCGGAAACCACGACGACGCCGACGACGGAGTGCTCCTTCTGAACCGCTTGGCGGATGGCCTCCCCGATCGCCGTCTCGGTCCCCGTCGGATTCTCGTACGCCTTCAGGAATTCCCCCCGTCGCTCCTCGAAGGAGACGGGCCGGCTCGAAAAGGTGTAGTACCGCACGTTGAGTTTCGCTTCGAGGTCCTCGAGAAGATGGATCTTCCCGTTCTCGAGCGCCCGCCGGACGATTTGAGCGCGGGTGACGCCCTGGAGCTGCCTTTCCTGCTCGGGAGTCAGCGGCTCGTCGTCGCCGACCCCCATCACCTTCGCGATCCGATGACGGTCCCCGGGCGAGACGTAGGCGTCCGCTTTGCCCATGGAGGAGGAGTCGTCGACGAGAATGATGACGTAGGACCATTCGCGGACGATCGTATACACCGCCAGCTTGGGACCGAAGACCATGAAGAGGACGAGGAGCAAGAGGACCGCCCGAAATCCCGCCAGGAAAATCTTGGCTCCGACGCCGACGTCCTTCCGCTCCGTCCGATAGAAGAGGAACGCCAGGCCGCACGCGGCGGGGAGGAGAACCAGCACGAGAACCCAGGCCGCCGGGAGAAAGTCCCACTCCAGTCGGACGTCGCCGTCCTTGGCGATCCCCTCGGTCCCGAGGAGCCAATTGCCGATTTCGCGCCACGTAAGCGCGGCCACTCCGCTCATTGTTTCGACCTTCCGAAGAGCGCAGCCAGGAGGGACTCGATCAAGAGGAAGCCCAAGAGCGCGAAGAGGAGTTGCCTCCACAGCTCGGACTTCGGGGGATCGATGCGGACCCCTTCCCCCTTCTCGTTCTTCTCGCCGAGGAATTCGACGGCGAACTCGGGATAGCGCTCCCTCAATCGCGCGGGAGTCAGGGTTTCGAGGTTTCCCTCGCAGAACCGGAGGCTGTCGGCGCGGGTATCCCTGGGTCCCACGTTGACTCCGAACGCGGCCACGATCTCCGGCACGACGCCCTTTCCGCATTGGGAGCAGAGGCGCGCGAACTCCCCCGCCCGGGTTCCGCACGATCCGCAACGGGGTAGGGGATCCCCTCCCTCGCTCGGCACGCGGCGTAGGATGTAGCCGCCCGGGGTCTTCAATCCCCGTTTGGGACTTCGCCCCGCTGTGGCGTGGAGAGAAAGATCAGGGGCATAGAGGATTTCCATGAACCGATCCTGTTCGGAGCGGCGCTCGGCGGTGATCGCGTCCGGTTTCTGCACGGAGGGTTGCGCGGGAGTGTACAGGTGGAACTTGTTCCTCAGGTCGTACGGCACGAAGTACCGGAGAGGCTCCCCGATGTGGAAGTTCAGCGCGGTCGAGGATCGGGCGGACAAGTACTCTCCAAGGTTCTTGACCATGATGAAGTAGGGAGCGAGCCCGGGGAATCCCTGATTCCAGTCCGGATCCCCGTCGATGGCCGTCGCGAGGAGGACCACTCTCCCCTCCCTCCACCGTCCTTCGACCATGAGCTGGGAGCGGGCACTGTCGTCCAGTTCCATCAGAACTCGAGTCCCCCCGTCCGCCCGGTGACGCGCGATCTGGTATTCCAGCTCGAAGTACTTCCAGAACACGACCTTGTACGGCTGCGCTTGGGCCGAGTACTTGTAGAGGGAGAAGATCTCGTGATCCAGATCCACCTTGCTCGGCCGGCGATCCACTCCGATCTGATGCGCATCGGGAGGAGTGCCGACCTTCTTCCCCAGTCGAATCGGCAGCAGGCCCCTCCCTTTGCCGTGGAGGCGAACCGCGACTTCTGGGTTCGTCGAAGAGTCGGTCTTGCGGAGGGTCACCATCTCTTCCTCCGCGGCGAGCAGGCCGCACTTGCGGCAGCGCCATCCGCCGCCGGTTTCCTCGTTCAACTCTCCGTTGCACCGAGCCAGGTTCTCGTTGTACCAGCCGGTATCGACCTGCTCCCCGAGCGACACGAAAAGCCCTCCGCCGCGGGCGACGAACTCCTCGAGCTTCGTGACGATATCCGGGCGGAGACTCCGAACGTTGCACAGCGCGACGAAATCGAATTCCTCCAGCCGCTGCTCGTCGATGCTGTGGCTCGGGACCCAAATGGTTTGGAAGATCCCGCTTGTCCGCAACACCCTCTCCATCGTTCCGGTCTCACGGTTGACGAAATGGCCGTCCTTGGGCTCCCCGTCGATGAGGAGCACCCGTACCGCCTCCTTCACTTCCACCGCGAGGGTTCGATGGTTGTCGATCGCCGGATAGTCGTACTTTTCGTCCTGCGGATCGAAGCGCGCCTCGAACACGTGGGGCCCCGCATCCCGCGACCCGAAAGGATAGAGGAAGGGAATCGTCGTCACGATTCCCGGAAGGAGCAGGATGGGGCGGGTTTCGAACACTTGGCCGTCGACGAGAAGCTGGACCCGCTTCCCTTCGGCGGCGCGCGTCGAGAAGTTGTACACCTCCACCAGCACCTCCGCAGGGCGCTTCACCGTCAAAATCTTGTTGCTGACGCGGACCCCGACGATGGCGTGGTTGGGAGCGTCCGCCGTTCCCACATCGATCAGGTGGAACCACGTGTCGCTTCGCTGGGAGAGTCGCTTGAGCACGTCGCGGAGGCGGTCGGCGGGGCCTCGATCGGCGAACTCCCATCCGGTTCGCTGCAGATCGGTAATGAGATATACCCGCCGGTCCGCGTTTTTCGGATTCGAGGGGGCGTCCCGGTCCAGAAGCCGTTCGATCTCCAGCATCGTTTGGAGGAGGTCGGAGCCATAGGGCCGCACGCGCAAATCCTCGATTGCCTTCTTCACTTGTCCGAGCTCGTTCCAGCCCGGTTGCAGGGGCGTCTCGGGATGTTCCGAGGCGGCCAACACGGTGAATCGGTCCTTCTCGGAAGGCTGGAGCGTCGCGATGAGATCTTGGGAGGCCTTCTTGGCCAAGTCCAGGGAGGAAAGTTTTCCCTGTCCCCTTTTGTAGTCCATGGAGTACGACGTGTCGATCGCGAAGATGTAGTGCGTGTCGCTCTCCCCGCCGATGGAAGCCGTCGCCCGGCTGATGTAGGGACGAGCCAGCGCGAAGGCGATGAGCGTCATCACCGCCATGCGAATCAAAAGGAGGATGAGGTTTTCGAACTGAAGGCGCCGGCGCGTCTTCCGAATCGCCGCCAGGAGCCAGTCCATCGCCGCCCAGCGGACCTTCTTGTACTTTTGGCGATGGAGCAGATGGATGATGATGGGAATCGAGGCCCCGGCCGCGAACCAGAGGAATCCTCCGTTCATCCATCCCATGCCGCTACCGCTTCCCCTTCGCGCCCAGGCGTCCCGCGAGATACTTCGTCAACTCGACCCCGAGCTCCTGGTCGGTGGAAATCCGCACGTAGTCGATCATCATCTTCGTGCATCCCCGCGACACTTCGGTGCAGAACTTCTCCACCTCTTCCAGATAGGCTTGGCGGATCGCTCGGGGGTCGATCGGAGGGATCCGGAGATACTCCTCCATCCCCTCGAAGAGAGTCATTCTCTGGAAAGGGAAGGTCACCTCGTATTCGTCCAGGACGTGGAAGACGATCACGTCGTGCCGCTTGTGACGGAAGTGTTGCAGGGCCTTGAGGATGCGCTCCGGTTTGTCGAAGAGGTCGCTGACGACGATGACGAGCCCCTTCTGCCGGAACCGTTCGGCCAGGGCGTGGCAGACGCTTCCGAGATCGGTCGTGTTTCGGGCGGAGTTTTGATTCAAGGTGCCGAGTATCGTCCGCATCTGACCCATGCTCGAGGAGCTGGGGATGAACTGTTTCACCTCTTTGTCGAAACAGACCAGTCCCGCGGAATCCTGCTGCCGAATGATCACGTAGGCCATCGAAGCCGCGATGAAGGACGCCAATTCGAGTTTGGACCGCTCCCCGCTCCGATAGTCCATGGACTCGGACGTATCGAGGAGGATGTGCGAACGCAGATTCGTCTCGAGTTCGTACTCCTTGATGTACAGACGGTCCGTACGCCCGAACACTTTCCAGTCGAGGTGTTTGATGTCGTCGCCGACGCTGTACTCGCGATGCTTGGCGAACTCGACGCTGAATCCGTGGTAGGGGCTCTTGTGCATCCCGGCCACGAACCCCTCGACCAAGTGCCGCGCCTTGAGGTCGAGGCGCGTGATCTTATTCAGGACCTTCGGATCCAGGTACTTCTGAATCGGATCGGTCATCGGACCTGCCTACGGCTGGACGACCTTGGGCAAACCCGGATCCTTCTCGAATTCCGCTTCGCGCGCGGGGATGACCTCGAGCAACCGGTCGACGATCTTGTCCGTGGTGATTCCTTCCGCCTCCGCGCTGAAGTTCGTGATGATTCGGTGGCGGAGGACCGGATGGGCCACGGCGCGGATGTCCTGCGTCGTCACGTAGTACCGGCCCTGGAGCACCGCATGCGCCTTGGCGCCGATGATGAGATACTGGCTGGCGCGCGGGCCGGCTCCCCATTGGACCCACTCCCGCACGAAATCGGGGACGCCTCCCTTGGAGACGCGGGTCGCGCGGGAAATCGCCATCGCATATTTGATTACATGGTCGGCGATCGGGACCCGCCGAACGATTTCCTGAAGCTGAAGGATTTGCGGTCCCGCCAGAACGGGACGAAGCTTCACGTCGAAGGTCGACGTCGTGAGTTTCATGATCTCGAGTTCTTCCTGCTCGTTCGGATAGTCCACGTGGATCATGTACATAAACCGGTCGAGCTGCGCCTCCGGAAGCGGATACGTCCCTTCCTGCTCGATCGGGTTTTGCGTTGCGAGGACGAAAAACGGCAGATCCAGGACGTGCCGCTTTCCGCCGACCGTGACTTGAAGCTCCTGCATCGCCTCGAGGAGCGCCGCCTGCGTCTTCGGCGGAGTTCGGTTGATCTCGTCGGCCAGAATGAGGTTCGAGAAGACGGGACCGCGAATGAACCGGAGCGCCCGATCGCCGCTCGCCCTGTCCACGTCGATCACCTCGGTCCCCGTGATGTCCGAAGGCATGAGGTCCGGCGTGAATTGGATGCGATTGAAGTTCAGGGAGAGCGTTTGAGCCAAGGCGCGCACCATGAGGGTCTTGGCCAACCCCGGCACGCCGATGAGTAGGGCGTGGCCTCGCGAGAAGATGCACGTCAAGAGTTCGTCGAGCACCCGCTCCTGACCGACGATGCCCTTGTGCATCTCGGCCTTCATCGTTTCGTACGTATTCTTGAGGCTCTGAATGGCCGCGAGATCGCTCGCGGACGCGCCTTTGTCGACGACCTCACCCTCGACGACGTCCATGGGTCCTCCTGCCGGCGGAATGGGAAAGCCCTACTCTAACAGAAGGTGATACGATTGTGAGTCCAAAAACGTGAACGCCATTGTCTCCGGGCCCAAGATGGGGAAGAATGCTCCCGTGCGGCCTTTCCCGATCCTCGGACTGCTGGTCGCGCTCTCTTGTGGGCGCGCCTCACGCCCCTCGGACGCCGTGGCCGTCGACGTGGAAATCGAACGGGCGATCCTCTGGGAATTGCGCGACGACGCCCGATTCAAGGAGATCCAGGTGCGCTGTCAGGATCGGGTCGCCTGGCTTCGGGGCACCGTGTCCACCGCCGCCGTGGCGAACGAGGCTCTCTCCCGCGCGCGAAAAGCGGCCCGCGCGCAGGCCTACGGCGCGGAGGTCCGCTCCGAGATCCGAAGTCGTTCCCAGTGATGCCCGGACACCGAATTGCATCTCCACGCCCGGTGAGCTAAGATGGGGCCCGTGACTTCCTTCGCTGCGATCCCCGAGATTCTGGACGAGCTACGCGCCGGTCGCATGATCGTTCTCGTCGACGATGAGGAGCGGGAGAACGAGGGGGATCTCGTCGTGGCGGCGGAAAAGGTCACGGCCGAGACGATCAATTTCATTCGCCTGCACACGGGCGGCGTCATCTGCCTCACCCTGTCCAACGATCGCGCCGATCGGTTGGGACTCCCCCCCATGGTAGCGATGAACACCTCGGCCCGGGGAACGGCCTTCACCGTTTCCATCGACGCCCGGCACGGAATCACGACGGGAATCTCCGCCGCGGATCGTGCCGCCACGATTCTCGCGGCCGCAAGCGACGACTGTAAGCCCGAGGACTTGGTTCGCCCGGGCCATATCTTTCCCCTTCGGGCGCGAGACGGCGGGGTCCTGGTCCGCGCCGGACATACGGAGGGATCCGTCGATCTCTGCCGCCTCGCCGGCCTGCGCCATTCGGCCGTGCTCTCCGAAGTCATGAACGAAGACGGCACCATGGCGCGCCTCCCGAACCTCCTCGAATTCTGCGACAAGCACGGACTCAAGATCACGACCATCGCGGCTCTGATCGAATTCCGCCGGAAACAGGAGAACCTCGTCGAAAAGATCGAGTCGGTGAAGCTCCCGACCCGGTTCGGCGAGTTCCGGCTCCATCTCTACCGATCCCGAGTCGACGAGTACCTTCATCTCGCGTTGTGCGCCGGCAACGTGGGAGAGGGCTCCGTCATCGACGAGCCGGTGCCGGTACGAGTCCATTCCGAGTGCGTGACGGGAGACATCTTTCATTCCCAGAGGTGCGAGTGCGGCGATCAACTGGAGGCGGCCTTGCGAGCGATCTCGGCCGCGAGGCGGGGCGTGCTGCTCTACATTCGACAAGAGGGGAGAGGGATCGGACTCGTCAACAAGATCAAAGCCTATGCGCTTCAGGAGCAGGGGCTCGATACGGTGGAGGCCAACACGCGGCTCGGTCTGCCGGCGGACTTGCGCGAGTACGGGACCGGCGCCCAGATCCTCTTCGATTTGGGCGTCCGCAAGATGAGGATCCTCACGAACAATCCCAAGAAGATCCACTCCATCGCCGGGTACGGTCTGGAAATCGTGGAGCAAGTCCCGATCGAAATCCCCCCCACCGAGCACAATCGCGAATACCTTCGGACCAAGCGCGACAAGATGGGGCATACCTTCCAGCAGATCAACGATCTCATCGAGGGGACATGACGGTCTCGATCGATGGGATGGCCGTGGGCTCCGGCCGCGATCTCCTCTTCATCGGCGGACCTTGCGTGATCGAGAGCGCCGCCCACGCCCTTCGACACGCCCGAGAGATCGCCGAGATCTGCCGAGAGGTCGGGATGCCGTACGTTTACAAGACGTCCTACGACAAGGCGAACCGCTCCTCAGGAAAGAGCTACCGCGGACCCGGAGTGCGGCAGGGAATCGCGATCCTTCGAGACGTTCGCCGAAAGGTGAAGGTCCCCGTCCTCACCGACGTGCATTCGCCGGAGGAGGCTCGGCAGGCTGCGCGCGTCGCCGACGTCCTCCAAATTCCCGCCTTTCTCTGCCGCCAAACCGATCTCGTGCGGGCCGCGGGAAAGACCGGTCGCGTCGTCAACATCAAGAAGGGACAATTCGTCGCCCCCTGGGACATGAAACACATCGCGGAGAAAGCCGGAAGCGCTCGAGTCCTTCTGACCGAGCGAGGCACGACCTTCGGGTACAACAACTTGGTCGTCGACATGAAGGCGATTCCGATAATGAAAGCGTTCGGGTATCCGGTCATCATGGACGCCGGCCATGCCGTTCAACAACCGGGAGGGCTGGGCCATGCCAGCGGCGGAATGCGGGAGATGATCCCCACCCTCGCGCGAGCGGGAGTCGCCGCCGGAGCCGATGGACTCTTCATCGAAGTCCACGAGAATCCCGACCGGGCACCCAGCGACGGTCCGAACATGCTCCCGCTTTCCGAACTCGAGACTCTGCTGCGGGAGATCAAGCAACTGCGCGACGTCGTCACTTCGAACCTTCGGAGGTGATTTCCTCCGCCCACAGACGCAGTCCCGCTTGACCGGGGACGTGACCGACGAAGAGGAAGCGGGCCCTGGAGTCTGCGACGACTTCCCCGGGCGAGAGGAGCACGGTTCTCTCGAGCGAGGGGCGTGCGACGAATCGATATCGGCGACCGGATTCGGGATGGAGAATCCGAACTTCCGCCACTCCGATCTCCCCTCGGAGGGGACATCGTTCCGTCCAGCACCGAGCGCCGATTGCGACACGACCCACGCCGTGCGAAGACCACACGAAGGAAAGAAGGCCTCGCTCCTCCGCTAAGACCCAGCCTCCCTCATCGGACGGACGCGTACGATTCGGTCGCGTTCCGCAACTATTCCCGGAGAGGAGTCCAAGGAAGAGAGCCCCTCCCAGGGTCGCCCGCTCCAAGTATCTGCACGCACGGCGATTGCAGAATGTTGCATCAATGCAACACTTCGGCCGCATCCTACTTCCCCCGAATCACGCCGAGAGAATACGCCTTCCCACCGCAGTCGCCGCAGTTCGCTCCGGGCCGAGGCTCCGGGGTCCGACTCTCTTTCCCTCCCCAACGACGCGTGTCGTCTTCGACTTGTCGCAACCGACGCTCGTCGAACGACGGGGACCACCGTTCTCGAAATCGCCGTTCCAGATCGCCGTCCAGGACATCCAGAGTACGAGCGAAGGACTCGTGATAGGTCGCTTGCCTCCGGAAGGTCTCGTCCAATCGCCGAAGTTCGGAGGAAATCCACTCCCGTTCGCGACGCACCACCGGGGCGAGCCCTTCCGAGATCGGAGCGGACTCCATGGCCTGAAGCCTGCGATCCAGTTCCTCCAGCCTCCGCGACAGTTCGACGAAGGCCGACAGGGAGGCCAGATTCCGCACGACGTACTGTCGGCGGTGCGGGGGGAGAGCGGCGAGCGCGGCCAGATCCCCTTTCCGAACCTCCCCTCCTCCTCGGGGGGAGAGGGCTCGGAGGAGATCCGGAGGCACCGAATCGCCTTTCAAACAGGACCGTAGGGCCTCCTCCCATTTTTCCTCCAGAGCGGAGACCTTATCCGCGTATGCTCGATCGATTCCGTCCAGATTCAGATTCACGGAGATCGTCCGACCTCCGAGTCGGATCGGCTGCCCGACGGACTCGAGGAGTTTGCGGAAATCGTCGTCCAATTTGAGAAACCGCGCCACCTCTTCCAGTACCCGGACCTCCTGAGTTTCTCGCCCCTCCAGGTCTCGCACCTCTTCCGACCGCTGGCACTCCTCGAGGGCGCGGTCGAGGGACCATCCGCGACGCTGCCGGTCGGCCAGACACGATAGAATCGCGCCCGCGCGGATCTTCTGCGGCGTGCCCGAGAGCGAATCTTCGAGGGCCTGGCACTGTCCTTGCCGGATCGACAGCAACGCCCCCGCCGTCAGGCGATAGTGCTTGATCGTATCGCAGATCGTCGGGGAGATCTGACAGGCCAGAACCAACGCGTTGGAGGCCAAGTCCCCCGTGAGAGAGTTCAGGAACTCTTCCGCCACTTGGCGGTCGAATTGGGAGCGGAAGCTCGAGGCGAGATCGAATCCGGCGCATCCCGCTTTTCCGAAATCCAACGTCGCGGAGACTTCCGCGGAGGGACTTCGGACCGGCGCCAACGAGGCCGGCAGCCGAAGCTCGATGCGATCCGGATCCCGCACGAGGAGGTTCCGATCCGACCCGCCCTCGCGCCGGAATAGGTCCTGGGACCCGGCCCAGACGAAGACGATCTCAGCGATCCCCACGCCGCACCTCCTGCTCCAGAAGCGACTTCGGGGTAAAACCTTCGAAGGTCCGGACCTGCCCCGCCTCCTTCACCAGGACAAGGGAAGGCACCCTTCGAATCCCGTATTGGGCCCAAAGCGGGGAGTCCGGAGGAACTCGGTGGACGGACACTCCCTCGAGTCGTACCGATCCCAAGACCCGCTCCTGCTCCAGGCAGTAGGGACACCCGGGGCGACTGAAGTAATAGAGGGAAGCCGCGCTTCTCTTGCCCTGAATGGCGGCGACCGCCTCCATCGCGCGTCGCATTTTCTCCATGCGCTCCCGTTGCCGTTCGAGATACCGTTCGGCATTCCGGGGGGTCGGAGATTCGAGGAGGTCGATCACCTCGGCCGACGGCACATGAAGGCGGATCTTCCCGTCCGCTCCGACGATCGGCTCGGCCCAGGTATCGGCTCGGCGCGGAGGTTGCTTCCGGCCGAAGAAGTCGATCTCTCGGCGAACGAAAAACCGCCCTCGCTCCTCTTCCTGTTGTACGGCCATCCAGGCGATCATCATCTCGAGCACGACTCCATCTCCTTTCTTGTCACGTCGGCGCCGTAGCAGAAATGGACACGATCCCCTCGCACCCGGACGATCGCCGGCACGCGCCGAATGCCGAAGCGTCGAGCCAGAGCCAGCGCTTCCGGGTCGTACACGGATATCCCCTCCTTCCCGGCCAACGACCGGCACGCATCCAGGAACTCCGCGTCCGTCTGCCCCGGCGTGTTCCAGGACTCGATCATCAGGCAGGGGCGGAGAACGACTCCCGGAGTGTCTCGCAGGTATTCCGCGACGGAGCGGGCGCTCCTCGGTCCGGGAGCGGCGGGGGTGAAGAAGTAGTACACGGTCTCGCCGCGGCCGGAGGGCGCCGTCACCAAGAGCGCCCCGCCGAAGAGGATCGTCCACTTCCGCACGAACGCTTGTGCGGGGAGCGGGGATCCGATCGACGCGAAATTCGTTTTATTGGCGTCGATCCATGCCCCCCTCGCGACACAGAAGGGCGTCGCTCTTTGGCCCGGCGCCGTAAAGAATTTCTCGTCCGTCCGAACCTGTGTTCGGCGGCGGGCCGCGGCGCGGCCGTTGGACCCGTCCTGCCTCCGCGGCGGGGACGAGACATCTCGGACCCGACGATTGGAGGAAGAACCATGTACGAACGGTTCTGGAGCACGCTGGAGAAGGTCGCGCGGATCCTCGAAGTGGTTCGATCGATCCTGCTTGCCCTCCTGCTGCTGCGGGGATGAGGTTCCGGCCGCGCCCCGCGGCTTACCGAGAAGGACCGACGATTGGAACGGTATCAGCTCGGAGAGGAGATCGCCCGTGGAACCTACGGCATCGTCCATCGCGCCACGGACTTGGAGACGGGACGCATCGTGGCGCTCAAGAGGCTCCGAATAGACCGACGGCCAGGGAGTGCCCTCGAACGCTTCTTCCGCGAAGCGCGCCTGGCAGCCGGCCTCGATCATCCGAACATCGTGCGGGTGTACGACGTCGGATGGGAGGAAGAGTACGCGTTCTTCACCATGGAGCTCCTGGAAGGGCCGACGTTGGAAGAGCGCCTCCGGCAAGGAGCAATTCCCCTTCCCGAAGCCTTGACCATCGGGACCGCCCTTGCCGGCGCTTTGGATCATCTGCATCGACGCGGAGTCCTTCATCGCGATCTCAAGCCCGCCAACATCGTCCTCACCCCGCGAGGTCCCGTGATCACGGATTTCGGAGTCGCCGTCTCTCCCGCCCTTTCCCGACTGACGGAGACGGGCGAACTGGTGGGGACGCCGGCGTACATGGCTCCGGAGGTCCTTCGGGAGGGAGCCCGAGGGGCCGACGCTCGGAGCGACCTGTATTCGTTGGGGACGGTCCTCTACGAGATGGTCGCAGGAAGAGCGCCGTTCGAAGCCTCGAGCTTCCTGGAGCTGTCCCACCAAGTCTTGGAAGTCGAACCGATCGCCCCTCCCGCCCTGGCGAATCCCATCCTTCGGTGTCTTCGGAAGAGACCTTCGGAGAGGTTCGCCTCCGGAGCCGAACTGGCCGCGGCGCTTCTTCCGTCTCCGCGATCCCGCCCGAGGCTTCGTCCGTTCCTCGCGGTCCTGGGGATCCTGGTCCTCCTCTCCGGAATCGTGGCCGCCGGCCGTGCTCGCCGGCGCGCTTCGCCGTCTCTTCCGCGCCCGCGGCTGAGAATCGATTCCTCTCCCCAAGGCGCGCGCGTTGCCCTCGTCGAGGCGGATGCCTCGCGGATCCTGGGGCACACCCCCACGGAAATCGAGCTCCCGTTCCCCGGAGAATACGAATTGACGCTCTCGAAGGTCGGACACCTCAATCGCCGACGCACGATCAGGATCGAGGGCCGCGACATGTTCCTGCGCTTCCGAATGTACACGCCCGGAGAGATTCCCGAGGGTACGCTCCTGGTCGAGAGGCGCGAGCCGCCGCTCCTGGTCGAGCGCCAAGCGGTCTCCTGTCGCGACTATGCGCGATTTCTCCGAGTGACCTTCCGCACTCCTCCTCACGGATGGCGGAGGGACGCCCCGCCGCGGGGCTCCGAGGAGAATCCGGTGACCGGCATCACGCATGAGGATGCCGTCGCCTACGCGCGCTGGCGCGGTCGCCGGCTCCCGACCCTCGAAGAGAGGCGTCGAGCGGAAGTCCCCGCAGGCCCAATCCGAGAGTGGACCGCCAGTCCCGGGCGAACCGGGTTCATCATCGTCGGTCTCGAAGGAGCCTCCGAATCCTCGCCGGAGACCCGATCTCCGATCCTCGGGTTCCGGTGCGTCCTGGACCTCGCCGAATAGACGCCGCACGCGCGCGCTACCGATTGACGGCCCCCCGATGCCGTGTCACGATAGCCCGGTCATGACGGAACTCCTTCGGACCGAGGGCGTGAGCCGTCGATACGTGATGGGAGAGAACGTCATCAGCGCCGTCGATTCGCTCGACTTCGCGGTCGAAGAGGGAGAGTTCGTCGCCATCGTGGGACGATCGGGAAGCGGAAAGTCTACGCTCCTCCATCTCCTGGGCGGACTCGATCGTCCGACCTCCGGGGAGATCACCTTCCAAGGAATGCGGTTGAGCGAGCTGAGCGACGACGCGCTAGCGCATCACCGTCGGGACAACATCGGGTTCATCTTCCAATTCTTCAACCTCCTCCCGACCCGGACGGCGCTCCAAAACGTCGAGCTCCCCTTGATCCTGGGCGGGGTCGATCGGGGAAGTCGGCTCGCCCGTTCGCAGGAGCTCCTCGCCACGGTGGGCTTGACCGAGCGAGTCCACCACCTCCCGAAGGAACTCTCGGGGGGAGAGCAGCAGCGCGTCGCGATCGCGCGCGCTCTCGTGCACGATCCCCCGCTCCTCCTGGCGGATGAGCCCACGGGGAATCTCGACACGAGGACGGCCACGGATATCATGACTCTCATCGACGGGCTTCATCGCCAGGGCAAGACGATTCTTCTCGTCACGCACGATCGAGGGCTGGCCGCCAAACACGCCCGACGAACCATCGAGATGTCCGACGGCCGAATTTCCGGCGAAACAGAGAGGGCCGCGTGAAGGCCGAGGAGCTCTTTCGGATCGCGGGGGGCAACCTCTGGCGAAGGAAGGGGCGCACGACTCTGACGCTCATCGGCGTGACGATCGGCGTCGGGGCGCTCGTCGTGTTGGTCTCGCTCGGGGTGGGCCTCGAGAACCAGATCCTCAAGTCCTTCGAATCGGAGGACGTGCTCCGAACGATCACGGTCACCCGCGTGGAAGGTCGCGACGACGACGATCTCCGATTCGGCGCGTGGGGGGCGATGGGACAGGTCGTCCCGATCACGCGGGAAGAAATCGCGAAGATCGAGGCGTTGGACGGAGTGGACGTGGCCCATCCGGACCTTCTCATGCTTCTCTCCGCCACGTTTCCCCTTCGGACCCCCGTCAAGGGGAAGACGCAGAAGGTGGCGGACGGCGTGCCGTTTTCGGGAGCGCACGACCGCACGATGGCGCGGCTCGAATCGGCCCTCCTAGCAGGGCGGATCCCCCGGCCGGGGGAACGCGGGTGCCTCATCCCGAGTACGCTCCTGGAAATCCGATTCAACCTCAAGCCGACGGATGTGGCCCTCGAGCAACCGCTCGAAATCAAGGCACGCGCCCGGAGCGGGGAAGCGACCCCGCCCAGGGAAACCCTGAGTTTTACGATCACGGGCATCGTCGATTCCGACCGCCTGGGAATCAAGCGGGGTCAGATTCTCCTGCCTCTGGAGCAGGCCCTCGAGCTGCGCGACCTGCTCAAGGCGGGGTACGGCGGGCTCCTCGCCTACGAGAAGGACCGTTTCCCCGCCGTGGAGGTCAAGACGAAGCGCCCCGAGGACGTCGAGCGGGTGAAGAACCAGCTCAAGAACCTCGGCTATGACGCGATGGCGGCCGCGGACATGGTGAAGATGATCAACACCACGTTCCTGATCCTTCAGGCCTTCTTCGCGTGCATCGGCGCGATCGGGCTCCTCATCTCCCTCTTCGGAATCGCGAACACGATGGCCATGGCCGTTCTTGAGCGCACCCGCGAGATCGGTATAATGAAGGCCTTGGGAGCGCGTGGGCGCGATATCCGGAGGCTTTTCCTGGTCGAAGCGGTTTGGATCGGAATGTCGGGAGGGGTCGTGGGAGTCGGGATCGGGTGGATCTTGGGACGCGGTCTCGACGCCCTCGCGCACCGCTTCATGCAGATCCCCCCGAAGACGGATCTGTTTCAGGTGACGCCCTGGCTGGCCGGGGGCGCCGTGGTCTTCTCCGTTCTCGTCAGCATCGTCGCGGGGCTGATCCCGGCGATCCGAGCCTCCCGGATGGATCCGGTCGCGGCCTTGAGGTACGAGTAATGGGACTTCTGCTGATCCTGCTCTCGAGCTACGATCCGGGATTCACCCTCGAACGCACGGTGAAGCTCTGGTCCGTCGACACCCTCGGCCGGCTCCGCGAGATCCATCGACGGGAGCGGGTGAAGTATCAGGACGGCAACCTGTCGATCGAAGACTTGACGTTCGGAGAGAGGATCTTGGTGCGGACCGATCGGAAGACGGTCTGGAGATTCGACACCTTGGGCGGAACCTATTCCGAGCTCACCTTTGATCAGATCCGCACGCGCCAGCAGGAAGTTCTCCAGGAAATCCGAGCCGCACGAGAGCGCGTGAAGGGAGCTCTGGACGAGGGAGAACTCACGGCGCTGCTCCAATCCTACGGTTGGTTCGACGCCGATCCCACGGTCGAGGCGCGGAGCAACGGGAAGTCCGACAAGGTGGCGGGACGCGAGTGCCGAGGCATGAATCTGATCGTCGGCGGGGACCGGTACCTCTTCTCCGAGGTTTTCGTCGATCCGTCTCTTCCGAGCGGGGGGTATTTCGAGGCGGTCAACCGTCTCAGTACGTTTCCGGACAAGACCCTGTCGCGATTTGCGGAACTGGGAGGAGTGCCGATTCGGGGCACGGTGCGGCACGTCTTTTTCCTGGAGCGCGTGAGCATGGACGTCGAGGCCGTCTCCATCGCGACGGGGGACATCCCCGCCATCGATTTCGAGCCTTCCCTCGCGGGTCTCAAGCGCGTTCCGCTCCGCGGATTCGAGAAACTCCCGACTCGGAAGATCGACAAGCCGAAGGAATTCGGGAAAAACCGCGAAGACGAACTGGACCGCGAGCAGAATCCGTTGCGGCACGACGAAGGGAAGGACAAGAAGTAGGCGGCCATGACCCCTCGTCAAGTCGAGGTCCTACGATTCCTCGAAAGCTACCGCACCGAACGCGGGTTCGCGCCGACCCTCCAGGAAATCGCGGATCATTTCCGCATCCACAAGGTGACGGCCCTCGGCCACCTCCGTCGGTTGGAACGCGCACGCCGGATCCGACGATCGCGCTACGGGCACCGATCCATCGAAGTCGTCGAATCCTCCCGGCGCATTCCGGTGATCGGACGGATCGTTGCCGGGCGGCCGATCGAATCCCACGAGATCCCCGCGGACTTCGATCTCACGGAGGCGCTCCGTCCAGGGCGGGAGTATTTCGCGCTCGAAGTCCGCGGCGATTCGATGGTCGAAGAAGGAATCCGAGATGGGGACGTGGTGATCCTGGAGCGGCGCGCTTCCGCACGGGACGGCGAGACGATCGCGGCGCTTCTGGACGGCGGTGAGGTCACGCTGAAGAAGATCTTCCGCGAAGGAGGACGCATCCGGCTCCAACCCGCCAATGCCGCCATGGCTCCGATCCTCGTCGACTCCGTCCGAATCCAAGGCGTCGTGGTGGGTCTCTATCGCAGGATCCGCTGATGGTCCGCGCCCACGTCCGCATCTCGGGGCGGGTTCAGGGGGTAGGCTTTCGATACTCCTGCCGGGACGAAGCCGGGAATCTCGCGCTTGGCGGATGGGTCCGCAACCTCCCGGACGGGCGCGTCGAAGCGGTCTTCGAAGGGCCGAAGGAGTCGGTGGAACGAGCGCTCGAGTGGTGCCGGCGGGGCCCGCCTTCGGCGCGGGTGACGGAGGTGGACGTCCGCTGGGAGGAGCCGAAGAACGAAGGGAGTTTCGACATCCGCGGCTGATAGGAGAATCGTCGCCGACGCCGGTACCGCATTCGTCTCCCCGGGCAATCGGGAGGCGTTCCGCCTGCTCCAGAATATGCTTGACGGTGCTCTCCCCCGGGGAGTAGATATCTCGGCTCGAAAGGAAACCCGCATGGCGAAAGAAGCCCAGAAGGTCGCGCGGCTGAAGTTGACGTTCCCCGAGAAAACGATCGGCGAGCCTCTCATCTACAAACTCTCTCACGATCTCGAAGTCCAGCCCAACATCCTGCGCGGTCGGATCACCGAGAAGAGCGCGTGGTTGGAGGTGGAACTCGTCGGATCGGAGAAAAACCTCGACAAGGCGCTCAAGTTTCTCGCGGACAAGGGTGTCACCATCCAGAAGTTCGAGACGTAGAAATTTTGAAACTTCGACCGACTCTACGGCGTCGATATACTAGCGGTTCGACACGCCTGATTCCCTCGGATGTCGCTGAGATGCGACAACCTCTGAAATCAGTGCTGACTCACCGCTAGGACATCATGACTACCTTGTGGGCCATCCCGCTCGTCCTGTGGGCGCAGGAGAAACCGATCACGACGCCCGAGGTGGAGGCGAAGACCTACGCCGCCATCCGGAAGGGATTGGATCGGCTGGCCCGACAGCAGGGCCGTACGGGCTCGCTTCCCGGAACCGTTCCGACCGCGGCGACGAGCGTGGCGTGCCTGGCGTGGATGGCGGAGGGCAGCACCACCGGTGAGGGGCGCTACGCCGAAAACCTCCGCCGCGGCTTGCAGTTCCTCGTCCGTTCGTGCCACCGCACCGGCTTCATCACGGACGGCGGCCAAAGCGGGATGTACGGACACGGGTTCGCGACGCTGTTCCTCGCGGAGATCCTCGGAACCCTACGCGACCCGGACGACGTGGACCGAACCCGGGAGGCGCTCAAGCGCGCCGTGGACCTCCTGCAGCGGTGTCAGAACCGCTTCGGCGGTTGGAATGCCAGTCCCGACGGCAATGCCACGGACGACGGCTCGGGAGCGGTGGCCATCATGCAGATCACCGCTCTTCGAGCGGCGCGGAACGCCGGCATCTCGGTCGATGCGGAGACGATCAAGAAGGCGAAGAAATACGTGTTCGAGATGACGAGCCCCGAGGGATGGTACGCGTACAACTATCACTCCCGCGGGAACAGCCATCCCTCCTCGGCGCTCACCGGCGCCGGGATGTACATGCTCGGCGTCCTGGACCACCACGGCGACCCTCGGTACGAGAAAGGGATCAAGAATCTCCTCGATCACGCTCCTTTCCTGGGGAAAACATCCGGGCGCGACAACGGCTGGAGCGGCTGGTATCTCTACACGGCGTTTTACTCTTCGCTCGCGGTCTTCCAGTACGGCGGAGAGGCATGGAAAAAGTGGTACGCCGGGCTTTGCAAGGACCTTCTCCAGCGGCAAGCGCCGGACGGCTCCTGGAGCGAGGATCCGTACGGCGGGCTATTCTCCGCGTTCGCGCTCCTGGCCTTGGAGCTTCCCTTGCGATACCTGCCGATCTTCCAGGACGGGGGCCGAGGCGCGGAGGGGAACTAGCGATCCCTGTCTCGTTCCCCTCCTCGCGAGTTCCGACTCCACCGCGCGGAGCACCTCGGGCGTGCTCTTCTCCCATCGCGGCGCGACCAACCATCGATTCGAGAGCTCGCCGCACAATCGCTGGATGGACATCGTCGCGGGAAGACGCTCTACGATGTCCGACGCCAGAGGCACCCACTCCTCGAACGTAAAGAGCCGCACCTCGCCGCGGGCGTAGAGGGACTCGAGCGGAGTGTCCTTCGCCACGTAGAGATGATGAACCTTGACCGAATCGATCGGGAGAGAGGCGACGAAGCGAGTCGTCGCCATCATCTCCTCGTGACTCTCGCCGGGGATTCCATAGATGAGATGGACCACTCGCTCGAACGGGCGTCCGTCGCACCGACGGATCGCCGCCTCGAAGTCCGCGACGGTGTGGGCCCGATTCATCCAGACCAGACTGCGGTCCTGACCGCTCTCGAGGCCGATTTCGAGCCAGACGGCCGTCTTCTTCCCGAGGTCGCTCAGCAAATCGAGGACGGCATTCGAGAGGCAGTCCGGCCGCGTTCCGACCGAGACTCCGACCACTTCGGGAAATCGGAGCGCGACCGCGTAGATTTCTCGGAGGCGGACGACGGGGGCGTAGGTGTTCGAGTACGCTTGGAAGTAGGCAAGGAAGTGTTCGATCCCCTTGCGCCGCCCCGCTTCGATCCCTTGACGGATTTGCTGCTCGACCGAATCGGTCGAGTCCGCATTCACGCTGAAGGATCGGTTGTCGCAGTAGACGCAACCGCCCGTCGCTTTGGCGCCGTCGCGATTCGGACACGTGAAGCCGGCATCGAGGCCGATCTTCCTCACGCGAAACGGAAATCGTTTCCGAAGGTGTTCGCGGAAGGAGTACAGCCGACTCGTCACTTGTACACGGCGCACTTCGGGCGCGCTTCCTTCAGTTTCTGGACTCCCTCGTCGGTGATCTTCGTCTTGTACGCGGACACGTAGGAGAGATTCTTCGCCCCCGCGAGTTTCTCCAAGCCGGCATCGGTCAACGCCGTGTGATTGAGGGAGAGCGTCGTCAGGGTTTCGATCTTGGCCAGGATCCCCATCCCCTCATCCGTAACTTTGGTTTGGTTGAGATAGAGAGTGCGGACCGACTTCAGCTTGGCCAGGTGTTCCATCCCCGCATCCCCGATCTCCGTCCCGTTGAGCCAAAGGTAGTCGAGCTTCGGCAATCCCGCCAAGACCGCGAGCCCCTTGTCGGTGATCTTCGTGCCGTCGAGATAGAGGGTCCGAAGTTCCGAGAGACCCCGGAGCGCTTCCAGCCCGGTGTCCGTGACCTTCGTGTACCAAAGGTAGAGATGCTGAAGCGACGGGAAGGCGGCCAGGTGCTTCGCCCCGTCGTCGGTGATCTTGGCGTAGAAGAGAGCGAGCCGCTTCAGCTTGAGGCCGGCCAGCTTCCGCATTCCCTGATCTACGGCGCACCAGGAGAGATCGAGATCCTCCAGCTCCGAGAGCTCTTTCAACTCCCCGAGTCCGGCATCCGTGACGGAGGTCCCGTTGAGGACGAGGCTCTTGAGTTTGGCGAGTTTCTTCACCTCTCCCATCCCCCCGTCCGTGATCTTCTTGTTTCCGCCGACGCTCAGCCGCGTGAGTCGTCCCAGGGAGGCGAGTTCGGCCAGGCCCGCGTCGGTCAGATCCGTACCGCTCGCCTCCAGCCGGACGATTCCCGGGCAGGCGAGGATCGGCTTGACGAACCCATCGCCGAGTCGCGTCATGTTGAGCCAAAGCTCGGCCAGTTTCTTGCACTCCTTGAGATGCTCCAGTCCCTTCACCGTGATCGGCGCCGAGGAGAGATCGAGCGTGGCGAGTGCCGGGAGATGTTGGAGATGGACCAGCCCTTCGTCGGTGACTTTCTTGTTGCTGCCGAGGGAGAGAAAGGTGAGTCGTTTCGCGTCGTCCGGTGTCTTGACGTACGTCACCCCGATGCTCTGGAGCCACTGGACGGCTTCTGGAAGCGGATCCTGCTGAACGAGGGCGAGGAGAAGGATGCTCATGGGTCCTCCGATTCGAACGAGCGAAGATATCCCCGCCCCTACCGCGGCGCGAGAACTTTCCGCGGGCGCATTCCTCCGGAAACCCGCGCCCCCACTCCGAGGAAGACCGGTCCCCCGTAGACACGCACCAGATCCCCTGGAACGGCAATGTCGACGGTGGCCCCGTGCTCAAACCGCGCCGCGTCCCCCGCGGAGAGGCGCACCTCGGGCAAGTGCAGGAGACCGACGTCCGGGGGGAGCGCCTCGTAGGGACCGTCCAGCTTCACGGAGTCCTCGACGCGAAAGGGCCCGCTGGCCGTTCGCCGGAGCGCTTCGACGCACCCTCCCATATCCCGAGCCAAGGATCGCACGTACGTGCCCTTGGAACACCGGAGCCGGGCGCACAAGAGAGGCGGCGTCCAGTCGAGGAGCGCGAATTCGTCGATGCGCACCGTGCGCTCCGGAATCTCGACCTCGCGCCCTTCGCGCGCGTACTCGTAGAGCCTCCGCCCCGCGATCTTGACCGCGGAATACCGTGGAGGCTTCTGGGAAATCGTCCCTACGAATCGTGCCATCGCGCCCTCGAGTTCCTGTCGGCTCGAGTTCGCTTCCCGCTCCTCGAGGATCTTCCCCTCGGCGTCGTCCGTCTCGGTCCGGCGACCGAGACGAATCGTCGTCTCGTACTCCTTGTCGTGGGATTCGAGAAACTCCAGGATGCGAAGCGCGCGACCGAGGCAGACGACCAACAGACCCGTCGCCAGCGGATCCAAGGTTCCCGCGTGCCCGACGTCTCGCCGTCCCACGCGACGACGGACGGAGTCCACCACGTCGTGCGACGTCATTCCGGCGTTCTTGTCGAGGAGAAGGATTCCGTCCACCGCGGCGTATAGAATATCAATTGCGCCGGGAGTCGGAAACGGGTAGGTAGGAACCTCATGAAACCATGGGCGTGGGCGCTGGCGGGATTCGCTTTGGTGGCCGCCGCGGCCGTCGGGGACATGCTCCTTCTCACCGAGTCGTGGGTCCGGAACGGGTACTGGGCCTATGTTCCCCTCGCCATCGGTCAATCGCTCGCCGGTTGGGCCGTCGTGAAGAA
Source organism: uncultured Planctomycetales bacterium (assembly GCA_964526305.1). Lineage (GTDB taxonomy): Bacteria > Planctomycetota > MHYJ01 > MHYJ01 > JACPRB01 > JACPRC01. The sequence goes on along the minus strand of CAZGKV010000017.1, from coordinate 37,009 downwards.
GCGGTCGGTCGCTACGATCTCCTTGGCCGTACTCGCCTCCTTCGCCGTCGCGGGGTACTCGGCCGTGCGATTCATCTCGACTCCCGCTTCGCCTCCGGCGGTCAACGTAAGCCAGGATTTTCCCGACTTCGCCCTCCAGGATCAGAACGGCCGAACCGTGACGCTCGGGGAACTCCGTCGCGACGGGCCGGTCGTCGTGGTCCTGTTCCGGGGCCGGTGGTGATTCTACTGCGTGACGGAACTCCGGGGTCTCCGGAGCCACGCCGCGGAACTTAAGCGGGCCGGGGCCACCCTCGTCGCGATCAGCAGCGACTACGTCGAGGAGAATCGCAAGCTGGCCGTCGCGAACGATCTTCCTTTCCCGATCCTCTCGGACTTCGACCTCAAGGTCGTAGGAAAGCTCGGGATGGTGCACGAAAAGGCGGCTCCGAACGGAACCTCCGCCGCTCGACCGGCCACCTACGTCGTCGACCGTCACGGCCGAGTCCGGTGGATGTTCACCTCCACGACCGTACGTCACCGAGCCGATCCGAAGGACATCCTCGCTGCGGTGCAGGCGGCGAAGTAACCCATGCCCCTCCTCGTCATGGGCACGCCGATGGGCAATCTGGAGGATCTCTCCCCCCGGGCGCTCCGGACCCTCCGAGAGGTCGACGCGATCGCCTGCGAGGACACCCGAACCACGCTCAAGCTCCTGACCCGCTTCGAGATCCGCAAGCCCCTGATCGCCTTCTTCGCCCACAGCAGTCCGCGGCGCCTCGAGGAGATCATCGAGAGGCTCAAGCGCGGCGAGTCGATCGCGCTCGTCTCGGAGGCAGGGACTCCAGGAGTATCGGACCCCGGAGCGGATTTGGTGAACGCCGCGCTAGAGAGGGGAATCCCCGTTCGTGCGATTCCCGGCCCCTCCGCGGTCGCGACGGCCGCCTCCGTCTCCGGCTTTCCCGCGGATCGGTTCGTTTTCGAGGGGTTCCTGCCGCGCAAGCCCGGTAAGCGCCGAAAGGCCCTCCGCACGCTCGTCGCGGAGGAACGGACGATCCTCCTCTACGAGTCGCCGCACCGAATCGCGGACACCTTGCACGACATGCTGACGGAACTCGGCGACCGGCGGATTACCGTCGCGCGAGAGCTGACGAAGATGCACGAGGAGATTTGGCGCACGACCGTCTCCAAGGCGCTCGATCGGTGGCGGGCCGAGGAACCACGGGGAGAGTTCACGATCTCGGTGGAGGGAGCTTGGAAGGAGGTCTAGGGCAGCATGGCCAGCCAGCGGTCTGCCGAAACGATCCAACGGACGAATCCGTCCGCCCGAAGTTTCTTCAGGATGCCCGGCTTGTCCAGAATCTGCACCGCCACGGGCGTCTTCAAGGCACGCTGAAAATAGTCCAGGGCCGGAGAGAACGATTCCTCTCCCGTCTTGCACTCGATCAGGATGACGGGGAGTCCCTTCTCGGTTACGACGAAGTCCACTTCGCGCTTTTGCTTGTCGCGCACGTAGTGCAGGGCGATCTGGCCATCCCCCGTGGCGCGCCAGGAATGGACCGCCTTGAACAGGTGCAATCCGACCAGGTTTTCGAACCGGGCCGCCGGATCCGGGATTTCCCCCCAGTCGAAGAGATAGGCTTTCGCTTCCTTTCGAATCGCCCGGGCGACGCCGATGTCTTCCCGTAGCGAGTTGATGGAGAGGGGGCTCCCGACCTGGCCAGGGAGGATGTGGGACAGCTTCTCTAGGAGCGAGATCTAACGTAGACCGTCCTCATCAGTTGCCCCTCGGCTCCGATCGGAAAGCGCAAACCAAAGCCATCATTCCGCCGTAGCTCGCCGAGCGGTGCGAGGGATCCGCCTTCGCGCCCTGTGGGGCGCTTCGGCGGGATATTCGCCTCCGCCTTCGCCTCGCTGCGCTCGGCGAGCGGAGGCGAATACGCCCGCCTTGACGATCTTAGAACTGCCGTCCGAGATTCGATTCCGCAACCCGCGCCGATAACTTATCAGGAACGGCGACTGTTCCTCCGTGTCCGTCAATTCGGGGCAACCTCAGGTGCGCTCGCGCTCTACCGCGTCCTTCGTTCAGCGCCCCGCCAATTCCCGAACGTCCGGGTCCGAATCGCTCTTCGCCATCTCCGCGAGCCGCTCCTTGGCCCGGGGGTCGGAGAGCTCCCGCAGCTTCTTCACGGCAAGGATCCGCGTCGAGGCTTGGGGGTCCTTCGAGAGAATCAAGAGAACCTGCAGCTTCTCCTCCGGCGCCAACTTGTCGATCTGCTTCGATGCCTCGAGTCGCTGGCGAAAGTCGCCCGAAGCGAGCTTCCGGCGAACCTCCTCGGCGGCCAGCTCGGGTTTCCGGTAGGGCTTGTCGACCGAGGTGTCCGCGCACCCGGCGAAGGCGGCGACCGCCAGAAGGAGCCTCCTCATTTCGGGGTCCCTGCCAGCTCCCGGACATCCGCGTCGGAATCCTCCCTGGCCATCTTCTCGAGCTTCGTCTTCGCTCGGGGATCGTCCAAGGCCCGGAGCTTCTTCACCGCCCGGAGCCGGATCGGCGACTGCGGATCCTCCGCCAACTTCAGGAGCACTCGCAGCCGCTCCTCGGGTTCGAGCTTGTCGATCTGCTTCGTCGCCTCCTGAACCTGCTTGAACTCGCCCGAGCCGAGCTTCGAGCGGATCTCGTCCGTGGTGAGGTCCTTTTCGACATAGGGTTGACTGACGGCGAGATCCACCCGGCTGCGCTGGCGCCAGAACCAAATTGCGCCCACCGCCAGGCCCAAGACTAGGACCCCCGCGCCGATCGCAAGCGCCCGCTTCATCTATCCCTCCAACTTCTTCAGAAGCTCGCGGGACTTCTCCTTCTCGTCCCGGCTCTCGGGTCCCCAGACCGGATGGTCCGGCGTCTCGAGGCACTTCCGCAACGCCTTCTTCGCCTCCTCCTTGCGACCCTCGTCCACGAGGACTTCGGCGAGGTACAGGTAACTTCGCGGGATCTCCGGCGACAGTTCGATCGCCCGATCGAAGTGGCGGATCGCCTTCTTGTTGTCCCCGCCCTTGATCCCCGGGAGTTTGTGGTACAGGCGTCCGAGCACCCGGTGCGCCCCGGCGTATTCGAACTTCTCGTTTCGGGCGAGGACCCACTCCATCTCCTGCTTCATCGGATCCACAAGATAGAGACTCTGCATGATTCCTTTGACCTCTCCGAAGAGGCCGTACATCACGCCGAGCCAGAAATGCGACTCGATCGAATTCGCGTCGACCGAGATCCCCATCTTGCAAAACTCGATTCCTTCGCGATAGAGCTTGGCCTTCTTCTCGTCGTCCTTCTCGCGCGATCCGAGCGAGAAGTAGGTGCGCGCGAGTTTCCAGTAGGCTTCGACGCAGGACTCGTCGAGCGCCAGCGCCTTCTGGTAGGTCTCCACCGCCGCGAGACCTTTTCCCTCCTTCTCCCGGTCGGCCCACAGAGCATCCCCCTTCTGCAGGAGCTCGCGCACCTTGGCGTCCTGGGAGAGGGCGAACACGGCCAGCACGATCAGCATCGTTCTTGTCCTTAAACGCGGTCGGGGACCTTACTCGATCCCGTTCCTCGATACAAGAGGGGATTTACAGGAACTCGCTGTAGACCGCCCGCACCGCATCTTCGCCTCTCGCGGTCTCCACGATGAACGAGATCGAGAGCTCGCTCGATCCCTGCGCGATGGCGACGACGTTCACCCCCGCTCGTGCGACCGCCCCGAAGAGACGCGCCGCGATGCCGGGCGTGCCGCGCATCGCCTCGCCGACGACCGCGACGATCCCCACCTCATCTTCGATCTGGATTTGGCGGACCAGTCCCGGCCGTACGAGCGCACCCTCGAGGGCGGCCCTCACCGCCTCGAGATCGCGGCGGGAAACGGCGATCGAGATCCCCGATTCCGAGACGCTCTGGGAGATCATCCGGACGTTTCCCCCGGCGGACGCGACCGTCTCGAAAATCCTCGCCGCCGTGCCCCGGCGTCCGACCATCGCGGCGCCGGCGACCGTGAGGAGGGAGACGTCGCGCACGAGATGGACCGAGCGGACCGCTCCCGGTCCCGAAGCGGCCACCGGACCGATCCGCGTTCCCGGAACGTCCGGACGGAACGTGTTCAGGATCCGCACCGGAATCCCGCTCTCCACGGCCGGCTCAAGGGCCCGAGGATGGATTCCTTTCGCTCCGAACTGCACCATCTCCATCGCTTCGGCGAAGGAGATCTCCGGCAGCGGGGCGGCCTCCGCCACGATGCGGGGATCCGCCGCGCGAAGGCCGTCCGCATCCGAGCAGAGCCACACCTCGCCGGCGCCGAGGGCCGCCCCGACCAGTGTCGCGGTGAAGTCCGAGCCTCCGCGGCCCAGCGTCGTCAGGGCTCCATGCTGGGTGACTCCGATGAACCCGGTGACGACGGGGATCCTGCCCTGCTCCAGGAGAGGGGCCACCCGCTGCCGGAGCTCGTGCCGCGTCACTTCGCGGAGGGGACTCGCCTCGCCCCACTGCTCGTCCGTCACGATTCCGGCGGCGCCGCCGTCGAGGGCAACCGCCGAGGAGCCGAGGTCCGCCGCGAACATCGGGGCGGAAAGCCGTTCGCCGAAGGAAAGCACGAGGTCGCGCGAGCGGGGCGTGAGCTCTCCCAGAGCCGCCAGGCCCGCGAGTACCCTCTCCAGTTCGTCGAGAAGCGGGCCGTCGTGCCGAGCCCGCACCTCTGCGACATGCCGCGCCAACCTCCGCCGGTTTCCCGCCGCCGCGGCGCGCGCCGCCTCGTCCAGAAGTTCGGTCACGCCGTCGTGCGCCGAAACGACCGCAACGACGGGCTCCTTCTGCGTCCGCACGAGATTCGCGCTTGCTCGACGCGCCTCGGGCGTCGCGACCGACGTGCCCCCGAACTTGAGGACCTTCATCTCTCCTCCCAATGGCGATGCCAAATCGAGAGCAGGTCTCGGACCACCGCCGTCGCCGTCTCGCGACCGCCCGCTCCCCGCCCCACCAGGGTGACCTCGCCGGTATTCTGAAGCGTGAGTTGGACCGCGTTGAGCGTCCCGCGCACCGCGAATGGGGATCGCGGATCCATTTCCCGCGGCGCTACCGATAGCCGCTCGCCGATCTCGCCGACGAGTCGGACCGTTCCTCCACCCGCCCCGCGGATTCCGCGGACGGCCACGTCGGAGAGGACCGAGCGCCGGCCGAGCACCGCGTTGGCGAGGATCACCAGCTTCACCGCCGTGTCGATCCCGTCCACGTCCATCGACGGATCCCTCTCGGCATAGCCCTTCTCCTGCGCTTCGGCAAGCGCGGCGTCGAAGGTCGCGCCTTCCTCCATCCGCGAGAGGATGTAATTCGTCGTGCCGTTCAGGATCGCGCGGAGGCCGAGGATTCGGTCCCCTTCGGCGCAACGCGCGGCCCAGTCGAGAACGGGCGTGCCCCCCCCGACCGTGCCGCTGAAACGAAACTGGACCCGGTTGTACCGCGCGAGTTCCACCAGCGCCGGCATCGCGGTCGCCAGCGGCGCCTTATTGACGCACACGACATGCTTCCCGGAGCGAAACGCCGCCCGAAGTCGCTCGATCGCCGCACCCGGGGCCGAGAGCACCGTGGGAGCGGCTTCGATCACGACGTCCGCCTCCGCCTCCTCGATCGCCTCCAGGACGCCCGCGTGGCGCGGGGCGTCCTTTCGAAGCGCGGCGAAATCGAGCCCGGAGCGATCGATCCATGCTCCCTGCGAATCGGCCGCGGCGACAAGACGCGGAGCAAAGCCGGGAACGCGCAGCTCCCGGAGACGCTCGGCCACCGCCCGTCCCACCGTTCCCAGGCCGACGAGGACGATCCTCACAACACCCTCCGCAGCGCCGCGACGGTGGGCGCGATCGCCTTGGCCTTGGGCATCCGCCCGGTGATGGCTTCCGGATCCTTGAGTCCATGACCGGTGGCGACGGCGACGACCGTTCCTCGATGGGGGTGCCGTCGGAGATAGGCGATGGGCGCCGCCGAAGCGGGTTCGACGAAAAGCCCCTCGCTCTTCGCCAGCCACCGCTGGGACTCGAGGATTTCCTCGTCGCTCACGGTCGCGACGTCCCCCCGAGAGTCGCGAAAGGCCGCAAGCGCTTTCGGGGCGTTCACCGGATCGCCGATGCGAATCGCGGTCGCGATCGTCTGAGGATTCGGTTCGGGGAGCCAGGCGCCGTCGCGGAAGGCGCGCGCTACGGGCGCGGCCCCGGCGGCTTGGACGCCGATCATTCGCGGAAGTCGATTCGCGAACCCCATCGCCTTCCACTCCTTGAATCCCTTCCAGATCGCGCTCACGTTTCCGCCGTTACCGACGGGGAGGACCACGACATCCGGCGGTCGGCCCAGCGCCTCACAGACTTCGAAAGCGAGCGTCTTCTGTCCCTCGAGGCGATACGGATTGAGCGAGTTCAGGATGTAGATGCGACCGTCGCGCTCGAGACTTCGAACCAACGCCATGGCCCGATCGAAGTTGCCCTCGATTTGGACGAGCTCCGCACCGTGGGCGACGGCCTGGGCCACCTTGCCCGCGGCCACCTTGCCCGCGGGCAGGAGAACGACCGCCCGCATTCCCGCCCGCGCCGCGTAGGCGGAAAGCGAGGCCGCCGTATTTCCCGTCGAGGCGCACACCACGACCTTCCGACCGAGTTCGCGCGCCAGGGTGACGCCGACCGTCATCCCGCGGTCCTTGAACGATCCCGTCGGATTCTCCCCTTCATGCTTGACGTAGAGCCCTTTCGTGCGGAGACACTCGTGAAGTCCTGTTGCGCCTTCTCCCAGCGACACCGGGTTCCTTCGGACCGGGAGGAGGCGCGCGTACCGCCATACTCCCGACCCCTCGAATCGCGGACGGTCCGGGAGGGAAGGGCGCACTTCCAGGAGTCCGCCGCAGGACGGGCAGGTGAGGGTCACGCCGTCCGAACGGCGCTCGCGACCGCACCCAAGACACGCCAGCTTCACCTCGCCCCCTTTCCCGCATGCGCGACGACGGCTCTCGCCTCGTGACCGAACGCGGCCGCCATCGCGCGCGCGACGCGTTCCGGATCCGTCTTGCGGGAATCGAGGATCGCGACCATCGTCGGACCCGAGCCGCTGATCGTCACCGCCGGCGCGCCCGCCCCCTCGGCCGCGGCCACCACTCTTCCGTACCGCGGGATCAGCCGCGAGCGGCGCCGCTCGACGACCGAGTTTCGGATCGCCTCGCCAAGGCGGTCGATTTCTCCCCGGGTAACGAGAAGCGCCGTCGCCACCGCGCGCGCGACCTCGCGTGTATGGTCGGTTCGCGCCCAAGTTCGGGGAACGACGCGACGCATCGCCTTCGTCGTAAGTTCGAGATGAGGGATCGCGAGCGCGAAGGCGACGTGCCGGGGAACGGGCCACGAGAACACCGGATCGGCGACGCAGGTGAGTCCCCCGAGCACTGCGGCACTCGCGTTGTCCGCGTGGGGGACTCCGGCCGAGGCACGCTCTCCTTCCGCGGCCGCAGCGACGATGCGCTCGGGATCGCGGATGTCGAGCAGGCGGGCTACGGCGCAGGCGGCGGCGGCGGAACTGGCTGCGCTGGAACCCAGACCGCTTCCCGGAGGCAAGGCCTTGTAGAGGCGAAGCCGGAGCGGTCGGGGCGAAAGGGCGCGCGCCGCGAGGAGGGCACAGTTGTTCCTGGGAAGCCCCCGGCCTGCGGGCCCCTCGACGAGGAGTTCCCACTTCGAGGCGCGCTCGACCGTCACGCGATCCCGCGGAAGATCGGGCGACCCCAGCGCCACGGCCAGAACGTCGAAGCCGTGGCCGAGGTTGGCCGTGGAAGCTCCGGCGGTAGCGGTCGCGCGCATCGGGGGGAATGTACTCGGGCGAGGCGAGAAAGAAAAGAGGGGAGCGGATCGGCCGCCCCCCTCTTTCGTGAAGTGCCTAGTTCGCGCTGAGCGCGCAGTAGTCGACGATCTTCTGGATCGTCGCGGGACCCACGCCCTCGACCTCGTCGAGCGAGTGAACGTGCCGCTGGTTCCTGAGGTGATGGACGTAATTCTCGCCGTAGATGAACTTGAACTCCATCCACCTATCGTCCGAAGTGCCGAGCTGGTGGTCGGGGCCGGCCTTGCGGGTCTCCCAGATCTTCACCGCCGCCTTGGCGTCGACGCCGACGTTCTTGACGAGGACGTTGGCCGACGTTTCCTTCTTGTTCACGAACTTGAGCGTGGGCGACTGGAGGCCGGGGGACTTGAGCTTGAGGTACCGCTCGAGTCCTTCCATGCTCTCCGGGCCGAGAATGGTGACGTTGTAGAGCTGCTCGAGGGAGCTGTACGGCCGGTTGGCCACGACGTTTTGAACTTCCTGATCCACGAGGGCGTTGGTGAAGTTCGTCTTCTCCCACCCGAGCTTGATCGCCTTGCGAAGCTTCGACTTCGAGGCGGTGTTGGCGAAAGCCACCATCTCCTGCTCGAGGGTGGAGGGCGGGTTCACCGGCGTCGCCGACAGGGCTCCGCACATCACGAGGGCCAAACTTGCGAGTTTCATCTCTCCTTCTCCTGACAAAAAGGGGTTATTGGATCGCTTGAATCATTCGCGATATGGATTGCCGCTCCCAGTCGTCCTCCGCCTTGGCCAGGAGCAGTTCGAGTGCGGGCCGGACTTGGCCCCTCAAGACGGAAGCCAGTCCCGTCTCGGGCGACTCGCCCGCCAACTTGAGTAGGGCATTGGCCGCGATCAGCTTCGAGTCCGCATCGTCGGTCGCCTGGAAGGCCTGCAGGATCGTCGCACCCGCCTTCGGATTCCGGCTTTCCGACAGCCACTCCGCCGCCTTCGCGAAGTCGGAGGGGATCGAGGGATTCGACATCACCCGTCCCAGCACTCGGAAGGAATCTCCCGTCTCCCAGCGCGCCAAGGCCGCGATCGCGGAGCCGTGCCGCGTCCCCTGCGAGGAATCGCTCACGACCTGTTCCAAGTACGCGAGGACTTCCGCTTCGATTTCGATCTTCTGGCCATGCCGCTTCTGCTGGATGATGAGGACGTGGGCGAGGCGCAACCGCTGTTGAGGATCCTTCTCCTCCTGAAACGCCTTGCGCAGCTCGGCCATGGCGGCCGGCGCGGGCTCGCCCATGAGGGCGACCGCCGCCGCATCCCGATCGTCCGGATCCCCGGAGCGCAGGAGCCGGTCCGCCGTCCCGCCGGGAGCGCCCGCTTGCGCGGGCCTCTCCTCGACGGATCGGCGCTCCTCCCGTGCCGCGACCCCGCGGCTCTCCTCAAACCTCGCAGCTTCCTGCGCCGCCGGGACCGGATCGATCTTGTGGCGAGGCCGCGAGACCGGCCGTTCCGGTTCTCTCCGGACGGTAACCTTCACCGCCCCCACGCCGATCAAGGCCAGGACCCCGAAGGCGACCGCCAGTTTCGTTTTCATCCCTCTCCCCTAGAGTTCCAGGGTTTCGCATTCCGCCCCGGGCGGAACCCACGGCGATTCGGGCGTGAGCAGGTTCTCGATGAGCCTCCGCACCTCGCGCATCGCGGCATCCCGCGAGGAGGCGACCACCGAGCATCCCGGAAGCTCGGGACAATAGGCCAGGAGCAGCCCCGGCTCCACGCTCGGCTCGATCAGCACCCGAATTCTCATGCCGGAGGGAAAAGCAAACGCGGGGCCACGAGAGGTCCTGATAACGCAGCGCGTCAACCGTTGACACTTCGCGCAACTGTAGTATCATCCTAGAGTCAAATGAATCATCACGTGACACCGATCGACCAGGAGCTCCACGATGCCGAGATCGAGCGGCTCGAGGAGAAGACGATGGACCTCGCGCTCCAGAGGACCGGGGCGCGGAACGGAGCGCTCTTTCTGGTGGACGAGGCGACCGGGGGGCTCCGGTTGGACTTCCACGTAGTGGACGGCGTCAAGGTGCGGCTGCCGGAGGTGGTTCTGCGCCCGCGGAAGGACGGGCGGCCCAACGGCATCGCCTTCGTCGTCAAGGAGAAGCGCGAGCCGTATCTCTCGGGGAATGCGCACGACGATCCCGAGTATGCAGAGTATTTCCTGGAGGTCCGGTCGATCGCGGCCGTTCCGGTGCCCTACCAGGGGAGGGCTATCGGCGTCCTCACCGTCTCTTCCAAGGATCGGAACGCCTTCACGACGCTCCACGTCGAGGAGCTTCGGGCCCTAGCCTCCTCCGCGGCGCGCTTCCTCCGGCGAGCGCAGCTCTATCGGGAAAAGCGCCGGGAGGGCGGACGCGAGATTCTCATCAAAGGGCTTTCCCCCGAGTGGCTCGAGGTCGATCGCGTGATCGAACGCGTGGCCGGAACGAACGCGCCCATCTTGATCCGGGGCGAGAGCGGCACGGGCAAGGAGCTCGTGGCGCACGCGGTTCACTTCAACAGCCCGCGCCGGCGGAAGCCCTTCGTCGTCGTCAACGCCGCCGCGATTCCGGAGACGCTTCTCGAGAGCACGCTCTTCGGGCACGTGAAGGGCGCCTACACGGGCGCGACCGCGACGAGGGACGGCCAGTTCATCCGCGCGGACGGAGGGACGCTCTTCCTGGACGAGACGGGCGAGTTGCCGCTGGCCCTTCAGGCGAAGCTCCTGCGGGCGGTGGAGCAAGGCGAGGTCACGCCGCTGGGGAGCGACGACCCCGCGCGCCGGGTGGACGTGCGCCTCATCTGCGCCACGAACCGAAACCTCGAAGATCTCATGGCCAAGGGCGAGTTCCGGAGCGATCTCTACCATCGGATCGGCGTGGTTTCGATCCGTCTTCCGGCGCTCCGGACGTACAAACACAATCTTCCCGTCATCGCGCAGGTATTTCTCCAGCAGGCGAACCGCCGGTATTCCCGAGAAACCGAGCGCTTCTCTGCGGATGCGCTCGCGGCCCTCCAGCGTCACGATTATCCGGGAAACTTGCGCGAACTCCGGAATACGGTGGACTATGCCGTGCTGATGTCCACCGGTCCCGAGATCGTCGCAGCGGATCTCCCCGTCCACTTGGCCGTGCCGACCCCGGCCCCCAAGGCGCGCCCCCAATCTCTGCGCGCGCTCCGCGAGGCGTGGCTCGCCGAAGCGGAACGGCAGTATCTCGTCCGACTCGTCGAGGAATCTCCCGGCATTCGCGAGGCCGCGAAGCGTGCCGGCGTGAGCGCGGCTACGCTCTATCGGCTTCTCCGCCGGCACGGCATCAAGCTGAAGACCGTCGCCATCACGGGATCTGAGTCACGTACACCATGAGGTAGGTTCCGTCCGGGAGCTGAACCACGCCTGGGTCTTTGACACTGTCCTTTTCGAGTCCCGTCGTCGTATCGAGTTCCAGACGAACTCCCGCCTCCTCCGTCCACGTCCATCCGTCCGAGGAGAAGAACGAAACGATCGATCCGACCGGCGTCGTGAAGGCGTAATACCGCCACCCGCCCGAGACCGGAATCGCGTTGGCAACCATGCATCGGGTCCCTTGGTACGCAAAAATCTTTTCCTCGTAGTACGTAAAGGTTAGGCCGTCGGTGGACGTGGCGTGCCAGTTGGCCCCCGGAGTCGTCGTTTGCCCGCCGGCAAAGAGATGCCACACTCCATTCGCATGGACCGTCGAGGGATCGAGCACGTTCGTCCCTGTCCGGGAGAAGGCCGAGCCCACTTTGGAAAAGTGGATCCCGTCCGTGCCTTCGGCGACATAGGTTCCGGGGGTCTCACCCAAGTTGGACGTAGTCGTGTACAGTCGATAGGTCCCGTCCGGAAGAAGTTGGACATCGGGATCGCAGGGGGGCGACATGTTCTCAAAGCCGCTCAGGACTACCTTCTTGTACACCCACGTCTCTCCCTGGTCCGTGGAAATGGCGACCACGGGCTTGTTCTGCTCGTCCCCGACGGTCCATCCCATGTAATAGAGGTAGATCCACCCTTGAGAATCCATGACCAGGTCCGGAACATCGCCCTGGTCGGTGAGGAGCTGGTTCTTTCGCGTCCAGGTGAGTCCGTCCTTAGAGGTCGCCAAGAGCAGGCGATTCCCCCAAGGTCCCATGTTCTCGGTGTCGCCGCCGGTCCCGGCCCCCGTGGGCGGCGTGAAATCGCTCGTGAGAACCGAGGTCTCGGATTCGCTCGAAGAGGTCGCGTCGCCGCCGCCGCTTCCTCCGCCACATCCGACGAGAAGCCCGAGTATGCACAGCAGTTTCTTCATCCGCCCATCCTCAAATGACCCCAACCCGAGAACCGTCTTCGACACGGCGTGCCTCGCTTGACTTGGTCGGACGCCCCCGTATACTCCGGGGCTCCACATCGTGGCCCGCGGTTTGCTTTTCCCTTGCGGGCCCATTCTGTCTCGGGGAACCGTGATTAAAGGAACGCGGGAAGTAGACGGGCGAATCGAACTTGCCGAGGACCTCTCGGCGAGCCCGCTCTTTAACCACGACTTAGCTCCGACGACGATCGCGCGGCGCACGTGGAATCTCTGGCACATCGCGGCTCTTTGGGTCGGGATGGCCGTCTGCATTCCCACGTACATGCTCGCCGCCGGACTGATGCGCGCCGGGCTCTCCTGGTGGCAGGCGGTTCTCACGGTGACGCTCGGGAACTTCATCGTGCTCATCCCCATGGCGCTCAACGCGCACGCGGGAGCGAAGTATGGGATTCCGTTCCCCGTCTTCCTTCGAGCCCCCTTCGGCACGGCCGGGGCGAACATCCCGGCGCTTCTTCGCGCGGCGGTCGCGTGCGGGTGGTTCGGGATTCAGACGTGGATCGGAGGGAAGGCCCTCTACATGCTCGCCGCCGTCCTTCTGCCTTCGCTCAAGGAGTCGTCGGTCATCGGATTCCTGGGGATCAACGGGTGGCAGTTCGCCTTCTTCCTCCTCTTCTGGGCGATCAATCTTTTCTTCGTCCTCCGAGGAACCGAGTCCATCAAATGGCTCGAGACGTGGACGGCGCCGATCCTGATCGCGGTCGGGCTCGGTCTCATCGTCTGGGGCGCGACGCAGGGAGGCGGACTCGGACGAATCCTCCGACACTCCTCCAATTTCTCGCGACCGACCGTCACCGCAACACGAGAAGGCTCGACCGTGGTCGTCGGAGTGCGCCCCGTGGAGATCGACGGCCGATCGCGTCCGCTTCGGTGGAGGATCGCCGGAGGCGAATGGGGTGCGGATCGCATCGTCACCGAGTCACGCGAGGTCACGGTGGAATTCGAGCCGCCCATCAAACCGATGAAGGTTTCCGTCGCGGACCCGGGAAGCTCCACCTTCTGGACGCTCTTCTTTCCCATGCTCACGGCGATGGTCGGCTATTGGGCGACGCTCTCTCTCAACATCCCGGATTTCACGCGATTCGCGAAGAGCCAGCGCGACCAAGTCGTCGGACAGTTTCTCGGCCTTCCCGCCACGATGGGCTTCTATTCTTTCGTCGGAGTCGCGGCCACGTGCGCCGCGCTCGTTCTTTTCTCCGACATCCTCGTCGTCGAGCAAGCCCCGTGGGATCCGGTGGATCTCCTCGGCCGATTCACGAATCCCGTCCTCGTCGTCGGCGCCATGTTGTTCCTCGCGATCGCGACCCTGACGACGAACATCGCGGCGAACGTCGTCTCGCCCGCCAACGATTTCTCGAACCTCGCGCCCAAGCTCGTGAGCTTCAAGACCGGAGGAATCATCACGGCCCTGATCGGGGTTCTCATCATGCCGTGGAAGCTCGTCGAGCGACCCGATACGTACATCTTCACTTGGCTCATCGGCTACGGGGCCCTCCTCGGGCCGATCGCCGGGATTCTCATCGCCGACTACTACGTGGTGCGTCGGACAAGACTTGAGCTTCCCGAGCTCTATCGAGTGGGCGGAAAATTCGCCGGCGTGAACTGGGCGACGATCGCGATTCTCCTCCTGGCCATTGCGCCCAACTTGCCCGGATTCCTCGCCACGGTAGGGGCGGCCGAAGTGGCGACGTTCTGGAAGACGCTCTTCACGTATGCCTGGTTTGTGGGATTTGGAGTTGCCTTTATCCTGTACTCCCTATGGAAACCTACAAGAACTTCCTCGACGGCGAATGGGTAGAGTCGTCCTCCGCGAGGACGGCGAAGAATCTGAATCCGGCGGATCCCTCGGACGTGATCGGGAGCGTCAAGCTCTCGACGCGCGACGAAATTCGCCGCGCTGTCGATGCGGCGGCGGCGGCGTTCCCAAAATGGAGAGCCGTTTCGGCGCCGGAGCGAGGGCGCGTCCTCGATCGCGCGCGGCTCGCCCTCGCCCGCCGCAAGGAGGAAGTGGCCCAGGCCCTGACCCGCGAGGAGGGGAAGCTCCTCCGGGAATCGCTCGGAGAGGTACAGAAATCCATCAACCTCTTGGAATGGATGAGCGGCGAAGCCGTCCGCATCGTCGGGGAAACGGCCCCGTCCGAACTTCCGAATACCTTCTGTTACACGCTCCGCCAGCCCATCGGGGTCGTCGCCGCGGTGACGCCGTGGAACTTCCCCGTCGCGATCCCCTGCTGGAAGATCGCGCCCGCGCTCGCGGCCGGCTGCACCGTCGTCTTCAAGCCCGCGACGCTGACGCCGTGCACGGCGAAACTGGTCGTCGAGATCTTCCAGGAGGCGGGTCTGCCCGCGGGCGCGCTCAATCTCGTGTACGCGGCCGGGCAGGACGCCGGCGACGTCCTCGTCGAGCATCCCGCGGTGCGCGCGATTTCCTTCACGGGATCGAACGACGTGGGGATGAAGTTGTATCGCGACGGCGCGTCGAAGGGCAAGCGCGTCCAATGCGAAATGGGAGGGAAGAACGCCGTCGTCGTTCTCGAGGACGCGGACTTGGACTTGGCGGCCGACGGAATCGCCCAGGGGGCGTTCGGATCCACGGGACAGCGTTGTACCGCGACGAGCCGGTTGGTGGTGCACGAAGCGGTCGCAGATCGACTGATCGAACTCGTGAAACAGCGGGCGGTCAAGATCGAGATGGGTCCCCTCGTGGACGAGAATCAACTGGCCACGGTGACGGCGGCGGTCGAGTCGGCGAAACGGGAAGGGGCCAGGCTTCTCCTGGGCGGGGCTCGTCCCGCGGGCGCAAAGGGGTGGTACTTCTCCCCCACGATCTTCGACCAGGTTTCGCCTCACGGAAAGCTCGCTCAGGACGAAGTTTTCGGCCCGGTCTTGGCGGTCGTACGCGTCTCGTCGTTCGATGAGGCCGTCCAGGTCGCCAATGAGGTACGATACGGGTTGACCTCGTCCATCTACAGCAGCGATCCCGGCCGCATTCTCCGATTCGTCGAGGCGGTCGAGACGGGGATCACGCACGTCAATTCGCCCACGATGGGAGGGGAGCCGCATCTTCCCTTCGGAGGAATGAAGGAGACGGGCGTCGGGTCGCGCGAGATGGGGCGCGCGGCGGTGGAGTTCTACAGCGAAGTCAAGACGGTGTACTGGGACTACACGGGAAAGAAGCGCGAAAGCAACATCTATTAGCGGAGGTGCCGTATGGCGACCGACCTTTCGATCACGGTGAACGGAATACCGTTTCCGAATCCCTACCTCGTGGGCTCCGGACCTCCCGGGACGAATGCCGCCGTCATCGCCAAGGCCTACGAGGCGGGATGGGGAGGCGCGGTCGCCAAGACCGTGAGCCTGGAGAGCTTCAAGGTCAAGAACGTCTCGCCGCGCTACGGCAAACTCAAGTCGCGCGAGACCGGGGAGGTGATCGGCTTCGAGAACATCGAACTCATTTCGGATCGGCCGATCGAGACGTGGCTCAAGGAGTTCCGCGAGATCAAGAGGAACTACCCCAAGCACGTCCTCATCGCTTCGATCATGGAGGAGACGAACGAAGAGGCCTGGCAAAAGCTGACGAAGATGGTCCAGGAGACGGGGGTCGACGGACTGGAGCTCAATTTCTCCTGTCCGCACGGCATGACCGAGCGAAAGATGGGAGCGGAGGTCGGTCAGCACGCGCCCCTCACCGAGCAAGTGACGGGCTGGGTGAAGAAGGTCGCGACGGTGCCGGTCTGGGTCAAGATGACGCCGAACATCACCCACATCACGGAACCGGCTCTCGCGGCCGTGAAGGGGGGTGCCGACGGGATCTCCGCGATCAACACGATCCTCTCGATCATCGGGGTCAATCTCGAGACGCTGCGGCCGATGCCGACGGTCGAAGGGTATACCGTGCCCGGCGGTTACTCGTGCCAGGCGGTGCGGCCGATCGCACTCCGGCAGGTGATGGAGCTCGGTCGCGCGCTTCCCAAGAGCGTCTCGATTTGCGGAATCGGCGGAATCGAGCGAGCGGAGGACGCGATTCAGTTCCTCCTCCTGGGCGCCTCGACGGTCCAGGTCTGCACGGGCGTCATGCTCCACGGCCTCGAGATCGTCCAGGAGATGAGGGAGGGTCTCGCGCGATTCATGGCCGACAAGCATTTCGAGCGCGTTGCGGACGTGGTGGGCAAGAGCCTGTCCTACTTCTCGACGCACGGGGATCTCGTCCAGCGGCAGAAGGCGGCGAAGATCGCCAAGGCGGGCGAGTCCAGCCGCGACAACGAGTGGGCGGAGAAGAAGATCACGGAGAAGACGGAAGAGCTGACGGCGAAGTAGGGAGGGAGACCGTAGATGATCGGAGAGTGCCCGGATTGCCATGGCCCTCTATCAAGCCACGCGGACTCTTGTCCCACCTGCGGCTATCGGGTCAAGCGAATAAGACGGGAGGCACGACGGAGAATCCTGGAGGCGCAAGGAGATCGGCACGAGATTCTGGCTTGGGTCTTCGCTTTCGCGGGTTTATTCCTCTGCGGCGGTTTCTCGCTCGCCGCGATTTACTATGGCAAGCCAGGGGGGGGCGCGCTGGCTTGGGATCTTCGGTTGCGTTGCCTGGATTCTGGCTTTCATCGCGGTAGTTATCCTCTCACAGTTGCCTGCGCACTGACCATTCACCGCCCGAGGTCCGTGAAAACGCGTCTCGGGTGAGGGATTTCTAGACCTTCGCTCTCCCCTCCCCAATAAGGGGAACGGTGGACGGCCGAACGATCCTGGCGGTGCTGTTCCTGCTCGCGCTCCCGGTCGCTTGCGGCACTGGAGGAGAAGGCACTGGATCCTCCCCGGGCGCATCCGATCCACCTCCCCCGATCCTCAACCATGACGCGTGCAACAACGGAATCGGGAACGGAGCTCAAATCATCCAGGGTCCCTCCGGTCCAAGCGGCCAGGGAAACGATCAACCCTTTCACTCATTGGCCATCGATCCCACCGATCCCAATACCCTCTTCGTCGGAACGGAGATGAGCGGCCTCTGCAAGTCAACGGACGGAGGACAGACGTGGCAACGACTTCGGTACGGACTTTGGCACTCCAACGATTGGTATTCCGAGGCTTGGGACGTGGCGATTCATCCTCAGGGGACGGCCTTCGGAGTGTTCCTGGCGATGGCCGGCGGGCCTTTGCCCATCACGAGTCCCTGGGCCATCGCCGGGGTATATAAGTCCTTTGACGAAGGGTCGACCTGGGCCCGCTCCAACTGCGGGATCTTGAATCACAACGCCGGCTGCATTCTCTACGACCCGAATGATCCCAGCGTGTTGATTCTCGGCATCGGAGGAGGGTATCCGAGCGGATCCGAAGCAGCGGGCCAATTTCAACCCGGGGGGCTCTACCGATCCTTGAACGGCGGCGCCCAATGGAATCCGATTAGCAGCCTCCCCGCCGGCGCCGACAACCAGGCCTATGTGCACCTGCGGGCGCGCGGCTCGGGGCCGACCACGTTCGTGACCTTCGGATTCCGAATGGCCGACCTGAACGAGAACGTCGGATTCCTTCGAAGCCTGGACGGAGGGCTGACTTGGTCTCCATTCGCGCCCACGATGAGGACGAAGCACGTCATGGCGTTCGATCTCTCGACCGACGGCTCTACGATCTATGCGTGCGTCCAAAACGTGTTCAAGGTGTTCAAGTCCACCGACAACGGCGCCACCTGGTCGGAGGACTGGGCGCCGATGAACGGTCCCGTCCGAGTCTCCCCTGTGGATCCGCAGCTGGTGTTGTGCGGCGACGGGTACAGTCTCAACCGATCCACCAACGGCATGTCCAGCACCTCCACGGTTCTCGTGGTCCCAGATTCGGTGATGGATATCGAGTTTGCCCCATCCAATCCCAACATCGTCTATGCCTCCACAAGAGGCTATTACCTCTACCGAAGCACCGATGGGGGAGCGACCTGGAGCCTGATGAAAAACCTCTGGACCCAGGTCATCAATCCGTAGTGGCGGAAACCAGCGGCAGGCCTTCTTCCAGAGCCGCCCGGTTCGGCCACGGAATCGGTTCGAACGCTCTCGAAACGACGAGGACATCGAGATCGCTCTCCTCCAGCGCGTCGCCGCGGAGCGGTCTCGGGATTCAACTCGGACAGGGTTGGATCCTGGGCCGATTCCCACAAACGAACACCGGAGCCGGCTGCATTTTTCCTCCAAGCGGATTCTCTCTGTCCCCGAGGCAGGACGCCCAGCCGACCTCCGCCCTACTTCGCGTCCTTCGTCACTTCCAGTTCCGCGGCCGTGGCCAACGCCGTCTGAATGAGCGTGCGTCCCTCTTGGCCGGCCCGCCGGTAGTGGCGACTCACGATCTTCACCAAGTCGCTTTCTGCGTGGTACGCGACCATCTTGAGCACGTTGGTCAGATGCTTGCGCTCCGCTTCACGATGGGTTTGTCCGTAGTCTTGCTCACCGCGATACGTTCCTCGAAGACCCTTCCACTCGCATGCGGCTCGCTCAGGGGAAGCGGCCCTCAAGGAATGAACTCGGGCCGATTAGTCGATCCTCCCTTCGCCGGCGTAGATGTTGGCGTCGGTCCCCCGGAGAAAGCCGACGAGGGTCATCCCGGATTCCCGCGCAAAGGCGACGGCCAGACTCGAGGGAGCGGAGACGGCGCACACCACGGGAATCGAGGCCATGAGCGCCTTCTGGAGAATCTCGAACGACGCGCGGCCGCTCACCATGAGGATTCGATCCTCCAGGGGCGTGCGATTCGAGAGCACCTGAGCGCCGATCGTCTTGTCCACCGCGTTATGGCGGCCCACGTCCTCGCGAAGGACTTCGAGGGAACCGTCGGCGGCGAAGAGCCCCGCCGCGTGAAGTCCCCCCGTCTTCTCGAACGTCGCTTGGGCGCGACGCATCGCTTCGGGAAGTCGGAGAATCGTTCGGATCGGTACGTGGAGCGTCGATCGAAGAGGCGGCGCGATCGTCCGGACCTGCTCGATCGCGACTTTGCCGCACAATCCGCACGACGACGTCCCCACGAGATTGCGCCGAAGCCGCGAGAGGTCGAGGGACACACCCGTGGCCGGCGTAACGTCCACGATGTTCGGTTCGTCCTCTGCGCAGTGACGGATCGTTCCGATATCGCGGCACTCTCGGAGGATTCCCTCCGTAAGAAGAAGTCCCGCGGCAAGATCGAAGTCGTCACCCGGGGTCCGCATGGTGACCGTTACGGGCCGGCCGTGAATCCGGATCTCGAGCGGCTCCTCCACGGCGAGCGCACCCGCGCGCTCCCCCGCCGGTGCGCCTCCCTCGATGCGGAGATGGCGGTTCTCGCAGCATCTCGGGTCCGACATGGCCCGATCGTAACGCAACCCAACCCGTCTCGAAAGCGTTATACTCTTCAGCGTGTTGACACTCGCGCTTCTGCTTTTCCAGGAGAAGGACCCCGCCACCACCAAGGAGGCGATGCAGCGCGTCCAACTTGTCGTCGGTCCTTGGAGATGTACCGTCGTCAACAAGGAATCGAAGGAAGAGAGCTGGGTCGAAAAGCAAGAATGGAATTTCAAGATCGAGAAGGACGAGTTCCGACTCGAGGTCAAGATCACGGACGGAAAGTACCTCAAGGGGGGCGTGCTCGGGTACGACCTCAAGAAGAAGGTTTATCGATTCGAGGCGGCGCGCGCGGACGGTCGAAAGTCCGGCTTCGAGGGAAAGCTCAAGGACCGGGAGCTCCTGCTGGAAGAGATCGTGGAGAAGGGAACGGCTCAGGACCGGATGACCTTCCATCTCCTTCGAGACAATCGGTTCCTGGTGTCGGTCGAGCGGCGGGCGGCAGGGAAGGAGACGTATCTCCTTCTATATGCCTACGGATGCACGAAGGAAGGGGTGCCCTTCGTGAAGGGGGAACCTCCCAAGTGCGTCGTCACCGGCGGGACGGGAACGATGCCCGTTTCCTATGAGGGCAAGACCTACTACGTTTGCTGAACAGGCTGAAGGACCACCTTCCAGCAGAATCCGAAAAAGATTCTGGAAGAAGCGAAGAAGGAAGGCTGGATCAAATAGGCGCCGTGGGCGCTACAGACGGCATTGCCCGAATCTTTCGAAGCATCCGGTACGGCGACGATGGGCAGGCTCGACAGGAAGGCAGGGTCGTCCGGTCTGGCATGACCGACGATAGCACCGGCCTTCCGGTGTTCCCCGACCTCGCGACCCTGGCCCACCAGGGGAGAGTCCGGCGAGGGTCCCCGCACGATTTCGGGAGGCGCGATCGTCCGTCCCGGCCTCTGGAAAGTTCTCGCGCAGAAGAAGGGCTACCATAGCGTGTCGAGGGAGATCGACATTCGGCCGGCGGCAGAGCCGTACATCCTCGAATGCCGGCTTGCTCCCCGGTGACGTCCCTTGCCACTGGCTGAGCGTGCTTCGACATTCTCGATCCCGCGTACTCTCCCGGTTCGGCTACCGCAACACCGGCCGGAGCCCGATGAACTCGGCACGACACGTCGGTTCAGCCCGGGCGCGGCTCGACGAGCGCGTCATGAACGCGGCCCAGGCCCCTCCGCGGAGCACGCGGGACGCTCCGCGCGACGGTCCTTGGGGATCCACCGCCTTCTCCCCGCGATACCCTTCCGCAAACCAGTCCTCGCACCACTCCCACACGTTTCCGTGCATGTCGTACAGGCCCCAGGGATTCGGTTTCTTCCGACCGACCGGATGGGTCAGGTGGTTGGCATTCCCATGGAACCAGGCGTACTCCCCCAGCCTCGCATCGTCGTCGCCGAAGTGCCACCTTCCGTTTCCTCCGGCCCGACACGCGTACTCCCATTCCGCCTCCGTCGGAAGCGCCGCACGTCGCCCTTCAAGCTGTTCCCGGAGTTTCTCATTCAGATTCTTGACGAACTCCTTCGCGTCCTCCCAACTCACCCTCTCGACCGGCAGGTTCTTCCCCTTGAACGGCGAGGGATTGCTCCGCATCACGGACTCCCATTGCGCCTGCGTCGTCTCCGTCGTCTGAATCCAGTAATCCTTCGTGAGAGTGACCAGATGCGCCGGCCTCTCCCACGGCTCGCCGTCGTCGCTCCCCATTTGAAACGTGCCCGGGCGGATGATCACGAATTCCATCTTCACCCTGTCGCCCACGTCGAGAATGATTTTCTCGCGGGGATCCGGCAGCCATGCCAGCGCCAGCCAGAAGCAAAACATGACGTCTCCTCCTCTACTCGGATTCGCTCATGCGCACGTCGTCAAGAAACGTGTACATCCCCGCGCCGTCGCGTCCCAGACTGATCCCGTAGTAGGCCAAGACGAGACCGGGAAACCTTGCGGTAATTCGATCCAAGACGGCCCCCTCGGGAGAAAGAACGGTCGCCGTGATGGTCTCCCCCGCGAACAGGACCTCGAGTCCGTAGCGAACGCCGACCGCCAGATCCAGAGAGCTCCCGAGGGTGACCTCCGACGAGCGGCCCTGTTTGATCACCAACTGTGCCGTGGGATCCTGTTTTGCCGTGGGCGTCCTCCCTCGGACCCCGCCGTACCAGAAGTTGTTCTCCGAGATCGTGTCCGTGTCGCCCCAGAAGCTGAGCTCGAAATCGCCCAGGGCTTCGAAGGAGAAGGTTCCCCGGACCCGCACGGTCCTCTCCGTCCTCGCGACGAGGTAGGAGCAAGTCGCGAAATCCCTAGCGGCGGCCTGTTTCGATCGGATCTCGGGCATGGGCATGCGCTCTCCATTGGAAATCACGGAGGCCCAGCTTCCCCCGATCCCACCGTCGTCACGATTGAAGTCGTCGAACAGAAAGACCGACTCCGCATTGCCTCCCGAAGGACTTCCGCCGTCGCTCCCGCCCCCTCCTCCGCCGCATCCGAAGAGAACGAGGAGAAGCGCGCTCGACCATCGAATTTTCGTCATCGTCGTTTCCTCCAAAAGGCGTTCCTCCTCGTAAGCACTCGAAGGGGGAATGCGTCCTCGATTACCGGCGCTGCGCCATCAGGAACGACCGGGCCTCGACTACCGTCGCGGTGGCGTGGGGAGTATTCTGGGCCCACTGAAGCGCTACAGTCCCCCCGGAGGACGCGGTGGTGATCAGTCCGCGGAAGCGAAGGACATGAGTTTGATTGGCCCCGATCGCGATCGGCCCCGTATCCGCCAAGAAGGCGGCGATGATCTTCGAGGCTATCCCCGTCTCATCAAACAAACTCATCTTGATCGTCGCTCCCGCCGGTCCGGTGAATTGGAATCTGATGTCGGGATTGGGAGAATCGCCCGTATTCACAAAGAGATGGAAATCGACATACCAGGCTTCGTTGGTGCCGACGGCGAGATGGAGGTCGTCGTCGTCCTGGAACGTGTCGCTTCCGGCGAGAGATTCGTCCGTTGCTTTGCTGAGTCCGATCCTCGAGATGGGGGTGACGAGATTCCATCTCGAGTCCGTAGTACTGTAGTAGAAGGTAAGGAAACCGGCACCGGTGATCGTGAGGTCCGCGCCCGCGGGGACCTGGATCCGATTGGGGGCCGAAGAGGAGCTTGAATTGTGCTTGATCGTCATCGCCTGCCCCGTCGGGTTGTGGAGGAGGATGGTCCTCCCGTCGACTCCTCCGGCGATCCCGGTGACGGAGAAGAGTGCCGAAGGTCCCGTGATGCGATACATCACGGCATCGGTCCCCAAGGAGACGTTGTTGTTTTCCCCGTTCGAGAGAGAAAGTCTGGATTCCCGCTGCGCGAGCGAGCCGCGAAGGTCGAAGCCGGCGGCGGGAGAGCCCGCCCCGATCATCATCCTTCCGGAACTATCCAAGAGCAACCGTTGGCTTCCCCCGTAGGAGATCTTGAGCAGGTTCGTCGTGACCCCAGTGGTGTTGGAGTTGATCGTGTCGATCTCGACCACGTTCAGGGTCGTATTGGCGTTCGATCCTCCGGGGTTCAATGTAGGCTTGACGGTCAGCCCCTGGAAGGTTCGGGAGTTGGGGTCGTCTTTGGTGAGGGTGAGCGCAAAGTACCCTGATGTTCCGGTGGTGGGACTCCCGTCGAGCGTGACGGTCGAGTACAAACCATAGAGGTCGTCCCCTCCGTTGGCGCTGACGTATGCCCCATAGGCATTCTGCGTTCCCCCCGTTCCGGCCGTGGCCGAGGCGCTCAGGCCATAGACGTTCGAGATTCCTCCGATGGGGATCCCCGATTTCGTCGCCGTGGATTGGACTCCATACACGTTCGCCACACCGTCCTGGATTGCTCCGGACTGCGTGGCGTTGAAAACCCCTGCGGCGACGTTCTTGGTCACCAGCGAGCTGAGTTCGCCGCTATCGAGCGCCTCTCCGTAAACTCCTCCGATCGAGGTCCCCAGCGGGGTGGAGTCCGTTACGGTGCTGTGCAGTCCTGCGGCTCTGTTGGAGCCCGAGGCGGGCGAGTTGGTCATGCCGATCTTCGCGCCAGAGGCCTCGCCCGAAGTAATGACGGTGGTGCCCAAGAGATTCAGCACGGACCCGCCGTCTCCCAGATGACTTGAGGCTCGGATCACGCTTCCGACCATGTTGGCCCCCGCGCTCGGGCCGGTGACGGACAGACCGCGTCCCGCCGTCAGGCCCGTCACCGAGATGTCGAGCCCGTAACTGGATGTCACGGCATTGGCCGTCAGAGTGTGGGCGGTATTCGTGCCGGAGTAGCTTTGGGTCAGTACGCCGGTGAATGTTTTTGATCCGCTGATCGTCTGCGCCGTGGCCGCGGATACCAGCGTCTGCTCGCCATTCTGATCTCGATAAAGGAGCGACCCGGAGGCGTAGCGAATGTCCCCCGCAGAGCCTGTCGGGGTATCGGAAGCCACGTTGAGATAGGCGGCGGAGTGAAGCTTCAGCCTCGCATTCTGAATTCGCAATTCGGTCGTGGGGCTCCCGGAGTTCAGGGACAGGCGAACAACAGGGACACCGCCGCCGTCGTTCGTCTTGACCTCGATCGGATCTTGGGTGTGGGTCCAGCCGCAGACTCCTAAGACCGCAAGATGCCTCAAGAGGTTCGCCATCGCCTCCTCCTCGCCTTTGAGAGCACTACGAAGCGGAAACCGTCCTGAGCGAAATCAACCGGACTTCCGCTTCTTGGAGGTGCTCTACAGAGCGATCTCAACCAAAAAGGAGAAGGCCATGGTGATCGATGTCTTGGATGGAACGGATCCCGAACTTCTGGAGGCGACGGTATCCGATATCAGGAAGTCCGGAGAGTACTTGAATCCGGATCTTGCGGATCCGGATCTTGGCACCCCTGCCTTGCAGCCTGTGGTCATTCGAGGCGGTTCACTTTATGGCGTCAGGATGATGGTGGACGAGGTGATCCGTCGAGTCGGACGAAGTCGCCGGATTCGTCTGTTGAGGATTCACGGCCACGGGAATCAAACCGCCCAGCTTGTCGGCGGCTGGGAGGTATTCGGCATCGGTCCCGCTCTCACCCTTCCCAACCTCGGGCTCCTCCGTCCCACCTTGAAGCGACTCGCCCCCTGGTTCTCCCCCCTGGGACGTGCCCAGCTCATGGGATGCAACGTAGGCCAAGCCCCCTTCGGTCCCATGCTCCTTCAGGGGCTCGCGGATATTTGGGGCGTTCCCGTCTCTGCCGGGAAAGACCTCCAGTACTCCGGGAATGGAAACGGTGTGAGCTACGAGGGTCCCGTGGAAACGGCCTACCCGAGGAGGGGAGGGTCTCAATGGATGGAGATCCCGTTCTAGCAATTGGTTGCCTCCTTCCGCCCTGCTTTCCCCGCCTGCGCGGCCGGAGCCTCGACCGCTTCGGTGTGGCGAAGGCCAGAGCGATGTGCTACGGAGTCGAGGGGTTTTCCTTCTGACAGGACGAGCATCCCTCGAGGAGTGCAAGAAGTCACCTCGGGCCGGTTAGAGAAACTGCGGATTCCACGGATTCCGATGAATCCGCGGTTCTCTCTAGCCGTTCCCCGGCTACGGCTTCCCCGACTGCGGCGCCGAAAGTTGGGAGAGGCGCTTCTCGTACGTCTCGAGTTCTTCGCGTGCTCGCTTGAGCATCTCGGGATCGCCTAAGAGGATGGCGGACCGACCTTCGCGGAGCGGGCGGGTCGAGTCCCTCTCCTCCCCCAGTTTCGATTCTGCGATTTCGAGGCCTTTGTCCCATTCGCCCATGCTGGCCCCGGCGAGGGCTCGCAGCTCGACCGCGAGGAGGAGAAGGAACTCCGCCCGATGGAGCCTCGAGAAAACGTCGAGGCGCTTGGCCAAGTTCCCGGACGATTCGAGACGAATATTGCGGTTGTCCCGGCGGCCTTTCGAGGTGGAACTCCCCGTTCCCTCCGCGGGGAGGGGATCCTTCGAACCTTGATCGTACTGGGCGTGTTTCGCATCGTCCTCCGACTTCACGTCCTGGCGCTTCAGACGTTCCTTTCGAAGCCAGGCCGCGTAGGTCGCCGCATCTCCGGCTACCGAGTCGAGGAGTCCGAGGGAAGCGGTAAACGGTCCCGTAGCCATCCGGGACTCGCACTCGTTGCGAACCTCGGCGATCGCGGCGCACCAGGAGGAAAGATCCCGGTTCCTCGATTTCTCTCCCTCTTCGAGTTGCTTGAGCAGCGTCCTCAGCCGCGCGTGCAGCCTTTCGGGGTCGCTGATTCCCTGGCGGTATGCCTTCATCCGATCCCCAAGAGACCCAAGAACCCACGTGGCGCGAGCGGGAGGGATCTCTCCATCGACCTTAGCCCCGAAGCGTTGCGCTCTGGTATCCACCGCCCATGTAACGGCAAACTCCCGAAGCGCCGACACGCGAGTCCGGAACACGGCCTTCTTGTTCTCGACGATCGCGCGGTGGGGACGAAACCCTTCGGTGCATTCCGACCACATCAACTTCCTATCGATCTCGTGGTACCGAAGCACCTTCGGAAGGAATTCGATCTGAATCTCGGTTCGATCAGGGAGATTCGCCTCGGCGGTAAAGGTCACCTGCCATCCGGTACCTTGGCGTTCCACGCGAGGAGGCCCGGGTTGAATAGGACCTGTTTGTTGGAGGACGGCCGTCAGAAACAGCGAGATCATGATTGCACCCAGGATTCGTAGGTCGGGATTCCGCATCGATAGAAGATCGTGATGTCGTCGAAAACCGGAGTGGCCAACAAGACCGCATCCGTCGGCATGGATGGAAACTGAATGCGGTATTGGAACGGCTTGGATAGCTGAACCTCGGTTCCGCCGGGACCGGCGATCGGACTGAATCCGGCGCTCGAATAGGGCCCGTAGATCGACCCGTCGGTCAGGAGCGATACTTGAGTGGCCACCTCGAGGTATCCTGCGCCGTTGCCTTCGATGAGAACCTCTTTCCCGTCCGGCGTCATGGTCTCTCCAAACCAGGTCCAGGAAACGCCGATGAGTCGGACGGACGGGGAGGTCACGGGAAGAGGTTGTGGAGACGCCCCCATGCCGCCGGACGGAGAGGCGGTCAGCGAGGCGGGCGGGATCTTCCGAGTCTCGACGGCGAGATCGATGGACCCCGATGTGAAATAGCCATCCGCCCCCGTGACCTTATAATACCGACCATCGAACCACTGGCCCAGCGCGACCCCCGCCGAGGCTACCTGCGACCAGACGTAGACTTCGTCGATCGTCGCGTCGGCAGCCCAATCGCGGTTCCTTTCGCCGGAGTTCTCGGCGCGATACCTCGAGACCGCTCCCAAACGCAGCGAGTTGCGAGAATCGTCTGCGTGCCGAGACCAATCAATCCACGAACTCGGACGATAGTCTGAATACCATACGGGAGTTGTACCGGGGAGAATCTGGCCATTGACGTAGATCCGGCAAGAATTCGGGTCCGGGGTGGACCACGTCACGACCAGATGAACCCATTCGTGTCCCTTAAGATAAGACGGCTTCCAGGCGTCGGGATGGGAGAGGTGGTTGAGCGTCGGTGTCAAAACGCCGCCCTCCGCCGCGGCGCCCCAATGGCCGCTCATCTGGCTGTACCCGTATCCCCATCCGAGGGACATGGGCCGAATCCCCTGCACGCCGGATGGCGCGCCAAGGTTATAGAAAGGAATTGCGCTCTCGGCGGGGGACAACTGGTAGGCCGGCGCATCCTGCGTCGCGGTATAGAGAAGCATGAAGGGGCTCGGATTCATGTACCAAGTCTCCCCGGCATGGAAGCGGGAGAGGTCGAGCCAGAGACGACCCTTCCCGGACATCTCGGGAAAGAACGACGGCTTGACCCACATCGAGATCGCCCCGTTCATTTCTCCCGTTGATCCCCCCAGCATCCCCTGAGAGAGCCAGTAGGCGGGTGCGGAGTGCCGCTCGGAGAAGCCCCCGTCGATCCGAAGATCCGAAGGGGCCTGATAGGTCAACGGAGGAACCGCAAGTCCAGGGGAGACTCGAAAAGATCGTGCGATTCGGTGCCCCGTCAAGGGCGAATACGGTCCCGGCACGGTCTCCGTCCGGTCCGCGAAATTGCTGACGCCTTCGTCGGGGAGGACGGCGGAAGCCAGTTCGGTCCGCATGCCATTGAGATGGAAACTGGCCGCAAAGTCTCCGGAAAAATGTACGCGCAGGGCCTCTCCCTTTTCCATCGGGCCCGCCGGCGTGGCACGGGTGGAGCCCTTGGGATGGTCGAGTCCATTTCCGCCTACCGTGGGAAGGGCGATGTACCCGCCCCAATCGTTCTCGTAGGGCGCGGTTCCCTGGTCGGGCTCCGGACCGATCTCGAGGGAGAGATTGTTGTTTGTCACCGGGTACTGTTTCCGCGGCGCGATGGCCCCCCGACTGAACTGCTTCTGACTGGTCTCCCGGTAGGCGTCGTACAGCTTGACGACGACGGACATTCGCGATTCCGCGATGAGTTCATTGTCGCTCGCGGTGAACGCGTCCCCGGTATCTCGCGGGCGGACCACGCGACCGGTGGACTCGATCTCGAAATAGCCCATGGGGAGAAAACAGAACTCCGTGGAATTCACCACGAGGTCCGTTTTGTCTACGGAGGTGAAGAGATTGGCGTCGGGATTGGTCTCGTTCAGATGCAGATTGGGATTGAAGTTTGCCTTGAGCACGTCGGCGATGGCTCGGCACGCTCGTTGGCGCTGGATCGGGGAGGGAACCCTACCTCCGGCGTTTCCCGAAAGCCATTCGTAGTAGTAGTCACGATTGTCCTGAAACAAACCGATCGCAAGGAGGTTGTCGACGAACGTATTGAACTGTCTCCATGTCAGGAAGGGTCCAGCCCAAGAGACGCCGGAATAGTCGAAGGGAGGAGTCTCCCCGGATGTCGCCCGCTTTTCCCGGCAGGCCAGGAGGTGCTCCGCGATGGCCGAGGCGGAGACTCCGTCGAGGATACCCGATCCGGGTCCGACGATGGGAACGGTCTGATAAAGATACCCGACGGCACCCGTCCAGGCCTGGTCGTCGTTGCGAGGTTGTAATGAGTACGTCCGATCGATCCATCGGTACGCACTCTCGAAACCCGGGAACTCGTCGTTCCGCCGTTCCAGGAGGAAGAAACCGCGGAGACCATCCAGAAGCGCGATGAGCACCTCGCGCGCGGCGGTGTTCACGTTCACGGGTGCGCGCTCGACGATTTGAATCCATTGCGGATTGAGCTCGTCCATTCCGAACACGGTTGTTCCGTTGTTGTGCGGCCCGGGCGGACGAAAGAGCAAGTCGGTCGTGATCAGATTCCCGAAGGCGTCGCGATTCCTTCCGTAGCGATATACTCCGTCGCCGCGATAATACTTCACCGGATAGGATCCGAGCACGGCCCCCGAAAGCGGAACGGGATTCGCCACATTCGGATCGATCCACGCCTTGGTGGTGAGAAATTCCCGGACCTTACGAAAGTCATCGGACCCGAGAATCGGCTCCAGTTCCAAGAGGACTCGGAATCCCCCCGAAGGGCGCTTGCCGAGAATCTTGTTCCCCAGTCCGGGGACGCCGACACTCGGAATGGCGCCGAGATTGTTGAGAATGCGCCGGAGATTCTGACTCACCGTAGAATCGTTGGCGTTGATGAAACCGTCTCCGTCGGTATCCTGGACGCCCGCTTCCCGCAGCCCATCGTTGACATAGATCCGCCCCTGCAGATCCGTAATCCGCAGGGTGAAGAAGTCGGAGTGAAGGCCGTACCGACCCACGGTGGTGCATCCCGTAAAGTCCAGCTCTTCGCCATGGACCGTAATGTGTTGAAGAGTCGACTTCCCCGCGAGGGGGTTTTCATCCTCCTCCCATGCGAACGAGGGGTTCTTGGAACACTCGGCCATCAACTCCAAGATGCTCCGGGACAAGGCCTCCTCCAGCCGCTGAGTTCCCTCTTCGATTCCCGATTGGGCGATGAGACGAGCCCGGACGCCGTCGACGTAGTTCCGGGAGACCCCGCGCTCTTCCGTTTGGATTACGGCGAAGACCGTCGCGAGGAGGGCCAAGACCGTAAGAACTCCCAGCACGACGATGAGAACCGCGCCGCGGTTTCTTCTTCGCATGCTCCCTCCTTACCGGTACCAACGGGCTTGTTCGTGCCCTCGCACCACCGCATTGCGGAGTTCCGGCGAGACGGAGTCGGCCGCCTCCGAATGGAGCAGGAGCTTGAGGGCCTCGTATCGCACGTCGGGGCGGAACGGCCCGCGCACGATGCGATGAGCGACCTCGATCGAGCAGGGATTCCACGGATCGAGTCGAACGAGGGAGCGAAATTGGCGGTCGGCCACCGGGCTGAACGCTCCCCGCCGATACTCCTCCTGGAAGAGGGGCATCGGGTCTTCCAGATTCCCTTCGAGGACCTCTTCGACCAATCGGGCGCGCTCGGCCGGATCGATCGGTCTGGCGTCCCAATTCGAGGGGAGAGGACGGACAGACGGCTCCGCCCGCAAGTCGTGATGGAGATTGGCTTCGGCGACCCGCAGGCGCACGCGGGATCCTCCCCAGAGGATCGCCGCTACTGCACCGGCACACCCCACAACCAGAACGAGTCGGCTCATCGCGCACCTCCAGTCCCTTGGGCGCATCTTTCATGCGCCTTCCCCACGCTTAGGAGCACCCCGGAAGTCATGGAGTCCTGGAAAACTTGCACGACGCCGTTTATCCCGGACGAAGCCCGTTTCGCCGTGCTCTCTGGGAGGACTTGGTGGAGGCAAGACGATGAACCGATTCCGAGCCTTTCTCCCCGCGCTTCTTCTCGTTTTCAGTTGTCATGGTGGGGGAGGAAGCTCCAGCACCCCATCTCTTTCCGACGACCCCGGCTGCGATGACATCAATGCCGTCGGCAACGGGATGGAAGTCATACCCGGTCCGAGCGGTCCGGAAGGTGAGGACTATGACCAACCTTTCCGGTCGCTCACGGTGGACCCGACCGACGCAAACCGGATCCTCTGTGGAACGGAACGAAACGGCGTAGTCCTGAGCAGGGACGGAGGTTCGACTTGGGAGCGACTTCGTCTGGGACTCCGACATTTCGAGGGAAAGTATCCCGAGATCTGGGACATCGCGATCTCGCCGCGGGGCCTCTCCAATGTAATACTGGCAACCAAAGACTCGCCCGGCCCGCTGACGGGTGACTATCCCAGCTCGATGGCAGGAGTGTACCGATGGGATTCCGGTGGGTCGCCCATCCGACGATCCAACTGCGGACTACGAAGCCCCAATACAACTTCGGTTCTCTTCGATCCCGCGGATCCTCAGCTCGTGGTGCTCGGCATGGAGGGCGGCGAACCCTCCATGGACGGATTCCAGGGACAATACTCGGATGGCGGACTGTTCTACTCTACCGACGGAGGCGCGCATTGGGCCGCGGCCGCGGCGCCT
The DNA here is from genome assembly GCA_964526305.1 of uncultured Planctomycetales bacterium. GTDB lineage: Bacteria > Planctomycetota > MHYJ01 > MHYJ01 > JACPRB01 > JACPRC01. The sequence continues at coordinate 6,101 of CAZGKV010000017.1, read as the reverse complement.
GCGGGAGCCGCTCGAAACGGCTACTGGCATCTACGGAAAAGAGCAGGCTCGTTCATTACCTTTGGGTGCAACTACGACGATCCCTCCACGAGTTTGGGTTTCTTGAAGAGTACCGACGGAGGGCGGACATGGGTTCCATTCGGAGACGCGTCGATTCGGACGCGGCGAATTCTGGCGTTTGATCTGTCGTCTGATGGAAACGTGATCTACGCTCACGATCGAGATACGAATCTCATCTGGAAGTCCGCGAACGGCGGGTCGAGTTGGTCGGAGATGGCTCCCGGTTTCGGCGGAACCGCCATCGCGCTCAAGGTATTCCCGCTCGACTCGAACATCGTTCTTTGCGGAACCCGCGGCGGTGGCCTCTATAAAACGACGGATGGAGGCCTCTCGTGGGCCGCCGTCCGGGACGAGTCGGGGAATTCCCTAGCCGATGTCCAAGACGTCGAGTTCGCGCCCTCCGCCCCCCTGACGGTTTGGGCGGTGACCTACGGGTACAAGATCTACAAATCCGAGAACGGCGCGGACACCTTCCAATTCAAGGAAAACCTCCGTGACTGGATCAATGGGCAACCGTAGGCACCGATCAACTCCGATTCGGAGGAGAAGGCCTCGGGTGCCGGTCTCGCGCGCGTCGTTCCTTGGCCAGCTGGCGCTTCCAGTCTTTCTGATTTTCGGGTCCTGCGGCGGGGGCGAGAGCCTCTGAATCGTCGGCGCCAATTCTCATCCCTTCGCAATGCTGGGGGCAACCTCCTGCACGCTGGGTCATGCGGATCACCCCTAACGCGTCTGACCCAGGTCGGCTCGCGAAGTAATGGCCTTCCCCCGGAATCCTCCAAACGGGCCTTCCCATTCTGCGATATACTCTAGAGAAGTCTGACAGGCTCATGGAAACTTCCCTCTGCGGCAAGAACGAACAGTTCCCGAGTACCCAATGGTCCAACATCCTACGGCTTGCCGAGACAAGCCATCCGGATTTTCGAGACCGAATGGACGGGTTGCTCCGAACCTACTGGAGACCCGTGTACGCTTACGTCCGTCGAGCTTGGGGAAAAACGGTAGAAGACTCCAAGGATCTGACTCAAGCCTTCTTCTTACGACTCCTGGACAGACACTACATTTCCGAACTTCGAAACGACCAAGGTTCCTTCCGAGGCTATCTCAAAGTCTCCCTCAAGCACTTCCTCCTGAACCAGGAGAGGTCGGAGCAGGTCCGGCGCCCGCCGGGAGCGGCTCTGAATTGGGAAGTGGCCCAATACGAACTCGCGGCCGTCGACGAATCCATTTCGCAATCGTTGCCGGATCAAGCGTACGAAGAGCAATGGCTGGCCACTCTGGTGCATGCTTCCGTCGAGATCCTGCGGAAGGAATGCGTTGCCGACGAAAAGGCGAAGGAGTTCGAGGTGTTCCAGGCGTACTGCCTGAAATCCACGGACGCCCCCTCGTCGCCGGTGCTTTTCCTAGAGGAACCGGCCGTGGCTCCCACCTACGAGGAAATCGCCCGTCGAATCGGGCTCCAGAAGTGGGAAGTGAGGAACTCCTTGGTGCGCTGCCGCCATCGTCTCCGTGAAATCCTCCGAGCCCGGGTTTTGGAGTACGTGGCGACGCCGGAGGACCTGGATCGGGAGCTGCGGGAGATTCTCGAGTGCTGAACGGAAAGAAGAATCGAGCCCGACACGTGCTCGATTTTATCGCTCATCCTCAAGAGGTGACGCTCCCCGAAATCGCCGAACGAGGACAGATCGGCCGCTATCGCATTCTCAATGAAATCGGCCGCGGGGGCTATTGCATCGTCTACGCGGCGGAAGATTCCGAGCTAGGACGTCCCGTTGCCCTGAAAGTGCTCCGACAGGCCGCGATCGACCCCCAGCCGGTCAAACGGTTCCAGTGCGAATCCCGTATTGCGGCCGGACTCCAACACCCGAACATTGTGCCCGTATACGACGTCGGGGAGGCGGTGGACGGAGAAGGCGCTCCGATCTACTACCTGGTGATGGAGTTGGTCCGAGGAGGAACGTTGGCGGATCTCCTCAATCGTCCGGAAACTCCGACGAAAACTCTGATCGCTCTCCTGGAACAGTCAGCCCGCGCGGTCGAGTTCGCTCACCAGAAGGGGATCGTCCACCGCGATCTGAAGCCGGGCAACATCCTTGTAGATCCGGCCGGCAATGCGCGGCTGACGGACTTCGGATTGGCCCGACTCCTGGAGTCGTCTGATTCCTTGACCCGTTCGCATCAAGTCGCGGGAACGCCGGTATACATGTCTCCGGAGCAGATTCAGGGTCGATGCAAAGATCTCGATGGGCGGAGCGACGTCTATTCACTCGGGGTGATTCTCTACGAGATTCTGGCGAAGAGATTGCCCTTCCAGGCCAAGGATTGGTGGAAACTGCAGGAGGAGATCGTTCGCCGATTGCCTCCGCCCCCCCATGCCCTGGTTCCGGGCGTTTCGAGCGATGCGGAGGCGATTTGTTTCAAGGCGTTGGAAAAGCGGCCGGAAGACCGATACCCGGCCGCGCGGGCGCTGGCGCAGGATCTTCGAAGATATCTCGAGGGGCGTCCGGTGGCGGCGCGGCCCATCTCCAGGATTCGCCGCCTCGCGCGGCAAGCTCGCCGCAGCACGATCTTCCGGCTTTCCCTGATCGCGCTCGGGGTCGTCGTCATCACGTCTGTCGTGGGATATCGAAGATACCGAGAGTCCAAGCGCGTACGCGAACGGGAGGCATTGAGGGCGAAGGGTCACATTCAGCTCGGTCTCGCTCATACTCGATTGGCCCGCGCCCGCCTGGAGCTCCGCCTGGACCTACGTTCCCGAGATTCCGTGACTCGCGAATCGGAGGAGCATCTTCCAGTTGCCGAAGCCTACACTCGCGAGTTCCCCGGCGAGCCGCAGGGCTATTTCCTTCGTGCTCAGGTACGCCGACTCCAGGGGGACTACAAGTCCTGCGTGCAAGATCTCCGGGAAGCCATCAGGCTTCGGTCTGACTTTCGTCCCGGATGGACCCTCTTGGGGGTCGTCCTTCTCGAGGAGGTTGCGAAAGCACGAGTGTATTTCGCCGGGGATCGACGGCATTTGAATCGGCCGGTACGCCTGCGCCAGGATCTCGTCGAAGCCTTTAGTCGAGGCTCCTCCATCAAGCAGGCCAGGATAGAGTACGCACACTGGGGCTTGGACCTCACGCCGGAGGACGAGGGCTGGCTTCGTGTGGCGACCTGCGTGCTGTCCGAAACGGAATCGAGCTCGGTCCTCGATCGATTCCGCCAAGAGCGCAAGGCAGAACGGGCTTCGTCCGAGATCCTTGAACTCTGTTTCGCCGCCGCTTTGATGGAGCACAACCAACCTCAAGAAGCCGGAGGGGTTCTGGGAGGACTGGTGGCGCGCTTCCCCGGCTGGGCGGAAGCGCATGAGCTACTCGCGAGCAATCGCTTCGTGGAGGGAGACATTCCTGGGGCGCTCCGGTCCTACGAGGAGATGTTGCGACGGTCCAAGAGTTTCGAGGCCTATTATGGCCGAGGGATCTGCCGGGTGCTCCTCAAAGAGGACGCCATGGCCATCGAATCCTTAGACTCGGCTTTGCGGATCGAACCGGACAATTGGATGGCTTTGACGGCGCGAGCACAAGCCCGTAGACGCATGGGACTGATTCCCGAAGCCTTCGACGATCTCGAGAAATCCCTCCGCATTCTTCCGACCTCCGACGCGTTCTTCGCGCGCTCGCAATTGTGGTACGAGAAGAGGGAGTTTCGACAAGCGATCGAGGACGCAACCGAGGCCATTCGGTTCGACCCGAAGGATTCCGAGTCCTACTGCCTGCGCGGTAGAGCAAGACACCAGCTCTCCGATCGCGAGGGCGCCATCGCGGACTACTCGGCGGCGCTTGAAGGGGATTCGAAGTGTCTTCCAGCTCTTGCCGAACGCGCCCGTGTCTACGGTGAACTCGAGAGATACGGTCTGGCGATTTCCGACCTCTCGACTTATCTCCAGATCCAGCCTAAGGAACCGAGCGCGTGGTATCATCGGGCGCTTTGCCGCAAGCAACTGGGGGAGGATGGTCTTGCCCTCGAGGACTTGAATGCGTGCCTTGTAATCTCCGAGAAAAACTATCGGGCCCTGGCACTGCGGGGGTGGATTCTGGAATCTCGCGGGGATCGTGCCCTAGCGCGCCGAGATTACCTCGCAGCCGTCGCTCATGCTCCCGAAGGGAGTCCGGAGGGTACCCATGTGAAGGAGGGACTCAAGCGACTGGGCATCATAGATGCCGGCGTGCTGAGATTCTGACCCGGTCCGAACGGCTACGGTCAGATTCGATGCGCCCGCGCCGACCGCTGCCTCGCCGCCTCCGCGAGAATCACCGCCGCGCTTGCCGCCGCGTTGATGCAGTCCCACCCGGCGGCCATCGGGATGTAGATCCCCCCCCGACACGCCGCGATCGCTCCCGGAGAAACGCCGTCCGCCTCGCTCCCGATCACGATGACGCACGGCTCCGTGAAGTCGACTTCCGTGTAGGTCCTCTTCTCGCCGTAGAGATGCGCCGCCCATGCGTTTCGGGGGCGGAGCGCGGAGGGAAGATCGGTGACGAAGTGAACGGGCACCACGAGCCCGGCGGCCATCGAGACGCGCACGGCGCGACGAAGCCAGGGAGAGGCCGTTCCCGGACCAACCAGGACGCCCTCGACCGCGAACGCCGCGCACGTCCGGAGAATGGCCCCCACGTTTTCGGCGTTCGAAATGCCGTCGAGCGCTACCAGAAGGCTCTCGCGGATCGGCCCCGCATCGGGGATGCGGCCGAGGGCCATGAGACGTTGGTGCAGCTTCAGCCCCGAAATCTCGTCGAGCCGCTCGTGGGGAGCGACCCGGACCTCCACGCCCGGAGGAAACTCGATCCGCTCCACCCACTCGGGGCTGCACAGGACTCTCTCGATGTTCCCGTGCGCGAGCATCCGGCGGACGCATTTGACGCCGTCTCCGATGAAGCGTCCTTCGGGACAGCGATGACCGCGCAAGGAGGAGAAGAGATCGAAGTCTTCGGAGGTCGCGGACGTCACAGCAGTTTCATGAACTCCCGCAGGAAGGCGGGCAAGTCGTCGGGCTTTCTCGCCGTGACGAGGTTCTTGTCGACGCAGACTTCCTGATCGACGTACTTCGCGCCCGCGTTCACTACGTCGTCTTTGATCGCGAAGAAACACGTCGCGGTCATTCCCTTGAGAATCCCCGCGGAGGCCGGGATCCAGACTCCGTGACAGATCGCCCCGACGGGCTTGCCGGCGCGGAACACCTCGCGCACGAACTTCGCGGGACCTTCGTGGCGCCGCATGAAATCGGGGGCGAACCCGCCCGGGACGACGACCCCGTCGTAGTCCTTGGCTTCGGCCTCGTTCACGTCCCCGTCCGCTCCGCACGGATAGCCGAGCTTGCTTCGATATTCCCGATTCCCCGTCCCCAAGGTCGTCACCTTCGCCCCCGCCTCGCGGAGTCGATAGATCGGGTACCACACCTCCAGTTCCTGATACTGCTCTTCCACGAGCACCGCGACGCGCTTTGCGCTTAGGTCCATGGCAGCTTCTCCACGAAATCCTGTTGGAAGTGAGTATCAGATGGTAGGAGGAAGCGCCAGCTAATTGGACGCGAGACGACGGGCGAGAGCGCGATGGCGATCGTTCGTCCCGCGGCGACGGAGGTACTCCGATGCCTGCTCGCGGCGCTCGCGGTCTCGGACGCGCACCTCCGCGATCGACGCCATCTCCAGGAGAAGCCCGGGATCGTCCCCGGCCTTCTTGACTTCGACGACGAGCGCCGTCTCCCAGGCCTCGAGATCCTCAAGCCACTCCTGTCCGCCGCTGAACGAACGATTCCTGCTCCGCGTCCAACCAACCGAAGCCTTCTGGAAGATCAATACGAGCGCGTCCGAGACGAAATGCGTCAACTCTTCCGGACCATCGACATCGCCTCGTAGGAGAATCCTACAATTTCTTGTCGCCAGATTTGGGGAAAGGGCCTACTGGGGTGAAAGAGACCCCGTGAACGCATACCCCATTTCCTCGCCCTGCTTAGAGCTCATCCCGGTAGGATCGTGGCCGCGGTGGCGGCGCCGAGGGTGCAG
>CAZGKV010000016.1:42567-70398 GCA_964526305.1 uncultured Planctomycetales bacterium | reverse complement strand
CCCGCTCCGCTTCGCGGGCGGGCCCGCCCCACTTCGTGTGGCGGGCTTCGTCGCTCCTCGCATCTGAACCCTCGGCGCCGCCACCGCGGCTCACGAGCCTACCGGGATGTGCTCTTAGCCCAAATTGTCCGCAGGCTTGATGTCCCGCGCCTTCAAGGCGGGGAGGAGTTCCTGGAGGATGAGCTCGTGCTGAGTTTCCCAGAGATCCGCGGCTTCGGGATCGTCGAAATCGTAGAAGATGTCGAAGAGATACCCTCCCGTCTCTTCGACGATCCGGAATTTCGAAAACCGCTTGTACGGCCGGGTGACCAAGTAATCGCCGAACGTCTCGCTGTCCCCCATCACCCACGTCCAGGGAGTCGTGCGGTTCAATTCCTCGAGCATCTCCGAAAAGCGGAGCGGACTCCGAAAGGCGTAGGCGAGATATCGGCCGGCCATTTATTTTCTCCGCGTCTTGATGCCCGAGTGGAACGGGACGTTCGTCGGATTGAGCTTGAAGTCGAGACCGTCGGCGTTGGCATCCCCGTAGAGAATGATCGTCCACCGGAGCGCCAGGATCTTGAGCTTGTGGCCGGCCGGAGTGTCGTAGAAGCCGTTGCCCTCCCCGGCGCCGTTCTTGAATACCCCGTACTTTTCGTTGAAGGCGCAGTCGTACTCCTTGGCCTGCGCGACTCCCTCGTCGCTGAAGACGGCGAAGTCGATGTCGGACGTCGGCGACCACCGGGGGACGCTTCCGTCCGGCAACTTCTTCGTAGGATTTCCCTTCCATCCCGTCGTCCCGGATCCGATCTGGATTACCGTGGCGTCGGGGATGCCCCCCGCGACGAGGCAGGCGGTGAGTTCCGCCTGGAACTGTCGGTAGAGCTCGATGGAGGGGAAGTTGAGCGGAATCCGGTCGCCCCCGGGCAGGCCCTCGTTGGCCATCCTCAGACGATCTCGCGTGACTCCAGCCTGGGGCGGCTCCTTTTTCCCCCTCATTACCTCTTCGTATTCCTTCAGGATCTTGTCCTTGCGCTCCCGCCATTGGTTGGCGAGTTCGTCGTCCATCGGCGGGACTTTCGATTTCTTCTCTTGCCCCCACTGCTTGGATTCCTCGAGCTCTTCCTTCGAGGCCGGATCGGGCGTGGGGCAATCCTTGCAGGTGAGATCTCCGACCTTGTGATTGATCGGCATTCCCGCGTCCACGCCGACCTTGACGTTGGTGATGGAGACGGCGACGATGAGTCCCATCGGAGCGTTCTTCCCCCCGGAACCGTTCTGGCCGACCACGCTGGTCATGTGCCCGACGGCGGATCCTTCCGCTTTTACCGTGGGCCATCCCTTCATGATCTTGGCCTGACCTTTGAACGTGCCGCTGACCGTACCGCCGGGAGCCGTTCCGGCATCGTCGCCGCTGGACATCCGGATCGTGTCGTTCTCGCGGAGGACTTCCTTTCCCTTGATCTTGCACTTCTTCGATCCGTCCCCGTCCGTCAGCATCGCCATGTTCGGATACGGCAGCGGTCCCGGCGCGCCCGCCGAGACACCCGGGGTCATGCAGACGTCGGGAAAAACGGCGCACTGGCCGCCCCCTGTGTTCGCTACCGGGAAGATGCCGGGCATGGTCCGCTCCTATCCCAGGTTGATCGACTCTCCTTGAATCCGAACGTCCCCCTTCGCCTGAACGCGAGCGTCCTCCGCCTGAAGAAGGTAGGAGCCTTGAGACTCGGTCCGAACCCGTCCGGCTCGAACGTGCCAGAGTGCTTCGATCCGTTGGTAGAGATTCCGAACCGTTTGGACCAGTCGTCCCACGGACTGATCGAGCTTTCCCCAGACGAACTTAGCCTCGCCCGCGCGCGCGGCCACGCGACCCCCTTCGAAATCCGCCTCGCCGACGCGAGCACGCACGCAGCGGCTGTCGATGACGATGCCGCGTCCGGCCGCGATCTCGACCATCTCCGCGCTCGAGAGGCGCAACGACTTGGACGAGGAGATCTCGACTCCGCCGGGGAAATGGACCACGCCCCGCCCCGTTCTCGGATCGTACTGAAAGACGAGGCGTCCCCGCGAATCGCGCGTCTCCAGGACGTCTTCTCGAATCGCGACGCTGCTCCCGTCGCGAGACCTGAGTTCCGTTTCCGTCAGCTCTTCTTGGGTTGCCATGTTTCCGCCTCCAGAAGTTCCGGGTCCGTTTCGCGTACTCCCTGGCGGTTGGCGCCCGTCCATACGGTCCGGGTCTGGCGCGCCGCGTGGAGGTTGGCGTGCGATAGATCCGCCTTGGAGAAATCCGTCCCGTCCAGAACCGCATGGGAGAAATCCGCGAAGGGGAGCTGAGCCGAGACCATCACTCCGCCCGCGAGATTCGCCTCGACGAAGAATCCTTCTCCCACCTCCGCCTGCGTCCAGTCCGCCCCGGCCGCCGAAGCCCCTTCGAAGCAGGCGGCTCGGAGGCGAGCCTGACGGAATGAGGCTCGTTCCGCCTGAGTCCGTGCGAACTGGACGGATCGACCCGTCGCGCGGTCCAGGCGGGCGTGCCGGAGATCCGCCGCTTCGAACGTGGCTCGATCGAGGACGGCGCCGGACAGAATCGCTCCGCCGAGATTCGCCTGCGAAAGATCGGCGTCGGTCAAGTCGGCGCCGGTGAGATCCGCGCGGGCGAGATTGGCTCGGGCGAGCTTGCATCGAACGAGCTCCGCTCCGCGCAGCTTCGTCCGGGTCAGGTCGAGGCCCGAGAGATCCGCTTCCTCCAGACGAGCGGAGGAGAGATCCGTGCCGGCGAGAGAGCAGCCGGCCAACCGGGCGCCCGCGAGTTTCGCTCCCGCGAGTCGCGTCCCCGAGAGGTCCGTTTTCCGGAGGAGGGCTCCGGAGAGGTCGGCGTCGGAAAGATCCGCTCCCGCCAGAGAAGCTCCCGATAGGTCGGCTCCGGCGAGATCGGCCTTGGCGAGCTTTCCCTCGCCCAAGTTCGCGCGACTCAGATCGGCGCGCGCGAGGTTTCGGCCGGCGAGGTTCGTTCCCAGGAGATCGGCGCCGGAGAGCAAGGCTCCCCCGAGATCGGGCAAGACCGCTCCACGGAGATCCGCGCCCACGAATCGTGCGTTCGACACGGCGGCCCCTTCCAGAATCGCCTTGCGAAGCGACGCGTGTTCGAAATTGGCGCCGCGGAGATCGCTTCCGCGAAAAACCGACTCGCCGAGGGAGGCTCCGGAGAGATCCGCTTCTTGAAGATGTGCCTGAGAGAGATCGGCGTGTGCCAGATTCGCTTCGGCCAGATCCGCGCCCTTCAGCATCGTTCGGACCAATTTGGCGCCTTCCAGATCGGCTCGCCGGAGTCGCAGCGACGAGAAAGATCGTCCCGAGAGATCGATCGCGCCCAACTTGGCGCCCGTCAGATTCAGCCGGGCGATCGCCGTAGGAAAATGGGATGCCGGGCGGAGATCGGCGTCGGAGAGATCCACTTCCTCGAGAGTCGCCTCGCTCCAATCAACTCCGCACCATCGGCTGCCGGCCGCATGAACCGACTCCAGCTTGGCGCGATGAAGCAGGCTCTTGGAGAGGTCCGCGCCGGCGAGGTCGACGTTGCAGAGTTCCGCGCCCCGGAGCTCGCATCCCGTCAGGGTAGCCTCGGAGAGATCGGCGTCGGCGAGAAGGGCGGAGGACAGGGCGGCGCCGTCCAGCTTGGCTCCGCTCATCCGGACCGCTTGGAGACGAGCCGAGGACAGATTCGTCCGGGAGAGATCGGCTCCCTCGAGGTCGGCGCCGACCCAGACGGTTTGCCGAAGGTCCATTCCATGCAGGTCGGCCTCGGCCAGAAGCACGCCGGACAGGGTGGCGCCGGAGAGCAAACAACCGGAGAGCGACGTCCCTTCGAACGCGGCCTCGGTCAGGTCCGCCCCCGTCAGATTCGTCTCCGTCAGTCGAGCATGGACGAAGGAGCATCCGGAGAGCCTCGCCCCGGCGAGATTCGCGCGGGTCAGATTCAGGTCGTGCAGGAGGGAATCCCGAAGATCGATTCCCTTGAGCTCGACCGCGCTCAGATCGACGCCGAAGAGACAGACACGATTCAACGATTCGCCCTTCCGGAACCGTTCGAGGACGGCTTCCCGCGACGTCAGGAGAATCATGGGAGGAGGGTCCTCTTCGTGTTGGCTCCCTGGAAGGACGCGTCCAGTGTCACGGCTTCGAAGAGCTCCGCTTGGAAAAGGTTCGATTCGCGGAGGTCCGCCCCCGTCAGGTCCGCCTTTCGGAAGGAGGCCTGAAGGAGATTCGTCCGAAGAAGGATCGAGCGGCGAAGGACGGCTTCGTCCATTCCTGCCCGGGTGAGATCGGCCGCGGCAAAATTCGACTGCACGAGATACGCCGAGCCGAAGTGGGCGCGTCCGAGAGAGGCGCCCGAGAAATCGGCGCGGAACAGCTGCGCCCGACACCAGACGGATCGCGGCGCTCGAATCTCGTGGAACTTCGCCTCGCCGAAATTCGATCCCGCGGCCCGCACGCGCGTGAGATTCGCTTTTCGCGCCGTCGCTCGATTTCCGACCACCCCCTCGAGCACGGCCTCCGTGAGATCCGCCTCGGAGAGATCGGCGCGATGGAGAGAGGCATGAGCGAGGTCGGCCCCCGTGAGCGTGGCTCCGCGGAGATCGGCGAGGCCCAGATCGGCCTTGGCCAGGAGAGCTCCCGCCGCCTTCGCTCGCTCGAGTTTCGCTCCTCGAAGGCGCGCGCGGGGGAACTGGGCGCGTGCGGCGCTGACTTCGGTCAAATCGCTTCCGACGAGGGAGGCGGAACTCAAGTCCGCGTTGTCGAGCGTGGCTCCGGTCAAGTCGGCGCCGTCGAAGTTCGCGCCCGCGAGCACCGCATCGGTGAAATCGGCTCCGGCCAGTCGGGAGCGGGCGAAGCCGGCGCCCGTGAGGACGGAAGCCCGAAAGGACACGGCCTTGAGGTCGAGCTCGGAGAGGTCGACCCCGGAGAGATCGAGACCGGCGAGACTCTCCCCGCGGGCCAGCCGCGCCTGACACCAAGAACGCGGATGCGCCTCGGGCTCCGCGGGCGGCGGGGTTTCTCGAGGAGGCGCTTCCGCCTCCGCGGGCGCCGACTCTTCGGAAGGGATCTTGACTCCGGCCGCCGCAAGAAGCTCCGGCAGGAGAGCGAGAGCGGCCGACGCATCGAGCGGTGGAGGCGGTTTCGGGTGGGGAAGGCCGGAGAGGAGTCGTTCGATCTCCTCCTCCGCCGGCGAGACCTCCTCGGGGGGGGCGGGCGTCGCTTCGATCGCGGGGACTTCGGGGATCGGCGACTCGGGAGGAGGAGTCGTCGGCGCCAAGAGAAGATCGAGTTTCCCTTCGGCCTCGGCGATGCGCTTCGACAGGAGTTGCTCGTAGTGCGAGATCGGATTCGGCGCTTGCGCGAGAGGCTCCGAAGCGACCAGAAGGTACGATCCCTGCGGCGGCTTCTCGGAGGGGAGATCGACCCAGCCACGCCAAACCAAGACCAACGTCTCCGCCTCGGGATGAGCCCATAACGTGTCGATGGCCATCGAAACGTCCTGAAGGCGATCCCGCCCCGCTCCATAAAGACATCGGACGCGAATTCCCGGAAGTCGCGATTCGAGGAGGGGATGCTTCGGATGAAGATTCTCGAAGGAGACCGGCTCGTCCCCTTTGAGCGGCGTGCGAAGCTGCTGATCCTCCGGAGCCGCGTTGAAGCAGCCCCAATCGAGATCCTCGGGGAACCACGGCCACCGTTCCTTCCGCCACTTGTCGCGGTACGTGCCCGCCTTGCGAAGCCGCTGAGGCCACGTAATCGGCATCGGAGTGAAGCTCGTCGGATCGACCCGGCTGTCGGAGTCGAGCATCAGCGCTTCCACGTTCTCGATGTTCGGAAGCCGGCGGATGCGCTTCCCCTCCGGAGAGAGCACCTCCTCGGCCCCCGTGCCGAGGGGGTTGAGCTTGAAGTGGGGTCCGCCGAACGCCTTGGCGTACGTCAGCTCCATCGTTCGGAAGGGCTCGGGGGGCGTATTGGTCGGCATCATCATCGTCCGGGAGCGGATTCGATTTCCGATGACCGCGCAGGCCTTGGTCAGCGAGCCCACATGAAACGACGCCCTCATGGCCGTCGTCGGGACTCCGCCGGGCGCGTGAGCATGGCCGACCACGAGGAGATCGGTCCTGGCCTTCCGATAGACGAAGTCGGTGGCATAGACCAGCGGCTTCGCCGGATCGTCGTCCTGGAAAACGTCCCCCGTCAGGGGCCGCGGCTCGGCCGCCGGCACGGCCGGTTTGCCCGGCGGAAGACGAAACGTTCCCTTGACGATGAGCGTGGCGGTCCAGCGCGGCGGCTGGATCTTTCCGATCATCCAGGCGACGGGAAGTCGGCTCTCGTTGACGAGGATCACCCGCTCTATCCCTCTTCGCTGTTGGCGCGTTCGATCTTCGTGGCGTTCTTTTCGTTCAGCTTGCTCGTGCTTACGGCGATCTCCGATTTCCCCCGCACCACGACGGTGTCGGTCGAGGAAATCTCGCTCTCCTTGTCGGAGGTCACGACGAGCCGGCCCTTCGAGTGCCCGAAGAAGTTGGCCGCGCCCTTGTCCTTCGCTTCCTTCCCGACCATCAACCCCGCCTCGGCGCCTGAGGCCTTGGAACGCACCACGACGGTGTCGGCCTCGATGATGATGCGATCGTCCTCCATCGTGATGCTGCTGGTGCCGGACTTTCCGGCGGTGATGTTCAGCTTCTTCGCTTTGGGATCGCTGCAGAGCTGACTGGGCCACTCGGTGGTCTTGATGAGGAACTGGTTCTTGGCCAAAAGATGGAAATAGTCCCCCTGATTCTCCACGCGGACGTTCTTGTGAGCCGCCATCCGGATGTCCTCCGTCTTGGCCTCGACGAGGACGTTCTTTTTCGCCTCGACCACGACGTTTCCCTTGAACTTCGCCTCGACCTTGACGTCGCCGAAACCCGAGACGATCTCGACGTGCCGTCCGGCGACGGCCGAGACGGTGTTGACCGATCCGACCATCGTTCCGAATACGCTCAAGATGTTGGTGGCGCCGATGGAGGTACAGTCGATCGTCCAACCGGCGGCGACCACGATCTCCTTGTCCGCGACCGCCGCGATCTTCTGGGGGGACGAGACGAAGATGCTTTGCTTCCCCGACCAGCTCTGGACGAGCCCCCCGATGTCCGCCACGGCTCCGGGAAGCGCGCCGAAGGGCCCGGACGCCACGACGTCCGCGGCCACGGAAAAGATGGTCCCCAAGACCGTAGCGATCTTGGAGGAGGTCTTGGCGGCCTGGTCCACTTTCGCGGAGCCGTTGTTGATTCCCTCATCGTGGTTCGCCGAGCCGGCGGCGATGCTGATCGCCTCGCCGGCATTGATCGAAACGCCGCGCTGCGTGCCGAGCACGACGCCGTCGGGACAGGGAATCGAGTGGTGCAGGGCGCCGAGGCTGAAGTGGGTCTTGTGCGTCGGAATCTCGAGGGAGTAGAAGAGCGTTCCGTCCGTATCGTCCATGATCTCTTGGATTCCGCCCGCCGTGCGCCGGATCGACTGCTGGGCGTTGCTCCCGGTGACGACGTCGGCATACGTGGAATTGTAAAGCGCCCCCGCGATCACCGGTCGGTCCGGGTCTCCGAAGACGGGGATCTTCAGGACTTCCGTCTGGAAGTGGAGAGGACGATTGTCCCCGGAGCCGCGCGGCCCGGCATTCGGATGCATCCGGCGAAGGAGCCGCGTCGCCTGTCCTTTTTCCCTGGCGGACTGATCCTCGTAGTTCGGGTCACGGATGGGGTACAGTCCCACATCCTCCGGACCCGCGTACTGCTCCCCGACGTCGACGAACCCGTAGCTCGGAAGCGCGATCGGTTTGGCCGTTCGCGGATACTCGCGGAACGGGGCGGCCTTGGGATTCGCCGTGAAGGTGTTCTCGTAATGGCACTCCTGGTTGATCCGGGGCGCGAATTCGGTGGACTGCCACCCGTCGTGGTCGACTTGAAGAATTCGGAGCTCGGGAGAGTCCGAGTCGAACCAATCCTTGATCTTGAGAAAAGTCCCGGCGCGGAGCCGGCGCGCGTTGCTCGATCCGTGGAAGACGACCTCCTCCGTCCGAAGTCCCTCATAGCGGATCTGGGCGAGCCACTTGCCCTCGGCCTCCGTCTTGAAATGCTCGGCCGGGAGATGCACGATCCGCTTGCCCTTGGGATTCTCGGGATACGACGCCCGGAGGTACTGCGTCTGCCTCCAGTTGTAGTCGGTGAGCACGACCTGATCGGATTGCACGTGGGTCCGACACGTGAGGGAGTGGCAGCGTTCCGGTCCCTCCGGGTCGAAGGCGGTGTCCGCCGTGCCCCGGGCCGGCAGATAGGCGAGCTCCTTCGCCGCGTTCGGAAAGAGCGTCCAGTCGTCCGCGAGGGCGATTTTCGATTTCTCCGGATCTCCGAGGTCGTGGAAATAGAAGAGGCCCCAGTGCTCCATCAATCGGTGGAAAAACGTGAGATTGGTCTCGCGTTCCTGGGTGATGCACTCCTGGTCCGGATACGTTTTCTTTACCCTCGTTCGATCGATCGCGGCCTCGGGAATGTCGTGCTCCTTGAGCAGGTCCAGGAGGACCTTGTCGACCGTCGTGGCCGTGATCGTCCGCGTCTTGTGGGTGAGATTCAATCGAGAGACGGGCGATTCGAGGACCGCGCGGCAAAGGACGAAGTCTTCGGACATCCCGATCCGCTCGAAGGAGGTGAGGTCTCCGTGGAACTTCTCGACGACGGTTCCCGATCCCGTCTCCGCCGGAAGGCGGATCCCGAGCCACGCGGGCGCGCGAAGGAGATCTTCGACGTTTGGATGCTCCGCGGCGCGATAGCCGAGCCGGAGCTCGAACCGAAAGGGAAGGAAGATCCCTTCCGTTCCGCGCGCCTCCGAGATGTCCAGGGCCGCGAAGGCGTCCGAATGGAACTCCAAGATGCGTCGGACCGTCGTCATGAGGGCCTCCTCCGGAACGGGATTATAGGGAGCCCTCCGGGAACTGTCGATTATTCGGGAGCGATGCGGAGGATCTCGAGCGGAAGATACGGATGCTGTACGGTCGGCTGGAGCCCTCGGTCGAGGGCGAGGCGACAGAGGCCGAGGGCATCGAGGTCGAGGAATCCGAGAGGAGAGTTCGAGCCGTGGCGCAGGAGGGACTGCGTCCGGAGCTCCATCCGTTTCGCCAGACTCTGGTTGAAATCGCCGGCCGAATTGCGAACCACGGCGGACAAGACGGCGGCCTGGTTTCCGTACCACGGGGGATCGTCTTTCACGATCGCGGGAGGAGGATCCGCGGAGGCCAATTCGCCGAGGACCCCGATCCAACGCTCGCTCTCCTGCCCGTCGAGTCGAACGAGCGCGGAGAGGGCCTTGGCTTGCGCGATCGTCCAGAATCGACTTTGAGGATCGGGACCGATCCAGAGTTTCTCGGGGAGGGAGGCGAAGAAATGGGCCAGGGGAACCAGATTTGCGGCCAGCGCGTGGAGGGGGAGAGTCCAGGCGTCCCAGGGGACGGGTGGTTGGCCGAGCTCGAGCGCGGCGGCGAATTCGCCCGCGGCGCTTCGCCACGTCGCGACCACGGTCGTGGGAGGTTGCTCTTCCGCATACTCGAGCATCCCCCGCAGCGTGAGTTGTTCCCCTCTCATCCAGAAATAGGAGGGGTCGGGAAGAGCCAGGGCGTCCTCTCGTCGTGCCTCGGATTTCTGAAGGTACTCCAGCACGCCGGCCTTCGAGGCGCGAAGGATTTCGGCGGAAGGACGATGAGGAAAGGCGCGCATGTGGGCGGAGAGTACCAAGAGTAGGGGAGTCGAGTCCAGTTACGGGAGAAGCTCGTGCCACTCGGGGAGCTTGAGGGGACTCGGTTTGGCGCGGGCTTGGGCATCCCCTTCCCAGTCGGCGCACCTAGGGGACTCCGTGAGGATGATCTCCCGGACGAGTTTTCTTTCCGGGGTGGGGCAATTGACGATCATCTCTCCGAAAGGAATCCGCAGAGCCAGCGAGTAATTTTTCATCGGGCCCCGGACATCCGGCTCGACCAGGGTACCGGGGCGATCCATGAAATCGGGGATCAAGTCGCGGGGAGCGAACTCCGCTTCGGGGGGGATTTCCAAGAACACCTCGCCGCCTCCCCGCTTCTTCATCCAGAAGACGCGGGCGGAACAGAACGGAAGGGCGGGGCCGCCGACGAGCCGATACATCGCGATGTAGTCGTCCTCTCGATCCGGCTGGAGTACGCGATCGAGGATCTTTGCGACCGCGGCAGGTTCCAGATGCGGGAGCCGTAAGAGCTGGGCGATCGTCTCGAGGATCCTCTTCTTGGAGTCCACTAGGGCACCGTGAAAAAGGCGGCATTGTTGCCGAAATAGGTGTTGAGAGTTCCTTGTTCCCATCCTTGCCACATTTGGCCGTACGTCTGTCCGGTCGTGCTCGCCTGTTCTTGGGTACCGAAAATCTGTCCGATCGCGCGCTGCTGGTCGGCTCTCGGTTGGCCGTTCGCGGCGATGGCGCGATATTGCGCGGATTGCGCGCCCATGACGGGGACATTGGCCGGGGGAGGCCCGGGGCAACCGGCCGCGGCATCGTTGGCGACGTCGATGTTGTTGAGCGCGGCCTCTCCTTCGTCCCGGCCGTGGCGCTCGACGAGATACCGTTGTGTAAAGTCCGCCTGCGATTGGGTGGTGGTCCCCGGAGCGGGATTCCACGCCGCCGTTCCCGCCTGCGCCGGCGTCGGTTGCGTGAAGTTGGCGTGACCCATCTCATGCGCCAGGATGCCGAGAATGTTCGCCGAATTCCCCGCGTTGGAGGCGCCGATGACGATCTCGGGCGGACTCGAACTTCGGTTGCACCAGGATCCGTTCGGATGCACGGGGTTTCCGGGAGGAGGAGGATTGTCGCCCGGCCGCGAATACCGGATGTTCCATCCGGCGGCGCGAAGCGCCTCGATCTGCTGCTGGGCGAGTTGGCTGCAGCGGAGAAGGGCGCCGATGTCGTCGACGGGATTCGGTTCGCCCATGACGCCCGCCGGAGCGCCCGGCGCTCCCATGACCTTCACCTTGACCTGAGCGGGCGTGAGGAAGACCCCCGGCGGAGCATTGGCGGCATTCCCGTTGTGGGCCGTCATGCAGGTCTGATAGCCGACCGGCTGGCCGTCCGCTTTGACGAACGGGCTTCCCGTCATCACCTTGACCGATCCCATGAACTGCCCCGAGATCGTACCGCCTGGGGCGGTCCCGGCGTTGTCTCCCATCGATTTCGAAAAAGTGTCGTTCTGGCGAAGGGTATTCGAGTTCATCACCTTCACCTTGCTCGTCCCGCTCCCGTCCGCCGGATTCCCGATGTTCGGATAGGGGATGGGAATCGGGGAAGGCGCCGCGGGGGTCATGCAGACGTCGGGAAACGCCGTGCACTGCGAGGCCTTGGCGCACATCACCGGGAAGATGCTCATGAGGTTACCCGAGATGGATGCTCTTGCCGTCCACGGTCACGGTGTCCTGGGCCCGAAGCGAAGCGCGCTCTCCTCGGAGATCCAGATCGGAATGGGCCGTCGCCTTCACTCGTTGCGCGTCGAGATGGAAGAGGTCGGCGATCCAACCGTAGAACTCCCGCGTTTTTTCCACGATGCGATGGGCTACGGTTTCGAGCCGTCCCGCGCGAATCGTCACCTGAGGCGCGACCGCTTCGATCTCGTTCTCGCTTCGGATCCGAACCCCGGCCGGCGAGGAGAGGGTGAGCGGACCGAGTGCCGCTTCGATCGTCAGCGCCCCCGGCGCCCGGAGCGTGATCTCGCCGCGGCCTCGGAGCAGCCCGATCACGTACGCGGGCTCGTGACCGATGACGAGGACCTCGTCTCCCTCCGCGGGTCGATACGGCACGGCCAAGGCCAAACGAGCCCAGGCACGCTCGCCTTCCGGAAGCTCGATCCGGACATGATCGGGCTTCCCCTCCGTGGAGGTCACCGTAGCGGGTCCCAGGTACGTGGCGATATCGATCATGATTCCCTCGCAGCAAGAGTGGACTTCTTGAGATTCGCACCCTGGAAGGCCGCCGTCTCCGCCTTGGCCTCCCAGAAATCGGTTTCATAAAGATTGGCTTGACGAAAATCGGCCCCGCTGAGGTCGGTCCGAGTGAGGTCGGATCGGAAGAGATTCGCGCGAACCATCTCCGCTCCCCGCAAAGAAGCGCCGACGAATCGACCGTTTCTGAGATTGGCCTCCGGAAAGCGGCATCGATCCAGAAGCGCCTCGGTGAAGTCGGCCTGGGCCAGACGCGCCCGGGAGAAGTCGCTTCCGAAGAGATGCGCCTGATGCCAGAGCGAGCCGTCCCCCTGGAGATCGGCGAACCGACCCTCGGTCAGAACCGCTTCGTTGAGGCGCGCCGCGGAAAACCGAGCCTTCTCGGCTCGGAGCGCCCGTCCCCAGCATCGGAGAAGAAGGGCGCCCTGGAGCACGGCGCTCGAGAGATTCGCGCCATGAAGACGGCACTGGGTGAGGTCCGCCTTCGTCAGATCCGCTCCCTCCAAGTCGGCGCGAACGAGATTGGCCCGAGCGAAGCGCGCCCCAGCCGCCATCGCCTTCGAGAGACTCGCGCGCGAGAGATCCGACTCGCTCAGGTCGGCCTCCTCGAGGGCCGCCTTCGACAGATCGGCGCGGGACATCGTCGCTCGAACCAAGTCCGCGCCTCGGAGGGTCGCTCCGGAGGCTTGGACCGCCGTCAAGGTCGCCTTCGATAAGAAGGCGCCGCTCAGATCGGTTCCTTCCATCTTGGCGCCGCTCAGATCCGCTCCCGTCAACAGCGCCTTCTTCAAGTTCATTCCGGACAGATCGAGCCCGGACAGCTTCGCCCCCGTCATGTCCTCCCCTTCCAAGCTCGCCCGAGTGCGAATGCGTTCGAGGATCTCTTCCCGGGTCAGGGGCTTCGGGGCGGGCGCGTGGGCTCCGGGGGCGACGGGCGGCTCGGGCGCAGGGGGGGCTTCCTCTTCCGGGAGCGCGATCTTCGGCGGAGTCGCGAGCAACGCCGCGAGTCCTTCCGGTACCGGTCGATTCGCTCCCTTCAACTTCCCGGCGGCCCGTTGGAGGAGGTCCACGAGAGACTTCTCCAATTCCTCGGGGGAAGGTGTCGGGGGTGGACCCGAGGGAGCGTGGGGGCCGAGCTTGGCGATCGCCTTCTTCGTCTCCGCCTCCGCTTGGGCCAGCTCCGCATCCCCGGTCGGGAGGGGAGGCTCCGGCGTCTGGGGTGCGACCAACGGAGGTGGCGGAGGTGGGGGCGTCAACGGTGCCAGAGGCGGCACCATCTCCGCTTCCTTCCGTTCTTCCAGGATCGCCTCGAGGCGCTTGCGATAATAGTCCGAAGATCGGGCCGCTTCGGAGAGTTTCTCCGATACGACGTACAGGTACTGGAAACCGTAGAGCTTGTCGTCCCGCGCATCCTGATTTCCGCGCCAGACCAGGACGAGTTTCGAGGAATCCGCATCGACTCCCAGCGTATCGAGCACGAGAGGGACCTCGTGGAAGCGCTCCCGCGTCGTGATGCGCTCCAGGAGAAAGGCGCGTGCCCGCAATGCGGGCAGACGGGATCGGAAGAGCGGGATCTCGGGATGGAGGTTTTCGAGGGTCACTTCCTCGTCTCCGCGAAGATATCCCTCGGGCTGCTGCGAGTCCGGAGCGGCGTTGAAGAATCTCCAGTCGAGGTCTTCCGCCAAATAGGGCCATCGGTTCTTCTGCCATTTTTTCCCGTACGTTCCGGCTCGGGACATGCGTTGGGGCCACGGAAGCGGGATGGGACCGAAGCCTGCCGGATCCGGTTTGGACTTGGGATTCAGGACAAGCTGTCCCGGGTCTTCGATGTTCGGCATGGAAACTTCCGATGCCGTTTCGTCCCAGCCTCGACCGAGGGGATTCTTGGCGTATCCCGGCCCTCCGAACGCGCGATCGTAGGAGATCGGCATCGTGCGAAAAGGCTGAGGTTCCGTGAGGCTTCCCCCGAGGAGCTTTCGCTTCCAGACCCGATCTCCGATGACCGCCAATTTCCAGGAGAAGGCCCCGACTCCGAAAGCGACCGTGCACGTCGTCGTCGGTTTTCCTCCGGGCGCATGGCAGGTCCCTGTCAGAAACAAGTCCGTTCGGGGCTTGAAGGGGACCAAGTCGTTCGGGGCCTTCAGCACTCCTTCGGGATTGTCGTCGGCGAATTCGTCTCCCCGCGGCAGGAACGGCTCGGCGGCGGGGGCCGCGATCGCCCCCGGCACGAGGTCGAACGTCCCCTTGGCCACCACGGTAATGGAAGGGACGGGGAATCGGATCTTCCCGGTGATCCACGCGACCTTCAGCGGGCCCTCCGTCACGAGCTCCATGGAGGCGCTCCCTTCGCGACGAGGGGATCCCAGGTTTCCGCGACGAGGAGATCCTGATCGGTCCGGCGCACGTTTTTCAGATTCGCTCCGGTCCAAGTCGTCTGGTGCTCTGTGGAGCGGTGAAGCTTGGCCCAAGAAAGATCCGCGCCGCTGAAATCCGCGTTCGGGAGTTGAGCTTCCGAGAAGTCCGCATAGGGGAGCCGGCTCTTCGAGAATCGGGTGCCCGCGCACTTGGCGCCGACGAACGCGGCCTCGCGAAGATCGCAATCGGCCAGGATCGCCCCTTCGAGGCCGGCTCCCTCGAAGTGGCCCGACGGAAGGCTCGCCCCGCTGAAGTCGGCACCGGCGAGGTTGGATCCCGGGAACTTCGCCCAGGCTCCCTGGGCGCCTTTGAGGCAGGCGCGAGCAAGGTTGGCCTCGGCAAACGTGGCGCCGGGAATCTTCGCTCCCGCGAGGTTGGTCCCCGACATGTCGCAGAGATCGAAGTCGGATTCGGTCAGGTCGCAGCTCGAGAGATCGACGCCCGCGAGTTTCCCTCCTTTGAACCGGCATCGGACGAGGGCGGCGCGTCCGAATCGCGCGCCGGTCAAATCCATGCGGTCGAGAGCCACGGCGGTCAGTCGCGCCTCGGAGAAGTCCGCCTCCTTCAGCACGCTCCCCTCGAGGGAAGTGTTTTCGATCCGAGCTCCGAGGAATTTCGCGCCCGTCACGTCCGCGTTCTTCAAGCCCGTTCCCGCGAGAACGGCGTGGGAAAAATCGGCCCGGGCGAGATCGGCTCCCTCCAAATCCGCCCCGCTCAGATCCGTTTTCGAAAAGCGCGCTCCTTGCAGCTTGCAGCCGGCGAGGACGATGCCGGCGAGATTGCGGGAGCTGAGATCGATCCCCGTAAGATCTTGCCCCGAGAGGTCCATCTTACGGAGATCGGCTTCCAGGAGGTGCCGGAGGGAGAGAACGGCGCCGGTAAGACGCGCGCCGGCCAGCGCCGTACCTCTCAGGCGAGCGTCGCTGAGATCGGCACGCTCCAAATCGGCGCCGGACAGTTTCGCCCCGGAGAGATCGGCGCCCACGAGCTTCGCTCCGGTCAGCCGCGCCCGCGTGAGATCCGCGTTCGAGAGAAGGGTGCCGCGAAGGTCCGCGCCCGTCAGGTCCGCCTCGGCGAGATTGCTTTGGGACAGGTTCAAGCCCGCCAGCGAGCAGCGGACGAATCCGAATCCGGAACACTCCTTCGGGAGTCCGGCGAATCCCGACAGGTTCGATTCCTCGAACGAGATTTCACTCCAAAGGGTGCCTTCGGCGGAGACCTCGCTCCAGGTCGCGCGGGCAAATCCGACCTTGCGGAGATTCGCCCGGTCCCATCGGATCTCGCCGAGGTCGCCTCCCACAAATCGGGACTCCGAGCCTTGGAGTTCCGAAAGATCCGCTCCCTTCCACGAACACTCCTCGAAACGGCAGGAGGCGAAGCGTGCGCCGCGGAAGGTTGCTCCTTCAAAGCGGACGCCTCTCGCGGTCCAGCGCTCCGCTTGGATCCGATCCATCGTCGCGGAGGCCATCGAGAGGTCGCTGAACGACGTCCCTTGGAAAACGGTCCCCGTCAATACCGCGCCCTCGAGGGAGACGTTCGCGAAGCTCGACTCCTCGATGCGGCCTCCTTCGATTCGCGCGCCGCTCCAATCTCCGCCGAGAACGGAGAATGTGGTGAGCACGGCGCCGCTGAGAACGGCGCCGGAAGCGCGGACGTCCATCCAAACGGCCCCCGTGAGATTCGCCCCCGCGAGATCCGCCCTCGACACGTCGACGGATTGCCAGAGGGTCTCCCGAAGGTCGAGACCTTTGAGGGAGACGCCGCTCAGGTCCGTATCGAGAAAGAGGCGACCCTCGAGGGAGGAACCCGTCTTGGCCGCCTCCAGTACCTCGTCTCGGGTGACACCCGGGAGGGGCGGAGGAGGTTCCCGGTCGGGAGGCAGCGGCATCAGCTCACCACCAGATTCGTCCCTTTGACTTTGAGCTCGCCGTTGATCGCGGTGTTGGGGACGATCTTGACGTCGCCGCCGTCGAGCGTGAGGGTGCCGTCCGCCTTGATGGTGATGGGCTTCCCTTTCACCTCGAGCTTGTCTTTCGCGATGATCAGCATGTCCTTCGTAGCCTGGATCCCGATTCCCTCATTGGCATTGAGGACGATATCTCCCTTGGCATTGAGGGCGATGTTGTTGTCCGTCGATTGGATCGAGCAGAGATTCTTGATCTTGATCTCCGCCTTCGGGGCCTCGAGGTTCCATCCGTCGGGCGTCCACTTGGCCTTCGTGTCCTTCGAATGGGCGAAGATCTCGGTGCTCGCGTCCATCTCGATCTTGGGCGAGACCTCCTTGAGATGAGTCCCTGCCCTCGTCAGATTGATCTGAGTGGTGATCGTCCCCATGTTCTTGTTCTTGACGCCGTGGCTCTTCGAGGTCTGCATCACCCGGTTGTCGAGTCCGATATCGACGACGTTTCCCTTGGTGGATTCCACTCGAGTTCCGATCACCTGGGAGAGGGAGTTCTTGAGAACGATCTCGCGCCGATCGGCCGCGTAGACGGTCTGGTGGTTTCCGATATGCGTCCAGTCGGTCTCTCCGATGATCTTCCGCGCCTCGTTTCCGAGGACGTCGAAGAGGCTGTTGCCGCCGACGTTCCCGGTCATGTGTCCGAGGGTGCCCATCGCGAAGTTTCCCGAGCCGGTCTTGCCGATCTTGAGGAAGGTGCTCTCGGTGGGGCTGGAGAGGGCGATCTGCGGCTCCGCCCCGTCGCCGTCGTTGATCACGATCTTGTTGCCGCTTCCGCTCTGGATCACCTGCTGATTCTGGTTCGCCCCCGTCACCATGCTCGGAGTCTCCGGGTTCGGGAGACAGAAGGCGATCACCGGCCGGTCGGGGTCTCCGTTCGCGTGGATGAGTCCGACCTCCGTCCCCTTGGGAAGCGGCGCGTGCATCCCGCGACCCTTCCCGCCGAACGGCTGTCCCATCCGGATCCATCGGGAGGCCGTGCCGGACTGATTGGCGGAGAGATCGAACGGGATTTTAACCTTATACCGGCCCTGGTCGTCCAACTGCGCGTGGTTCGTCCCGTCGTCCGCCCCGTCGATCTTGCCGCTGTAGATTCCGTGCACGCGCGGTTTCGGAGTGATCCGCTCGGGGCGAAAGGGTGTCGTCGTCTGGAGCGCCGTGAATTCGTTGTAGTACGTCGGCGCGCCGCTGAGGCCGCCGACGTATTCGATCGCTTGGCTCCCGTAATGGCGCACCTCGGTCAGGAGGTACTCTTGGTTGAAATCCGATCGCGGATGTTTGGAAAGGGTGAACTTATATCCGGCGCGGAGGGCCTTGGCCGAACTGATGCCCGAGAAGATCTTCTTGCGGCACTTGATCTCCTGGGCCCGAACCTCGGCAAGTTTCTTGCCTTCGCTTTGATTCTTGTAGTGGTCGCCGTATTCGTAGAAGGTCGCGAAAGCGGCTTGCGAGTCCACCTCGGTCTCGACGCGGAGGTCGACGCTCGTCGTCTGCCAGTTGTATTCCTTGAGCACGACCTTGGCCGGATGGACCTTCTGCTGGAGGGAGAAGGCCAGCGCCGACTCGGGCTCGGTCCACGGGCGGACTTTCGAATCGCCCGATCCCAGAGACACGAACGGGATGGTGGACTGGCCGACGATCGTCGGGAAATGGTCGTTCTTGTCGGCGAAGACGACCTTCCCGATTTCTCCCTCTTCCGGAGACCCGCCCTCCTGGAGGAAGTAGTAGGAAATGCCCTCGTGTTCGCACCATCGCTGGATGAAGTTGAGGTCGCTCTCGAGGTACTGGACGACGTATTCGCGTTCGACGTAGTCGTCCGCCTTGGCTTTGAACTCGACCGGAATCCCCTGAGGGAAATTGTATTTCTGGGCCGCTTCCTCGATTTCCTTGGCCACCATGTCGGGAGTCTTCACCGTCTGATGGATCTGGCTCTGGTATCCCAGGGACATTCGCCAGAGCTCCGGTACGAGGACCGCCCGGTACCGGTTCCAGCCCGGCCCTTGAAGGTATTGCTCGAAACTCGCGATGACTCCGTGAATCTTGAGCGTTTGAAAGCCCTGGCTCCCGCCGGAAAGGACGATCGGCTGCCGAATGCCCAACCACGCGCGGGCGGAAAGAACCGGGTCGAATTCGATGTCCACTTGTTTCGAAACGAGTTCGAGGCTGAAACGGAAGCAGCGGGAGATTCGCTCGACTCCTTCGAACGAGACGACCTCGAGCGTGTCCTCCGCCAGGGCGT
This sequence comes from uncultured Planctomycetales bacterium, assembly GCA_964526305.1. Classification (GTDB taxonomy): domain Bacteria; phylum Planctomycetota; class MHYJ01; order MHYJ01; family JACPRB01; genus JACPRC01. Next base: position 51,788 of record CAZGKV010000016.1, on the reverse strand, counting down.
CGTTGTGAAACTTGAAGGCGCGCTTATCGGCCATGGCAGCACCCTCCTTGGTCGTGGGTTCGGAATCCGCGGATTATAGGAAGTGCCCTCCCGGCTGTCGACCTCCGGTTAGACGATCTCCCTCGTGCGCCGTTTCCGGCTATTTCGACGAGAACGTATAGGCGAATTCTCCCTTTTCATCGACTCCGACCGAGAGCTTGTCCGGGAGCGGTCCGAGGCTCATCTGCTGGAGGACTTCCGTCGAGATCCGCGGCAGGAGCGTCCCCGACATGATGTGGTCGATGTTGCGGGCGCCCGTCTCGACCTCGCGGCAGCGATCCGCGATCGACTCGATCACCTTGGCCTCGAACTTGAGTTGCATCCGATGGCTGTCCCACAGGCGGTTCTGGAGATGCGACAGCTTGAGGCGGACGATCTCCTTCATGGCATCGCCGCCGATCGGATAGAAGGGCACGATCGTCATGCGCGCCAGGAGCGCGGGCTTGAAGTGGCGCGAGAGGACGGGGCGGATTTGGGAGACGAGCTCGTCGACCTCGGGACGCTTCCCGTCGGTGCACGCCTCCATGATCACGTCCGTCGCGAGATTCGAGGTCATGAAGATGATCGTGTCCTTGAAATCGACCTCGCGTCCCTCGCCGTCGGAGAGCATGCCCTTGTCGAATACCTGATAGAAAAGGTTCATCACGTCGGGGTCGGCCTTCTCGACTTCATCCAAGAGGACGACGGAATAGGGTCGCTGCCGCACCGCCTCGGTCAGGACGCCGCCCTCGCCGTACCCGACATAGCCGGGCGGGGAACCGATGAGGCGCGAGACGGTGTGCTTCTCCTGGAACTCCGACATGTTGACCACGGTCATGAAGCGCTCGCCTCCGAAGAGAGTGTCGGCGACCGCCAGGCCCGTCTCCGTCTTCCCGACGCCGGAGGGGCCCACGAAGAGGAAGACGCCCATCGGGGTGCGCGGGTTCTTTAGGCCGGACTTCGCGGCCCGGATCCCCTTGGCGACGACCTCGAGGACATGGCCTTGTCCCTTGATTCGCTTTCCGAGGGTCTCCTCGAACTGGAGGATCTGCTGCGCTTCGTCGCGGACCATTTTCCCGATGGGGATGCCCGTCCAGTCGGAAACGACTCGGGCGATCGTCTCCGGATCGACCTCTACGGGAACCAGCGGCTCCTTGCCCTGGACCTCGTGAAGTTCTTCGAGAGCCTTCTCCAGCTCCTGCCGGACCGGGGCGGTCATGTCGTCCTTCTTTACCACCTTGGTCATTCGCTTCGTCTCGCGCGGCTTCTCCTCCGCCTTCTTCTCCCCGTTGGATTTCGCGGCGTCGGCGAGCTTCTTTCGAAGATCGAGGACTTTCTGCGCGGCCCCCTTCTCCTTCTCCCACCGTTCCGTGGTCTTTTTCGTTTCGCCGCGGAGCTTCTTGATCTCCTCTTCGACTTCGGCGATTCGCTCCTCGCGGCCCTTGGCCCCCGCGGTCTGATCGCGCTTGTGCGCGGCGAGCTCACGCTCGAGATTCTGGATCTTGATCTCCAAGTCCTGGAGCGTGTCGGGCTTGGTCGTGAGCGCGACCTTGACGCGGGCCGCGGCCGTGTCGACGAGGTCCACGCCCTTGTCCGGCTGCTGACGTCCGCTGATGTAGCGGCTGCCGAGGCGGGCGGCCGCGACGAGCGCGTCGTCACGGATGAGGACGTTATGGGAGGCCTCGTAGCGCTCTCGGAGGCCTCGGAGCATCGTGACGGTGTCGTCTTCCCCGGGTTCCTCCACCTTGACGAGCTGGAACCGCCGAGCGAGGGCGGCATCCTTTTCGAAGTACTTCTTGTACTCGCTCCACGTCGTCGCAGCGACGGTGCGGAGCTCGCCTCGCGCCAGAGCGGGCTTGAGGAGATTGGCGGCGTCCCCTCCGCCGGCCGCTCCACCCGCGCCGATGAGCGTGTGCGCCTCGTCGATGAACATGATGATCGGCGTCGCCGAGGCCTTGACCTCCTTCAGAACTTCCTTGAGGCGGTTCTCGAACTCGCCCTTGACCCCCGCGCCGGCCTGGAGGAGCCCCATGTCGAGCCCATAGATCTCCACGTTGCGAAGGATCTCGGGAACGCCGCCTTCGACGATCTTGACGGCGAGCCCCTCGACGAGGGCGGTCTTTCCGACGCCCGCTTCGCCGACCACGATCGGGTTGTTCTTCCTCCGCCGCGCGAGGATATCGACCATCTGCCGGATCTCTCGGTCTCGGCCGAAGACGGGATCGATCTCGCCCTTGCGCGCGCGCTCCGTGAAGTGGATGCCGTACTTTCCGAGCGCTCCCTCCCCACCCTTCGCCGAGCCCCCCGCGGCGCCTTCCTTGGCGCCGGCCTCTTTCCGAGCCGCGCCTTCGATGGACTTCTCCGTCACTTCGAAGAAACGGCGCTTGAGATCGTCCGGTTTGATCGTGGAGAGTTTCTCGTAGTACTCGCCCGAGCAGAAGCGCGTCGGATTCGAGAGCATCGTCGCGAGAAGGACTCCCGAGCGGATCTCGGAGAGGTTCATGTCGATCGTGCCGATCATCCACGCCGTTTGGAGCCACTCGATGAGGATCGGGGAGAAGACCGGTCGACCGGCGTTCCCGGTTCGATATCCCTCGATGGTCTCCAAGAGCGCCGTGCGGAACTTGGTCGGATCGAGGCCGTAGGCTTTCGTCGTGCACCAGATGTCGGAGGCGATCTCCTCGCACATCACGTGGAGGAAGTGCTCTACGGTCACCTCGTAGTTCGTACGCGAGACGCACAGTCCCGCGGCCGCCTCGAGCGACCGGGTGCAGAAGCGGTTCATCTTCGACATCAACGACTTGTTGTCAACTCCGACCATGGTGCCATCCTTTCATCAGGAATCGGACGCTTTGATCCTCGTCCGGCCGCCTACCGACCCAAGTCGTCCAGCCCAGGAGCGCGTGGGGATGGCCGAGCTTCAGCTCGGGAATCTCCTCCCGGCGGATCCAGAGCCCGACATAGTAATCCAGACAGTCGTTGTTGAACAGATCGACGATCTCGTCCAGTTCCGCCAACTGCTTCCCCGGCGGGAGATAGGTCATGAACGTCGCCAGATCCAGCGGTCCCATGGAAATGGTGAAGGTGCAGGATCGATCGAAGACGCGTTCCCCGATCGTCAGGTCCTGCCCCAACGAGGAGTTCCGACTCCCGAGCCGGTTGTGCTGCTGGGGCTCGATCGGGATCCATTGCGCCGAACACTCTTCGATCCGGGCGTCGACGCCGGGGAGGTAGTCGTTCAGGATCGACTCGAGCGAAGAAGCAGAATGCGGAACTTGCGTCAGGAGACCTGCATACGCCAGGAGCCGGAGGGGCGAGACCCGAAAGTTCGGGGGAACGGTTCCGCTTCCGAGACCCACCAGCGCCAGGAACCGGCGGGAATAGAAGTCGCCCCCGGCCGATTCGAACTGGATCGGGATGCGGTACTTTTCCCAGCTCCGGTAGACGAGCGAATGGAGTCGATGGTGGAAGAGGTCGAGGAACTCCTTGACCAGACTCTCGTCGGAGTCGTCCTGAAGGACGTTTTCGCTGAAGTAGACGGGGAGGGGCGACTGGGATCCCAGGAGCGACAGGAACGTCGTCTGGATCTCGTACCTCGTCACGCCGTCCGGGCCCAGAAGAGGACGGACCTGCGCGACATCCGAGGGCGGAAACCCGAGATCGGCCGTGGGGAAAATCCGGATGACTTCCTGCTCGACCGGCCCCTGGTATCCGAGCTTGGCGCAGCCCGGATGCTGTTCCTGCAGGAGGCGGACCGCCTGGTAGAACTCGTACCGGGGTCCCTCTCTCAGGAGCTCGTCGATCAGAGGAGAGTCCGTCTCCCGATTTTCGGAGGCCACTGATGCGTCTCCCCGTATCGCACGCCTTTGACCGACAGCTGGCTGAATCCGTTCAACGTCACGTAGTGCGCCAGGAACTCGTTCAGGATGGAAGAAAAGAGATAGATCTCGCCCTCGCCCGCGAAGTTCTCCTCGTCCAGCTCGACGGTGGTGGCGATGCCGCGGACGGGGGTCCCCTGGAACATCCGGGTGGCGGGGACGGCGGCCACGCTCTTGATTCCGAGGAGCATCTGTTTGAGCGCCTGCTCGGACGGGCGATCGACGAGCGCGCGAAAGTGGTAGAGCTGAAGGATGGTGCGGAACGACTCCACGCTCGTGAGCGAAAGATAGTTGAGCGCCATGTGAGAGAGAAGTCTCCAGTAGACGTCCCCGCCGACCGGGGGCGGAACCGTCGGCGAAACTTTCGTGATGTTCTTGAACTTCGCCACGGGCGGCATCGTGCTCGTCGGGACGTTGATGTCGCCGATCTTGAGTTTCGAAGGCAATTGACGGTTGGTGCACGTGACTTCGAGGGAGATCGTCTCCGCGGGCGGGGTCCCCGGCGTCGCGGGGCGCCCCTGGAAGCTGATGTACTGATCCGTGGCGTCGGCCAGAGGGGACATCTCCGTCCGGCTGCGGAACCACGCGGTATCTTCGCCCGCGGTGCGGAGGGAGTGGCCGAAGCTGAAGAAGGGCACGTAGGTCCGGGGCTTCGGGCTCCCCTGCACGTGGCCGGAGACCTTCTCGATGGAATAGACTTCGTAGTGGAGCGAGTTCGGACCCGAGGGGCGCAGACGATACTCCGTTCGATCCTGGCTGATTCGGATGGGATCGCCGTCGTGTTTGAAGAGGTTCACGACCGGCGTACAGTGGAGGAGGAAGTTGGCGGCGGAGATGGCCGGCATTCCTTCGGGCAACCGCGAGAGCTCGAACTGCACCTCGAACGCCCGCACCTCCCCCAGTTCGGCCAATCGGTCGACCCGGATATCCACGAACATGAACTTGGCCGGAAACGCGAAGTACTCGTGGAGCAACCGGAAGCCGAGGAAAGACGCGCCCGGGTACGGCAGGAGAAATTCGTTCGGGCCGAATCCGACCGCTCGGACCGCGTCCGGTCCGAGGGTGATCGGTTTGGAACTAGACCCCCCTTCGGTGGCGCGATACACGGCCTTCGTCACATACCGGCTCAGGCACATGTGGAGCGGTCGAGTGACCAAGGACTCTCCATGGAGGTGGAGCCGAATCCGCTCGGTCGTGAGCTTCTTGGGCCCCACTCCCTCGGCGAACTTGAAGCGAAGGCGGAGCGACGGAGGGGTTTCCGTCCGCAGCTCGACTCCCTGGATCGAGAGGGGCACGAGCTGCGTGTCGTAGGCGGTCCGAAAGCGGCACGCGGTGCCGTCGACGGGGACCGAATCCAATTCGACTCCGCGCGGGATCGTCCGCGTCTCCTTCGCCGCTTGGGGGAGCGGCTCGAATTGGACGATGGCCATCGCGGGAATGGGACGCAGGTAGTGCGGCCAGAACATCTCGAGGGCGGCATTGGTGAGCTCGGGCACCTCGTCGTCGAGCTTCTGCCGGATGCGGGCCGTCAGGAACGAGAAGCCTTCGAGGAGGCGCTCGACGTCGGGATCCGATCCCGGCTCGCCGATGAACTGCGCGGCCTCCGGATAGGTCTGGGCGAACTCTCGACCGAGTTCGCGGAGGTACGTCAGCTCGTCTTGATAGTACTTGTTGAACATGGCGACCGAGGGAGGAATTATACAAGCGCGAAATGCGAAATCCGAAACAAATGGGAAACGCCGATTTCACAGAAGAACGTTTCAAATGGGGTTGATGAGCCGGGCCGTACGAGGACGTGCGCACCGAGAACGCGGATGGGCAACCCGCGATCTGCGGAATCAGTAGTTCCCCTTCTGTGCCCTCTGTGCGTCAGGCTTTGACCCTGATTCTCCCCGCCGAATCCACCAGGGTGTCGAAACACACGGGCATCCGTTCCTTCGAGGTCGCGATCTGAGCCGTGATCTGGAACCGAAGGGCGAACTGGTCTTCTTCGCTCTCCACGTGCATCACGTTCACGCCGGTGAGACGGGGCTCGTACTTCTCGATGCAGGTACGGATCGCGCGCTGCATCTGGCCGAGGGCGTCGGGAAAGGCGTGGGCGACCTCGGAGGGCTCGGGAATGCCGTAATCCATCTGGGCGGGCGCGTGGCTGACCCGCGTATTAAGCATGTTCGTCAGGTGGCGGAGGATGGACTTGATCCCCTCGTTGGTGTTTTCGGCCATGGTGCGGCCGCCCCGCGTTTTCGGGCGCGCCAACCGCTCCAGAAGGGTTCGTTCCGCAAACATGATAAAGGCCGCCCCGGCCCAGAAAGGCCGGAGCGGCCGAGGATCACCTTGAGACCGTTACCAGCTGACCGCCTTCATCGCGTCGCCGATGGGCTTGTCGTCCGTGGCGCCCGCCTTGGGCTCGGCGAAGTTGTGCTCGTCCTTCTTGTTGTCTCCGCAGTCGACTTTGAGAACCCTTCCGCCGAAACGACATTCGCAGAAGGTATTCCCGCTCCCATCGCCTCCGCAACTGACGCTGAGCACGCGAGCGTTCACCAGCTCCACGGACATCAGGAGCTTGTGGTTGTTGTCGAAGATCTGGTAGCCGACTCCCTTGATGGCGTCGCCACGAAGGGCGTTCATGACGATGGCGGTGGTGTTCTTGTTCACCCAAAAACGGGCGAACATTCCCGTACACGTGCCGCGGCTCGCCCCGCTTCGGTCCTGCACCGTCCACGCATTTTCGCATTGAAGCATGAGGCTGTTGGCGTCCATGCACTTGGCGTCTTTCGCCTTCTTCTCGTCCGCCGTCCCTTCGCACCCGCCGATGGCAAGATAAAGTCTGCCGCTAGCCATACACGAAGCTCCTTAAAGACCGAGTCTCAAACCCACCTGCATTGAGCACCCATAAGACGACTCCGACCCATATCCGTTACGTCTACTTCTTGTCCAACTTGCCTACGAGAGACAGCGTGAAGAAGGCCCCCATGTACTTGAAATGGGGCCGTACCTGCATATCGACCTTGTACCAGCCGGGCTCGCCCGCGACGTCTTCGACCGAAATCGCCGCCGCGCGGAGCGGGCAGCGGCTCCGCATCGCCGGGCTGGGGTTTTCGTTATCGACCACGTACTGATTGATCCAGGTCGTCAGCTCGCGCTGAAGATCCTCTTTCTCTTTCCAGCTCCCGATCTGCTCGCGCTGGAGGACCTTGATGTAGTGCGCGAGGCGCCAGATGATGAACATGTACGGGAGTTGCGTCCCCAGCCGGTAGTTCGTCTCGTTCTCCTTGGCCTCCTTGCTGATGCCGAAATACTTCGCTTTCTGGCAGGAGTTTGCGGAGAAGAAGGCGGCGTTGTCGCTCCCCTTGCGCATGGCCAGGGCGATGAACCCCTCCTCGGAGAGCTCGTACTCGCGGCGCTCCGAGATCAGGACCTCGGTCGGAATCTTGGTCTCGATCTCCCCGTCCAGGGACTTGTACTGGTGGAGCGGGAGATCTTCGACCGCGCCGCCCGATTGGGGCCCGATGATGTTGGGGCACCAGCGCCACTTCGCGAAGCTGTCCGTGAGACGGGTCGACAGGGCCCACGCCGTGTTGCCCCAAAGATACGTCTCGTGCTTGCCCTGCACCTCTTCCTCGTAGACGAACGACTTGACGGGAACCGTTTCCGAGCCGTAGGGAAGGCGCAAGAGGAAGCGCGGCACCGTGAGACCGACGGAACGGGAGTCCTCCGACTCGCGGAAGGAGCGCCACTTCGCGTACTGGGCCCCTTCGAAGATGGACTTGAGATCCTTGAGGTTGGGGAGCTTCTGAAACGTTTCTACGCCGAACATCTTGGGCGAGACGGCGGAAAGGAACGGGCAGTGCGCCATCGTCGCCACGGCGGCGCAGGTCTGAAGGAGCTTGATGTCCTGCGGCCCGTACGAGAACTCGTAGTTGGCGACCATCGCGCCGTACGGCTCGCCGCCGAAGGTGCCGTACTCCGCCGTGTACACGTTTTTGTACAACCCCGACTTCACGATTTCCGGCGAGTCCTCGAAGTCGGTTAGAAGGTCGTCCTTGGTCACGTTGAGGATGTGAATCTTGATGTTCTCGCGGAAGTTCGTGCGGTCCACGAGAAGCTTAAGACCCCTCCACGTCGATTCGAGCCGCTGAAATTCGGAATTGTGAAGGACCGCGTCAAGTTGCTTGCTCATCTTGCGGTCGATCTCGGCGATCATGATGTCTACGGCTTTCTTGTCCGCCTTCTCGTACTGCTGCGTAGGGGCGAGCATCTCCGCGAGGAACGCCTCGACGCCCCGGCGGGCGACATCGTACCCTTCGTCCTTGGGGGTGATCTTGGTCTGCTGAAGAATCTCGTCGAGCAGGGATCCTTCCGCGGCCGCCTGGGCCCCCGGTTGCGCTTCCTGCTTCGCGGCCTCGTCCGGCATGTCCTAGCCTCCTATATCTCGGGATCCGATCGCACCTACTTCTTCTCGCCTTCTCCGCCCTTCTTCGATTGCAGTTCTTTCAACAGCTTCTCCTTGGCCGCCGGGTCGGAAATGATGGCCTGGACCTTCTTGCGGAAGTCCGGCATGTTGCCCAAGGGGCCCTTCAACGCCGTCAGCGCCTGACGGAGTTCGAGGAGCCTCTGCAGTTCCGGAACCTGGCGCACGACCGATTCCGGCTCGAAGTCCTTCATGTGCTCGAACTTGAGCGTCACCGGCATCTCGTCGCCCTCCTTGCCGCTGAGGGTGTTCGGAACTTGGAGGGTCAGATTCAATCCCTGGCCCCGGAGGACGTCGTTGAAGTTGTCCTTGTCGATGTTGATGGGCTTGCGTTCCTCGAGCGGCCGGTTGTCCTTCCTCTGGGTGAAGTCTCCCAGGCAGAGGACCTTGAGGGGGAGTTCCTTCTCCTCCTGCATGTTCGTCGCCGGCTTGTACACGATGTTGACCCGTTCTCGGGGCGCGACGGACCCTTCCTTACCCATGTCGTCCTCCTAGTTCACTTGCGGCCGTCCATCGCCAGGGCGGCCGCCATGTCCAGACTGCTCAGGCGTGCATAGGCCTTCACGGCCTTCTCTTGCGAGGCATCGTCCCCCACGGCGCGGCAGCATTCGAAAAGCAATTGTACCACCTCCGCGCACAAGGAGGGTTCCCATTCGTCCAGGATAAACTTCTGAGCCTCCGCGTCAAGCGATTCCAACAAGGGCAGCGCCAGCTTCGGCTTTCCGCTTTCGGCGCAGAGCCGGGCGATCCCGAGTCGCGCGCGGAATCGATCTCGGCGCGCGCCCCCGGAACCGGAGGCTCCCTGGAGAAGTACGATCGCCTCCGAGAGCTTTCCCCGTGTCGCGAGGGCCCTC
>CAZGKV010000016.1:0-42557 GCA_964526305.1 uncultured Planctomycetales bacterium | reverse complement strand
GTCGCTTCCGCCCCTCCCCCCGACTCCTTTCCGCTTCCGAACAGCTCGTTCGTGATCCACAGCCGCGTGGCCGGCGACGCGACGGGAAGACCTCCGTCGAATTTGAGATCGAGAAGCCCCGGCAATCGTCGAACGAAGGCCGCAACCTCGTCCGCCACGGCCTTCCGCGCGATGTCGAAGGTGTACCCCATCCCCTCCATGGCGCGGTAGGCGAACAGATTCAGATCGAGCCACAACGGAGCCGAGGTGAGGCGAGATTCCGCGTCGCTCAGAACGCCGGGATATTCACGCTTGGCCAGGCGAGGTTCCACCTGTGCGGCGAAATCCGCGTCGCCTCCGCTCGGAGGACTCTCGGGGAGATCGCGCACCTGCCCCCAGAGAGCCTGACGGTGGACGACGTAAGCGGTCGCCTGACCGGGATGGGCCTTCCGCAGGACCTCGGCGGCCTTGAGCATCTGTTCCTGAATCGTCTGGAGCGCGGTCAGGGCCGACTCCGCGGAGGAGATCTCCGCCGTGGCGGAAGCCGTAGTCTGCGAGGAGGCCTGAGCGCTCGATTCCGTCGAAACGGCGGCGTTAGATTCGGAGGGTGCCTCGGGCGGAGGAGGCACCTCGCGAAGCTTGTCCCGAAGCAGCCGTTCCAGGACCGGGAGATTGGGACCTTCGCCTTGCCACTTGTCGCCGGTGAATTGGATGAGCTCCTGGATGGCGTTGAGACCGTTTTCAAGCGGGACCTTGTCGGACTCCGTCGGGGCGGGGCGGTCGGCCCACCACTTTTCTGCGCGCTCCGCCAACCACGTCAGCGCGCCCTCGCGCCCCCGAATCCTTTCGGGGTAGAGCTTCTCCCAGAACGTGACGACGATGTTCTTGACGAGAACCACGCCGTCGCAGAATCCGGCATACCCCTTCGTCTGGAGAAGCGCGCAGGCATACCACGCCGCGACCTTGAGATGTTTCGCCTTGGTGGAGAGGATTCGCTCCGATCCTTCGGCGACCATGATCCAGTCGACGACGGGGTTGACGGACTCGAGCTTCCCGATTTCCGCCGTCAGCTTCTCGAAGTCCGGATCCAGGTCGAGCGACGCCCCGGCGGGGTTTTCGCCCGGAATGGGAGTGGTCCCGATCGTAGCCGCGTCTGCCAAGGAGGAGGCCCCCGTCACCCGAAATCGAACTCCTCTAGTATACTTGCGCCCTACCCGTCGGCAATCGAAAAAGCGGAAGGCTTGACTCTGCCGAAGGTGCGTTCCTACGATAGCGGGGTGAGCGAAAGCGATCTTCCGCCTCTGTTCGATCGCTGGGCCGGCGCCTTCCTTCCCGGACCGATTCCGCGAGAGACCCTCGCGACCTGTTCCGATTGCGCGATGGGATGTCCGAAGAACTCGCGCGAGGTCACCCCGGAGGACCTCTACTTCGATCTGAGCGTGAAGTGCTGCTCCTACATTCCCTCCCTTTCCAACTTCCAAGTGGGACGCATTCTCGGCGACCAGGATCCGGCGATGGCCGAGGGGCGGGCGAGTACGGAGAAAAGGTTGGCGGCGGGTCACGAGGTCCTTCCTCTGGGTATTCGGTCCTCCGCGGCGGAGGACGAGGCCTATGCCAAGGTCGTTCGGGATCGAAGATTCGGGCGCGCCCCGGAGCATCGGTGTCCGCACTACGTGGATCGCGAAGGGGGACTCTGCGGTATTTGGCGCCACCGGCCCCCGTCGTGCGTGACGTGGTTTTGCAGGTTCGTTCGGGGTCGGACCGGGGCTCGATTCTGGCAATCGATGCGCCATCTCCTTCAATACCTGGAGTTGGAACTCCGGGAATGGTGCGTGGCGGAAATCGGCCTGGAGACGGAGGCGTATCGACATCTCTTCGGAATCCACCGATCCGCCGCCGACTCGAAGGACCGCCTTTCCGAAGAGGAGCGACGACGCGCTTGGGGCTCGTGGCTGGGGAAGGAACGGGAATTCTATCGCGAGTGCGGGCGCCTCGCGGACGGTCTCTCGTGGGCCCAAATAGCGGAAATCGGGGGACCTCGGTTGCGTCCTCTATTGGCGATCGTGCGCGATTCGTACGCCGAACTCGTTTCCGAGAAAATGCCCGCCCAGATCTTCTACGGAAAGTTCAGCGGAAGCAGCCTCGACACCGGCGTCGTTCGACTGTGGGGAACCAGCAAGTATCACCCGGTCGAACTTTCCCTGCAGGCCTTCCAGGCTTTGCTTCCGTTGACTTCGGGCACGCCGGAAGAGGTTCGGGCGCAATTCGAACGCGCGGGGGGGGAACCGTTCGGACTCGATCAGGTTCGGCTCCTGCTGGATTTGGGCATCCTCGCGGAAGAGGAAGCCCCGCAGGCGGAAGGGCCGCGAGAAGAGCCGCCGGTCGCTTGACACCTCGGGAAGGCGGCGGATAGAGTATCTCCTCGCACGCGGGGGACCCACGAATGAAAAGCGACGTCATCATGCCTCAAATGGGCGAGAGCATCGCCGAGGGGACCGTCGTCAAGTGGCTCAAGAAGATCGGCGACGCCGTGAAGCGCGACGAGCCGCTCTTCGAGATCTCCACGGACAAGGTCGACGCCGAGATTCCCTCCCCGGCTTCGGGCAAGCTCGTGGAGATCAAGATTTCGGAGGGGAAGACCGTCCCGATCAACACGGTCGTGGCGATCATCGACGGCGACGGAGCCGCTGCGGCCGAGGCGCCTCCGAAGAAGGAAGAGAAGAAGACGCCGGAGCGCGTTCCATCCGGAGACGCCACTCGAGTCATCGCGCCGCCGAAGCCGGCGGCCGAGCCCTCCGCCGAAGAGACGCGACGGCAGCGCTCGTCGCCGCTCGTGCGGAAAATCGCCCGAGAGCGCGGCGTGGATCTGGCCCGGCTCGAGGGAACCGGGATCAGCGGCCGCGTGACGAAGAAAGACATCCTCGAACATCTCGAGAAGGCTCCCGCGGAAGTCCGCCCCGTTCCGACGCCGTCCGCGGCAGGCCCGGTCGAGAGAGTGGCGATGTCTCCGATGCGCCGGAAAATCGCCGAGCACATGGTGATGAGCCGCCGCACCTCCGCGCACGTGACGACGGTCTTCGAGGTGGACTACGGCCGAGTCTCGGAGCTGCGGGAGAAGTTCAAGAAAGGATACGAGGCGCAGCACGGGACGAAACTCACCTACATGACCTTCATCGCCAAGTCGGCGATCGACGGCCTGCGCGCTTGGCCGATCGTGAACGCCTCGGTCGACGGCGACACCGTCGTCTACAAGAAGGACATCAACATCGGCATTGCCGTCGCCCTCGACTGGGGGCTCATCGTCCCCGTCATCAAGAAGGCGGACGAGAAGAGTCTCGTGGGTCTTTCGAAGGCGATCGCGGACGTCGCGGACCGAGCGAGAAACAAGAAGCTCTCCCCCGAGGACGTGCAGGACGGCACCTTTACGATCACCAATCCGGGAGTCTTCGGGAGTCTTTTCGGGACTCCCATCATCAACCAGCCGCAGGTGGCGATCCTCGGAGTGGGGACGATCGAGAAGCGGGTGTGCGTGGTGAACGACATGATCGCGGTTCGCCCGCGCGGCTATCTCGCGATCTCCTACGACCATCGCCTGATCGACGGCGCGGTCGCCGATCAGTTCATGAACGTCCTCAAGAAGTCGCTCGAGAATTTCGAAGAGGCGCTGCTGTAGCCGGCCGGTGCGAAGTCCGGTTCCTGGGACGCGTCGGATACGACGACGCCGTTCGCCTTCAGGAGGAACGGGTCGCCGCGCGCGGAGAGGATAGGGTCCTCGACGCGCTCCTCCTCCTCGAGCATCCCCATGTCGTCACCCTCGGGCGAGGGGCGGACGAGGCGAACATCCTGTGGAACGAGAGCGAGCGCGCCCGCCGCGGAGTGCTCCTTCGCCGGACGGGGCGCGGCGGCGACGTCACGTACCACGGCCCCGGCCAGCTCGTCGGCTATCCGGTGATTCGGCTCGAGAAGCGCGACGTGCATGCGTACGTCCGAGATCTCGAGGAAGTCCTCCTCCGAGCGCTCTCGGATTTCGGGATCGAGGGAGCTCGAGTCCCGGGACTCACCGGAGTCTGGGTGGAAGACGCGAAGATCGCCGCCATCGGCGTGCGGGTGGCGAGGTGGGTGACGTCCCACGGCTTCGCCCTTAACGTCGCTCCCGATCTCGAGTACTTCGAGGCGATCGTTCCCTGCGGGATTCGAAGCGGCTCGGTGACCTCGATGGAGAGGATTCTGGCGAAGGTTCCCTCCATGAAGGACGTCGCGCTCTCCGTCGGCCGAAGATTCGCGGAGGTCTTCGAGAGGGAGGTCGTGTAATGGCCGAATTCGTCCGAAGGCCGACGACGATCTGTCGCCGTTGATCCCGCGACGAATTCGGGCTATATTGGCCATGTGATGATAGCCAATTTATCCAAGATGAAAGACCACCTCTCTCGGTACGTGGACCACGTGCGTCGGGGAGGGCGGGTTCGGATCTTCGTGCGGGGCACGGCGGTCGCGGATCTCGTTCCCGTGTCGGGAGCGCCCGGCGAATCGGGAACGGAAGAGGCGCGTCTTCGCGAGCTGGAGCGCAGGGGAATCGTCCGTCGAGGACGCGGACCCCTTCCCTCCGAGGTTTTTCGCCCGGGGCCTCGCGGGCGCGGAAGAGCGCTCGTCATGATCCTGCTTCAGGAGAGGCGATCCGGCCGATGAGGTTCTGGGACAGTTCGGCGCTCGTGCCCCTGATCCATGAGGAACCCCTCAGCTCCGCGTGCCGGACGATCCTCCGGCGCGACCGATCGGTCGCGGTGTGGGCGCTCACGCAGACCGAAATGGTCTCCGCCCTCCATCGGAAGCGACGGGAGGGGGATCTTCACGCCAAGGAGGTGGCAAACGCCCTTGGAAGAATCGAACTTCTCGCCGAGCACTGGACGGAGGTCGACGCGTTGGGTTTGGTTCGGGATCGGGCCGGCCGCCTACTCGCCTCCCACGAGCTGGCCGCGGCCGCCGCCTTGCAGCTTGCCGCCGCCTTGACGTTGGCAGACGACCGACCTCGAGGATGGCACCTGGTCACGGCCGACGACCGTCTCGGCGCCGCCGCCGAGGCGGAGGGATTCGTCGTGATCGTGCCGCGGTGACTCCCCCTCCGCCGGAATCTGCTACCGCGGCGGCGGCAGTCGGACGACGCGAAATCCGATGCTGTCGGAGAGTATCGCCTCTTCTACGACGTGGACGAAGAGGAGAAGAAGGTGCGCGCGCAGGCGGTGCGCCGGAAGCCGCCGCACCAGACGACGGAGGAGGTTCTATGAAGACGATCAACGTCCGGGAGCTTCAGCTCAAGATCCGCGAGACGCTCGCGGCGGCCCAGAAGGACCGCGTCGTGGTGACGCGCCACGGAAAGCCAGTGACTCTCGTCACGGGCGTCGAGGGCTACGACTGGGAGGATCACTGGTGGTCGACGAACGTCGCTTTCTGGCGGATGATCGAGAAGCGCCGGAAGGAGAAGACGGAGATCCCGCTCGAAGAGGTCTGCCGGCGAGTGAAGATCAAGTTGCCTCGGAAGAGAGCGAAGTAGGGTCCCCCGGCCCGCGCGTCGTCGAGATCGGGAGCGACGGGCGAGGGCAGGAGAGTGGCGGTCCCGACGCGCCGGAGGCCGGGGAGGATCTCGACGGCGTGACGGAAGGGGATGCCCTGGGTCTTCATGACCCAGTCGATCGCGGTCCCGCCGACGCCGCAGGCGCCGAGGCAGTGCCAGAGGTTCTTCGCGGGCGTGACGACAAGGGCAAGCTCGAATCTTTGGGCTGGAAGTCCTGTGGATCTAGAGGATCTTCCCTCCCCGTCCGATTCCTTCTCCGGCTCCGAGGACCGACCTCCCTTCCGACAGGAAAGGATGGGGGAAGGCGGGATCGCGCTGCTCGAATCCACGAAGTGCGAACTTGAATCGCGTGGGGCTCTCCTGAACCCAGATGAACTCTCCTTCGGGAACGGTAGTGGTCGCTCCCTCGTGAGCCGACTCGTAGGCCAGTCCCCGGCGCAGATCTCTAGCCTTTAGTTCCGGGACGACGGAGGATTGCTTGTGTCCGCCCGGGCTTGTTCTCTCAACAGGGGGACCGTCCTGCGTCCCCATGGGATCCGTCCGCAGGACCGGATTGTTGCTCGCGTAGACGTAGTGGGCACGCACCGGGTCGACGGGATCCTTCTGCAGGAACCGCGCGGTACGCGGATCGTAGCTTCGGGCCCGATAGGGCATCAGGGATGATTCGTCGTCCTTCTCTCTGCCGACATAGCCGTATCGCGAGCTCGTGGTGTTTGGGGTGCTGAACCCCGGAAGTTTCTCTCCCCACGCGGTGGTGAGCTGCATGTCGGTCGTCGCGCCCGTCGAGTCGATCGTCTGGTGCACCGAAAGGGAAGCACCCGGCATGCTCCTGGTTAGTACCCCTCTTTTCCCGTCAGCCTCCGCAGCATCTCGCGGACGGGTAGGGACGGGTCGTCGAGGAGCATTCCGAACTTGGCCTTCGCCTTGTCGAGATACCCCGCCGTCTGCATCCCGTCGGCCGCGAGGTCGCAGACGAACTCCACCTTGCGCTCGGGCTTCAAGAGAGGGGCGTAGTACTTCGGATTGAGGTCGTTGAAAAGGATGGTCGCCGCTACTGACGACCACAAGAATATCGGAGGCAAAGCGGCTCGTCCGGCGAAGCGGAGCGTGAGGTCGAGCCAAGCTGCGGCTTCGAAGTCCGGCGCCATCGGAAAGCGGAGGGCCGTCGGGACCCGCGTTTGGCCGTTCCTCATCGGCGCTAAAAGACTGAGCAGGTTGAACGCAAGGAGGTACTTTCGGGGGTCTTCGAACGCGCCGAAGAGCGTTTTCCAGAAATCCCCCGCGGTCTTCCCCGTCAGGAAATCGATGTAGGTCCGTCGGGCCTGGTCGAGCGAGCCCCGGGTGGCGACGGCATCGACTTTGGGGAGATACGCCTTCATGTCGAGGCCCTTCCACCCTTCGAGGGCGAGGTCGAAGGCCTGCTTCTGGAAGTCGGCGAAGACGAGAGGGACGAGCGCCGTCTCCCGTCCCGTCGCGGAGACCTCGGGCACCTGGAAAATGAGGAACGGGTATCGTCGCCCCGCCTTGTCGACGCCCGGAACGATGACGCCCACGGTGACGCGGCCGGTCGTGGGGGAGACGAAGAGGAACTTCGCGGGAGGGCTCCCGGCGAATTCGTCGTCCCACCCGCGTCCCAGCGTCTGGCGCGCGACGGTGATCCCTTCCTGGAACCAGATATCGAGCGATTCCATTTCGGGAATTCGGGCGTTGTGGCGGATGAAGTCGGCGAAAATCGGGAGTTTTCCGTAGCAGCTGGCGGGCATGGCTATTTTCCTCCCACGGAGGCCACCGTCTTGGGAAATTTCAATCGGTTGAAGAATTCCGGTCGGAACGGGTTGTTCTCTTCTTCGCAGGTCACTCGAAAGGTCATGACCTTGGTGGGGTCGTTGTCGCTGAGGCTGACGGACAGATTGTACTCCTTCAACTTGTTGGCGTCCGGCTGGATCTTCATCGCGTCCATGAGGCGGAACAATCCCCAGGGGAATTGATTGGCGGGATTGTACGGCATCCGAGTGACGATCTGCCCTCCCCCCACGTCCAGGGTGATCTTGACGTAGGTCTCCCAACTCTTGTCCTGCGCATCCTTGCCCTCTTCCCATCGGACGACAGCCCGTTTGGGGCCCCCTTCAAACTTCTCGGCCAGATTGAACTCGTCTTGCGAATACAGGAATTTCACGAGTACCTTGCTGATGGCAACCGCTACGGAAGTAATCTGGATGGCAAAACCGACGGACACCCTGTCTTGCCCCCTCCAAAGGACGGCTCCGATCTCTTGGGCGATCTTCGATGCGCGGTCGAACTCTAGGCTCGGGGTGATCAGTTTCTGCCCTCCCACATTCTTGGTGAGGGCTGCAGAATCCTCCTTGAACTTCGTGAACTTGCCGGTCTTCGGGTGAAACAGTTTCTTGAAATCTACGAAGGTGATGTCGACCTTGCCCTCCCGGTTGAACGGGTAGCCGCTTTCCACTTTCGGCTTGTAGATGTTGAGGACATCCTCTTCCCAGCTCTGGTTGATGTCGTGGCTGGCCTCTTTCTGCAGCGCCGTCCGGGTGCTCTCGAGGACGGCCCCGAAGATGTTCTCCACCTTGCCTCGAATTTGGCTGTCGACCCCGCCGATGGGAGAGTTCAGTTTCTTCTTCGCATCCGTGAACAGTTTGGAAAGCGCCTCGATCTTCGTGTCTCTCTCTCCGGGGGGACCGTCCAACAGGATTCGGAATCGCCTCCCGGCCGCCGCCGAGTCCTGGAATTCTTGGATTCCGTCCCGCAGGATTTGGATCGCCGCGAACGCCTCCGGGGCCCATTTCAGATTGTCCGAAAGCTGGTGAATCGGCTTGTTGTCGACCGTGAGGACTCGAATCTCGTAAAACCGCTCGAACAGCTTCGAGATTGCGGT
The DNA here is from genome assembly GCA_964526305.1 of uncultured Planctomycetales bacterium. GTDB lineage: Bacteria > Planctomycetota > MHYJ01 > MHYJ01 > JACPRB01 > JACPRC01. The sequence goes on along the minus strand of CAZGKV010000016.1, from coordinate 34,116 downwards.
ATCTCCCTGCGTCGCGAGGACTTTGAGGGCGTTGAACGCCTCATCCACGCCGCCGAACTCGGAAACCGTCACGTTTCCCAAGAACTCGTCCCACAGAGCTCGATGTTCGTCGAAATACATGCCGCGGATTTGATTCTCGATCTGCTGGGCGGACTTGTTGATCTTGAGCCGCTCGAATTCGCGTGCCAAGTCGGCGGAGCGATTCGCGATGGCGTTCTTCACGTACCCGGTGAAGGCCGCTTGACAGAAGATCCCCGGGACCTTCTTCTGCTCCTTCATGCGCATGAACTGACGTCCCTCCGCCGTCGGGAGGAGGCGATCCAGGTCGAACGCCGGATACTCGGTGCTGTTATCGCGTTCGCCGACCTGCTTGATCTTCTTGTACAGAGCTTCAATCCACGATAGCTGACTGAGCTTCTCGTTGATTTCGTAGACCAGGGACTGGTCCGGATCGCGCAATTTCGGCACCTCCGGAAAACGGTCCTTCCCCATGCAGAACGCCAGCTGCCGCTTGCACAGGGTCTGAAGTTCCTCCGGCAACGGCGCACTCGGGCTGGCCCCGTACGACCAGAGCGTCCGACCGTCGCTCCCCACGGGGCAGTAACGCGCCTCGCCGAGGACGCGCTCATGCAAGGTGGGGTCTCTCTCGTCGAGGGGAAGATCGCCCGAGAGAATGCGGTAGGCGAGGAGGACCTTGGCCAACTCGTCCAAGTCGTCGGCGGAGGGTTGTTTCGCCTCCTTGCGTCTTCGCAACTCGTCCTCCATGATCTTCTTCAAGGGATCGAGGAAGATCCGCACGATTTGCCGGTAGTACATCTGTTTCATCGGTTTGAGCAGGCTCGTATCGCGGTTGAGGCCGAAGCGTCTCCAGAAGGAGGAACCGGACTCGAGGTCGACGATATCGGAACGGAGCCGGTCGAGCGCCTTGAGATTCTTCTCGAGATTGGCCGGCTCCTTCTCGGCCGAGAGCATGCGGTCGCCGGCGCTCCCGGCGCCGAGGATGACCGCCTGATTGGCGATGAAGGAGAAGATCAGAAGGAGCGTGATTCCGATGAATCCGAGAACCGAGAGCCCCACCGTCGCCAAGCCCACGAGCCTCCGAGTCTTCACCACCCGCGAAGACAAGCGGGCGAGATTCTGATCCCCGAAGATCACCTTGGTGAAGAGCTGATTGATGAAGTAGCTCTTCTTGTCCACGTTTCCGCCCGAAAAGGAGGCGGAGACGTCCTTGATGCCCGGAATCGAGGCGCCGATCGCGTTCACGATCTGATCGATCGGCATTCCCTCCTGCGTTCCGCTCGTAAAGTAGAATCCACGAAGAATCGCGCTTTCTTGGTAGGGATTCGGCCGGAAGAGAAGTCCGACGAAGTCCGAGAGGCGTTTCTGCGTCAACGCAAACTCGATCGGGAAGGAGTAGATGCCCCGTTTCTTCTCGATCTTGCGGTCCGTCGCGAGAGCTTGGACGCGGTAGAGCGCGAGCCTTTCGTAGAACTTCTTGCACTCCTCTTCGAAGGAGGCTTGGAGGTTCTTCGATCCTTGAGACTCGTAGGAGAGGGTGATGCCCCATACTTGCGACCGGTCCGCCTTGGTGAAGTCCTCGAAGAACTCCACGAACCCGTTGACGAGGTCGCATTTCGTGAAGAGGAGGTAGACCGGGAAGACGAGTTCCAGGCGCTTCGTCAATTCATCCAGGCGATCCCGAATCTTTTTCGCGTACTCCTCGAGCTGTTCGTCCGTCGATTGCAAGACCTCATTCACCGCCATGCAGATGATCGCGCCGTTGATCGGCTTGTCCTTGCGGCACTTCTTGAGCATGTCGAGGAAGCCGAGCCATTCGTCCCGGTCTTCGAGCTCCGTGGTGTAGCGCCCCGCGGTATCCAGAAGGATCCCCTGGTCGGTGAACCACCAATCGCAGTTTCGGGTGCCGCCGACTCCTTGGATCTTTCCTTTCCCCTTGCTTGTGTAGGGGAAGTTGAGACCGGACTCCTGGAGCGCCGTGGTTTTCCCCGTCCCCGGAGGACCGATGATGATGTACCAGGGAAGGGCGTAGAGCGCCCCTTTGCCGAGCTTGGAGGTCTTGAGCGCCCCGATGGCTTCGTCCATCTGGCTGGCCAAGCTCTGAAGCTCGGGGGCCTTGTCGGGCCGGGAGCCGGCGATCTGGTCGGCCGCCTGCATCTTCAGTTTTTTCTCGATGGCCATGGCGCTCCGGACCGCCAGGATCTTCTTGATGAGGAAGAAGACGAACCAGAGGGCGATGGCGATGAGCAGGCCGAGGAGGATCCAGTTGCGGTATTGGGAGATTTCCACGGGAAGCTTGGAGCCGGCGAAGAGCATCACGCAGAAAAGCACGATCAGGACAAGCAGGCCGATCGTCGTTTCCTTGATCTGCATCCGACACCTCCGCTATCGAAGCCCCTCCACCACTCCCGAGGCGGTCTTGTTGATCAGAACGATGAAGACGATGAAGAGGATCAAGATCAGCGCCCCGCAGATGGCCGTGACTACCCAGGCCGGGAAATTCTTGACCAGCTGCGGCACCGCGTCGGGAGCCTTCCAGTTCGTCGAGAGAGCGTGGTCCTCGCTTTTCGCTCGAGCCTTTCGGAGCTCACGACCGATGCTCTCGGTGATGGACTTCAGTTTTTCGATTCCCGCCAGATCGGCGCCGTGCATTCCCTTGAAGCCCAACGCCAGGCACGTGTAGTAGGTCTCCAGGACGTCCAGCTTCTTCGGTTCTTCGACTCCCCGGTATCGGGTGAGCTTCTCGAAGAAGTTCTCGCCGGCGGCGAACTCGTTGAAGTATTCGAGCTGAAGCGGGCGGCCCGCCCAGACGTCTTTCACCGCCGCCCAGTCGGACGAGAGGAGCATTTCGTCGATGTAGGCCACCATGGCGTACTTCGCGTCGGCGACGTGGGGCTCCGGCACGTCCGACTGGCGAGCCCGCGTCTCGAGGGTCCGGAAGAGCTCGTCGATCTTCGACCGAAGCTGCTCGGGATCGCCCGGGTCTTTACTTCGCTGGAGCTGGAGGCAAAACGTGAAGATGTCCGCACACAGGTCGGGCAGGCCAAGGATGATGGGATGACCGAGCGTCCTCATCTTATTCCTTCACCGCCATAAGCTCGAGTTTGAGTCCCGTGAACGACGGCGGAACGTAAATCGACATGGCCCGAGAGCTGGCGATGGCGTCCCAATGTTCCCCTCGCTTGTCGAACTCGAAGTAGGTCCGCCCCGGTTGCACCGGGATCTCGGCGGGCGGCGAGGCGAGATGTTTGATCGCGATCCCGCGCAAGGCGGCCGCGATCAACCGCTCCACGCGGTCCACGGAGCTGATCTTCGCGTGGATGGGAACCTCACGGGAGATCTTTTCGTCCGGGACGTCGGCCATGACCGCGAGATAGAAGCGCGCGTTCTTGAGGAGCTCCTCGTCGGGGACTCTCGCCGTGAAGAGGGACTCGCGTACGCGCTGAAGAGCGATCGGGATGCACTTCGTCGGCACGACCGTTTCCAAGAGCAGGCGGAGCTTTTCCTCGATCCCGGCGAAGGTCGCCGAGAGATCGTTGTGGGCGTATTTCGGGAGATCCTTGGGATGTCCTTCCGCCGAAAAAGTGTACAGCTCCCCGGCCATCTGGATCAATTCCATGTAGACCAGCTGAGGGTGGACCGCCTGCTGGTCGTAGAAATGCAGGAGCGGAGGGATGTAGTGATTCACGGTGTGCAGCAGCCAAAAGTTGGCGGCCTCGGACATCGTGAACTGAATCAACCCTTCGGTCCTCTGACGTCGTTGCTTCGAGAGGTCCGAACTCCGCGTGGAGAGGATCTCGACGATGCGGCGGAGCACCGTCATGAGGAACGCGGATGCCCCCACATAGAGGCAAGGCGGTACGTAGCTCGCCCGAAGCGAGAAGGTCCCCGTCGCACTTCGTTCCAGCTCCGCGATCTTGAGGGTGATGAAGTCGTCCAGAGGTTCCCCTTCGAAGAGGAGTCGAAGATCCTTTCTCGCGGCCGAGAGTTCGCGTTCGTTCGCCCCCGTGTTGTCGTCCGCGACGTTCACGAACTTGCGCTTGTAGCGAACGGGGCGGCCTCCCGGAGGGACGTCTGCCGCGCAGGCGGCGATTCCCGGCCGCACCACGGGGGCGCCCAGATACACGCCCAATCGGTCCTTCTTCGCATCGAAATAGGGTTCGATGGGGCGAGTCTCCGGAAGGGGATCCAAGTCCGGAATATCGATGGCCAATCCGTCGGGCATCGCGGCCGCGCACTTCGTCAGCGCGAGCTGGCCGTTGGCGACGCCGTCCTCGTTGATCTTGAGGTCCCACACGCCCCAATCCAGCGCCTGTACGCTTCGCAGCCGCACTTGGAGCAGATGTTCGTAATGACGGTCCCACTGCTGGAAGTGGTGCGGGGTGAGGAACATCCCCTCGCTCCACATCACCTTCTGCAGATGATCCACGGTCGTCTCCTATGGCAGTCCGGAGTGCCGCACGGTCGGAAGAGGCGGGCTCCCTAGTCGTCGATTATCTCGATCTCGAATCCCTTGAAGACGAAAATCTTGTCTCCCACCTTCTTGAGCGGGATGGTTTTCTTCCATTTGGCGTCCCGTTCCTCCTTCACGCTCTTTTCCGGTGCGAACAAAGCGGCGACTCCGATGTGGGTCGCGTCGGGAAGGAACCTCTCTTCCGGGAAGGGCTTGGGGAAGGGCTCGCTCTTCTCGCCTTGCTTTGGGGGGAAAAGATCGAACTTGTCGAGAAGGACCTTGGATTTCCACTCGCCTTCGAGCTTGAGCGCCGCTCCCGCGTCGCTCCAGATCGCCTCGAAGTCGGCCTCTTCGAACGCCTTCGGATCTTTCAGTTGGTAGATTCGGTAATAGATCGTTCCGCCGCCGTTAGCGCCGACCTCGCTCTTGAGCTGAACCTTCGTCGTGCCATTGCACCCGACCGCCAACAAGACCACGATAGACATGCCCAGGTTTCGTTTCATGCTCCTTCTCCTTTCGTCGGGGGGGCGGGCGGAGGCTTCGCGGCCGAACCGCCGCCCGGGGAGGATTTCACTCCGGATACGCTCTGCTTCGACGCCGCCGATGCCGAAGAGGCGTGGCTCTTCGGAGAGGCGACCGACGACTTGGGCGGAACGGCCGCGACCGTTCTCGATCCCGGCGTGGGCGCGCCGCTCGCCGCCTCTCCCGCGTGAGACTTGAGATACCCTTCGCGCAAGTTGGGATAGATGAGCTCGTTGAAGAGCTTGCTGTTCTCCTCGAACATCTCCTTGTGGCGCGTGACGAACAGCTCCCACGCCTTCTTCTCGGTGCTCTTGAAGACGCCGCCCTTGCCGACCGCCTCCGCCTCCATCACCTTGGGATCGAGTTTCTCCAGGAGCTTCTTCAGACACGCCTGCGCGCCGGCGACCAGTCCGAGTTGGTGCATCGCGATGTCCTTGAACGCGCCGTCCAAGAGCGCCTTCTGCTGCGCCGGATCCCGAGAGCTTCGCCAATCCAGGAGATGCCGCGCCATCTCGGCCTTTCCGGTCGCGGACTTGAGGGGGTTCCCCTCCTTGGAGAATACCATCGTGAGATCGGCCTGGAATTGGTTCTCGAACTCGCGCCGACCCTTGAGCATGTTCGCGACCCACTCCATCGTCACCTCGAGGATTTGGCCGAGCTGTCGGGCGAACTTCGCCACCTGTTCGGCGTTTTGGAAGTTCCCCTCGCCGAGGATCTGCGAGGAGAGTCCGCTGATGGCTTGATAGCCGGAGCGGTAGAGATCCTCCTGACGCTTGATCTCTTGGTTCTGGGCCGCGCCCTCTTCCGGCGCCACTCCCGACTGAAAGCGGCTTCGCACGAGGGTGAGCACGGCACGGCCGTTCTCGGGCCCGGCGAACCGCAATCCCTCTCGAATTGCCTCCCGCATCGCCTCCCGCCGGACGTCCGCCGGGCTGCCGACGTGCTTGGCATACTCCAGGGCCAGGCTCTCCGACAACCTCTCCGCCGCCTTCGCCGGATCGACATGGCGCGTCGTGGACTCCTGGCGATCCTCCGTCGACTGGAAAAGGATCTGGAATCCGCCGATCATCACCCGATCGCCGTTCTGCAACCCGACGGCCCGATTCGCCTCGATCCTCCGGCCGTTGAGGTACGTACCGTTCGTGCTTCCCAGATCGAAGATCTCGCACGCCGTGCCCTTGCGCTCCAAGCGGGCGTGGCGGGAGGAGACCTTTTTTTCGACGTCCGGAAGCACCACGTCGTTGCCCAAGGTGCGGCCTACCGTCACGAGATCCTTGTCGAAGGCATGCTCCGACATCGGTTCGTTGTTTCCCGCCAGGGACACGACGAGTTTGATGGACATTACGGATTACCGCCGTTTTCTTCTTGGGTCCGGAACCGCGACGAATTCATCATGTCCGGTTCCCGTACTCGAGTCAAGGCTCCGGCTGAAACTCCGCCCGCTCGAGGCCCGGTTCTTCTTCCATCTCGAATCCACCCAACCCGTCGCGGGTGATCTCGGCAATGACCTCGTCGCAGGCGACCGCCACCTCGCGATTCCGGTCGGACGTCCCGAAGAGCTCGATGTGAAGCCGCGCGTTCAGCGTCTCGATCTCCTGGAGCACGGCATCCATGAGCGCCTCGGGCTTGCCGGGATCGTAGTCCGCATGATGCGAGGCGAAGCTGAAATCCCGGATGTTCGAGACCAGCCGAAAGGCGCCCAGGAGTAGATCCGTCCAGAGCGTCGGGGGGATCCCGATCTTGCGCGTATCCCGGTCGATTCCCAGATAGAGAACATTCTTCGGATCGAAGACTTTTTTCTCCGCCTCGACCTGCCATCCGATCATTCCGGAAACATACTTGTAGTCGGGCTGAATCGCTCCTTCCAAGCCCACGTTGACCTTGTTCATGACGCGGTTCACCGCGTCCTCCAGGGCGAAGACATCTTGAGCGTCGTTCACCAGGATCGAACGAAAGAGGAGCATTCCCAGGCTGTAGAGATCGCACGGAATCCCGAAACGCTTGTAGAAGGATACGCTCCCGTCGAAGGTCACCGGAACTTTCGCTCCTTCGAGCGGTCGCGGGGAGTACACGGAGACCCGGAATCCGCGATCCTCGGGGAGCGGCTCGACGATCGAGCCCCAGAGTTCCGCACCCTCCAGCCAACTTACGGTGGAGGTGGCCACCACCCGGACGACGTCCCGGATCTTGAATTCGTGGAGCCGTACGCGGGTCGAGAGGACGTCCACTTCCGCGCGGCACCCCGCGCCGTCCGGCACGAGATTCCGGATCGTGACGCGCATCGCCTCCTCGCGCCCCGAACCCGCCTTGGTTATCAGCGGCGAGAGATAGGTCTTGTCGCAGTCGGGCGAGGGAACGAACACGTCGCCCGCCGCCTCGGGGAGATTCGCCAGGGGCGCGAACCGGTGCGGGTTGGCCGGATCGAGCAGTTTCGCCTGGAAGTTCCATCGGGCCGGCAGGTCCCCTCCCGATGCCGCCACCTGGACCATGACGCACGTGGGATCGATCCCGAAGTGGGGAACGCCGGTCCGGGCGTGGAGCGCCCGCACTCCTCGGCACACCTGAGTGAACGCGAGGAGCTTGAGCCGCAAGACCTCGATCGAGAAGAGGCCGGTCGCGTCCGCGCCGAAGATCCATTGCGAGGGCGACGAGAGACTCACGTCGATGGGAGCCAAGGCCGGCCCGCGTCCGGGATACATGTTTTCGGCCGCCGGCTTCACGGAGCTCCAGGCGGCTCCGCCGAGAAGGTCGACGCATTCGTCGTAGTGAAGTTGAAGGAGCTCCAGCGGCAGCATCGCGAATTCGTAATAGGAGAGCGGCACGAGGAGCTTCTCCGCCGGAATCGGTCCGGGCGTCGCGCCTGCGGGATAACAGGTCTCGCGGTGCTTGCAGGTAAAGCAGGGAAAGATCCGCTCCAATCGCGGTTTTCTGGCTTGCGAGTGATCCCCGTGGACGATGGCCGCCTGATCCCGATAGAGCTCGGAGCGCCGGCGGACCTCCACGCTTCCCTTCGGATGTTCCTCGGCCGTCAGCGAATAGGTGTAAAAAACGGCACGCTGGGCGGTGGAACAGGAGCTGCAGTAGAGATAGCGCGAGGTACTTCCGGAGTACGTCGGGAGTCCGAAATCCCTGAGAAGAGTGTCGTCACGACAATCTTCCAAGAGCGCGGTGCATTGCGGGCAGAGCGGATGGAAATAGCGACGGACCTTCTTGCAAAACGTCACCGGGTAGCTCCGCCGCAGCTCGGGACCCAGGTCCAAGAGATCCGCGACCTCGGGAACCTTGAGCTTCAGGAGATGCTCGCGTTCTCGGGCCCAGATTTCGTCGACCTGAGAATTCGTGGTCTGTCCCTGACCTGCCCCATAGGGGCGATAAAAACTTCGCTGGATCTTCAGCGCCAGCGTCCGCAGGGTGGTGTTCTCCCCGATCGCGACGCGGGACAAAAGGACCCGGCCGAAGCGTCCGGAATCGCTCAGGGGAACGAACGGATCGTCCCGATCTTCGAGGTTCTCGGATCCGGCGAGGACAAGTTCGAATCGCAGACCTCCGGAGGCCGAGCCGATCGCCGGGACCGCTTCGGGAAGTACCGGAGACCCAAGGGTGTTGCTCACGGTTGGGTAATCTTAGCCCATCCGAGGCGACTTTGTCAAAGTCCCGGACCGGTGACCCTTCCCCATAATAGAGGAAGGCGATCTCGTTACGACTTCCGCAAGATCACGTCGAAGGTGGCGTGGAGTTTCTTTCCCTCTTCCTTCGGGGTCACCGCCAACGAGGCCTTGTACCAAGGATCGACCTTGTTGAACGGATCGTCCTTGAAATAGATCTGCGTCGTCAGGGATCGATGGCCCGGATGCGATGCCTTCAGGTGGATATGGGCCGGCCGATATCGGGTTTCGGTCAGTTTGTACCGTCCCGGGCGAAGAGTCTCGAACGAATACTCCCCCTTCTCGCCGCTCTTGATCCGGACGCGATATCGGTATTTCTCCGGAGCGGGCGCGTGATCCGGATCCCCGTCCCAATCGTAGGCGCCGGTGGGATCGGCCTGCCAAATTTCTAAGATGGCGCCGGAGAGAGGCTTGCCGTTCCGGGCCTTCACGATGCCGGCAAACACCCAGACCGTCCCCGCATCGCGCTGTTCATGAACCCGAGTTCGGAAGGGGGCGTTGGAGAGATAGTAGGGGCCCTCGATGTTGTCCTCGGTCGGATCGAGGGTTTCGTCCTGGAGCAGCCCGCTCATGAGGGGAAGACCCGCGACCGCTCCGCCGAGAAAGTTCCGTCGGGAGATTCCATCTGTCCTCATCGCATACCTCCATATCGAGTCTGGCAATCCGCGGGCCAATCGTGCCCGGGCCCGAGACCTTGGACCCTGTATCCGAACGGATGCACTACTTCGTCTCTCCCCGCTCCCGTTTCGACGCGTCGAGGCGCCGCGCCTCGGCCAACGCCTTGCGGAGGACGAATTCGATCTGCGCGTTCAAGCTGCGCAGATCGTCTCGGGCCCAGACGGCCAGGGCGTCGAGGGTCTTCGGATCCAGTCGGAGGAGAAACGGCTTTCGTTCCGACATGGGTCCCTACTGATATAGGCTTCCGACGTTGACGACGGGATTCGCATCCCGGTCGCCGCAAAGCACCACGAGAAGGTTCGACACCATCGTGGCCTTTTTCTCCTCGTCGAGGGTGACGATGTGCTGCTCCGAAAGAGACTTCAGGGCCATGTCGACCATCCCGACCGCGCCTTCCACGATCTTCTGCCGGGCGGCGACCACGGCCGCGGCCTGCTGGCGGCGCAGCATCGCCTGGGCGATCTCCGGCGCGTAGGCGAGGTGGCTGATGCGCGCCTCGAGGATCTGCACGCCCGCCTGTTCCATGCGCTGTTGGATTTCTACCTTGAGTTTCTCCGCGATTTCGTCCGTGTGACTCCGGAGCGCGACTTCGCCTGCGCCATGCGCGTCGTAGGGAAATCGGGTGGCCATGTTTCGCAAAGCCGCTTCGCTCTGGACGTGGACGAAGTTCTCGTAGCTCTCGACCTGGAAGAGCGCCCGGGCCGAGTCCACGACCTTCCATACCACCACGGCGGCGATGATGATCGGGTTGCCCGCCGCGTCGTTCACCTTGAGCTTCTCGCTCTCGAAGTTGCGCACGCGAAGCGAAATCCGGCGCTTGGAATAGAGAGGATTCGTCCAGCGTGGACCGGCCTCCGAGACGGTCCCGACGTACGTGCCGAAGAACTGCAGGACGCGCGATTCGTTGGGATCGACGACGAAAAACCCGGTGAGACAGAAGAGGGAAACAACCCCCAGGAGGACACCGAGAACGATAGGGACCGGCGATTGGGCCACCGCTCCCGCGATGATCCCCGCGAGGCTGACGAGACCCAGCGTGAGAAACAAGGCCAAGGCCCCGACTCCGTGCATCGCGGTCTTCGGCATGTCTTGGATCATGGTTCGCTCCTATCAATCTTGTATCGGAATGATATCACACTAATATTGACTGTCAAGGGGCGGCGGCGTGACTAGGAATCGCGCAGGAGATCGTCCGGCGCCAGTTCCGAGGCGGCCTTCTCATTCTCCCACTGGAGGAGTCCGAGCGCGTCGTACTTGGGGCGGATCCGATCCGAGAGGAGGCCGATCTTCTTGAGGTTGGGGATCAATCTCCGGAACATCGTACGTCGGAACCTCTCCATGTACCCGGACGTAAGGACGAGCCGTTCCCATTCGGCACGGCTGATCGCGTGTCCGAAGAACTCCTCATAGAACTCGTGGGCGAGAAAACGATCGCGCAGGAGCACGGAAATCTCGTAGGCCCAATCCTCTCGCTCGCGTCGCGCCCGCTCCGGAAGAGATCGATAGTACTCGCGGAGGCTGACGACTCCGTAGTGGACGTGTCGCGCCTCGTCGGTGATGACGTACTGCAAGATCTGGCGGAGGAGCGGCTCGCGGGTGTTGGCTCGCAGCGTGCCGAAGGCGCCCAGAGCGAGACCCTCCACCATGATCTGCATTCCGAGGAACTTCATGTCCCATCTCCGGTCCGTCATCAACGCGTCGATGATGGTGTAGAGGTTGTCGTTGATCGCATAGAGCTTGCCGAGCTTTTCGGCGAGATAGCGGCTGAAGACCTCGACGTGACGTCCCTCGTCCACGACTTGCGTCGAGCCGAAGAGCTTTCCGTCGACCGCTTCGACGGCCTCCGTCACCTGGCAGGCGGCGAAAAGGGCGCCTTGCTCGCCGTGGAGGAATTGCGAGAGCATCCACGTCAGGAGGCCATGCCGCGCCATGGCCTTCTCCCGCGGGGTCATCCGGAGATAGGCGGGCAAGTCCTGAAACGGCATCATCTCTACCGAGAGGAGTTCCCGTTCCGCGTCGAGGGGATCCACCGAGATCGACCAGTCGACGGCGGTGGAGGCGTTCCACTGGTGCCGCTTGGCCGTCTCATAGAGTCGGGCCAGCTCGGACTGGTCCCGTTCGTATCTCCAGCGGAAATGGGCGCGATGATGGGCCGTGAGATCGGTGGAAGGCCCGGACTTTCCCCGGTGGAGCACGAATCCGCGAATCGCGGGCCCCAGGAGGTTGAGCGGGAGACGCACGGGTCACCTCCGAAGGAAAAGGAGTCGGGCCAGGGAGGCGGCGGCGCCGCGACCCCACAGGGGATCGCGCAAGGGACCGGACGCCGCGCGCAGCAGGATGTCCGAGGCTCCCTGGAGAATCGCGGCCCGAATCGGGAGGCCGGGTCGAATTCGTCTCCGGCCGTGTTGGCGAACGAAGAGTTCCACTTGGTCGAGGAGCGGCACCATTTCCTCGAGAAGGATCGCGCGCCCGGGTCCATGGCCGTCCAGCAGTTCCCGGAGGATGAGAGAGGCGAGCGATGGGTCCGCCGTCAACGCCCGCTCGAAGGCGGCCGCCGTCCGCTCTACGCTCCGGGCGAAATCGGCCTCTTCCGTCATCGCCTCCAGGAGGGTCCGTCCCAGACGGGCAAAGGCCCGCCGTACGACGCGCGCATAGAGCGCCTCTTTGGTGGGGTAATGATAGAGGAGAGAAGGGCGCCGGATCCCGGCGCGGCGGGCGATGTCTTCCAGTCGGGACCCGCGAAGCCCGGATCGCGCGAACTCCTGCTCCGCGGACCGGAGGAGGCGCTCGGGAGTCTCCGTCTCGAAGGCCCCGGCCTTCGGTCGACCCATTCCCCCAGAATATCTACTGGAGAGTAGATCGTCAATCTACTCCGGAGTAGAGAAACGAAGCTGGCGGACGGCCGAGACGAGAGCCCAACGGTTCTCGCGCCACCGCTCGGGGAAGGCCCCCGGCGGAATCTCCAGGGTCACCATCGCGATGCCGCGCTCCTTCCCGGCCCATGTCCCGAAGGATCCCGGGGTCGGGTATCCGATCGAGGGAGTCGACGGGTACCCGTTGAACTGCGCCATGGACTCCGCGAGGGCGCGGCTCTGGCCCCCGTCGTAGTTGTTCACCCGGTACGGATTGTGAAGCGACACGATCTTGGACGGGCGAAGGCGCTGGATCAGCGCCAGGACCGTGCGAGTCTCCGGCTCCGAAGCCGGGGATTCCCCGGCCCGGCGTCCCGCCCCTCCCCAATCCTCCGTCGGATAATTCCGGTTCAGGTCTACCCCGCGCGCGTTGGTCCTGCGGCCGGCCACGTACCCGTCCGGATTCACGATCGGGACGACGACCACCCTTCGCCCCTCGAGGAGGGGCCCGTGCCACCGGAGCTCTCTCGCGAAGGCGAGGGTGACCTCGACGGCGAGTTTCTCGTCGCCGTGGAATCCGCCCAGGATCAGGGTCGTCTCCGAACCGGAGCCGAATTCGACGGCGTAGAGGGTGCGACCCTCTTGTGAACGGCCCACGGAGTGCCAATGCAACGAGGGATCCCCGGGAAACCAGGGCTCAATCGGGGGTCGTTCCGAGGTCGATGCGCTGCAGGAAACGAACCCGAGGAGCACCCCAAAGCAAAGCGGTTTCATCTTCATCGGTATATCGGTCGTTTGCCGAATCGGGTCGACTTCTTTCCGATCCGATGTCGGATCCCCCTCGCGGGTCGGGCTACCGGCCGGGTAAGATAAGGGAAATGGAGTACGCACAATCCGCCATCGGGAACCTTCGCGGGGCCTTGGAGCGCGAAGGGGTTCGAGGCCTCGATTGGGAAGAGATTCCCGTCGACACCGAGCGGCTTCCGGAACTCCGCCATCGTGCGTCCGGGGCGATCCGAGTGACATTCGCGGTGCCTTACGACGCTCCGCATGGTATCCGAACCCTGGTCGCCCATGCCCTCGAGCGCGGGGTCTGGCTCGACGTATCGCGCTTGGCGGTGCGCCCCCTCGGCCACCTCCGCATCTTTTCCTGCGTCCTGGACTTGGTCTTGTCCGATCCGCGGATCGCCTTCCAAAGCTCGCTCGTTCGGCAACGACTGGCCGGGGTGAAGGACCTGGGCCGTCAGTACCAATCCGTAGCCGAGGTCTTGGTGGGCGAGTTCGAACGTCACACCGAGTCCCTTCCGGAAGGGAAACAGCGCGATTTTCGCAAGCGTCTGGAGACGTTCCTTCGGTGCGACGGCCGGGAGGCGGACGCCGCCGCGTTCGAGGACGAGTTGGACGAGAGCATTCGTCCCGTGATGGTGGATCTGCGCCTCTATGTGGATCTTCCCCGAAGCCACCGCCGCGCGGTCGAAGACCTGGATCGCTGGATCGAGCGCGAGCGGGTCCTCCCCCGCAACGCGGTTCGGGGAAAGACCTTTTACCGCCAGCCGTGGCCCGCCTTCTCCCCCACCTGCGCGGTTCACGAGAACCCGGAGGTGCGGCCCGGAGAACCGTCTCCCTCTCCGGATCCCGAGGCGCTCTTCCGAATGGCCGCGGACGAGTCGGTCGCCCAACTCGAACGGCAGGATGCCCTTCTCCATCTTCAATCCCTGCGGTCGGAGGAGGCGCAACGGTTCTGCGTGCGCGCCCTGGGGTACGACGGTCTCCGACTGACGGCCCTCGAGCACGCCGTGGGGATGCCGCGGCTCGCGCCCTTCTTCCGCGCGTTGATTCTGGAATCCGCGCCCGGACGGATCCTGGACGCTCTCGATCGGATGCGCGAATACTCCGGGGAGCCGTCGGCGGCATGGGCCTTCGGCGAGGTGATCCCTCGGCCCGATGCTCGGGGGGAGATTTACCAGGAAGCGGTCCTGGCTTCCTATGCGCGTACCGGGGATCGCGAGGTGATCCCGCGATTGATAGAGGAATTGAACTCCCGGGCTCGCACTCCGGGGTGGATCGCGGCGGCGCTCCAGGCGCTCCGAGAATTCCGCGCGACGGAAGCGGCGGAGGCGGCCCTGACTCTCGCCCTACGTCAGGAGTGGGTGGTCCGGGGCGCGGCGCTGGAGTTCTTCGAAACGGTGGACTACCCGCGCTCCGTTCCCGTCCTTTTGGCGGCGCTGGAAGACCCGGAGCTGGCGACGATGGCGGCCGCGGAGCGCGGGCTCTCGGGCCAAATCTCGGCCGGGTGGGCGGTCTTGCTTCGGGCCTTGGACCGGATCCACCATCGCGCCATCGCCATTCCCGCGCGCAGTGCCGACGATGGATGGCGGAATCGATTGGGCGCGACCTTGCTCCGGACCCTCGCGGTGCTTCCCGGATCCTGCCCGGATGCGGAGGCGGTACGGCGTTCCACTCGACGCATTGCCGTGGAAGGCATTTCGGGGGTTCGACGGCTCCTCGGGGAGGAGGAGAGTGGTCGGTTGGTCCGCGAGTCGGAGATCGTCGGTTCCTCGCCCGAGGCGACCTTCGTGGATCGGATGCGTTTGTGGGCTTCTCGTGGATATGCGGTGGAACGGTACCGAGCCGACGGCCATCGCGATCCTTCCTGGGACCCCCAGGTCGAGAAGGGGCACGGCCTGTACGATCCCGAGAATCCGGAGCAGTCCGAAGAGGCGGCGCGCGGTTTCGAGGAGGCGGTGCGGCGGGGATGCGAGGACGGAATGGTGCACTACCGCCTCGCGGTCTGCCGGCACACGCGAGGAGATTTGGCCGGAGCCCGGCGCGGGTACGAGAGCGCCCTCCTTCGACTCTCCGAACGATATCCGGGATGTCCGTATGTCCTGTGCGCCGAGGCCGCCCTCGGTCAGATGGCGCGCAACGAGGGACGTCCCGAAGAGGCGCTCGAGCGGTATCGGAGAACGCTCCTTGCGCACATGGCCATCCACGACGTGCGGGAACAACTTCCCGATTTGGAGGAAGAGATTCGAGCGGTCCGGACGGGGGAATCGCTCAGGCCCCTCGACACGGGAGATCTGGCCTTCGTTCCCGGGCGCCGGCACTCCGCGCGCGTGACTTCGCTCGAAATCGCGGCCGATGGTCGGGCCATTCTATCCGCGGACGAGTCCGGCTTCGTGCAGGTCAGTCGCATCGCCGAGGATCGCCCCCCCGCGGTTGAGCCTCGAGCGCGAAGTCAGGCGCACGCCGCGGGGCGAACCCTCGCCGCCTGGCTCGCTCCTCTCGAGCGCCTGTTCGCCACGGGGGGAGCGGACGGTCTCGTACGGCGGGGACGGTACCAGCCCGGCCGCGCGCTGGAACTGGTCACCGTGGCGCATCACGACGTCCCCATCGACGCGCTCGTTCGGCTGTCGAGCCGCGGAGTGGCCTTCGCCGACGCGGAGGGAAGGATCTTCGTTCTCGATGGGAATGGAGGAAAGCCCCGCCCGCTCCAAACGGCCTGGCGGGCGCGAATCCGTGCGCTGCTCTCGGACGCGGGACGGTTGGTCGCGGTGGACGCGGATCACGGCGTCCAGGTGTGGACGCTTCCGGCGGACGGAACGACGGAGTGGTCCGAGCGCCTCCGGCGCGAGATCGTCTTCGCGGATCTCTGTTCTTCCGGACTGCTGTATCTGGGCACGGACGAAGAAACCGTTCGGACCTTTCGGTTGGAAAGCGGACTGCCGGGCCGAACGCTTACGGTTCCGCGGGGCAGCTCTCTCGCCCGGTTCGGACGCTTCGACGTGGTCAGCCGTGTCGCCGTCTGGGGTTATGCGTCGGGGTGCGTGCGCGTCGAGACGGGAGGAACAGGTTTCCATGTGGCCACGGAGCCTCTGGCGGCGCTGGACGTTTCGTTCCCGGAACATCTCGTCGCCTGGGCCGACGCCCACGGATTCCTCCACGTCCAGGACTACGGCGGGTAGATCGCTTCCCTCGCGAGGATCACGGTCGAGAGAAACCGCAGGAGCGCCCGGACCCGGAGAGACATCCCCGAGACGACGCCCGATTCGAGGAATCGGCGCACGTCCGGGAGAATCCGTTCGAGCACGAATTCGACGAACTCCTCTCCGATCTGCGCGGACGCGAGCGCCGGCGCCCCGAAATAGCCCAGCCCTTTGGCTTCCGTCAGGCCCGACCGGCGGGTGAGCTTCTCGAACGGTCGCAGCACCGGTTCCAGATTCTTCCAGACATCGCGCACGAGGTCGGGCCGGAAGAGGAGCATTTCCGAGGTCTCGAAGGCCCCGGCGTGATAGTCGAGGAATTCGAGCCCGCGCTTCTCGCAGAATTCTTTGAGCGCGCCGCCGAGATAGAGATCGACGATGATCTTGCCCGCGAGCGAGAGCGCGCGAACTCGGGTCCAACGATTCGCCGCCCGGGCGCCGGCATCGAGGGCGAGATTGTGCCGAGGCCCGCCGTGATGGCTGGCCACCAGGAGGCGTCGGAATCCGTGGCGCGAAAAGGAGCGCGCGACGTCCAGGACGACGGCGCGAACGGCCGAGGGGCGGACATTGACCGTGCCGGGGTAGTGAAAGCAGTCTGCGCCGATGGGCACGATGGGGTGGAAGAGGAAGGTCCATTCGGGAATCCGTTCGCAGAGACGCCGCGCCACCCCGTCCGCCTGAAGGTAATCGGTCGCCAGGGGAAGGTGGGGACCGTGTTCTTCCACCGGGGAGACCGTGAGGACGACGCACGTTCGAGATCGTTCCAGAGCCCCGACGTCCGGTGCGGTCATCTCGGCGAGGGAGAGAATCATGCGAACTGTACGACGACCGTCCGTCCGAGTCGCTTCTGGAGATCGACCTTGAAGACGTCCCCGTGGTCCATCTCGCGCGGTTCTTTCATGCTCGCGAGCGCCTTCACCACCTCTTCGGAGTTCGCGGTAAGGACTGTGACGGGATCTTGGATGGCCATCGGAAAATCATGCCAGGTTCCCTTGTGGATCAGGATGCCGTGTCCGCCGGGGATCCGGTACGCGACGGCCTTCTCGAGGTCGGGGGTCTCCCGCTCGTTCGGCGGCGCGAGGACCATGACGAAGGGCGTCGTGCCGAGTCCGAGAAAAAGCTGCGTCATCCGCATGTGGCGCTCCAGCCAAATGACGCTGCCGGAGCGTGGGCGGATCTGGGCGGTTCGGATGACGGCCTTGCCCTCGTACTCGAAGGGGATGTTGTGCCCCTCCTGGACCGAGCCCTTGTAGAACGGAATGGAGAGGCCGGCGTTCGGAACATCGGTGCCGAGGAACATCCCGACGGACTTCGTGTTCTCCGGGGTGGCCTCTACGAGATTCAGGACGACGTCTTCCGGCATGCGCGATCCTCCAGGTAGGAAATCAGTTCGACGAGGAAGTCATTATACGGCGTGGGGATTCCATGGCGAAAGCCGCGACGTGCGACGGCGCCGTTGAGCCAAGGAATCTCCGTGCGGCGCCAGTAGCGTTTCGAGGTTCGGAAAGCGATTCTCGCCTCGAGCGGATCGGGATTCCGGTACTGATCCCGACGAAGCCCATCGGTGCTCCAGCTCATGGTTTTCCTCGCGAGTCCAAGAACTCGGAGACGATGCGATTGAACTCGGCCGGTCGATCCCAATTGGCAAAGTGGTTCGCCCCGTCGAGGACGACGAGTCGGGACTCGGGGATCTGGTGCTGAAGCGGCCGGAGGCACGAATCGACGGGCGAGAGTCGGTCGAGCGAGGCGCCGATCAGAAGCGTGGGAACCGTGGGAACGATCCCGCTGAGGTCGGCGGAAAAGATGGCCCGCCACTGGCGTCGATAGAGCCCCGCATCCTTGGAGGCCTCCATCTCGAAGAGCTTGCCGGCCGTCTCCTCGGAGGTCTCCGGCGCGAGCAAGAAGGGGCGCGACTGTGCCGCGAACTCCCGAAGCGTCATCCTCGAAAGCTGCTCCTCGAGGAAGGCGATCCGCGACGCCGCCTCGGGATGCTTGGCCCACGTGCAGGCCAGCGTCAGGGAACGAACCCGATCGGGACGCCGCCTCCAAAGCTCCAGGGCGACGACGCCGCCCATGGAGAGCCCGACGACGTGCGCGGGCCCGTGCCGGGCCGCCTGATCCGCCATTCCCTCGAGGGTGTCCGCGGTAAGATCGATTGCGACCGATCCCGCAAAGTGCGAGATCTGGGGGCGCCAGTACGCGTAGGTTCCCCCGACGGGATGAAGAAAGAGGATCGGTTCACGCATCGGAATCACACAGCACGTTCACCAAGGCTTGGCGCTTCTCCTCGCGCACGACGGCGAGCGCCCGCCGGAGCATCGGCTCGAGGTCCTCGGTTTTCTCGACTCGGAACCCCGCCCCGCCGCAGGCCTCGACGATCGCCTCGAACTTGACGTCGGTTCCGAATCGGACGAGAGGGAAGCGCCCGGTGCGAGAGCACCACCCGTCCGGATGCGAACTCAAGTAGGCCTTCTTGATCGTGGACCATCCGTGGTCGTTCAGAACGATCGTGAGAAAAGGGATGCCGTGAGAAGCGGACACGTGATGGGCAGAAACGGGGGTGTTGAAAATGTAGGTGCCGTCCCCGACCGCCGCGATCGCCGTCCGGTCGGGTTCCGCGAGCTTCGCCCCCATGGCGGCTCCCAGCGCCCAGCCGAGACCGCTCGAGATCGAATTCTCGAACCACCCGTCCGGTTTCGATCGAGAGATCTCTCCCGGATCCAGGTTGTACTCGTTGAAGATCATCGCGTCTTCGTCGACGATCCTTCCGAGAACGTGCGAGACGAGGCGCTTCGTCAGGGATCGACTTCCGGAGACGGTCGGACTCTCCGGAGTCAGCCATCGCTTCCTCGGATCGGCGCGCGCCGTGAGCTTCCGCAAGGCGAGGACAGGATCTCCCGCCACGGCGACGTCCGCGGCGAAACCGCGTAGCGGCAAGTCGCGATACAAGGGGTCGACTCCGATCTGGATCACCTTGGCGCGGGTTTTCGTTCGATGGGGAAGCCACGGCACCGGACTCTCCACGACCACGATGACGTCCGCGCGATCCGCGGGCGGATTGAACCCGGCGTGGAGTCGATGGAGGGTGGGGAAGTTCACGTAGCGCCGCACGTGCTCCGTGACCGGGACTTGCCACGCCTCCGCGAACTCGACCAACGCCTCCATCCCGCCTCGAAACCGCCCGAGCTCCGAAACGACGACGAGGGGTCGATCCGCCTTGGAGAGAATCTCGACCGCCTCTTCGACGCTTCCGGGCTCGACCGGTCCGGGCGCGCGGATTCGGGAGGGCCACTCGTATCGGAAATCGCCGATGCGCTGACAGAGCACCTCCTTCGGCAGCGCGAGGTACACCGGACCTGCCGGAGGAGACTGACAAATCGCCAGCGCCCGGTCGACCACCGTTTCGAGGTGGGCCGCTCCTCGCAACTCTCCGTCCCACCGGAGATATTCCCGAAAGTACCCGGCCTGATCGAAGGAGTCCTGCCCCCATTGGATGAAGTTGTCGCGGGAGCCGGGAAGGTCACTCTCGAACCAGGGCGACGTTCCCGCCGTCACGAGCATGGGAATGCGCGAACGCGAGGCGTTGATGATGCCCAGGCCCGCGTTCGCGGTTCCCACATTGACGTGGACCATTACCGCTTGAGGCGTCCGGGAAAGAAGCGCGTATCCGTGGGCCATCGCCATCGCCGTATTCTCGTGCGGGCACAGAACGACTTGAAGCGCGAATTCGGGATCGTCGTGGTACTTGGCCAATCCGTCCATGATCGGGGTGAAGTCGGTCCCCGAGTTGGAGAAAAGATAGTCCACTCCCCGATCGGCCAGGAGCCGAAGATACGCGTGAGCGAGGATGTCCGCCTTGACCGTTTTCATCAGCCCTCCCGTACGATGGCCGCCACCGGCCCCCCTCCCGGAGGACCGTGATGCTCCGCGCGCGTCGAGACGTATACCGCAGTGTCGTTGAGAACGCTGGCCAGGACCGCGCCCAGGACGCACCGCGACCAGCGGATGTCCTCCACCGGATCCGTAAGCATGGTGTGGCGGCGTCCCCGGATGAGGCCGGACGGATCCGCCTCCGCCTTGGCGAAGAGCGCCACGATCTTCCGGCGGCGAATCAACGGCTGAAGGCGCGCCACGTCGAGGATGTCTCGAAGAACCGTGTGGTAGATCTTGAGATCGCCGCCCCAGCCCGAACCGTTGCCCAGGACGACCAACTCGGTTCGCTGGAGGTCGGGCTTGGCGGAGCAGGAGGCGATCCCCGAGAAGAGATCCCATCGACGACACACCGGATCGTCGCCGAGCTGGGAGCGCTTGATCTCGCCCGCTCCGAGCGCGATTCCCAACGCCGTCGCTCCTCGCGAATAGACCATGTTCGAGCGGCCGCCCCCCGGCGGGATCGCACCTTTCGCCTGTACGAGGTGGACCTCTTCCAGGCCGGCCTCTCGGATGAGCCGGCGGACGACCTCCGCCGTTTCCTCGATCTGCGGAAGGCGCCCGATCTCTTCGGAACGGAATTCCCGCGTATGTCCGATCGCCAACCCGAGGCGACGCTTCTTGGTTCGGGACCGCGGACTCTCTACCTTGGAGAACACCGTGACGTGAGGGGCGACGACTCCCTCGCAGCCTCCCGAGAACGACAGGACGACCTTTTCGTGAGTCTCCTCCGGCTTCCATCCGCACCGGGCGCCGAAGAACCGGACGAAGGCTTCCACGGCCTGATTGCGAGTCGGATCCGTCATCCCGCCGTCCCCTTCGGTCTTCCCGATGACGCATGCGATTCTCGAGGGATCGATCTTTCCTCGGGAGACGGCCTCCTCGAGTCCGGACAAATCCTCCGGCGACTTTGTCAGGAATCTAGCGACGTCGATTCGCAAAGCAGGACCTCAAGAGATTCACGCACACTCGACCCCGGTACTCCGCGGTGGAGCGCAGATCGTCGATGGGACGGATCTCCTCAAGAAGCGTGAGCTCCGCTTCCTCCAAGGGACCTCCCGAGGCGAGGACGCCTTCCGTCCGCGGGCACCGCACCACCGTGGGGGCGACGCTGCCGATCGCGATCCTCGGTTGCTCACCGACGACCGCGGCCATGACGACCTTCGAGATCGCCTGGGCCGCCCGCGTCCCGACCTTTCGAAACCAAGGTCGCCCCGGAAGGGCCGGAATCTCGATCGAGGCGATGATCTCGTCCGGTCTCATCGCGGTTTTCTTGTACCCGGTATAGAACGCGTTGAAGGGAATCATGCGCTCGCCGTCGAGACTGCGAAGGACGACGATCGCTTCGGCCACGGCCAGGACGGGGAGCGTGTCGCCCGCCGGCGAAGCGTTCGCGATGTTCCCTCCGATCGTACCCCGGTTCTGGATTTGTACCCCGCCGACCAATCTGGCCGCTTCGATCAGGATCGGAAGACGCTTCCGGACCAGAGGGGAGCGGATGAGATCCGTATAGGTCGTCAGTGCGCCGAGGGAAAGAAGGCCCTTTCGCAGTCGGATCCCGCGCAGTTCGGCAAGCTCCCAAAGATTGAGAAACCGCTTGCGTGTTTCGAGGCCGAACTCGAGGCCGACGTAGATGTCCGTGCCGCCGGCCAGCGGAGCCGGCGGGCCCCCCTCTTGAAGAAACCGAAGCGCGTCCGACAGGGTTCGAGGTTCGAGGAGCGTCAAAGACGAAAGGGGGGTCCTCACGAACGTTCCTTCCTCTTCCGAGCGACGGAACGGAGAATCGCCGTGTATCCGGTGCAGCGGCAAAGATTCCCCGCCAATCCTTCCCGCGCGGTTTGAAGGGACGGGCTCTTTCCCAGGGCCAAAGACATCAAGATCATCCCGGGCGTGCAGATCCCGCACTGCGCTCCGCCTTCCGCTACGAATCTCCCTTGAAGCGGATCCCGGACGCCTTCGATCGTGGTGACCTTCCGGCCTGCGACGTGCGAGAGAGGGGTGAGACAAGAGCAGAGGGCCTCGCCGTTCACCAGGACCGTGCATGCGCCGCACTCGCCTTCGCCGCATCCCTCCTTGGTTCCCGTGAGTCCGAAATCCTCCCTCAGGACGTCGAGGAGCCGCTTCATCGGAGGGGCTTCGACAGAGACGCGTTTTCCGTTCAGCGTGAAACGCATCTCAGGATCCTCTCGGGGAGCGCGGGGATCTCTCGGAGGTCGATGCCGAGAGAACGGACCGCGTTCACGACCGCGGGAGCGACACCGTCGATCGGCATCTCGCCGACTCCCTTCGCGCCGAACGGCCCATGCCGGTAGGGATTCTCGAGGATGACGACGTCGATGGGCGGCGTGTCCATCGTCGTGGGGATCACGTAGTTCATGAGTTGACCGTTCGCCATCCGGCCGTCCCGCATGACGACGTTCTCGAGAAGCGCATATCCCAAGCCCTGCGCCGTTCCTCCTTCGATCTGACCGGCGGCAAGCACAGGATGGATCGCCTTGCCGATGTCTTGGACGGCCAGGACGCGGAGGGGGCGGACTTCGTAGGTGACCGGATCGATCTCGACCTCGACCACGTCGCACGCCCAGCCATAGGTGCCGTAGGCATCGCCCCGGTACGCTTCATCGTCCCACTCGACGTCGGCGGGCTTCTCGTATTCCTTCGTCACACCGAGGGGGCCGTTCTGCTTTCGATACTGCCGGGGAGTGAGTCTTCCGAGCTTCTTCTTCATTTCCCGCGCACATTTTTCGAGGAGTCCGCCCACGATCATGCAGGTGCGCGAAGCGACCGTCGGACCGCTGTCGGGGACAATCGCGGTATCCGCCTCCGCCACCTCTACGGAATCGTAGGGGATTCCTAGGGCCTCCGCGACGATTTGGGCGTGCATCGTCCGAGTCCCTTGGCCGATCTCTGTCGAACCGACGAGGATGCGGACACCGCGCTCGGTGAGCTCGAGGGAAGCCTTCGACTTCAACTTCACCTCGCCCGCGCCCGTGAAGCCGGAGCCGTGGAAAAAGAGGGCGAGACCGATGGCGCGTCCCTGCTTTCGCTTCTGGCGATAGCGGGAGCGCTTCACGGCTTCCCGGAGGACTCGGTGAGCGCTGCAGTCCTTCTGCATCACCTGGCCGGTGGCGGTACGGTCTCCCGGTCGGAGCGCGTTCTTCTCCCGAAGTTCGACGGAATCGATCCGAAGCGCCTCCGCGATCCTCTCCATGTGGACCTCGGCGGCGAACTGGGTTTGCGGCGCGCCGAAACCTCGGAACGCGCCGTTGGGCGGAGTGTTTGTCATCATCGCGCGTCCCACGATCCGGACGTGGTCGCAGCGGTAGGGTCCCGTCGCGTGGAGAACTCCGCGCGAAAGGACGACGGGAGAGAGGGTGACGTAGGCGCCGCCGTCGAGGAGGACGTCGATCTCCATCGCCACGAGTCGTCCGTCCCGAGTCACGCCGGTCTTGTGCCGGAGAATCCCCGGATGTCGTTTCGGAGTCGCGGCCATATCCTCCAGGCGGTCATAAACGATCTTGACGGGCCGCTGCGCCTTGAGCGCGAGAAGGGCCGCGTGACATGCGATGACGGACGGATACTCCTCCTTGCCGCCGAATCCACCCCCGGTCTCCGCCTGTACCACGCGCACCCGCTCGGGAGGAACACCGAGGAGGGTCACGAGGGACTTGTGGACGTAGAACGGGCACTGAAGCGAGCCGTACACCGTCATGCCCCCGTTCTCGGGAACCGCGATGACGCCGTTGGTTTCGATGTACACGTGCTCCTGGAGGGGAACGCGATACTTGCCCTCGACGACGACTTCCGATTCGGCGAATCCCCTCGCGAGATCTCCCTTTTCGATCGTGATCCGCTTGAACTCGAGGGTAGACTTCTCCGGGTCGAAGTTCGGGGTACCGCGCCGGTATTCGATGTCGACTCGGGCCTCTAAGAGCCGGTCGCGATCCGCGTGCGCCAGCAGGAGGATCGGCTCCTCCGCGTGTCGCACTTCTCGCTCGACGAGGCAGGGCTGATCGCACTCGATCATGGCCACCGTATTCCGGCCGGGGATATCGCGATGATCGACGACGATGCAGCCGGGAGCGTTCGCCCGGATCGAGAGGATTTCACCGCAGGGAATCGTCGAGCGGATCGTGCGGCCATAAAGGAGACCGGGAAAGCGAAGGTCGTCGACGTACTTCGCGGTACCGGTGACCTTGGCGAGTCCTTCTTTCCGGGGTACGGCGCGTCCGACGATGGCCATGGGGAGAGCATAGCGAACGGCGCCGAATCGCGCTAGAGAACGGACTGGAGCATGCCGGCCGCTTCAGATTCGATTGCGTGGATCTCGAGAATGCGCTTCCGCAAATCATCGTGAAGGGCCTTCGGATCGGCCGGGAATCGCCGTTCGAACCGGCGACGGATGTCGTCGAGTCGTTCGTCGATCGCGATAGATCCGGGCCGTCGTCGCTCTCCTGGCCAAGATTCTATCTGGCCCGCGCCATGGCGCTTGACTTTCCTTGCGAATTTGGATGATGCTGGGGGAGGTGACGAGGCTTTCTCCTCCGTTGGTCCCGGTCCTGGTGTACGCCCCCCTCCTCGCAGGGGCCGTGGCGTGGAATCTATCGATCGGTCTACGCCCCTGGGAATGGCCGGCGCACCTTGCGGCCGGGCTATTCCTCTGGACCCTGATCGAGTATCTGATGCACCGCTGGATCTTCCACGGTTCCGTCCTCCCGGTGAAGACCCGCGACGGATTGCACCTGGCTCACCACGTCGCCCCGACGGCTCCGGAAAAGATCGTGGCCAAGCCTTGGTTCAGCCTCTCCATCGCGACAGGGATTTGGGCGATCTTGTTCGCGGTCCTTCGATCCGCACCGCTCGCCTCGCTGACGATGACCGGGGTGATCCTCGGCTATCTCTCCTACGAGTTCGTGCACTACGGCGTCCACACTCGCCCCGGCGAGGTAGGCGGACTCCGCTGGTGGCGGCGCAACCACTTCTATCATCACTTCCAAGAGCCGGCGCGCGCCTTCGGCGTGACCAGCCCGATCTGGGACTTCGTCTTTCGAACGACTAAGGCGCTCCCGGTTCCGCCGGCGATTGCAGGAGAGCGAGGGGAACTGCCCGGTGACTCCTATACCGCACACGGGAGAAAACCGCTGGTCTGATGAGGAGGCCAGGAAGGGGATGTCCGGCGCTCCGGCCCTTGCTCTGTTCCGTTCCTATTTCCTGGCTTCCAAGTTTCCTCATTTTCTGTCGGTAGGAACCTGCAGTATTGTCCTGCGGCGAGTATCCGTGCCTTGGCGGCCCGAACCGAATGGGTTTTTCGCGAAGGCAACCACGGATTCCGCCGATTTCGATCCTCGGGCCTTTGTCTGGACGGATCGTTTCCACTCGATCGTGCTCGTAGGTCGCATCCTATCGCCGTGAGCCGGATTTTCTGAGACGAACGGTTCGGAACGGCGTTACCTTCCCAGAGCTTCTCAACTCTCTTTGTTGGAGATTGCGCGATGATGACCGTAGCCCTCCTGGTTTCCCTCTTTCAGCAGGAAGAGGACGGCTTCAAGTTCAAGAAGGACACCGAGTGGACGTACGACTTTTCCGGCTACGCCGATTTCACCAAGGCGGTTCTGACGGTGGAAGAGGCGGAGAAGGGCAAAATGAAGATGAAAATGGTCTACTCGGACAGCCAAAACACGAAGATCTCGCAAGGATGGGTGGTCGAAGTTGCCGACGGAGGACTCACGCTCTCGCAATCCCGCAGCGACGATTCGAAAAGCCCCGGTTTCCGCGTCTACAAGTTCGGGGCGAAGAAAGGCGACAAATGGGAGAGCCCGTTCTATAGCAAGACCGCGACGGCGGAATTCCGCGGGCAGGAGGAGTTGACGGTTCCGGCCGGAAAGTACCCGAAGGCGCTCCATGTGGCGATCAAGACGGATGCCGGCGGCGCGTTCGAGGTATGGTTGGTGCCGAAGGTGGGGATCATCAAGATGACCTACAGCGATGACGGCAACGATCAGAACTACACCCTCACCAAGGTTTCCCTGCCCAAGGAGTGAATTCTCGTGGGGGGAACCCGCGGGGGTTCCCTCTTCGGCTACTTCCGACGGACCATCTTCTCCAGCCGATCCAATCCCCGGCGCACGACCTCCATCGGTGGGCCGAAACTGAACCGGACCCAGGACTGGAGTCGCGAACGACCCGCGCGCTTCTTTCCCGGATTCACGTCGAAGAATTCGCCCGGAACCGTGAGCACCTTGTACTGAAGGGCCTCCCGGAAAAAGCGGAATCCGTCGTCGAGCGGCCTTGGCAATTTCGCAACGGAGCCCCAGCAGTAGAACGTTCCTTCGCACTCGCGAGGAAACTCGATCCCCATCGCGCGCAACCGTTCCACCATGAGATTGCGTTTTGGAAGGAAGGCCTCGCGCATGGAGCGGGTTTCCTGATCCGCGCGGACGGGCTCGAGGAGGGGAAGGGCCGCACGCTGCAGCCATCGCGGAGCGCCGCCGTCGATCGCGCTCCCGGACCGGGTGAGGGTCTCGATCCAATCCCGCGGCCCCACGGTCCAACCGACGCGCCACCCGGGGTAGCGAGGGCTCTTCGTGAGTCCATCCACCAGGAGAACCGGATCGCGCTCGACATCTTCCACGTAGGACGCGGCGCTGACCGGCGCGGAGCCGTTCCAGATGAAGTGCGAGTAGAACTCGTCGAAGAAAAAAGCTCTCTTCTTCCGTCGAGCCATCTCCACCCAGGCTCCGAGTTCCCGGTCGCGAATCACGCGTCCCGTCGGGTTGCACGGGTTGGAAATGAGGAAGGCATCCGCCTTCACGCGCTCGAGGTCCTCCGGGGCGATCGCGAAGCCGGTCTCGGGGGCCAGAGGGATGTGGACGGGTCGAATCCGCGCAACGCCCCCGATCAAATCCTCGTAGGCCGTGTAGTCCGGGGTGAAGTAGCCGAGGCGGATCCGATCCAGAGCCCACACGATGCGCGTGAGGGCCAGACGGCCTCCCGCCGAAACGGCCACATTGGCCGCGGAGTATTGGGACCGTTTCCCCTGCCGGAACCACCGGTTGTACAGCATGGCGACGGCCTCGCGGAGCTCGGGGATTCCTGCGACGGGGCCGTACGCGTGGTCGCGGATGTCGATCTCGATTCGCGAAGGACGATCGGGTGCTCCGGGAAGGGGGCCGACCTCCGGCATTCCCTGCCCAAGGTTGCACCAATCCGGATGATCGCCGTGATAGCCGAGCTTGGCCGCCTCGGCGACGACGAAAATCACGCCCATGTAGGGGACGTCGCGGAGAGGAGTCGCCGTTTTTTTCATTTCTGTTCGCCCAATCGACAGCCGATCGACCATCGCGGAGGTTCGCCGGTCGCGTCGACGAACTCGCTTCGGGTGATTTCGTACGCGCCGTCCCCGGTTGCGACGAGGCCGGTGTCGATCACGGTACCCGGTTCGCCGCGACCGATCGCAGGTCGGCCGGCCCAAACGAGAAGCTTCCGCCCGCCGAGAAACGTGAAGGCGCCCGGGAATGGATCGGTCACGGCGCGAACCAGTCCGTCGATGCGCTTCGTCGTTTGCGTCCAGTCGATCCGGCCGTCCTCGGGCCGACGGCGTCCCCGATACGTGGCCTTCGCAGGATCCTGGGGAATCCTGGGCGCCGTCCCCCGAACGACTTGGGGCCAGACTTCTGCGAGAAGGATTTGCGTTTCGGCGACCGCGCGGTCGAAGAGAGTCTTCGCCGTATCCGAGGAAGAGATCTCCCATCCGCGTTGCGCCACGATGTCTCCCGCGTCCGGAGCCTTTACCATGTGATGGAGCGTCACCCCCGTTCGCTCCTCGCATTCCACGAGCGCCCAGTTGATCGGAGCCCGTCCTCGCAGGCGCGGAAGGAGCGAGCCGTGAAGATTGAGCGCTCCCTTGGAGGGAATCGCCAAGACCTCGGTCGGGATCATGTTCCGATAATAGAACGATAGGAGAATGTCGGGTTCGCTTCGTCGCGCGAGATCGGCGAGCCCGAAGGGGTCATGATCCTCGCCGTACGAGACGGGCACGCCCGCTTCCTTCGCGCGGTCGGCCAGGGAGCGGTACCACCGCTTCTCCTTCGGATCATCTCGATGGGTCACGACGCCGACGATGCGTTCTCCGTTCGCCAGGAGAAACTCGAGGCCGGCGCAGCCGACCTCGCCGTATCCGAAGAGGAGCACGTTCATGGAAGCACCTGAAGAAGATAGATGGGTCGATTGCGGTCATCCCGCACCTCGTCCAGGATTCTGACCGGTAGCCCTCGCCCCAGCAGGGAGGCGCGCTGGCTCTCGTACACGACATAGGTTCCCGGTGGGCCGTCCCGGCGGGGAAGCGCTCGCTCGAAATAGAAGTGAAGACACGGTTCCAGAGCGATCGGATCCGGAGTCCCGACATCCGCGGCCGTCGCGCGCGCGCGACGGACGAAATCTCTCCAACGGCGGCCTTCCGCGTCCATCCGGGGTCCGAGCACCGCGAGGTGGACGACGACGCAAGCGAGGAGAAGGATGGTGAGCGCGGCGAGACCCGCGTCGCCCCCTCGACGCCACGTCAGGAAGGCCAGCGCGGCGGCGCCGGCGCCGGTGCCGAGAGCGAACGGGAGCACCAGATCCTGCACGGGCCAGCCGAGGTCCCATCGGATGGGGAGGAACGGCATGGCGATGGCGGCGACCGCGACGGATCCGGCTACGACGAACAGCGCCCGACGCACCGTCCCCTCGTCGAGGGCGGCGAGAATGATTCCGGTCGTGACCGCGAAGGCCGGGGACAGATACGTGAAGTAGCTTGCGCGCTTGGACGACGAGAGATGGAGGAAGAGGAAGACCAGCGCGGCCCAGAGGAGTGCGACGGAAAGTCCGGGAGTTCGACGCACGCGCCATACGAAGATCGACACCAGCAACCACGGCAGAAGTCTGGGCAGTCCCCGCTCGGCGTAGAACCAAAGAGGTTGCCCCTGCTCGAAACCGTCCGTGAACGCGCGTACGTTCTCCAGCAACAAGGTCACTCTCAGAAAGTTCGGCCCGCATTCGGGATGGCGCGCGATGGCGAGGAACCACGGCAGGACGAGGGCGAGTAGGGCCAATCCGCCCCACCACGGTTTGAGGTCGAGGAGGATCCGCCCCCGGCGGCGAAGGGCGAGCCAGCCGGCGATCCCGAGCGCGGGAATGACGAGACCGAGAGGCCCTTTCGTGAGCACGCCCGCGGCCAGCGCGCCGTAGAACCCGGTCAAAGGGCGCCACCCCCGCGCTCCGTCCGCCACGGCGAGGAACCGCTCGAAAGCGATGGCGGCGAAGAGGGTGACGATCACGTCGGCGCGAGCCGACGACTGAAGAAGGTAAAACGTGGGCGTGGTCGCGAGGATCGCGGCGGACCACAGGCCGGCGCGATCTCCCGCCAACCGGCGCGCGATCGTTCCCGCGACCGCCACCAGAGCGATTCCGGCTAGAGCGGAAGGAAGTCGTACGGAGAATTCGTTGAATCCCAGGACAAGACCGGAGAGCGCGATGAGCCAGTACCCCAAAGGCGGATAACTGGCGAAGGGATGGCCGCCGATTCGGGGGACGAGCCAGTCCTTACCCGCGACCATCTCCCGCGCGACTTCGGCGATGCGCGCCTCGTCGATTTGAGCGATCGTCGTCGTCCTGAGGAAGGGCAGGTTCGCACCCGCATCGAGAAGGCAGAGGAAACCGAGGCAGATCCAAAATCGGGAGCTCATAGGGTCGGGCTGGGCTCCCAGACCGATGCGAACGAGAGCGCCCCGAGCACCCAACCCGCGATCACATCGCTCAAATAGTGGACGCCGAGGAACACCCGAGAGAGTCCCATGATGAGGGCGTACCCGAGGAGCGCGATCACGGCGACTCTCCGGTCTCGGGCGAGGCTGAGACGGCGACGGGACACGGCGATCCCCACCAGGGCTAAGGCTGAGGCACCCGCGGCGTGGCCGGAGGGGAAACTGCCGCCTTCTTCCGGAACGACTCGCCGCGTGGCGTCGGGACGCTCGCGGCCAATTCCCTCCTTGAGGGCGATCAGGATCGTTCCGAGCAGAGCGAATAGTAGCGCGACCTGCGCCGCACCGCGCCGGTCGTTCCGCCACCAAAGGAATCCGGCGAGCGCGAGCGCCACGACCGCGACCCCGATCGCGTTCCCGGCGTAATGGAGGAGTTTCCCCACGGCTTCCAGGGGAGCGTCCCGAAGTCCGTAGCCGAGGTACTGGGCGCGAACATCGAGAGCCGGTGCCTTGCCCCTGCGTTTCTCCGAGACCACGAATCCCCCGAGGAGCAGGAGAGCCGCCCCGAGGAAAAGACGGACGAGCCAGATGCGATGCGACGGGCTCATCGCAGCGAGGCCTCCCGAGCCGCGGATTCCGCCGCGATCACGGCCAAATGAAGTCGAGCACGAGAGCATCCGACGTAGAGAATCGTCTCGAGCTCGGAATGCCCCAGGGGTTCGATTTCCGCGAGGATGACCGCGGCGCTCTCGAGTCCCTTGAAGGCATGCACGGAACTCCAGCGGAGCTGTCCCTCCTTGGGGGTGCGTTCGTCCGTCAACTCGAGTCCCCCGAACTTTCGTGCCCGCCAGACGGCGCTCTTTTCCCGTCCATGCCCGGTGAGGACGGCCACATGATGGGGGGGGATTTTCTGGACTTGGGTGAAACGGAGGACGGCCTCGTCGACTTTGCGTAGAAGCTCCGACTCGCCGCGATACGTGGCGATTTCCGGAGTCCATCCGGCGGGGCCGTGCGCGGTAATTCGTCGGTCGGCGCGATAATACTGCGAAACGAGCTCATGGATTTTCCGCGTGTTTCGGCAGTTCTCCGTGAGATCGAAGTGGAGCATTCCGGAAGGAAACTCCAGGCGTTCCGTGTAGAGCACTTGGTTGTCGTCGTAGAAAATATAGAAGAGGCCTCCGGAGTTGAGCGTTTCGAGCGCCTCCCACCAGGACGGTTCGAAGTCTTGACCTTCGTCGACGATCACGGCGTCGAAGCGTTCGCGCGTGCGGCCGATCGCCTGGAGGAAAAGGCTCGGGAGGGTCCGTCGCCAGAACTCGCGGTCGCTTCCCCACTCGACGGCGATCTTCGCCCGAGCCGTCCAATCGTGGCAGAGACCATGGAAGTGGTCCACCGTCACTCCTCGCACGTGCCGGAGGAATTCGCGGCAGGACTCGCGCAAGGCCCGGTTGTAGCACACGTACAGAACGCGAAATCCCTGTTCCCCGAGCCGTCGTGCCTTCTCGAGCGCCAGCATCGTTTTCCCCGACCCCGCGCAGCCGCAGACGAGGACGCGTCTGGCGCGGGCCAGCCCGTCGAGCACCTTGAACTGGGCCACCGTCAGACGCGCAATTTCCTGATCGCTCCGAAGAAGCTGGGATCCGATGAGGGGAGTGATTTCGAAACTGCGGCCGAGGAGACGAGTCAGTAGATGGATCCCTTCCCGCCCCGGGGGCCCCTGACGATCGCGATCCGCCCAAAACTTGAGCGCGCCTTCCGTCCACGGGCCGAGGCGAGACAGGCTTCGTTGGTCGAGGACGATTTCCGGAAATAGATCGGGACGCTCGATCTCGAAGCGGATGTGAGGAAACGCCAGAGCGTAGCCTAAGGTCCAGCCCCGAGGTGCGGGTCCGGGCATCGCATCGAGTCGCGCGAGAAGGGCGGCCCGATTGCGCGATGCCGTCTTCGCCGGATCCTCGATGGGTCGCCGTTTCGATTCCTCGAAGTCCAGCTCGTGCCACTCTCCGGAGCGGGCACCGTACGCCACGCCTGCGTCCCCGACGTCGAGCGCGAGAATTCCCAGATCCTCGCGGGCGATGACGAAGTCGATCTCGCCGTCGCCGGAAGTGTCCGGGGCCAGCCAGGCCGAGCGGTGGAAGACGAGGTATCGGTCGTCCAGAGACTCCCGGAGGGCTCGGTAGAGAATGCGTTCCGCCTCGCTCGGGCGGTCGGGATTTTCTCGGTACTCCTCAGGGAACATTCGGGCCATGGAAGGTCCGATTGTATCGGTCGGAGGGCCCGCGGTCCACCCATGCCCACGCGCCGGCGAAGCAGGCCAACCCCAACATCCAACCCGAAACGACGTCGCTCAGGTAGTGCGCGCCGGCGTAGACGCGGGAGAGTCCGGTGGCGAGCGAGAAGAGCGCCAGCGCGGCGGCGGTTGCGTTGGAGGCGGCGCGGGAAGGAAACCCGCGTCGGGCCAATGCGGTGGCGATTGCCGCCAGCGCTGCGGAGCCGGCCGCATGGCCGGAAGGAAAACTCTTTCCTCGCTCCGAGAACAGTCTTCGCGCGACGTCCGGCCGCTCGCGCGAGACGGACATCTTGAGGCCCTGAAGAAGGAATCCGGTCGCCGCAAGCGTTGCCAGAATCCCGACGGCGATCCGGCGCTGTCCTCGAAGCCAGTAGGCCAGGGCGAGCGCAAGTCCGAGGGGAACAAGGCAGTAGACGCTGCCTCCGTAGTGCAGGAATCGTGCGACGAGATCGAGCGAGGGATTCCGAACCTCGTATGCGGCCAGTTGCCACCGAACGTCCGGGGGCAGGGGGCGGCGTTCGTGGGCCAGGAGCAGTCCCAGGATGGCCAGAAACGGGATCGCAGTGAAGAGCAGCAAGCGCCGGAACGGCGACGGAGTCATGGAGCCATTATAAGGGCCACTGATTCGGCCCGCGAGAAGTGCGTGCGAGGTCCCTCCGGTCGGGAGAAGGTCTCCGCTTTCGGACTCCGGATGAGGAAGAAGTGGGAGCACGATCCTTGCGGGACAGAAGGTGCGATCTTCTGTCGCGTGGATCCGACTCCTGAGGGGGAGAAAGAGATTTCCGGAATGTTGGAGGCGCGCCCGTCTTGGTCGGAGGGCTGTTTGTGTCTGGCGGAGAGTCGTCTGCGGCGAGGGGATGCCCGAGGCGCCATCGAATGCCGTACCCGGGCGATCGAGATTTGTCCCTGGTACGGCGAAGCCCGTCGGGTGCGGGAGACCGCTCGGCGGCGCCAGGTCGATCCGAACCGCGCGCTCCGAACAGGGTTCTGGATTCCTTGATCGCGGCCGATCCCCGGATAGAATCTCTGGGCGGCGAAGGAAAGGAGCGTTCATGTCCATCCAGAAGAAGATCGAGTTCTTCATCGACTGTCCTCACAAGCCCGGCGAGTTGGCTCGTGCGCTCGAGACTCTGTCGACGGCGAACGTCAATATCCTCGCCTTTTGCGGCTACGGACATGGGGATACGGCGAGCATGCACTTTGTCGTCGATGACGATGCCGTCGCGACGGCGGCCTTGAAGTCCGCCCGAATCGAGTTCGAGACCCACCGCGTCGTGGCCATTACGGCCGGTTCGGGGCCCGGCCAGGGAGCCCGATTCGCGCGCGCCCTCGCGGACGCGAAGATCAACATCGAGTACGCGTA
This sequence comes from uncultured Planctomycetales bacterium, assembly GCA_964526305.1. Lineage (GTDB taxonomy): Bacteria > Planctomycetota > MHYJ01 > MHYJ01 > JACPRB01 > JACPRC01. The sequence goes on along the minus strand of CAZGKV010000016.1, from coordinate 625 downwards.
TGCCTCCACGTCGGGCAAGGGAAACAGCACCGCCGTCTTCGGAGTGAGAAACCTGGAGCAAGCGCTGAAGGTGTTGGGGTAGGGGGGCTCGGTGGCCGAGGCCGACCGCGACCGTCCGGGCCTTCTCTGGCTTGAGGAGATGCGCTTCGAGGACTTCGCGAAGAAGTTCCTCGGCCATCAGCGCATCCACGTCAAAGCGTGGAAGCGGTACGAGTCGTCGATCGGCAACCTGGCCCCGTTCTTTGGCAATGTGAATCTGACCGCGATCGATGCCCAGACCATCGAGAGGTTCAAGCTGTCGCGCATGGCGAAAGTCGAGCCGTCGACGGTGAATCGCGATCCTCTGGCGGCCCGCGAAGGAGAGCCCCATGCGCACCGTGAGGGCCTTCCGAGAGAAAGGCGGCCGGATCCGGTACCTCACGTTCGAGGAGTACCCGCGGCTTATGGCGGCTCTTCCGGATCACCTGAAGCCGCTCCTCATCGTGGCCGTCAATACCGGCATGCGCCAGGGCGAGTTCATCGTCCTGATCTGGGAAGACATTGACTTCGAGAACGGGTTCCTTTCGGTGAACGACTCGAAGAACGGAGAGGCCCGGAAGGTGCCCCTCAACGATGATGCGCTTGA
>CAZGKV010000015.1:0-72865 GCA_964526305.1 uncultured Planctomycetales bacterium | reverse complement strand
CGCCTTGCATCTGCACCCTCGGCGCCGCCACCGCGGCCACGATGATTCGTCAGACGGAGCCTAGCCCCCCAGCCTCCGCACCGTCTCTCGCGGGTCGAGAAGGTCGGTCAGTTGGAGTCCGAAGCGTTCGCCCATCTTGACCGCGGTTCCTCGCGCGATGGTGCACCCGCTCGCCTCGAGTCCGAGGGGAGACGTGATCGACTTCTCGAACTCGATGATATCGCCGGGGCGGAGCGAGAGGACGAATCGGAGAGGGACGTGCTTCTCCGCGAGCGTCACCGTCGTCTGCACCGGGAGGGACAGGAGGTGGTCGAGCTTCGGCGCGGCGGGGGGCGCGGGCTCTTCCGCCGGAGCCTTGTGGACCTGAATCGATCCCCGAGTCTGAATCACCACGGCCTCCTTGGAGGGCTCGATCCCGCTCGCGATCTTGACCGCCCGCTTGTCCCGCCAGCTTCCCAGCCGCCCCAGGAACTTGGGCCGGCCTTCGACGGAAACCAGGACGGGCGTGGTCTGGTGGTGGCTCGTGATCCAGATGTCTCCCGCTCGCAGACCTTGAAGATCCGAGAGCGCGAGCGCTTCCAGTTCGAGGTGCGCCGCGATCGCGAGCTCGGCCGGCGCCAGCGTTCGGGAAATCGCCCCTTCTTGCCCGGCCGAATCGTCGCGGCGCCGAGAGGCGAACCACGTGTGGGTCGTGATCTTGTCCATGACGCTTTCGATGGCCATCACCGGGATACAGATGTTCCCGTACCCCTTGTGCTCCCCCATCGTGAGCTCCAGGACCACCGAGATCACCGGCTCGTTCGCGGAGAAGATCTGCATGATTTGCGGATTGGACTCGCGCGTCCGCACGCGGAAGTTGACGTCGACGACGTTGGCCCACACCTCCTTCATGATGTGGAGAGAGGTCTCGATCACGGAATCGAGGACCTTCCACTCCAACTCGGAGAGGGGACGTTCGGGCTGGACGGCGCTCGCCCGGCCGGCTCCGAGGAGCCGCTCGTAAATCGGGAAAGCGATGATCGGATTCAGCTCGAAGAGGAAGCTGCCCTCCAGCGGTTCGCAGCTCAGCACGGTGAAGAGCGTGGGATTCGGGAGCGAGTTGATGAACTCGCTGAACGTCAGTTGATCGACGCTCGCGACCTTCGCGTCGACGATCGTGCGGAGCTGACCCGAGAGGGCGGTTTGGAGATTCCGGGCGAAAACGTCATGGAGGGTTTCGATGGCGCGCAGCTGGTCGCGGGCCACCCGTTCCGGCCGCTTGAAATCGTAGGGCATGACCTGGCGGCCGGCGGTCTCCTCGACCCCGACCTCGATCTCGCCGCTGTCGATCGCGGAGAGAAGAGCGTCGACTTCGTGCTGGGAGAGGATCTTGTCCGGTTCCGCCATCGACGTCACTTCCCCGTTGTCTTTTCCCCGGTCTCCTTCAGGCTCCGTCCCCGGAGGACCGACTCCACGTAGATCGGATCCGATTCGAGGGCTCGAATCTCTCGACGCAGAGACTCGTTTTCGAGCTTCACTCGGTCGGCCTCTCGGGAGACCGCCTCCACGGTTCTCGCCTCTCGAACGGCTTCGCGGTGTCCCCGGTGGACCGCCAGGATCAGCAGGACGGCGAGGACGAAGAAGACGGCCGCGCCCGCGCCCCGGCCCCCCGCCGCGGCGAGCCGCTCGGCTCGAGAAGAATTCATTATAGATGGGGAAGGTGTCGGATCCAAGCGATCCATGTGGGTCCCCTTGACAGCGTCGGAGGCCGGTGTTACAGTTCCGCGCGTCCGCCGCCCGAGGATGTATCGGCACGGCGGGACGCGTCGCTGCATGCCGCTCTTGTTATCGCCCTACGGGACTCGAGAGATCCTCGTCTTCGGATTCCTGGGCGCCGCCCTCGGGGTGGGCGCCTGGCTTCTCTTTCCTCCCCTCGCCGTCGTCCCGGCCTTGGGAATCCTCTTCCTGCTCAACTTCTTTCGGGATCCGGCGCGCCGGTCACCGGCCGAGCCCGACGTTCTGGTCTCGCCTGCCGACGGGACCGTGGTGGAAATCTCGACCTCCCACGAAGACTCCTTCCTCAAGGGGGAGGCCGTCAAGATCGGGATTTTCCTCTCGGTCTTCGACGTTCACGTCAACCGCTCCCCGTGTGCCGGCGTGGTCAAGGCCATTCGGTACACGCCGGGACAGTTCCGAGACGCACGGCAGGTCGATTGCGGGAAGGTCAACGAGCAGAATGCGATCCACATCGAGGGTTCCGTTCCCGTGGTGGTCACGCAGATCGCCGGGGCGATCGCCCGGCGGATCGTCTGCGCGATCCGGGAGAACGAGCCCTTGGAGAAGGGGCAGCGGATCGGAATGATCAAGTTCGGATCGCGAACCGACATGTACATCCCCAAGGCGCGCTTGGGAGATCTCAGAATCAAGCTCGGAGACAAGGTGAAAGGTGGAGAAACCGTCCTCGCCCGAATCTCCTGACGCCCGCGCGAAGGGCGGTTGGCGGTGGTCCCGCCGTCCGCGGCGGTTGCGTCACATCGCGCTCCTGCCGGCGTTCCTCACGCTGGCCAACGGAGTGTGCGGATTTCTGGCGCTCGTGAAGACGGGCGAGGGGCTCACCTTGGCGTCCCGGTCTCCGGCCCAGGAAGCCGCCTTCCATTTTGCCGCCTATCTCATCCTGATGGCGATGATCTTCGATGCCCTCGACGGAAAAGTCGCCCGGATGACGCGGACGGCGTCCAATTTCGGGGCCCAGCTCGATTCTCTGTGCGACCTGGTGACGTTCGGATGCGCCCCCGCGTTTCTCGTGTTCGCGATTTGTCGGACGACGAGCTTCTTGCCGGATCGTGTCGTGGAAGTGGCGGCGATCCTCTATGTGATGTGCGCCCTCATTCGACTCGCCCGGTTCAACGTCGAGACGACCCCCGACGACAAGTCTCACCAGGAGTTCGCGGGATTGCCGACGCCGGCCGCCGCGGGGGTGATCGCGGCCGCGGTGATTCCGTGGACGGCCTTCCCCGATTGGGCGGTCTCCCGCATCATCCTCAAGTCCCTCCCGATCTTCGCGGTGCTCCTGGCGGTTCTCATGGTCTCGCGGGTTCGCTACATCCATCTGGTGAATCGTCTCTTCAAGGGATTCCGACCGTTCGTGACACTCGTCGAGCTCATTCTGGTCTTTGTCCTCCTGGCCTTGCTCCACGAGTTCGCGCTCTTTCTGGCGTTCTTCCTCTACGCTCTTATCGGGCCCACGCTTTGGATTCGGCGCCGGCTCTCCCGGAAGACCGTTCCGGAGAGCCTCCCCCAGGCGCCGGATCGCGACGAAACCCTCTTCTAAATGCGAGGATTCGTCGGACTCGGTTCCAATCTCGGCGATCGGCCGGCCGCCCTGCGCGAAGCGATCCGGCGACTGGCTCTCGTCCCCGGCGTGGCCATCGGAGAGATCTCTTCGTTCCGCGAGACCGAACCGATCGGGAAAACGAATCAACCTCGATTCCTGAACGCGGCACTCGAGCTTGAATTCGACCGGTCGCCGGAAGAGCTCCTGGAGCATCTCCTTCGCATCGAACACGAACTCGGGCGCGTGCGGGGCGAGCGCTGGGGACCTCGCAGCGTCGACTTGGACCTTCTTCTTTTCGGAGATCGCGTCTTGTCCACCGATCGGCTGACGCTTCCCCATCCGCGAATGGCGGAGCGCCGATTCGTGCTCGAGCCCCTGGCGGAATTGGCTCCGGATCTCCTCGTTCCGGGGACGGGGCGGACGGTGCGCCAACTCCTGACCGGCCTGCCCACGTAGACGATTCGGATGCGTTCACGGGGTCTCTTTCACCCCGGTAGAGTCCTCTGAGACTCTGACGGGGTTCACCGCGGAAACGCGGAGAAGAGATAAATCGGGGGACCCGGCATGGGGAAGGGGGAACCAGGGAAGAGACGGCGGCTCTCCGCGCCACGCGAGCCGTCCGGGACGCGCTTCTGCGAAATCGGTGTTGGCCGACGCGCCTCCATCCCCGGAACGGCTACGACTATTCATTCCCAAATCCGCCGGGGTTTGCGAAAATGTACCCGTCGAGGGAGGACGCGGAACGACCATGACGCAAATCATCCGCACGATTCGAGAGGTCCGGGAGTTCGTCAAGGATTGCCATCGGCGGGACGGAAAGGTGGGATTCGTTCCCACGATGGGGGCCTTCCATTCCGGCCATCTGAGCTTGATGCGCCAGGCGCGCCGGGACTGCGACGCCGTCATCGTCAGCATTTTCGTCAATCCGCTCCAGTTCTCCGCGGGAGAGGACTACGACCAGTACCCGCGACAGATGGATCGCGACGTCAAGATGGCCGAGTCGGAGAAGGTGGACATCCTGTACTGCCCCGAGGTCGCGGAGATGTATCCCAAGGGGTTCGATACCTACGTCGACCAGGGAGAAAACGGACTCCCGTCGAAGCTCTGCGGCAGTTTCCGGCCGGGCCATTTTCGCGGAGTGATGACCGTCGTCTGCAAGCTCTTCAACATGGTCCGCCCCGACATGGCCTATTTCGGACAGAAAGACTACCAGCAGTTCCTCATCACCCGGCGCATGACGATCGATCTCAATCTGGACGTGGACGTTCGACTCCTGGACACGGTGCGCGAGGAGGACGGAGTCGCCATGAGCTCGCGCAACATCTACCTCGGTCCCAAGCAGCGGAAGGACGCGATCTGCCTCCACCAGGCGCTCCGGCGGGCGGAGGAAATGATCGGCAACGGCGAGAGCTCCGCCGCCAAGGTGATGACCGAGATGAAGCGCGTCATCCATCGGGTCAAGGGTGCCAAGATCGACTACATCGCCGTGGTCAACTCCGAAACCCTGGAACCGCTCAAGGAAATCAAGGGGAAGACTCTGATCGCTCTGGCGGTCCGCATCGGTAAGGCGAGGCTGATCGACAACGTGCTTGCGTGAAGCGGATCCGCAAGGAGTGCCCGGCCAAGCTCAATCTCTTTCTCGAACTTCCGGGCCTTCGCCCCGACGGATTCCACGAAATCGTCACCCTCATGGTGCCGATCGACCTTTGTGATTCCTTGGAAGTCGAACCCGCCCGCCGATTCTCCCTCGAGGTCGAAGGGGCGGTCTTGGAAGGGCGGAACACCGTGGAGAAGGCGATCGACGCGGTGGCCCGGCGGCGATCCGTGCCCCCGGTCCGGGTCCGGCTGGTAAAACGCATTCCGGCCGGCTCGGGATTGGGCGGCGGAAGTTCGGACGCCGCGGGGACGATCGAAGCCCTGGACGAACTCTTCGATCTCGGGCTGGATCGATCCGAGGCGGGTGCCGAAGTCGGTTCGGACGTCAATTTCTTTTTCGCGCATGGCCCGGCTCTTTGCACGGGAAGGGGAGAGATCGTGCACCTCCTGACCGTTCGACGACGGCTCGGGCTTGCCCTTCTGGTTCCCCCGTTTTCCCATCCCACGAAAGAGGTGTACGCGGTTCACCGTAGATTGGACTTGACCGGGAAAGTCAGGAATGTTAATCAGATTCTGAACTCGTATGTTTCCGGATCGGTGGCCGATTTGGAGAAGGCGATGTTCAATCGCCTGGAGGAAGCGGCCTGTGTTCTTCATCCGGAAATGCGGGAGTGGCTCGCCAGATTGGGGCCGGGCGCTCGGATGTCGGGCAGCGGTTCCGCCGTGTTCCGGTTGGTCCCGGACGGCGGCGCGGCACGGGAACTCGGCGGCCGGTGGGTGGCGAGCGGTTGAGGAGACGGTGTCATGGACATCACCGAAGTGCGCATCAAGCTCATCAGCGATCGGGCCGACAAGCTCCGCGCCTTCTGCAGCATCACTCTCGGTCAGGCGCTGGTCATCCGCGACCTCAAGATCATCGAGGGACCGCGCGGGCCTTTTGTGGCGATGCCCTCCCGCAAGTTGATGGGACGGTGCATTCACTGCGCGGCGAAAAACCACCTCCGGGCCCGCTTCTGCAATGAGTGCGGCGTCCGACTTCCGACGGGTCGGGAACCGAAGGACGATTTGGGGCGCTCGCGCGTCCATGCCGACATCGCCCATCCGATCCATGCGGAGGCGCGCGCCGCGCTGGAGAGGCGCGTCATGGACGAATTCCGCGCCGAGATGGAGCGATCTAAGCAACCCGGCTACAAGCCGGTCGAGATTTTCGAGGGCGAGGACTACGACCGGTAGCCCGAATACCCGTCGGTTCAGACTACGATCGTGGTTGAATGAGCCGCCCAATCGCAAAACCGCCAAGAAATCCTGGAGGATACTTCGCCGATTCGAACTTCCTTCTTCGATTACCGGGCATCGTTTGGCGCTTTCGCTTTTTGGCGGTTCAAGAATTCAGAGATACTCTGTTCCCGAATTCCTTATCCGACCAGGATTGCCGGTAGCCCCGACTCTTCTTGGACAGCCGGCCCCCGAGCAGGCTAAGATGGAGTCGGATGTCCAAGGACCTGCTTCGGAAACTGCCGTCCGTCGATCGCGTCCTTTCGGCGCCCGCCTCGAAGGAGCTGCAGGAGAACTCCGGACGAGAACTCTTCGCTCAATGCCTTCGAGAGACGCTGGAGGAATTGCGCGGGCGACTGAGGGCCGGAGAAGAGCCGGCCATCGACGAACCCGCGATTCTCGAGCTCGTCTCGGCGCGGGTGGCCGCCAAGCGCAGGCCCGGCCTCTGCCGGGCGATCAACGCGACCGGAATCATCCTCCACACCGGGCTCGGGCGTGCCGTTCTCCCGAAGTCGGCGCTGGAGGCGATCGTCTCGGAGCAGAAAGGCTACTCGCTTTTGGAAGTGGAGCGCTCGAGCGGCGAGCGTTCGATCCGGGAAACGCACATCGTCGGGCTCCTCCAGGGGATCACGGGCGCCGAGGCCGCCACTGTGGTGAACAACAATGCCGGTGCGACCCTGCTCGCCCTCGCCGCCCTCGCGCGGGGGCGCGAGGTGATCACCTCGCGCGGGCAACTCGTCGAGATCGGCGGGAGCTTCCGCATCCCCGAGGTGATGGAGCAATCCGGCGCCAAGCTCGTCGAGGTGGGGACGACGAACAAGACGTATATCGAGGACTATGAGCGGAACATCAATCCCGATACGGCTCTCCTCCTCCGCGTACACACGTCGAATTACCGGATCGTCGGCTTCACCCACTTCCCGTCGCTCGAAGAATTGGTGGAGTTGGGGAAGCGGCGCGGCGTGCCGGTGATGGACGACCTGGGATCCGGCGCCTTCGTCGATCTCCGGCCGTACGGAATCGAGGGCGAGCCGACCGTGCAGGAGAGCATCCGCGCCGGCGCGGACGTGGTGACCTTCAGCGGCGACAAGCTTCTCGGCGGACCGCAGGCGGGATTCGTCGTCGGCAAGAAAGAGTCTGTTTCCAAGATCCGGCGACATCCGCTCTTTCGGGCGCTCCGCGTCGACAAGCTCAAGCTCACGGCGATGGAAGCGACGCTCAAACTCTACCTCGATCCGGATCGTCTTCGGGCGGAACACCCCACGCTCCGAATGATTTCCATGGGAGCCGACGAGATCGAGAAGCGCGCGTTGGACTTGGCCGCGAAGCTACAGGGGGTCTCCGATCTCGCGGTCGAAATCGTCCCGGATACCTCGGAGGTCGGCGGGGGATCCGTTCCGGCGCAGCAGCTTCCGACGCGCGTCGTCGCGGTTCGCTCCGCGTCGATCTCCCTCGATGAGCTGGCCGCGCGTTTGCGCGCCGGAACGCCGTGCGTCTTTTCCCGCGTCCAGCGCGAGCGCGTTCTCTTCGACGTCCGGACCCTCCAAGACGGGGAGATCGACGAGCTCGCGGCGGCGGTGCGACAGGCGGCGAGTTAGCCGGGTTCCGAATCGACGCCGAGCCCGTCCGCGATCCGATTGATGTAGTTGAAATACGAGACCACCTGGGCCGCGTCGTGAATGGCGGCGTCCGAAAACCCGGCCGCTCGGAGTCGCGCGACATCCTCCGAGTTCATTTCTCCGGGCGTCCGCGTCAGCTTCTCCGCGTACTCGCACAGGGCGCGGTCCTTCTCGGAAAGGGGGGCGCGACGATAATCCGACCGGATCGCCTCGACGATCGCCGGTTCCATCCCCTCCGCCCGGAGGTCCTCCGAATGCGCCTCCGCTCAGTAGCGACACCGATTGGCGGCGGAAACGACCACCGCGATCATCTCTCGTCGGAGTCGGGACAATTCCGAAGGGCCGTGCATCAGGGTCAAGTACAGCCGCATCCCGTCGTGAAGGACGGCGGGGTTGAGGCTCTGAACCTGAAGGATCTGATAGACGCGACCCGCTCGGCGAAGCCCGGCTTCGTACTCGCGCCGAAGCGGCCCCTCGGCCTCGTCGGGAGGAATCGTCCGAATCCAGGCCATCGACGCCGATGATAGTCCGAGCGTCGGCCGGAGTTCAAGGACGCGCGAAGATCAGCGATACTCGAGTGTCCCCCACGACGGGAGATGCGGGATCGCCGTTTCCGCCTGCCTGCCACGCGCCCGCGCCGACCGCGACCGCTTGAGAGGCCGCGCTCGCCAGCGTCGGATTCGCCTCGATCTTGTTCCGGATTTGGGCATAGGCCACGTTCACGTCCTTCGAGGCGTCCCCGCTCGCGGGAAACGTGACGAGAACTTCATAGACGCGCGACGGATCCCAGGGAGCCGCCGTCTTGCCGAATCGATCCGCGAGAGTCCACCCCTCGGGGGTGGTACTGGCGTTCGGAGACTCGGTCGTCCATCCCTCGCTGGGAGGATGCATCTCGAAGTGTTTGCAGATTCCTCGCGCCAGCTCGTGGAGCGGTTGGTCCGTGGAGCACGGCGCCTGCGATTGGTCGGCGAACCTCTGCTGAAGTCCGCTCTCCAGCGACTGGTAGTACGGACGATTGCTGGGACAGGAGTCGGGACAGCTGTTGGGATGGGAATTGTCGAACACCGAGGCGTTCTGGGCTCCGGGAGCGAGAAACGCCTTCTCTCCCTGGAATTGGTACATACCGCCGACCGAGGCATCCGAGCTGCGACCCTCTTCTCCCCCTCCGCATCCGACCAGAATCGAGACCACTCCCATCCAAGCGCGATTCGTCATGAGCGTTCTCTCCAGAATTCGGTGTCTATCCCAGATTGGACCCAAAAGAACGAACCGTTTAGCGAATTCCCTCGAGTTCACATAAAATTGCGCCCGCCTCCGAGCCCCGCTATAATTCCCCGCCCCCCATGGCCGGAGAGACAGGCGACCTCCTGATCGGAAAAATCGCGCTGAGAGCCGGGCTCATCACGCGCGAACAGCTCTACGACTGCCTCGTCGCCCAGGAGCGCAATCCCTCCAAAACCCTCGGTTCGATCATGGTCTCCCGCGGTCATCTCAAGCAGGAGGACGTAGAAAAGCTCCTGGAACTCCAGCGGAAGGCCTTCGAGGGCGCCACCGGCGACGAGGCTCAGAGCCGGTTGCATGCGCTCTTCGGTCAACTTCTCATCGAAAAGGGATTGGCGACCGAATACCAGGTCAACGAAGGCCTTCGGCTCCAAGGCCGGCTGACGGAACTCGGGATCAAACCGGTTCCCCCGCTGGGCGAGATCTTGATGCAGCGCGGATACCTGAATCGCGATGCCGTGGAAACGGCCCTCCAGCTCCAGAACCTGCACCTCTACGCGTGTCCGGAGTGCGGCACCGCCATCGACGCCTCGGAAGAGGATACGAAGCACGGCGACTACGCGTGTCCGAAGTGTCACGCGCAAATACCGGCGCTCTTCGCCAAGATGGCCGCGGCCGTCCGGGAGGCGTTGGACGAGGTCTCGCGGGACCTCGACGTGAACGTTCCGGAGGAGGTCACCGTCGCGGATCGCGAGCCCGCGAATCACTTCGGCAAGTACGTCCTGGTGCGGGAAATCGGGAGGGGCGGAGCGGGAATCGTCTATCGGGCGTGGCAAAGGGACTTCAATCGCATCGTCGCTCTCAAACTGCTTCCGCACGAGAGCGACACGGCCGCGGGAATCCGAACCCCGTTCGGCGACATGGAAGACGTGAAGCGATTTTACAACGAGACTCGCGCGGCGGCGGACTTGAACCATCCGAACATCGTGCCGATTCTGGACTTCGGGAACGTCGAGAATCACTTCTTCTACACGATGAGGCTCCTGGAAGGGGTGACGCTGGACGTGATGATCCGGGAGGGGGTCGGACCCACGCACGGCGACCCGCCGGCCGGTTCGGGTTCGCATGCCGGACCGCCTCCCGGAAGGGGGATGCCCGTCCCTGACGCGGTGCGCATCATGCGCGAACTCGCGACCGCCGTCGAATACGCGCACCACAAGGGGATCTTCCACCGCGACCTCAAGCCGGGAAACATCATCCTCGAGAGCTCGGGAAAGCCCTGGATCCTCGACTTCGGTCTGGCCAAGGTGAAGCGGATCGGAGACGCCGCCTACGTGAAAGGCGTCGTCATGGGAACGCCGTACTACATGCCCCCCGAACAGTCCCTCGGGGACATGGAGCAGGTGGACAACTTCAGCGATATCTACTCCCTGGGCGCGGTATTGTACGAGATGCTTTCCGGATACGCGCCCTACGCCTCCAAGTCCCCGGACGAAGTGCTGCAGCTTCTCCCGACCGAATCGCCCGAGCCGCTGACCGCGCACGCTCCGTTCCTCCACGAGGATATCGTCCGGATCGTCGAAAAAGCGATGCGCCGCGAGAAGAAGGAGCGGTACGCGACCGCGAAGGCGCTCGCGGAGGATCTGGAGCGGTTCCGGAAGTCCGAGCTCCTCGCGGAAGAGCCGCTGGGAGCGCGACCGAGAACGGTTTGGGACCGCTTCAAGGGTTGGTTCGGAGCGAAGTGAAGTAGGGTCCGTTCAGGTGCGGTCGATGCCGTACCCTGGGCAAAACACGGAGACCGCCGGGATCACGGAGCGGAATCCGGATCCCCATTCAACCCTCCTTACCCCATGTTTCCAGACCCGGATATGGAAGTGGATCCACGATCCCACTCTCCGAACGCTCCCCCTTGAGACCATGAGAGACGATTTCGTGGAGCACGCCGGCTTCCTAGGCTCCCTCGAGCAACCCAGGGCCAAGGCCCTTCCATGGCGCCGCCGAGGATGTGCCCGGTGCTCCGGTCCGGACGTTGGTTCATCCCTCTCTCCGTGTCTCCGACCCAGGCTTTGGCGACGTGGAAAAAGAGGAAGGGCTCTCACAATCTCCGTGGCCTCTGTGTTTCGAAATGCGGGGGAACGCCTACGGGATCCGGCCGATGAGTTCTCCCAGGAATCGGATTTCCGGCGCCGCGGAGGCTCCGGCCTCGACGATCCTCGGATCGCGTCGCATGAGTACGGGGCGAATCCCCGCCCGCACGGCGCCGTCGATGTCCTCCTCGGGCACATCGCCGACGTGGACCGCCTCCTCGGGCCGGACTTCGAGCGCCGCCAGGGCCGCCTCGAAAATCCGCGGATGCGGTTTCCGAACGCCCGCTTCCGACGACACGATCAGGGCGTCGATCATCGCGGTCAGTCCCAGATCCTCCGCGATGCGCCGCAGCCGTCGATCCCAGTTGGAAATGATGCCGAGTCGATAGCCTCGCGAACGGAGCTCCCGCAGGGTCGGGGCTACATCGTCGTACAGACGCCACGATTCCGGCTTTCCGAAGTGGGCGTAGAGGTGCTCGAACCACGGTTCGAAATCGACGACGGAAAGGGCGGGGATGGAGCCTCGGATCCGCGTCAGGATCTCTCTCCACATCCCGCGATCCAATTCGTCGCTCGTGTGTTCCCGGCGGGCGTACTCGCGGACGAATTCGCGAAACACCGGTCGGAAGACGTTCGCGAACTCCTCCACCGAAACGGCCGCTCCGAATCGCTCCGTCTCGCGCGCGTAGACGTCCATGACCGAGGGGACCGCGTGGAGGAGGGTGTTCCCCGCGTCGAAGAAAACGGCCCGGATCATGACTTGCGTATCCGTCCCCGGAGAACGACGTCGCGATCGATCTTCTCCACGGTCACGTCGTCGAGCTCGAGGCAATCCGCCATCCGTTCGACTCCGGCCCCTTCGACGGGAGTCTTGGCATCCCTGCCGCCCGCGATCTTCGGCGCCAGGAACACGCACGCCTCGTCGGCCAGGCCCTCCTCGAACAGGCTGGCGTGGACCTCGCCTCCGCCTTCGACGAGGATCTTGATGATTCCGGAGCCCGCGAGTTCCTGGAGGAGGACCCGCATGTCCATGACCTCGAGCTGGATCACCTCCACGCCCGCGCGGCGGAGAAGGCGCACCTTCTCGGCCGGCGCGTTTCCGGACACGGCGAGGATCGTACGTTGGTCGCGGGCGGTCCGAACGAGTTTGGCGTCCAGGGGCACGCGTCCGTACGAGTCGAGGATGATCCGGACCGGAAGCCGTTTCCGACCGCGCAGGCCGGGGTCGTCGCGCAGCGCGGTGTTCGCCCCGATGAGGATCGCCTGATACTCGTCCCGCAGGCGATGGAGCCACTCGCGGGACGCCTCGCACGATACCCACCGCGAGTCTCCCGCGGGCGTAGCGATTTTCCCGTCCAGCGTCATCGCCCACTTGGCGAGCACGTAGGGGAGGCCCGTGCGGTGAAATTTCACGAAGGCGGCGTTGAGTCTTCGCGCCTCCCCCTGGAGGAGCCCGCACGAGGTACGGATCTTGGATTTTCGGAGAATCGCGAGTCCGCGACCGTGGACGGACGGATTCGGATCCTTCATCGCCGCGACGACCCGGACGATTCCCGATCGGACGAGAAGTTCGGTGCACGGCGGGGTTTTTTTCGGATGAGGCGGGCACGGTTCGAGCGTGACGTAGAGGGTCGCACCCTTGGCCTTGGCCGCTGCCGCCTTGAGCGCGGCGACCTCCGCGTGCGGGCCTCCGAACTCCCGGTGCCATCCTTGCCCGACGACTTTTCCTTCGCGAACCACGACCGCCCCGACCATCGGATTCGGCTCGACGGAGCCGGCTCCCCGCTGAGCCAACTCCAGGGCCTGACGCATGAATCGCTCGTCGGACATGCGGAGACATTATGCCACGGAGGGGGACGGAAGCAAGGAAGCGGGCGCCGACCGGGCGGCGCCCGCGCCGGGTCAAGAGGATTCCTCGGTGCTATGAGGGAAGGTGCCCGATTCGAAGTTACGCCATGCGAGCCAGGAGGGAGTGAGGGGTCGCGGAGAGGATCTCCACGGAAACGAAGCGTCCCCGGAGATCCTGCCCCGCATCGAAGTGGACGATCTGGTGCGTGTCCATCCGTCCCGTCTGACGATTCGGATTGGTCTTGCTCGGTCCCTCGACGAGGATCTCGACGATCTGGCCGATTCGCGCGAGGTTTTTCTCCCGGCTGATGCGGTCTTGCGCGTCGAGCAGGACTTGGTTGCGCCGCTTCTTCTCCTCCTCGGACACGTCGTCCGCGAGCGCCGCCGCGTCGGTCCCGGGACGAGGGGAATACTTGAATACGTAGGAATTCTGAAACCGGATCCGCTCGAGGAGTCGGACGGATTCTTGAAAGTCCTGCTCGGTCTCGCCGGGAAACCCGACGATCCAGTCGGCGGCCACTTCGATTCCGGCGACACTCTCGCGGAGCGTGTCGATGATCCGGAGATACTTCTCGGCGGTGTAGCCGCGCCGCATCGCTTTCAGGATTCGATCCGAGCCGGATTGCGGCGGAAGATGGAGGTACTTGCAGACCTTCGGAAGATCCCGCATCGCCTCGACCAGGCTCGGACGCACGAACGACGGGTGCGAAGTGATGAAGCGGATGCGTCGGAGGCCGGGTACTTCGTGCACCCGACGCAGGAGGCCGCCGAGATCGACGGTCGGTTTGATCCCCTTGCCGTAGGAGTTAATCGTCTGGCCGAGAAGCGTGATTTCGACGGTGCCTTGATCGACGAGGCGCCGGACCTCGTCCGCGATCTTCTCGGGAGGACGACTCACCTCGTTTCCGCGTGTCGTCGGGACGATGCAGAAGGCGCAACTCATGTCGCATCCCTCCATCGCCTTCACGTACGCTTGGAACCGAGTGGCCCGGATCTGCACCGCGTCGCCCCCGTCGATGAACTCGTCGTCGAAGTCCTCGACGGCGATGCGGCGGTGGGGCGTCCCGCGGACTTCCTCCACGAGGCGGGGAATCGCGCCCATCTTCCGCGGGCCCACCACGAGCTGGACATGGGGAAGAAGTCGGAAGATCTCGTCCTGCCGGTTCTGCGCCATGCATCCCACGACCCCGATGACGAGCTCGGGCCGTCGCTTCTTGAGCTGCTGCAGGGTCCCCGCGTGGGAGAGCGCCCGCTCCTCGGCATGGAGGCGCACGCTGCATGTATTGAAGAGGATCACGTCCGCCTCGTCGCGATTCTCGGTGGGAACGTAGCCCTGCCCCGTCATCCGGGAGAGGATGAGGTCCCCGTCCAGGACGTTCATCTGGCAGCCGAACGTCTCGAGATAGATCTTGCCGGCCATCGAGCCCTGGATTCTATCCGGATGGCCCGAGAATTTCATGGAACGGCGCTTCCGAATTCCCTATAGTCCGCCGAAATCCCTCCGTACGGATGGGAGGAGGTGGCGGATGGGCACCCTTGGGGCGATCCTACTGTGTCTTGCGCTGGATGAGGGGCGAGCTCCGACGAAGGACGAGCGGGCCAATCTTCAGCGCTGCATCGATCTCATTCGAAAAGCCTGCATGGGCGATGCGGTCGCCGACCGACTCCAGAAGATGCTCGACGGCGGCCAGATCCTCGTGAATACGGACAAGAGCGTCACCGAAGCCACCGCGGAGAGCGGAGGGGCGATCATCCTTCCCGAGCGCGATGCCGGCGGAAGAACGTGCGACCCCCTTGCGTTCGGACACCCCGACTACAATGTGGCCTATGCCTCCAAGGTCATGGAGGTTGCCAAGACGATCGTCCACGAACTGGTCCATGTCGATCAGGATTATTTCTATCGAGTCAATTCCGAGGCGAGACATCAGGTGGGGAAAGTGCCGATCTTCCCCGCGGCTCCGCCCAACGTGAAAGAGACCCTCGCGTGGGAAGAGGCGATCCGCTTTTACCTTCGGCTCCTCGAGTGCCTCCACACCGAACTGGATCGGGAAATGAATCCGGTGATCCAGATGGTGGTGGATTGCAAGGATCTCGAGAGGGGAGCGGACTGGGAGGACACTCCTCTCACCGAGGCGGAGAAGCTCCGCCGGGTCCGAAGGCTCGTTCGTCTGAGCGGCGAGGCGGGTACTCCGGAGTATTACCGGGAGCTCCACAACAAACTCCTCTTTCTCGACAGCGTCAGCGAGGGAGTGAAGCACTACGTCGAAGAGTACGACCGTCATGGGTACCGTGGCTTTCTTGGGGCCTACCCCGACTACGACATCAAGAAATGGGAGAAACGCATCAAGGACGCCCGCGATTTCCTCGATCCTCTCGTCAAGCGATCGCCCCCCGACGACAAGAAGCGGATCTTGCCCTGCGCGGGGAGAAAGGCGCCCTTGGCTCTCTACCTCATGAACGGCGGGACGGCTCCCCCCTCGGTGAACGCATCGCGCCTCGTGGTCGAGCGGGGCTCAACGATGAGCGGCGGCGGTTGGAACGTCGGAGGGAAAGAAGGGGCGGCGCTGCCGGGGGCCGACGTTCGGGTTACGTTTCCCAACGGGACGACCGCTACGGTGCGCGCCGACGAGCGGGGACAATTCGTCGTTCCGAACGAACAGATTCCCGGCGACTGGGATGGGAAGGGACTCAAGGTCGAACAGTCCGTTCCGACGAATCTCCAACCCGTGCCTCCAGGAGCCATCGATTCCGACAAGGGGCGCGGGCCTCTGGCGGCCAAGCCGGGGAGCGTCCTGCCCTTTTCCCGCGTGAAGGTCACCTTTCCGGACGAGACCACGGCGACGACCTACGCCGGGGCCGACGGCGGATTCAGCATTCCCCCGGAGCACCTGCCCAAGAACTTTCCCGGAGATGTTCGCCAGGTGAAGATCGAAACCGACTTTCCTCCGGAGAGTCTCGCGCGATTGCTTCGAGTGATCTGTCACTGCGAGTGTCCGCCCGAGGAGACGCCCTCCGGAGAGAAGACGAGCGCTCTCCACGATCCGAGAGCCGTCCGCGTTACGGTGACCGGGAAAAGCCGAACGTCGAATCTGTTCGAGATCAAGGTGGAGAATCGTTCCCCCCGGCCCTTCACCGTGAACGTGCCTCGGGGCACTTTGGTCGCGGTCAAGAACGGTCAGGACGGAATGATCGTCGAGCCGATCTGGGACACCGTCGGGCCCAATGGGACGAAAGTCTACATCACCGACACGGTCTGCTACGAAATGGGAGTGAAACCGAAGGTGGGCCTCATCGCCAAGAACTACGTCCTCCTGCGGGACTCCGATCTCGGAGCCGTGCCGGCGGAGTCCGAGGCCGCCACACTCCGATTCGAAGAAACCGGGTGCGTCCTGGTGCGGCCGCCGAAAATGACGACGGACTTCCTCCTCCAGGTCGATCGCACCGCCGCGGGCGGATCGTTCGAGGGGTTGCCCTTCGACCGCAAGGCGGCCTACCAGTGGTCGATCTGGACCTGGCAGGGGGCGGAGAAAAAGCACTTCGAGACCATCGTGCTGCCCCAACTCGAGGAATCCCCCTCCTTTCAGAAGGCGACTCCGGAAAAGAAGGACGAGATGAAGAAGAAGTACATCGAGATCCCCTTCGAGAGGATTCGACGAACGGTGGAGCAAAGCGATAAAGAACTCAAGATCGAGTATACCTCTGTGGAACGCAAGTCCGCGGTGACGCCGCCTTCCGTGAAGATCGAGTCGGCGCGAAAGGACGGGAAATGAGACGAACGCTTTGGATACTCCTTCTGGCGGCGTGCGGCTCCGCTCCCCGACCCCAGAGCGAGAGCGACGACGCCCCCATCGAACCGCCCACGTCCCAGGAAGTCCGCGAAGCATTGAGGGGGTGGGACGCGCGGCTCTGCAAGATGGCTCCCCGCGAGTTGATCTTGGCGGAGCGCCTCCTCGAGCGCCGGGCGCGGCGCGAGGGGGTAACCGTCCCGGAGTCCGAGGTCGCAAACCGCGCAGCTCGGAAAAGAAAAGCGGCGGAATCGTCGGTGCGGAGCCGGGGGGCGACTCTTGCGGAGTACCTCGGGGCCGTGGGAGCGGAAGAACCTCTGTTCGCTACGTGGACCGTGCGCGAAGCACGCGTCGAGGCGATC
This sequence comes from uncultured Planctomycetales bacterium, assembly GCA_964526305.1. Lineage (GTDB taxonomy): Bacteria > Planctomycetota > MHYJ01 > MHYJ01 > JACPRB01 > JACPRC01. Next base: position 55,759 of record CAZGKV010000015.1, on the reverse strand, counting down.
GCCTCCCGATTCGTCCTCCTAGATGAGCGCCGCGGGAAGACCTACCCCGAAGTGAAAGGGGAAATCGAGGAACTGCTCCGATCCAAACCCCCTTCGGACGCGCTCGTCGTGGCCGCCATTCGGCTCTGGGTGGAATCGTCCCCCGAATTGAAAAGGAGTTGAGCTCATGCTGGGCATCGCGATCCTCCTCCTCTCGCAGGACGAACCGAAGATCGATTACCTCCTCAAACCCGATCCCGGGGTCGCGATCGTGCGGTTTTCCGATCCCAAGAAGGGCGAGACTCCCGAGATCGAATCGGAAGGCGGCCTGGTGACCTGGATCGCGGTGGATGCGGAGCGCGGGTGGGGCGTCGCTCGGCTGGACGGCACCGAAAAGGAACTCAAAGTCCGGTCCGGAGGACGGACATCGAACGCCGCGCCGCTCGCGGGAGCCAAGACCGTGAACTGGGGCGAGCTCACCTCCGAAGTGAGCGTCGAGCCGGAGTCCAGCGGACGCACGAAAGTCAAGAACCGCTCCCGCGGTATGGTCTTCGCGATCCTGAAGAGGGACGCCAAGGTCGTCTCCGCCGTCATCGTGATTCCGGGCGGGGACAAGGCCCTGGAGACTCCTCCGGACGGAGAGCTCATCCTGGTGTTGGAAAGCGGCACGGCCTGTCGCATGCCGGTGCCTCGAGCGCGCGTGGAGGAGCCGGTCCGATTCGACTGGGAGCCGCTGGGCCCGTTTGCCTTCGGGGGGATCTCCGTGACCGCCAAGGCCACGTTCGCCGACGACTTCGGCGGGAACGTCGACCATCGCCAGGAACAGAGCGGACAGAAACTTTTCGTGGATGGAGATCGATACGATTTCACCGGATGGGAGGCGGACCTTCGAGTCGATTTCGGGGTTCTCGAGTTCACCTTCGCCGTGGGTCATGCGAACGGCGACGGACAAGGAAAGGGAACCTACGACGACGGCATCCTCCAGATTACGGGGGATTCGGACTTCGACATCGAGACGTGGCGGTTCGGGTTCTTCGTGGGCCGGCGGCTCGGAGGTCTTCTCGGTCCTTGGTTCCGCATCGAGATCCGGGCGGATTTGGGGGTCGCGTATATCGGCGAGGAGCTGACGAACGGCGTGGTCCATACCGGGGACATGATTCTCGGGGACCAGACGCTCGACGGGTCCAGCGGCGAGTGGCGCGCGGTATTTGCCGCGAAGGCGGGAATCGAAACTCAGGCGGATCTCGGCCGGGGGTGGACGTTGGTCGCGATCGGGGAGGTCGAAGGGGATATCGACAAAGGCGCGGTGTGGAGCGTGGGAGCGGGAGTGGGAAAGAAGTTCTAACGGAGTTTTCCCTCACACCGGCAAACGTCCGAGCGTCCACCATCGGGCGCCCATGCTGAATGCTTGATGCTAGATGCTAGATGCTAGATGCTCTTCCGCTGCCACTTGGGTCCCAGCCACGCGATCAGGGCCACCAGCGCGAGTCCCACGATTCCGTCGATGAGGTAATGGTACCGGAGATAAATCGTCGACCAGATCACCCCGAGCGAAACGGGAATCCCGATCCAGCAGGTTTTCCACAGCCGATTTCGGAGAAGAAGCACGATCGTCATGGCGGCCACCATGACGTGTCCGCTCGGAAACGTGTCGCGCGCCTCGCGTTCGAGTCGGTAGATCGTGTCCTTCATCGTCGAGGTGACTTTCGATTGCTCGAAGTCAGGCTGAGCCACGCCGATCTTCTGCTGGTGATAGCCGGGCCCTTCGGCGGGTAGGGCGTAGTAGCCGACATAGGAACCCAGAAAGCACAGGACCACGAGGAGCTTTCCCTCGGCGAATCCCTCGCGGTTTCGGAGATACAGCGGGATTCCCGGAATCAGGGTCAGGAAATAGAAGAAGATCCAGACCGTCTTCGAAAACGTGGTCAGCCACGGCCGCTCGATCCCTTCCATCCATTTCAGAACGGCGATTCCCCCGATGCGCGTGTCGATTCGGATGAGCCAGTCGTCGTAGTCGACGGGATGCACTCGATGCACCAGAACGCACGTCATGAAAAAGAGGACGGGGACATAGACGACTACGTCCCAGTCGTGGAGGAACGCAAGGGCACGGTGCCGAGGTCGCCATCGCGCCATCCCCACGCAAGAAGCGGCCACGGCGAGGTGGATTCCGGAATACGCCCACCAATTCGGGACCCGAGAGTGCGAGAGTACGATCAGCCCGGCGATCACGATCGAATACGACACCACCACCCAGTCGTACGGAGAGAGCCGCCGGTCAGTCACGGATCGCCTCTCGCGCCGCGCGAATCGTTCGGCGGATCAGTTCCGGAGTGTGCGCCGCCCCGACGAACCACGCCTCGTACTGGGACGGCGGCAGGTAGACTCCCCGCTGCAGCATCCCGTGGAAGAAGCGCGCGAATCGATTCGAATCGGCTTGCGATGCGGATTTCCAATCCGTCACCGGAGCGTCGGTGAAGAACGGGGTGAGCATCGAGCCCACGCGATTCACGGTGAGACCCAGTCCGCGAAGGCCCTCGGCCAGGGTCCCGGCCAGGCGGTCGAGCTTGGCATAGGGATTCGACCGTCGAAGCTCGCGAAGCTGGGCGAGGCCCGCGGCCACCGCCGGCGGGTTTCCCGAGAGCGTTCCCGCCTGATATACCGGACCTTCGGGAGCGACGCAACGCAGGACGTCCGCGCGTCCTCCATAGGCCCCCATGGGAAGGCCGCCACCGATGATTTTCCCCAACGTCGTGAGGTCGGGACGGACTCGGTACAAGTTCTGTGCCCCTCCCCAGCAGAGCCGGAAACCCGTAATGACTTCGTCGAAGATCAAGAGGACGTCGTGGCGGGAGGTCTCTTCGCGCAACGACTCGAGGAATCCGGGCGGGGGAGGCACCACTCCCATGTTTCCGGCGACCGGTTCGACGATGACGCAAGCCGTGCGGCGTCCGTGCCGTCGGAGAAACCTCGCCGCCGCGTCCGAGTTTCCGTAGGGGAGGACGGCGGTGAGTCTCGCAATCTCCCTGGGGACTCCCGCGCTCGTGGGGATGCCGAACGTGGCGGCCCCTGAGCCGGCCCGAACCAGAAGTCCGTCCGCGTGGCCGTGATATCCGCCCTCGAACTTCACGACGAGGTCGCGACCCGTGAATCCCCGCGCGAGGCGAACGGCGCTCATGCACGCCTCGGTGCCGCTCGAGACAAGCCGCACGCGATTCATCGAGGGAATGGCCGTCGCGAGGAGTTCGGCCATCTCGACTTCCCCGGCGTGAGGCGCTCCGTAGCTGGTTCCGCGCGCGGCCGCTCGGCCGATCGCCCGAAGGACGATGGACGGCGCGTGGCCCAAGATGAGCGGTCCCCATGAGGCGACGTAGTCGACGTAGCGCCTTCCGTCCTCGTCCACCACCATCGCCCCCCGGGCCGAGCGGAGGAAAAGGGGCCGACCCCCGACCGCGCCGAACGCGCGAACCGGACTGTTGACGCCGCCGGGCATCCGTCGGAGAGCGCGGCGGAGAAGGGAGGCGTTTTTCATCCAGGAAGCCGTGCGACGAAACGTCCTCATAGTGTACGTGTAGGCGGGGGAGAGTCAATTGAACCCTCACCCGTGCGTCGGTCGTGTGATAGACTGGTTTGCGGGACGACGATGGCCTATCGGAGCGTAGACAAAGGAGACCGGGTCTCCGAATACATCCTCATCGAGAAGCTCGGCGTCGGCGGATTCGGCGTGGTATGGAAAGCCGAGCACGCCCAAATCCCGGGGAAATTCGTGGCGATCAAGATCCCCACGAGCCCCGACGCCATGGACCTCCTGAAGAAGGAGGCCGTGTTCCAGCACCAGCTCGACCATCCGAACATCGTCAAGACCATCGGACTCAATACGCAGCACGATCCTCCGTACTTCATCATGGAGTACGTCGAGGGCAAGAATCTCCGGCAGCGGATGCTCGAGGACGGCATTCTTCCGCCTCCGTACGCGATCGACATCGCCGTGCAAGTCCTCGAGGCGCTCGCGTTCGCGCACTCGAAGGGCATCATCCATCAGGATGTGAAGCCCGAGAACATCCTGGTCGAGAAGCGGAAAGTGTCCGTCGCCGACAAGGGCAAGGCGCTGCTTCATTACGTGAAAATCACCGACCTCGGGTTGGGGATGCTCCCGGGCCGCTCGGACAGTTCGATCGTGGTATCCGAATTCGCGCGGACGAGTGGAATGCGGCTGATGTCCGGGACGCTCTTTTACATGGCTCCCGAACAGATGGTCCCCGGCCGGTCCGTGGATCCTCGCGCCGACATCTACTCCCTCGGAGTCGTCCTCTACGAGATGCTGACCGGCGAGCTTCCGTTGGGAATGGACCTTCCGAGCGAACTCAATCCGGTGGTGACGCCGGAACTCGACGCCATTTGCAAGAAGGCGCTCTCCATCGATCGCGACATGCGGTACCAAATCGTTCAGGAGATGGGCGCGCAGCTCCAGAGAGCCAAGGAACAGTTCCTTTTGAAGCTGGTGGCGTCCGGGGCTCAGACGGTCGAGCTTGCTGGGGGGGGGGAACCCAAGCGACTCACCCCGCGTTCCGTTCCCCTGCCTTCCCCCCCGAGCGCCAAGCGCAGCCGGCCGCCTCGCGCCGCCCGGATCCTGGAGTGGACCGTGCTTGCCGGCGTACTCGCCCTCCTGGGAATCTCGCTCATCGCCTTTACTCGGATCGTGAAGCCGCGATCGAAGGCGGCCCTGCAGGGACAGGCCGGGGTCTCCGCCCCTTCGCCCTTGGGAGGACCGCTTCGGATCACGACGGAGCCGAGTCCCGCAGAGGTCTCCATCGACGGCAAGCTCGCGGGAACGACGCCGTTCGAGCTTACGTCCCCCAAGCACGCGCGCATCGAGATTCGGCTCTCCCATCCCTTTTTCCACGATCGCGTGCTTCTCCTCGAGCCGCGGGTTTCCGGGTCCCGAAAGTTGTTTGCGGTCATCGATGCGAGAACGGGGCGGGAGCAGGCGATGCTGGACGCGACGCAGGGCTTGACGCTGGAACGGCTTCGCCTCGATCCCCGCAAGGGGCCGTTCAAGATTCGAACGACCAACGTCGAAGGCGCCACCGTGCGGATCGACGGAGGGCTTTTCGGCACCACGCCCTTCGAGACGGAAATCGCGGCGGGATACTACAGAGTCCGGTTGGAGAAGACGGGGTACGAGTCCTTCGAGCAGCGAATTCTGGTGGACCCCAACAGCACGTGCACCCTCTTCGTCTCGATGCTCGCCGAGGGAACGCAGCGACCTCCGACGACGGGAGCCGTGGCGCGCGTCTCCTTCGATTCGGACCCGCCGGGAGCGGCGATTCTCGTCAACGAGGAGGAACGCGGCGTCACTCCGGCCACGGTGGAGCTGCCTCGGGGCGAATACGAATTGCGTCTGGCGAAGAAGTACTTCGAGGTGCATCGGCAGAAGATGCTTGTGGAGGGAGCGACCTCCCTCTACTCCGTGACCCTTCGGAGAGTGCGGGCGCAAGTGGCCGTGGAGTCGGAGCCCGCAGGAGCGATACTCCTCGTGGACGGCCGGACCATCGGCCCGACCCCGACGACGGTCGAAGCGCTCGAGGGCGGAGCGCATGTGGCGAAGCTCGTCCTTCCGGGATATCGAGAGGTGGAGCACCCGTTCGAGGTCTTGGAATCGGGGGTCGTTACCGCCCTCAGAATCACCCTGGATAAGATCCCTCCGGGGTTGATCACGATCGAATCGGCGATTCCGGGAGTGGAAGTGTACCTCGACAACGTGGCGTCCGGAAAAGCTCTTCTCAAGTCGCGCGTCGTGGCGGCCGGTTCCCACCGGATTCGCACGCTGGGGGTCGAGAAGGTCGTCGCGGTCGAGCCGGGTTCGGAGGTGACGGTCCGGTTCTCGGCCGACGACCTGAGAATGGTCTATGTCCCGGGCGGGGAATTCACCTTCGGCGCCCGCGATCCGATCCCGGGGCAACTCCACGCGAGGAAAGAGACGCTCCCGGGTTTCTTCGCCGACAAGTACGAGGTGACGAACGGCCAGTTCGCCGTCTTCCTCGCCTTCCTCCAGAGCGCCAAGAATCCGCACGAAAGATGTCATCCCGATGAGGGCAAGGGAAAGAACCACACTCCCGAATTCTGGGGCGATCCGGCGCTGAATCGCTCCGACCATCCCGTGGTCGGAGTCGACTTCTGGGATGCCTACGCCTATGCGGCGTGGGCCGGAAAGCGGCTACCGACGGAGCGGGAGTGGGAGAAGGCGGCTCGCGGGAGGAACGGATTCACCTACCCGTGGGGGGACCAGTGGGACCCCGATCGTCTCAATTGGGGAGACTTCTCCCAGAAGAATTATCCGTACACGAGTCCGGCGGGGGCCTTCCCGGGCGGTGCGAGCCCCTACGGCTGCATGGATATGGCGGGCAATGCGGCGGAGTGGTGCGCCGACAACTACGAGCAGAATCGCCCCGACAAGATCGTCCGCGGCGGCTCGTTCCGCGACCGCGAGTTCACGATCAACTTCAGCCGGTGGAAAGAGGCGCGCAATACCCGCGTCAAGTGGCTCGGCTTCCGGTGCGTGCTGGACGAGCCGAAATAGCTCATTCCTCTTCCGACTCGATCGCCTCCCGGATCTCCGCCTCGCTCACCTTCGCCCGTCCCTTCGCGACGTCCTTGGCGATCCGAGACATCCCGAGGTGGACGATGAGCCAGGTGCCGAGGGCGACGAGGAATAGATCCGAAATCCGCGTCACGATTCCGAACGCGGCGGCGTTGTGCTTCCCGAGGCCCGCGAGCTCGAAATAGCCCACCATGCCGCCCTCGAAGATCCCGAGACCGCCCGGGATGATCGTGAACATGTTCAGGACGTTGGTGACGACGTAGATCATGGCCACGTGCTCGGAGCCGAGCAGCACGCGGTCCTTCGTGAAGTAGAAGAAGATCCACGGACGCACGAGCACGGAGAGCGACGAGAAGACGGTGACCACCTGCGCCAGGACGAACGTCTTCCACCGCTTGGTGAAGGCGAGGTGGATGAGATGCTCCATCTCGATCGCCTTCGACCGAGCCCGGGCCATCCGGCGCCGGGCGATGCCGATTTTCGCGATGAGCTGGATCAGCTTGACCGAAGGCTGCCAATTCGCGATGAAGGCCCAGCAGAGCAGGCCCAGGAGCGCCACGAGGATCACCATGACGGCGATGAGGATCACCTCGCTTCGCCGGGTAAACATCTCGGTGCGCCAGAGGAAGACCGCCGTGCCCGCAATCGAGACCAGGACGATGGCCGCCAACTCCTGGAATTTTCCCACGATGATGGTCGCGAGGATTCGTCGCTTCTGCACCCCGTGCTTGGCGGCGAGGTAGTAGACCTTGAGCGGCTCGCCGCCGAGGTACATCGACGGCGTGACGAAGTTGAGCGGGAAGCCCATCAGGTTCGCCTTGAACGCGTCCAGGAAGGGGATGCGCAGGCCCTCGCCCCGCATGAGGATGGTCCATCCGACGGCCGGGATGAAGAGGACGAGAACGCCGCTCAGGACGAAGCCGACCGCGCACAGCCATCCGACATCCGCCACCGCCCGGCGCGTCGGCTCCACTCCGACGATGAACGGAATGGCGCAGAAGGCGGCGATGCCGACGACGAAGGAGAGAACGAGGAGCAGTTTCTTCCACATCGGCGGCTGGAGCCTAGTCTAGGGAGCCACGGAAACCGAAGTCTAGAAGTATGTGCCGCGAACCCGGGCGCTGATGAGGAGCCCCGGAACGGCGAGGTACAGCAATCCGAAAAGGAACAACAATCCTCGCAGTTCGGGTATCGGCAGCAAGACGGCCACGGCGAAAAGGAGGAGCGATGCCAGGAAGGAGATCACCGTCAGGAACCACCAGGCGATCGCCGAGCGAGTGAGGACTCCGAGGAGCAAGAGGGCGGAGATGGCCAAGCCGAGGATCCTCCCATTTCCCTGGAGGACCTGAACGATGTTTCCCAGGAGTCCCAATCCCAAAAGGACGACCACGATCCAGTAGTCCCACGCGGCGGGGCGGAGGCTCCGCTCTCTCAGGGCTCGAATCGGCCCAGGTGCCTTGGAGGACGATGGGGACCTCCACGAGACTCCCACACTTGGGACACCTGGCCCTTTTCCCCCCGGCGGATTCCGGTACTGTGAGCTTCGTCGCGCAGGAACAGAGCAGTTCGATCGGCATGGTCCGAGGTTCTATACGATAAAGAGCGACTCTTCTTTCGGAGGCCCGCGAAAAGCAGATCCGCCTGTTTGACGGCCCCGTAGGTCGACCCGTATAATGCCCGCCCCCATGAAGATCCGCACGGCTCTCCTCAGCGTCTACGACAAGACGGGGATCGTGGACTTCGCCCGCGCGCTCGGCGCTCGAGGCATCAAGATCCTTTCCACCGGAGGCACGGCCCGAGCGCTCCGGGAGGCGGGACTCGCCATCGTGGAGGTCTCCGAGCACACGGGGTCGCCGGAAATCATGGACGGTCGGGTGAAGACCCTTCATCCCAAGATCCACGGCGGCATTCTCGCCGTCCGCGACAATCCCGATCATCGACGGCAGGCGGAGGAGAATCGGATCGAGTACATCGATCTCGTCGCCGTCCATCTCTATCCGTTCCAACAGGTGGTCGCCAAATCGAACGTCGCATTCGAAGAGGCGATCGAGAACATCGACATCGGAGGCCCGTCGATGGTCCGCTCCGCCGCGAAGAATCATCGCTACGTCACGATCGTGACCGAGCCGAGCGACTACCCTCGGGTGCTGGAGGAGATGGATCGCGGCGACGGCGCGGTCGGGGAGGGACTGCGACGGGAACTCGCGACGAAGGCCTTCGCGCACACCGCGCGGTACGACGCCGCGATCTCGAGCTATCTCGGCGGTCCGGGAGAGTTCCCGCGCCTCCTGACGCTGCACTTCGAGAAGATCGACGATCTTCGCTACGGAGAGAATCCTCATCAAAGGGCGGCGGCCTATCGTACCGCCGCGCGCGCGGGCGCCTCGATCGCGCACTCGCGCGTCTTGGGAGGGAAAGAACTCTCCTACAACAACCTGCTCGATCTCGACTCGGCGTTCGAATTGGCCCGGGAATTCGAAGCGCCCGCGTGCGCGATCGTGAAGCACAACAATCCGTGCGGCGCCGCGACCGGAAGCGATCCGGGCGAAGCCTTCCGTCACGCCCTCGAAGGCGATCCCGTTTCCGCGTACGGGGGGATCGTGGCCTTCAACGTGGCCGTAGAGGCCGGTACGGCGGAACTCGTGGCGTCGAGGGAGAACTTCTTCGAAGCCATCGTGGCGCCGTCGATTTCCCCGGAGGCCCTCCCCCTTCTCCAATCGAAGACGAAGTGGGGAAGGAATCTGCGCATCCTCGAGGCGGGGCCGGAGATCGCCGCACCGAACGCGAACTGGCATGTGCGAGGACTTCGCGACGGGCTGCTCGTTCAGACGCCGGATCGAGAGTGCTGGAAGGAACTCCGAACCGTCACGACGGAACCGACGGAGGCTCAAAGTGCGTCGCTCGAATTCGCCTGGCGGGTGTGCAAGCACGTGAAGTCGAACGCCATCGTTCTCGTCACCGGCACGAAGGTCGTCGGAGTCGGCGCGGGACAGATGAGCCGGCTGGACTCGGCGATGATCGCGGTGCGAAAGGCGGGGAATCGGGCGCGCGGATCCGTGGCCGCTTCCGACGCGTTCTTCCCGTTTCCGGATGCGCTCGAAGTTCTCCTGGAGGCGGGGATCGCGGCCGTGATTCAGCCGGGAGGATCGATCCGGGACGAGGAGGCCCTCGCGGCCGCGCGCCGCCGGGGCGTTCCGATGGTCCTCACGGGAATGCGCCATTTCCGACATTAGGGGAGCTCTATGCCCAAGGTCTATCCCTTTCGCGGCCTTCGCTACAATCCGGCGAAGGTCCCCGATCTCACGAAGGTCACCACGCAACCGTACGATCGCATCGGGCCGGAGCTTCAGGACGAGTACTACCGACGACACCCGCACAACATCGTGCGAATCATCCGGACGAAGGAAGAGTCGGATCCGGCGGGGAAGTACGCGACTTCCGCACGGACCTTGGAGGAGTGGATCCGCGACGGCATCCTGATGCAGGAGAGTAAACCCTGCCTGTACGTGTACTATCAGATCAGCAAGACACCCGAGGGGGAAAAAACCCGCAAGGGCTTCACCGCCATGGTGCGGTTGGAGGAGCCGGGGAAGGGGCGGGTTCATCCCCACGAGGAGACGCACAGCGGTCCTAAGGTCGATCGATTCCAACTTCTCTCCGCCACCCGCGCGCACACGGAGCAGGTATTCCTCCTCTACTCGGACCCGGAAAAGCGCGTGAATCGAATCCTCGACTCGATCGCGGCGCGCCCCCCGGACCTCGAAGCGAAGGACGATCTCGGGGAAACCCACCGGGTCTGGCGCGTGATGGATCCGGCTACGATCGCGCAGATCCAGAAGGACCTCGAGTCCCGCGACGCGATCATCGCGGACGGCCACCACCGATACGAGACGGCATGGAACTTTCGCGCGGAGATGCTCAAGCAAGGGAAGAAGTGCGAGGGGACGGAGACGTTCGAAAACGTGCTGGCGACCGCCGTCAATATGGACGATGAAGGGATGACGATTTTCGGGACGCACCGTCTGTGCTACGACGTTCCGAACTTCGAGCCCGCACGATTGGTCGAAGCGGCCGGAAGATTCTTCGATGTTCGCCCGTACCCCTTTGATACCGACGCGGAGGAGGCCTCCGCCCGCCGCGAGCTGCTCGAGGATCTTCGCATCGAAGGGATGGAAAAGCCCTGCTTCGGAGTCGCCGCGAAGGGGGCGAAGGAGTACTTTCTTTTCGTCGTGCGCGACGTCAAGGCGGCCGCCGCCCGGGTGAAGGTCGGGAAGTCGGAGGACTGGCGTTCGCTGGACGTCAATCTCCTTCATTCGGTGATCCTGGAACCGCTCTTGGGCATCGGCCCCGAGCAGCTCAAGGCCGAGCGAAACGTCGAATACGTGCGCGACGTCCATGAAGCGATCGGAAAGGCGCGAGGGGAGGGGAAACACCAGGTGGCGTTCCTGGTGAATCCGGTGAAGCTGTCGCAGATCCGGAAAATCGTCGCGAAGGGGGAGCGCTTCCCCCAAAAGACCACGGACTTCTATCCCAAGCTCCTGACGGGGCTCCTGCTTTGCAAGTTGAACTTCACGTAGAGGATACGATGCACAAGCGTCTGTTCATTCCGGGTCCCGTCGAGGTGCATCCCGAGATCCTGCAAGCCTGTGCCGTTCCGATGATCGGCCATCGGACGGCCGAATACGGGAATCTCCACGGAGCGGTGAAGTCCAAGCTCCGGAAGTTCTTCAACACGGAGAAGGGGAGCGTGCTTCTCTTCACTTCGAGCTCCACCGGCGCGATGGAAGCGTGCCTCCGGAATCTCGTGGGGAAACGCGTTCTCTCGTGCACCTGCGGAGCGTTCAGCGAGCGGTGGGCCGAGATGGCGGAGGAGAACGGAAAGGAGAACGACGTCTACGCGGTCGAATGGGGAGAACCGAACCGGCCGGAAGAGATCGACCGACGTCTCGCCACCGGCAAGTACGACTGCATCACCGTCGTCTTCAACGAGACCTCGACGGGGCTCATGAATCCGGTGGCCGACATCGCGGACGTGCTGCGGAAGTACCCGGACGTGAGCTTGTGCGTCGACGCCGTGAGCGCGATGGCGGGAGTTCCCATCGAGCCGGAGAAGCTCGGACTCGACGTGGTCCTGGCCGGTACGCAGAAGGCGTTCGGCCTTCCGCCGGGGCTGGCCGTGGCGTGGGTCTCGGATCGCGCCCTCGAGAAGGCGAAGAAGATTCCCGCCCGCGGACACTACTTCGATTTTCTCCAACTCAAGAAATACGACGAGAAGAACCAGACGCCGGAGACTCCGGTGATCTCGCTCATCCACGCCCTCAACGTGCAACTGGATCGCTTTTTCCGAGAAGGATTGGAGGCGCGGTGGGCGCGACATCGTTCGATGGCCGAGACCTGCCGCGCGTGGGCGAATCGGCACTTCAAGATGTTTCCGGCGAATGGGTACGAGTCGGTGACCCTGAGCTGCATCGAGAATACCCGCAAGGCGGACATCACGAAGTTGAACGAAGAGCTTGGCCGGCGCGGAGTCGTGATTTCGGACGGGTACGGGAAGATCAAGGACCGCACGTTCCGCATCGCCCACATGGCGGACACGAAGCCGGAGGAGCTGAAGCAGGTTCTGGGGTGGATCGACGAGATCCTGAAGCTGTGATCACCCGCGAGGAGCTGGAACGTCGCGAAGAGGCGATGCTCTCGCCCGTGGCCGCCAAGAGCGCGCGGACGCGGCGACTCCATCCCGAGCCGGAGCACCCCTATCGCACCGCCTTTCAGCGCGATCGCGACCGCGTGATCCACTGCGCCGCGTTCCGCCGGCTCCAGTACAAGACGCAGGTCTTCGTAAATCATGAGGGAGACTACTACCGCACGCGCCTGACGCATTCCACGGAGGCGGCGCAGATTGCGCGGACGATCGCGCGGGCGATGGGATTGAACGAGGATCTCTGCGAAGTGCTGGCCCTTTCCCACGACTTGGGGCACACCCCCTTCGGACACTCCGGACAGGACGCCCTGGACGAGTGCATGAGGGAGCGCGGAGGATTCGAGCACAACCTCCAAAGTCTCCGCGTCGTCGCGCTTCTCGAGCGACGCTATCCGGAATTCCCGGGTCTCAACCTCACGTGGGAAACGCAGGAATCGATCCGGAAACACGACGTCAAGCCCGACCATCCGGTCGAACCGGACTTTCGGCCCGAGTGGGGTCCGCTCCTGGAGGCGGAGGTGGTCGACATCGCGGACTCGATCGCCTACGACGCCCACGACATCGACGACAGCGTCAAAGCGGGGCTGATTCTGGAGAAGGATCTCGAGGATATCGAGATCTGGCGCGAATCGGTGGCCGAAGTCCGCCGCCGTTGGCCGACGCTCGAGGGGGAGATGCTCGTGCGGCAGTCGGTGCTTCGGGTGATCAATCTCGAGGTCTCGGATCTCGTGACGGCCTCCTTGGCCAACATGGCGCGGTTGAATCTGAAGAGCCTGGAAGACGTCCGGGCGGCGAAAGAGCGAGTGGTCGGATTCTCGCCGGAAGTCACGCGCAAGAAGCGCGAGCTCCAGCGGTTTCTCTTCCGAAACGTGTATCGCCACTATCGCGTGGTCATCATGCAGGAGAAGGCGCACAAGTTCATCCGAGAGCTCTTCCACGCCTACGTTTCGAATACGGCGCAGCTTCCTCCGCGGTTCCAGAGCTGGGCCAAGGAGGTCGGAGTGCACCGCGCCGTCGCCGACTATGTGGCGGGAATGACCGACCGGTATGCGCAGGAAGAGTACAGGAAATTGTTCTATCCGTTCGAAAACATCCTCTAGGGAAATGCTGCACGTCATTCGCGCGATCTTCGTCCTCGTCTGCTCCCTCTTGGGCTGGCAGATCGGGCTCGAGATCTACCGGGTGCACTGGTGGCAGGGGCTGCTCCTGGGATTCCTCATCGGGTTCTGCTGCTCGATCCTGGAGATGTCCTTCGCTCGTCGCTTCAGTGCCGTCCTCTCGGTCTTGATGTTCGGACTGGTGGTGGGGTTCATCGTTTCTCATTTCCTCATCGCCTCTCTCGACCTCGTGTTCGGGCCTGCGTTTACCGACTGGCGGTCCAAGCTCTACCGCGACTTCGGGATTACCATCGTCGTCTCGTTCCTCTCGGTGCTTACGATCCTCCACACGAAGGACGACTTCAAGTTCGTGATTCCGTTCGTGGAACTCCGGCGCGAAGGGAAAGCGGGGAGGCCGCTCCTCCTCGATACGAGCGCCATCATCGACGGGCGGATCGCCGACATCGTGGACACCGGCGTCCTCGACATGCCCTTGATCGTGCCGAAGTTCGTTCTCGAGGAACTTCAGGCGGTGGCCGACTCGCAGGACAAGCTCAAACGGAATCGCGGGCGCCGCGGCCTGGACATCCTCAACCGCATGCGAAAGAGCCGAGGCGACATCCAGATTCAGGACGTGCCGCTTACGCACATCGAAGGGGTGGACGCCAAGCTGGTGCGATACGGGAAAATGATCGACGCCCGCATCGTGACGAACGACTTCAATCTGAACAAGGTAGCCCAGGTCCAGGGAGTGGATGTGATCAACATCAACGACCTCGCCACCGCGCTCAAGCCGGCCCTGATGCAAGGGGAGAAGTTGATGATCAAGATTCTCCGCACCGGGGAGAGTCCGGGACAGGGGGTCGGCTACCTCGAAGACGGGACCATGGTCGTGGCGGAAGAGTGCGCCTCCCGGATTGGCCAAAGCGTCGAGCTCGTCGTCACGAACATCCTTCAGACCAGCGCCGGCCGGCTGGTGTTCGCGAAGCCGGCGAACGGATCGGGCGGGAAGGGCTGATTCTCCTGTCCCACTTCGCGTGGGACCTCCACCCCAAGATTCACCACGGAGATCGCCGAGATCACGGAGAAGCCTTATCCGAGAGTTCCCCGTTCGTCCCGCCTGAGGCGAATGACGCTCCGCAGTGGAATGGGACCGACCATCCGGAAGATCAAGACCAGCCGGGAAGCTCGCGAAATCCCTTCAAGTTTTTCCTGCCGGAGGATGATCCGTTCTCGCTTACTGGATGCCGATACCGAAGGGAGGTGAGAGATGGCGATACGGATCCGGACCCTATTCCTGTCCACGGTGGTATGGGCGGTCGGGTGCGGAGGTGGAGGCGGCGGAGGACCGTTTTTCTGCCGAAGGACACCGCCACTCCGGGTCGCCAGCAGCACTCCGCCGTTTATGATCCCTCGCTTGGCGCGCCGAAGGGGAGCGGTTGCTTCTCCTCGGAGGAGGCGAAATCAAGAGCGGACCCTCGAGCTCGGATGCGCCGGCGACTCGGGATGCGAAGTTGGAGACGCTCCTCCAATCCCTGCGAAACGACCTGGACGTGCTGGCTTCCTCGCCCAAGGACCTCGAGGGAACCTTGGGGGCCGCTTCCCGAAACTGCGCCGAGGGACTCTTGGCGTGGACTCGCGGCGATCTCGATCGCGCCCGTGGATTGCTTCGGAAGGCGCTGGAACAGGATTCGACGCTGGAAGAAGCGTATCAAGGTCTCGCCGCGGTCGAAGTCGGGTCGGGCGACTTTGCGGAAGCGGCTCGGGTATGCGCTCGGGCGCCCGTCGGAAGCACGAGGAGGCGAGCGCTCACTTCCGAGCGGCCGTGGTCGACTACGATGCGGCGGAGAAGGCGGATCCCACCTTGGCCCGACTCTTCGGGAAGAACAGGGAGTACGCCCGCAACCACCGGCACTGATTATTCCAGTTTGGGCGGCCGGCGCAGACGATCCCGCTCGATTTCCTCGAGCGCTCGCGAGTGCCAACTCGCCGACATGTCGCGCAGCGCGGGGTCGTCGAGCCTCGCCTTGATCCCCTCCACGTCCGCCGCCGTCAGGCCCCGGGCGCGATACAGGGAAATGAAATCCGCTTCGTCCTGGGCGCGACCGGACTTGCACTTCAAGAGCAGAAGATCGCGCAGCTCGACTACGGAAATCGGATCTCGCTGAATTCGGGTGAGTTCCGCGGGGGAAGGGAATCGATCGGAGTGACGCGGGGACGTCAGCTCGCCCTCTACGCAGATATCAAGGCCGGTCCCCGTCGCCGAATGCTTGAATCGATCGATCCGAATCCTGACGAATTCGCTAGTCGACTCCAACTTTCGGACAAGGGAGAGGGCATCCGCGCGAGCCACCAGCAGGTCTACGTCCGCAGTCTGGCGCTGGTGCCCGTTGACGATGACCGCGATGCCTCCGATGATCACGGGCGGGATTCCGAGCCCGGCGACGACGGCACCCAAATCGCGGATGAGACGGGCCTTCGGGTCGCTCTCCGCGACACCGTAGGGCCCGGGATTCAGGAGCGACATGACCCCCTCCAAGGCTTCCTCGAGCGACCGAGCCTCCATGCCTGCATGGTAGCACATCCGGAAAGAACTTCCGTAGCCGTCGGAAGAAAGCGTCCGGGGCCTTCCCGGGACCGTCGATCTTCCGCTTCGGATGATTGGCATTGAGCTTGCTCCTCTCCCTGCGCCATGGACGAGGCAGAAATGCTCAGGGAAGAGTTGGTCGCCGCGCTCTCCGCCATTCTCGACGAGGCGCCTTCCCGAAGTCCGTGGATCGACGCCCTCCTGGGGACGGTGATCTGATGCTGTACGGCCTCTACGCCTCGGGACTCGGAGCGCTCGGACAGAGCGTGCGAATGGACCTCATCGCGAACAACCTGGCCAACGTCAACACCCCCGCGTTCCGGCGCGATCAGATCGCCTTCCGAGAGCGCCTCGCGGAGGCTCTCGAGGATCGTCCGGATCTCAAGTACTACAACGGTTTGGTCCACCGGTACGGCGGGGCTCCTTTCATCGACACGATCGCATACGACAAACATGCGGGGGCCTTCGACGTGACGAACCGGCCTCTGGACTTCTCGATTCAGGGAAGCGGCTACTTCGTGGTGCGCGACCGGAATACGGAGCGCCAGTACTACACGCGCGCCGGGAACTTCCAATTCGATCCTGGGGGCAACCTGACCACGGCCGACGGCAGGTATCTCGTGCTCTCCGAGGACGGCGATCCCATCCGCATCGACGTGGAGACGGGTGTCGACATCAAACTCGATTCGAACGGGAATCTCTTCCAAGGGAACGAGTTCCTCTCGCGATTTCAGATCGTGGACTTCGCCGATCCCGAGGGAATCCGGAAGTTCGGCGAAAACCTCTACGAAACGTTTGCGGCGGAGCCGCAGCGTACCGAGGAATACAAACTGGTGCAGGCGGTCCTGGAGTCCTCGTCGGTCAACGCCGTCGCCGAAATGGTGGACCTCATTCGGACGGTCCGTTCGATCGAGTCGAATCTCCAGATGGTGAAGATCCAGGATTCCACGCTCGATCGGTTGGTGAACGAGATGGGCCGACCGGCCCGGTAGGGAGAGTAGGCCATGACGCTCCGCGCGCTGTCGATCGCCGCGACCGGGGGACGCGCCTTGATGAGCAAGATCGACACGATCGCGAACAACCTCGCGAACGTGAACACGACGGGCTTCAAGAAGGCGCGGGCCAACTTCGCCGACCTCTTCTACCAACAAATCCAGCGAGCGGGCTTCGGGGAAATCGGCCGGAATCAGAGCCCCACGGGCCTCTCGTTCGGGATGGGCGTCCGGCTCTCCTCCACGGAAAAGCTCTTCGAACAGGGATCGCTCGAGCGCAGCGATCGCCAACTCGACATGGCGGTGGACGGCGAGGGGTTCTTCACGATCCAACTTCCCGACAACACGACCGCCTACACCCGCGCGGGGGCCTTCAGCCGCGACTCGCAGGGGAATCTCGTGACTCCGCAAGGATATCTCGTGATCCCGCAGGTCACCGTCCCCCAAAACATCACCGGCATCCTCGTCGATACGACGGGGATCATCCAAGGAGTCGATCCGACTCAGCCGCAGACGCTGCAGCAAATCGGCCAGCTTCAGCTCGCGCGGTTCGTCAACATGAGCGGCTTGGAAGCGATCGGGGACAACCTCTTCCGCGAGACGCCCGCGTCGGGACAGCCCATCACCGGGGCGCCCGCCCAGGGAGGATTCGGCCTGATCCGCCAGGGGTTCACCGAGGAATCCAACGTCGACGTGATCAAGGAACTCGTGGACCTCATCCAGACGCAGCGCGCCTTCGAGATCAACGGCAACAGCATCAAGGCGGCGGACGAAATGTTGCAGTCGGTGAACGGGCTGAGGAGATAGGCGATGACCCTCGCGATGCTGCTCGCGGCCGCGGACGTCCTGGTCCTCAAGGACAAAGTAGAAGCGTCGGGACGCTTCGTCACCCTGCTGGAGGTCGTGAGGGAGGACAAGCTGGGATTCGAGGCGCGCGAGTCCATCAAAGGAATCTATCTCGGCCGCGCGCCCGAAACCGGCGAACGGACCATCACATCGGAAGAGATCACGCGCGAGCTGCGCCGGCGCGGGCTCGAGGGATGGCGCGTCGAGGGCGAAAAGGTGGTGGTGACGCCCTCAGGAGCGGAGCCCCGGATGGGAGAGTGGAACCGCGAGGCCCTGGCCTTCGAGATCAAGTGCCTCCTGGTGACGACCCGTCGGATGAAGGCCGCGGACTTCGCGGTGCGGATCGCGTACCTCGAGCCCGAATCGCTTCCCGAGGGATTCCAAGTCGCCGGGGTCCGACCTCGCGACGAGTCGGACCTGCAGCGGGCCGAGTACTCGATCGTGCTCGAGAACACGGAGAAGAAGCGCCGCACCGCCGTCGCGATCGCCCGCGTCCTGCCGATCCGCGAGGTGGCGTTCGCCACGCGCGATCTCCTCCCCCAGCGCACGGTGGCGCGCGAGGACTTCGAGATCCGCCGCGTGGAGATCGAGCGGGAGGAGCGCTTCGTCGGGGAGGTGGACTCGCTGGTGGGGGCGCGCGTCTTGGTGAAGATCCGAAAGGGGGCGGCTCTGACGAGAATCGATCTCAAGCTCAAGCCCGCCGTGAAACGCGGGGAAACGGTTCGGGCGCGCCATCCGTATGTGGAGGCGGACGCTCGGGTGGTGGAGGAGGGGGCGGTGGGGGAAGTGATCTGGCTCGAATGGGTGGGGACGGGCGCGCGATTCCGCGGACGCGTGATCTCCTCCCGGGAAGTTCACGTCGTGGAGGAGGAGAGACGATGACGAAGATTCTCGCGGGACTCTGCCTTGCGCTGGCGGCCTCGCCGGCCGCGGCGCAACTCATCGGCGAAGGAGGCACGGGGTCCGTCTACGATCCGCCGAAGAAGCCTCCCTTCAAGAAGCGCGACCACATCCGGATCCTGGTGATCGAGAAGTCGAAGGCGAACGCGACCGCCGATCTCGTCAAGGATCGCCGGAGCCGCACGGAAATGGAATTCGACAAGTTCATCAACTTCGAACAGCGCGGGACCGCGCTGCCCCGCATCTTCGCGTCGAATTTGGAAGACGATCCGGGCGTCAAACTCGATGCCCGATACCGCCTCGACAATACGGGCAGGACGGGACGGAATCTCGATCTCACGTTCGTGATTACGGCGGAAGTCGTCGACATCCGTCCCAACGGCAATCTCGTGCTCCAAGCCAAGAAGCGGCGTCGGATCAACTCGGACGTCGAGGAGATCCGGCTTACGGGCGAGGTCTCGCCCCAGTTCATCGTGAACCACACCGTGAAGTCGGAGGACTTGGTGAATCAGGAAATCTCGCTCCGAGGCGAGGGCCCGATGAGCGACGTCTCCAAGCCCGGATTCCTCGGGTGGCTCCTGGACAAGCTGTGGCCGTTCTAACGGGAATACCCCTCTCCGGTGCCCTGGGACCCGGGTGAGCCTCCCTGCTCACCCGGTCCCATGGGCCAATATCTGACACGGAGGTCGGAGATGGCGAACAAGGCGGTTCTGGCGATCGCGTTCCTGGGCGCCACCCCCGCGTGGGCGCAATCGGTCAAGGACTTCGTCGACATCGAAGGCGCGAACACCAACTATCTCACGGGTCTCGGCGTCGTCGTCGGCCTCAACGGTCAGGGCGACACTCCCAAGGGCCCGTCGGCAACGCGCCTGACGAGCCTTCTCAAGAGATACAGCAGCGTCGACGCCGCGGTGGAGACGATCAACGCGAAGAACGCCGCCGTCGTCTTCGTCACGGCGGATCTCCCTCCGTTCGTAAAGAAGGGGACGCAGATCGACGTCAGGGTCAGCGTCGCCGGGGACGCGAAATCCATCGTGGGCGGCGAACTCATGGTCACCGATCTCTGGAGCATCGAAGGGCAAATCCAGGACGAGAAGCGATACGCCATCGCCCGCGGCCGCATCATCGGACTGGGAGAGGGACGAACCGGCAACCCGACGGCGGGAGCCGTCCCGGGCGGGGCGATCGTCTATCGCGACGTGTATCGCGAGCTCAAGGCTGATTTCGTGAAGCCGCTCAACTACACGGTGAAGGACCGGATGGTCGGTTACAAGCCCACCGGCGAGGATCCGAATCCCGTCGTCCGGGGCCGCGCCTTCCGGCTGAATCTTCGCAAGACGGATCTCACGATGGCGAGCGAACTGGCCGAGCAGATCAACAAGAAGGCCTTGGTCGGGCCGGCCGGATCGGGCACGGCCTTCAAAGTGGCTCGCGCCCTGGACGGCGGAGCCATCGAAGTGGTCATTCCCCCCAAGAAAGAGTGGGAAGAGATCAACGGGAAGGATAGTTACCCCAACCCCGGATACTACGACGATCCGGTCTCCTGGGCGCAACTCATCCTCAATCTGAACGTGAGGATCGTCGCCAACCCGAAGGCGGTGGTCACGATCGACGACGTGAACAAGAGAATCACGTGGACGCGCGACGTGAAAGTTCTCCCGGGCGAAGTCCGCGTCCGAGGCGGCGCGATTCTGCGGATCGGCGACGAGATGACGCTGGGCGAGGCGATGCGGGTGTGGCAGGGGACGGTGCAGACCCAGGACTTGATCGACGCGATCCGCGGGCTCGATGCCGCGGGACTTCTCGTCGGAAAGGTGGAATCGAGATGATCCAGGAAGTCGGGAGCGCGCCGGCCTCGAAGGCGGCGAAGCTCGGACAACTCAAAGAGATCGCCCGCTCGTTCGAGGCGATCTTCATGCAGATGATGATGAAGGGGATGCGGTCCGCCGTACCGAAGAGCGGCTTCATGAGCGGGGGGAACGCGGAAGCGATCTTCACGGATCTGTTCGACTCGCAGGTCACCGAACGCGCGAGCGGCCGGGGCCGGGGAATGGGGATCGCAAACATGATCCTCAAGGAATATTCGAAGCATGTGCGTTCCGATTCGGGCGCCGCGGTCGATCGAAAGGGATAGAGATGGCCGACCTCCTGCAGGAACTCGAGGATACGCTGGCCGAGGAGATCCGGCTCCATCGGGCGCTCGTAGAGTTGGCGAAGCGGAAGAGGGACGCTCTCGTGGCGGTGGACACCGCGACGGTGGACGGCATCACGCGCCGCGAGCAGAGCATTCTCCTCGCGGTGGGCCCCACGGCCGCGTCGCGACTGAGACTGACCGCCGCCGCGGCTGCGTCCATGGGCCTGCCGGAGCACGCGGGGGTCGGGGAAATTGCCGGTCGTGCTGCGGAACCGTACGGATCCGCTCTCCGAAAAAGAGCCCGAGAGCTTCGGGACGTTCTGACGGAACTGGGTCGGCTCACCCGGCTGTGCCGATCTCTGACGGAGGAATCGCTGGGATTCGTGAAGCGCTTCTTCCGAATCCTCTCGACGGCGGGACAGGAAGCCGGAGGCTACACGAGGACGGGAGCCCCGCCGGTGCCGCCCGCGCGACTTCTCTTCGATCAGGTGGTGTGAGATGGTCCTGCTTACCTCGCTCAATACGGCCCTGACCAGCCTCAACGCCACGATGGCGGCGCTACAGACGACCGGCCACAACATCGCCAACGCCTCCACGCCCGGATACTCCCGTCAGCGCGTCGAGTTCGAGTCGAATCGCGCGCTGGACATGGGCCGGTTCGAGATCGGGCGCGGGGTGAACATCAAGACGGTGCAACGTCTGGTCGATCTCGCGCTCGAGGGCCGGCTGCGAGACGCGGAAGCGGGCCTGGGTACTCTGCAGGTGCAAGGCGAAACGCTCGATCGACTCGAGGCGCTCGTCAACGCCTTGTCGAACACCGACCTCGGGGCGATGGTCGACGGTCTCTTCCAGGCGATCCAGGATTGGGCGAACGATCCGGACGACCTCTCGACCCGCTCGGGCGTTCTCGAAGCGGCTCGGACCGTGGCCGACGGCTTTCAGTACATCTCGACCCAAGTCCGCCAGCAGAGGGAGCAGCTGAACGACGAGGTCGCGGGTACCGTCGGGGAGATCAACGGATTCACCGAGGAAATCGCGGAGCTCAATCGGCAGATCCTCGTCGCGGAAAACGGCGGGACCGACGTGGGGACGGCGAACGATCTCCGCGACCGGCGGGACTTCGCCGCTCGCCAGCTGAGCGGGCTCATCGGCGTGACGACGATCGAGACGACGGCGGGCGAGCTCAACGTCCTGGCCGGAAGCGCCTACCTCGTCTTCGGACAGCAGTCGTTCGCCCTGACGACGACCCAGAGCGTCGTGGACGGACTTCTCGTCGACACGCCCGTTTTCGCGAGCGCCACGGCCGACCTCGCGGCGACCGGTGGGCGGCTCCACGGCCTTCTCGAGGCGCGGGACACGCTCACGAGGGACTACCAGCAAGGGATGGATCGGTTGGCGAACCGACTCATCTTCGAATTCAACCGGGTACAGTCGACCGGCCAGGGGTTGGAACGATTCGCCTCGATCACGAGCGGGGATTCCATCCCGAATTCCGCCGTCGCCATCGCCATTCAAAGCACCGTGACCGCGCCCTCCACGGCCAACTCCCTCACCGACTCGTCGCTCATCGGCGCGACGAGTCCCGTGGGGCGACAGCTCCTGATGTTGAGCGGGCGAAACGTCCTCGAGAAGCGGACGATCACCGCGTTCGACACCCTGACGGGGACGCTCTTCTTCGACGGAAACATGCCCGCCGCCCTGGCCATCGGCGACGGGTATCAGATCACGGAGTTGGAGTTCCCCGTGGTGAACGGAAGCTTCCAGCTCGTCCAGACGAACGAGATCACGGGATCGGAGCAGGTATTTACGATCACCATCGATCTCGACCGGGTGGGGGTCGACACCACCCTGGCGAGCGTCGCGGCTCAGATCAACGCGGCGACGCCCGGAACCGCGACGATCCTGAGCGACGGCCGGCTGCGCCTCCAGTCGTCGTCGAACGACATCCGCCTGAGCTTCAAGAACGACACGAGCGGCTTCCTGGCCGCCATGGGACTGAACCGGTTCTTCGACGGATCGGACGGGGAAACGATCGACGTGAATGCGGACCTCCTGGCGAATCCCGCCTTCCTCTCCGCGGCGAAGACCAACGCGGATGGAGACAACTCGAACGCGCTGGAGTTTGCCGCGGTCCGGAGCAAGGCGGTCCTGGACGGAGGGACACTCGAGGATTTTTACCAGAGCCAGGTGGGAATCCTCGGGAATCGCGCCGCGGAAACGAAGGCCCGATCGGAAAGCCAACAGCTCGTGCTTCAGCAACTCGACAACCAACGCCAGCGCGTCTCGGGGGTGAACATCAACGAAGAGGCGGTCCGGATGTTGGAATTCCAGCGGGCCTTCCAAGCCTCGGCTCGTTTTCTGTCCGTCGTGGATTCGCTTCTCGATACTCTGATCAACCGGGTGTAGGATGCCGGAGACTCCGTTCGTCAGCTCGACCTTCTCTCGAGTGTCGAGCGTCCTCGCGCGAAACGTGCTCCTCTCGAACATCCGACGGAGCGAGGAAGAGCTCTTCCGGGTGGAAGAACAACTCGCGACGGGCTTCCGGGTGAATCGTCCCTCCGACGATTTCGTCGCCTCGAATCGCATCCTGGACTTCACTCTGAGGATCCGCCGCGACGAGCAGTATCTCCGGAACATCGATCGTGGCACGGCGCGGCTCAACACCTCGGACAACGCTTTGTCGGAGATGACCGAGATTTCCACCCACGCGAAGGAGATCCTGCTTCAGCAGGTGCAGAGCACCGCGACGGCGACGTCCCGCCAAAACGCCGCCATCGAGATCTCGGCGCTCCTCCAACAGGCCGTGAACCTGGGCAATACCCAGTTCGAGGACCGGTTCCTGTTCGGCGGGAGCCGGAGCGAGCGGCCTCCCTTCCTCTTCGTCGGGGATTCCGTCGCGTTCGTGGGAGACATCCGCGGGCTCGAGGCCGAAGTCGCCGATGGCCTGCGGACCCGCACCAACATTACGGCCGACTCCTTCGGCGTACTCTCGGACGAAATCCGCGGGGTCAACCTGATCGCGGGCCCTACCTTCCTCCAGCCGATCGATCTCAATCCGGCGGTTTCGACCACCACCAGGCTGTCGGCCCTCAATCGGGGGACGGGCGTCCGGCTCGGCTCGATCCAGGTCAGCGGAACGGGCACGGCGACGATCGATCTCCGAATCGCGGAAAACGTGGGGGACGTGATCGATCTCATCAACGCGAGAACGGCGACGACGGGCGTGACGGCCGCGGTCAACCCCGCGCTCAACGGCCTCCGGCTGACGGCGGCCGCGCCCATCACCGTCGCGGAGGTCGGCGGGGGCGCCACCGCGGCCGACCTCGGCATCCTCGTTACCGCCGCCGCTTCCCCCTTCGACGGGGCGGACCGCGATCCGAACGTGACGGAGGATACCCTCGTTTCGGATCTCTTCGCCGGCGCGGGCATCAGCACCTCCGGCATCACGATTACGAATACCACGGCCAGTTCGACCTTCACTTCTGCGTTCGGCGCGGCTACGTTCGGCGCGGGGGCGACGGTCGGGCGCGTCCTCAACGATCTCAACGCCGCCAACGTCTTCGTCGACGCGAGGATCAGCTCCACGAATCGGGGGATCGACGTGGTTTCGCGGCTCTCGGGGGGGCGGCTCACGATTACGGAAAACGGCGGAGCGACGGCAAGCCAGCTTGGGCTTCTCTCCACGCTTGCGCGCGCGCGGCTCACCGATCTGAACGGCGGTTTGGGAGTGGGATCGGTGGACGGATTCGACGTCCGGATCACCAAGAAGAACGGCGCCCAGGTGTTTTTCGATGTGGACACCGCCACGAATCTCCAGGCGCTCGTGAGCGCGATCGACGCGGATTCCGGCCTCACGGCGTCGATCGTGGGCAGCACCATCGTGGTCACCGACGTCACCGGCGGGGCGGGATCTCTCACGATCGAGAACTTCAACGGGAGCTACGCGGCGACGAACTTGGGGATTGCGGGAACGACGGTCGGGGTCACCATCACGGGCAGTGCGCTCGGTTTCGTCGGCGTGCAGGCCGAGGGACTGTACACCGCCCTCATCTCCCTTCGAGATGCCCTGAACGCAAACGATACCCTCGCCATCAACCGCGCGGCGAGGCTCTTCGACATCGCCGAGCGGGAGCTCCTGAGCGCCCGGGCGGAAGGGGGCTCTCGGGTGAGCAGTCTCGAGCTGACGGAAAACCGCCTCGGCACTGAGAAGCTGGAGCTCGAAAAGCTGCGCTCGTCCACCCGCGACGTGGACATGGCCGAAGCCGCCACGCAATTCCAGATCCAGCAGACGGTGCTTGAAGCATCACTATCGGTGGCCGCGCGAATCCTCCAGACGAGCGTGCTCAACTTCCTATGAAGATCGTTACTACGAGATTCGGAGAGATCGATGTACCGGATCCGCAGGTCTATTCGTTCCCGGAGGGGATTCTGGGATTCGCGGATCTCCGGACCTACGCGATCCATGCGCCCAAGCCGGGTCCCTTCCAGTGGTTGCAGTCCGCGGAGGTACCCTCCTTGGCCTTCGTCGTGACGGATCCCGGCCTGTTTTTCCCCGACTTTGGGGTGCAATCGCGGCCGGAGGATCTGGCGCAGATTCAGCTTTCTTCCGCAGGAGATGCCGTCGTTCTGGTCATCCTCACCGTGCCGAAAAATCCGGCGGAGATCACGGCGAATCTCGTGGGGCCGTTGGTGTTCAACGCGAAGGCGAAACTGGCGCGACAGGTGGTGATGTCGGATCCGAAGTGGTCGACGAAACACAGGCTGTTTCAGAGTTAGCCGATGTTGGTACTGACGCGGTCCATCAACGAAGCGATCATGATCGGCGACGATGTCGAGATCACGATCGTCGACGTCAAGGGCGACAAGGTCCGCGTCGGCATCCGAGCACCTTCGAGCGTGCCCGTGCATCGCAAGGAGGTCTACCTGGCCATCAAACAGGCGAACGTCGAGGCGGCGCTCTCGCTCCCCGAGTCGCTCGACGAGGTGAACAAGCTCCTCGAACGGAAGAAGGATCCAGGACGCAAGGAGGCGTAAGATGGGCCTGCGAATTCAATCCAACATTCCCGCGCTGATCGCCCTGAGGAATCTGTCCCTCGTAGACGGACGGCGGCAAACGGCCTTCGAGCATCTTTCCACGGGACTGCGGGTGAACCGGGCCGGGGACGATCCGACCGGATTGGCGATCTCGGAGTCGATCCGCTCTTCCATCCGGTCGCTGGAGCAGGCGACGAAGAACAACCAATCGGCCGACGATCTCCTGTCGACGGCCGACGCCGCGCTGGGGGAAATCACGGGGCTCCTGGCCCAGATCGAGTCCTCGCTGGTCCTGGCCATGAGCGATTCCTCGACGGCCGAGGAGGTCGCGGCGGAACAGGACTTCGTGAACGGGGTGATCGAGTCGATCGACCGGCTCGCGTCGTCGACCCGATTCGGGGACATCCCTCTTCTGAACGGGCAGTCGGGGTTTACCGTCCAAAACGTCTCCGCTTCGCTCCGGTCGGTCCGTCCGACGGAGGTGCGGTTCAACCCGGTGACGAATCCCACCGCCTTCTCCCTTGCCGTCACGACTCCGGCCGAGCAAGCCACCCTCCCCATTGTCACGGGAGTCGTGGGAGGCGATGTGACCCTTACCGTGACGGGGCCTCGGGGAAGCGCGGCGCTCAATCTTGTCTCCGGAACGACCGCCGCAAGCGTGGCCACCGCGATCAACAGCGTTCGAGGGGAGACGGGGATTTTCGTGACCGGGACCACGCTCTTCAGCGAGGATTTCGGAGCGGAGGCGGTGATCCGTCTGGCCAACACGGGCGGAACCGGGACCGTGAACGGCATCGCCCCGGGCGGGGTCTCCTCGGATGCCGGCGTCAATGCGGTGGCGACCTTCGACGGCGCGTCGGTCACCGCACGGGGAAACGTCTTCGCGCTGAATTCGCCCGCCTTCCGCGGCACGGTGGAACTGAATCCGGGGACGGTCGCGGGGACTTATGGCTGGGAGGTGGCGCGCTCCGGTATCCTGCTCCAAATCGGACCCACCGCTACGGCGTCCAATCAAGTGACCGTCGGCATCCCGAACGTCAATTCGGATTCGCTCGGGCTCGCCGCGATCACCATCGGCGGCGAGACGCTCGAGGGATTCCTCTCCAGCTTGGTGACCGGAGGGGCGAACGATCTCGAGACCAATCCGGGAAACGGGATACGAATCGTGCGCCGCGCCGTCCAGCAAGTCAGCGCCGTGCGAGCCTCGATGGGGGCGACGGTTTCCCAGGTGGTCCAGCCGGCGCAGCGCAGTCACGAGGTCGCGATCGAGAATCTCTCGGCGGCGGATTCGAGTCTTCGGGATGCCGATTTCGCGAAGGAGGCGGCCGAGCAGGTCAAGGATCAGGTGCTCTTCGAGGCCGGGATGGCGGTTCTCGCGCAGGCGAATCTCGTTCCGCAGGCGGTGTTGCGTCTTCTGCAGTCGTAGGAATTCGCTCAACTTGTCGCGGGTTCGCGACGATAGACGGGTATGGTGGGGTCGCGCGGAAACATTCTCAAGTGATCCCCCGGGAGACCCCGATCTGGTCCTGCCGGGCCGGTCGGGGTTGCTCCCGGATGTAACGGGGATGGGTGATGGGCGAGATGCACTACCCGATTCCGGGAACGGCGACGGGGAAGCTGGAACTTCCTCCGCTCCCGCAACTCCGCGAACCCGAACCAGGATCGCTTCCTCCCGAAAGCTCTCTCGTCAAGTTCCGGCGCTATCAGCGATATCGTGTGATCGCTCCGCTTCTCCGGCGGTTGCGGGTCTTGGACTGGGGAGACGGCAGCGGCGACGGAGGATGGTCCTTGGCACGCGAAGCCCGCGAGGTGGTTGTCGCGGAAGATCCCAAGTGGATCGACCCTCTCCGGTACCGGCATGTGCGATGGAATCTTCGATTCGAGGCATGGCAAGAACAGGTGCCGGAAGCGGAACCGAAGTTTGACGCCATCATCCGAATGGGCGAATCGACTCCCACCGCTCCCGGGGAGTTCCTTCGTACGTGGCTTCCGAACCTCAAGGGGGAAGGCGTTCTCGTTCTCGGACTCGATTCTTCCCGCGTCGGGGAGATGCGACGAGTCCTGGAACGGCGCTTCGAAGTGGTCGAGGCCTTCGGCCAGACTCGAACGGCGCCGTATCGAGTGACTCCCGGAGGGTGTTCGGAAGAACGGATGGGCCTCCTGGTGTGCGGACCTGCGCGACTCGCGTCCGCGCTGGAGCCGCTCTTGAGACCGATCGGGATCGTGATTCCCTGTCATGACAACCAGGCGCTCTCGGACCGCTGTCTCCGAAGCGTGGCTCAATTCACCCCGGAGCCGGTCGAGATCGTGATCGTGGACAACGGCTCTACGGATGGCACCTCGGCGTGGGCGAGCGAGCTGCAAAGCGATTTTCGAAACGTGCGCGTCTTTCGGAATTCGGAGAATCGAGGATTTGCGCCGGCGGTCAACCAGGGATTGGCGTCCCTCCCGGGTCGGGACGTCGTCGTGCTTCACAACGATGTCCTGGTCACGCCCGGGTGGCTCGGAGGGTTGAACCAGGTCTTGCGGGAGGACGCGACGGCGGGAATGGCGGGCGCCGTGAGCAACTACGCTCCCCGTTCCCAGCTCGTCTCGGCACCGGCGTACAAGGACAACCTCCGGGAAATGCTGGCCTATTCCGTCAACCGCTCGGCGGAGCAGGCCGGGATTCGACGAGAGGAGCGTCGGCTCTCGATGTTCTGCGCCCTGCTTCGTAAGGAGCTCATCGAGTCTCTGGGGGGCCTGGACGAGAGGTTCGTGCCGTTGTGTTTCGAGGACGACGACTACACCCACCGCGCCCGAATGACGGGGTATCGGCTGTGGGTTGCCGAGGAAGTCTACGTCCATCATGTCGGGCGACAAGCTTCCCATCGAATTCCCGGAGGGGCAGAGTCGGCTCTGGCCGAAAACTGGGAGCGATTCAAGACCAAGTGGGGAATCACGCCGGATTTGGCCTTGGGAGAGTTCATCCCCTCCGACAAGATTCCCTCGACGACTTGCGATCCGAGCCACCGTCAGGTTGCGATCCCATGCTCAGTCTCTGCATGATCGTCCGAAACGAGGAGAAAAACCTCCCCCGCGTGCTTCGGAGCGTGGAGGGGCTGGTGGACGAGATCGTAATCGTCGACACGGGTTCCACCGACCGAACGGTAGAGGTTGCGATATCCTCCGGGGCGAGAGTCGAGCACTTCGCATGGTGCGACGACTTCTCCGCCGCACGGAACCATGCCCTCTCCTTCGCCCGTGAGGACTGGATCCTGGTCTTGGATGCGGATGACGAATTCGAGCGCGCGGATATTCCGGACGCGAGGCGGCTCCTGGCTTCCACGAAGGTCGACGTGATTACGGTTCGACAGGAGATTACCTGGCCGGGCGCGGCCTCTTTCGTCAAGGTACAGCCCAGCTTTTTTCGCCGCCGTGCCAATATCCGCTACAGCTTTCGAGTGCACGAGGCTCCGAACTTGACCAGGGTGTTAGTGGGGCACTCCCCCCTCCGATCCCGGCATCTGGGCTATACGCCCGATCGGATGCCCGAAAAGGAATCCCGCAACCAGCGACTCCTGCAGCTCATGAAGGGAGATCCCGATCCCATCCATCGCATTGCGGCCAGCTACTATCTCGGTTCGCTTTACGAGGCGATGTCCCGCGCCAACGATGCCTGGAAAGAGTTCGTCCAGGGCACGTACCTTCTCGAATCGGCTCCGTTCCGATTGAACTGCGCCCTAGGTTTGGCTCGAGTAGCCATGGAGCAAGGGGATCTCGCGTTTTCCCGGGCGCTCCTCGACTCCGTCGTGGAGGCGAATCCGGGCGCATTCGAGTCGGAGTTGCTCCTGGCCGAGCTGTCTCTACGAGAAGGGCAGGGGGACGAAGCCCGCACCCACGCCGCGAAGGCGAAGAAGGCCTTCTTGATGCTCACGGGCATTCAAAACGCCCCATGGGAACGCCAGGTCCGCCTCCGATTGTCGGGACTTTTGGGTGAGGTGGAGGCATGACGCAGAACAAACCTTGGATTTCCCTGTGCATGATCGTTCGAGACGAGGAAAAGAACCTCCCCCGCGCCCTCGGAAGTATCGAGGGACTGGGAGAGGAGATGGTCATCGTCGATACGGGATCTCAGGATGCGACCGTCGAGATCGCCCAGGCGGCGGGAGCGCGGGTGGAGCATTTCGAGTGGTGCGACGATTTCTCCGCGGCCAGGAACTTCGCGATGTCCCACGCCTCGGGGGAGTGGATCATGCTCCTGGACGCGGACGATGAGTTCGAGCGGTCGGACGTTTTCAGAGCGCGAGAATTGCTCCGGTCCACATCGGCTCTGGGAGTGGCGGTGCTCCAAAAGGTCCTCTACCCCGAGATTCCCCCGATCACCAAAGCGCACTTGGCGTTCGTACGGAATCGGCCGGACCTGCGCTTCGAGTTCCGAATGCACGAGCAGATTCCCCTGGATCCGACGAGGCTTCTGCACAGCGATCTCCGGATGACGCATTATGGATACACCGCGGAGCATCTCCCGGGAAAGTTCGAGCGAAATCAACGTCTCCTGGAACGGATGAAAACCGACTCGAATCCGGTGGCCCGCGCAGCCGCTGGGATGTACTTGGGTCGAATGTTCGCCTTCGTAGGGAGGTTGGAGGAGGCCTTCCAGGAGTACAAGGCCGTCGTCTACGGAGGGGTCGAATGTCACTATCGTCTCTACGCCGCGGTGAACCTCGCTCGTCTCTGCGCCGAATTCGGAGATCGCCGCTTCGCGGAAGAACTCTTTCGCTCCGTCCTGGGGTCGAACCCCGGCGCCGTAGAGGCGGAGCTGGGCTACGCGATTCTGCTCCTCCGGCAGGGGAGAATCGACGAGGCTTTGGAGCATTTCGAAACCGCCTGCTCGTCCTCTCTTCGCATCTTTCCATCAGAAGATGAGCCGTGGGAAGCGGAAGCTCGGCGGCGGCTGGAGCGCGCCCGGGAGGTGCGTTTGCGATCCCGGGGGCCCCGGCCGGAACGACCGAGTTTTTCCCTCAAGGAATCCTGAAGAAGTGTCGATACAACTGTCAGAGTCGTATGAGGAGGTTCTCCGCCTGAGAGGCGCGTGGCGGCGCCCGCGATCCTGGGGATAGGAATGATCGGCGGACGGCAGACCGCCGGGGGTTCGAAGGACGGGACCGTCGCGGTCATGGATGATCGCGACTAGTGTCATGGAGGATGACCCATGGGTCTCCGGATCAACACGAATATTGCGGGCATCCAAGCCCTCAACAATCTCCAGCGTAACGACCGCTTGCAGCGGCTCTCGCTGGAGCGACTCTCGACGGGACTCCGGATCAACCGAGGATCGGATGACCCGTCCGGGCTCGTCATTTCGGAACAGTTGAGAGTCCAACTCGCCGGTTTGAACAAGGCGGTCGAGAACTCCCAAAACGCCTCGAACCTGATCTCCGTCGCGGATGCGGCGCTTCAGGAGGTGAGCAACCTCTTGACCGAGATCCAGGACTCGGTCGTATTTGCGCAGAATACGGGAGGCGCGAGTCCGGAGCAAATCACCGCCGAGCAGGATACGGTCGATCAAGCGATCGCAGCCATCGACCGAATCGCATCTACGACGCGGTTCGCAGATCGTCCTCTCTTGAACGGGAACGCCGGCTTTCAACTCAATTCGACGATCCCGGACATCATCGACGACGTGCACTTCCGGAGCGCCGAATTCGCCGGGACGTCGACCGACCGCAACATCCCGATTACCGTCACGGCGAATCCTCAGAGGGCCACACTTCTGCTTACGAATGCCATGGTTTCCGTGACGTCGACCCTTCGGATCACGGGACCTCGAGGGACCGACGATGTGATCGTCAGTGCCGGGGCGACGGGGACGGATTTCGCGAGTGCGATCAATACGGTCGCGGGTTTCACGGGCGTCTACGCCAGCGAGGTGGGCGACGGGAACGACATCCTTCTCCGGAGCGAAGAGTTCGGAACAGAACAGAATGTGCGCATGGAGGTGGTGTCGGGACTGATCACGGTGTCCAGCATCGCCCAGATGACTTCGACGGCGTCCACCGGGGAATATACGGCCTTCGCGGGTGTTACCATCCTGGACGGGGGCGACATCTTTGCAGACACCGGAAGAAACGGAATCGTAACGATCGACGGGGCGTCCTATACGGGCGTCGGCCGTACCTTTTCGATTGTGGCCAAGTCCGTCAGCTTCCGGTTCTCGCTCGATGCCGACGTCCTCAGCACGGAGAACACCTCTGCGGTTCCCACGATCGGCGGCACGGCCGGCGCCGGTCCGCACACGCTTACGGTGTCGAATACCGGCTTGCAGTTCCAACTGAACGAGTTGCCGCTGCCGACCGATCGATTGGCCGTCGGGATCGAGGGAATGGCCACAGCCAATCTGGGCCGGGCGACGATGGACGACATCATCGCCGGAAACACAACGATCGAGACGACCGACGATCCACAAATGGGGGGCTTCCTGAACTCGATCAAGACTGGAGGCGCCAACGATTTGTTCACGAACCCCAACAATGCTTCCGTAATCGTCGGGGCGGCGGTGAAGCAGGTGGCACAGGTGCGTGGGTTTATCGGCGCAGTGCAGGGGTTTTCGATCGAACCGAACATCAACGCGCTGGGGGTGTCGATCGAGAATCTGTCGGCGTCGCTATCGGATCTGCGGGATCTCGATTTCGCCCAGGAGACGGCGAACTTCACAAGGTCGCAGATCCTGTTCCAGTCCGGAATCGCGGTTTTGGCATCGGCCAACCTGATTCCGCAGTCGGTATTGACGCTCTTGAGGTAGGAGTGATTTTCGCTCCCGGCGGGAACGATGGCCCGCCGGGAAATTCCGGGAGTCGAGTAAGATAAGGGTAGAATCATGGCTACGGAACAGGTGAGCTTCCCCGTGACGCCGGGCTTGCCTCTTCCCCTTCCGCTTCCCAGCGGGAACGCGGCACCGCCGACGCCCGCACCGGAGGTGTCCCCGCAAGTGGAGTCTCTTCCGGTGCCGGAGGCAGAGGATCGACAGCGCGACCCCCGACCCGCGGAACCGAGAATCGACGAGAGACATCTCGAGGCCCTGGGGAAGATGATGGAGGGCCTGGGAGATCGATTGGAATTCGGCGTGCTCGAACAGTCCGGTCAGCTTTTCGTCAAGATCGTGGACCGCCAAACGAACCAAGTCGTCCGCTTTCGGCCGGCGCAGGAATTCCTGGAACTGAAGGAGAAGCTCTCCGCGGCGGTCGGACTTCTCGTGGACGAGCGCGGCTAGGGTAGGATAGGGAAGCCCGGGGGCAGAGATGGTGCGGTTGTTGCCGCCCCGGCGGAGGGGTGTATGGTAGGACCGATTCGGGTCGACGGACTCTCGTCCGGCATCGACTATACGACCATCATCCAGAAGCTGCTGTCCATTCAGAAGCGTCCGATCACGGATCTTCAGAGTCAGGCGACCAAGATCGGAGGGCGAAAGACCGCCCTCCAGCAACTCAGCATTACTCTCCTCTCGCTCAAGGGTGTCGCGGACAATTTCGCCAAGCCGAGTTTTTTCGCCCAGACCAAAGTTTCTTCGACGAACGAAACGGTGCTCAAGGCGACGGGGAGTGCGGTTTCGACCCTAGGCGCCTATTCCTTCAGCGTCCGGCGATTGGCCCAGGCCCAGCAGCTGATCTCGAACGGATTCCCCGATCCCGACACCACCTCCGTGACGGCCGGGGCTTCGACCCTCCGAATCGAGCTGGGGGGCGGTCAATTGGAGCGCCGTACTCCGATCTCATTCCTCAACGGGGGGACCGGAATCGATCGAGGTTCGATCAAGATCACCGACACGGACGGCAAGGTGGCCGTCATCAATCTGGAGCATGTGGTCACGGTCCAAGACGTCGTCGAGACCATCAACGCCAACACGGCCATCGAGGTGGAAGCCTTCGTCACGTCGGATCGGCTCACGGTTCGAGACGAGGCGGCCGGGGCCGGCACCCTCCGAGTGGAGAATTTCGGCGCCGACACGACGGCGACCACGCTTGGGCTCGACGTCGGCCAGATCGACGTCGCGGGAGTGAAGCACATCTTCGGACGAGACATCAACATGGCGGTCGGTGGGACGGCCCTCGATCTCCTCAACGACCGACTCGGGGTGCGGAGGAACGGCAACGGGTCGACCGATTTCACCATCACGGATACCGATGGCGTAGCGATTGCCGTCGACCTCCAGTCGGGAGATACCACCCTCCAGAGCGCGATCAATCGCATCAACACCTCCGCGACCGCGGCGGGCTCCAGCCTGACCGCGGCGCTTTCGCCGGACGGAATGTCGATCGTCCTGAGCGATGCCGTCGGAGTGGGAGGGATTACCGTCGCCAAGGCCGCGGACAGCTTCGCTGCGGTCGATCTGGGTTTCGGAGTGATCGATCCCGTCGCGGGCGGATTCGTGCAGGTGGTCGCGGAGGACGCCGCTACCGGAATTCAAGGCGTTACCAACAATCGGCTGTTCGGGAATCGACTCTCCCCCTCGCTGAATTCCACCCACCGTTCCCTTCTCCGCGGTGGGCAGACGAACACCGCGGCCGGGGAACTCAAGGGAGTGAGGGACGGGACGGTCACGTTCACCGATCGGACCGGTGTGGCGTCGACATTGAACCTCGGAAGCCGCGTCGCCACGACGTTGTCCGGCGCCGCCCTGGCCGGAGCCACCTCGGTATCGGTGACCTCCGCGGCGGGGTTCGCCGTGGGCAATCGATTTCGGCTCCAAACGGCCTCCGGGATCGAGGAACGCACCATTACGAGCATCAGCGGCACCACGCTGACCTTCAACCAGGGACTCACCGGGGCTGCGGCGCTGGGGAACGGGATCTACGCGGAGAACGAGTCGCTGGGGGAAATCCTCCGGAACGTCAACGATCGGTTGAGCGCGGCCGGAGTGAGGATCAGCGTCGGCATCGACCCCGAGGGAAACGGGATCCTCGTGACCGACACCTCGGGGGGAAGCGGTACTCTCAGCGTGGTCGATACTGCGGGTTCGGTCGCTTCGGACCTGGGGATAGCCGCCTCCGTCTCGGCGAACACGATCAACGGCGCGGACGTGGATCCGCAGTGGCTGAGCGAACGGACGCTCCTCTCCAGCATGAACGGCGGAAACGGGGTGAGGGCGGGCACGTTCCGCGTGATCGATACCGACGGCGTGCAGTTCGATGTGGATCTGACCCAGTCGGATGACATCAATCTGGCGGAAGTGATCCGCGATGGAAACAGCGCGGCCACAGCCTCGGGCAGCGGGGTCCGCTTCAGCATCAATGACGCGGGCGACGGTCTTCTTGTGGAGGATACGGCGCCGGGACCGGGGACGCTGCGCGTTCAGGAGCTCGCAGGCGGCCGCACGGCCCGTGACCTCCGGATCGAGGGAAGCGCTCCTTCGGCGACGCCGACCGAGATCGACGGCTCGTTCGAGATCCGCGTAGACATCAAGGCTGGGGCAAAGCTGAAGGATGTCGTGGATGCGATCAATACCAAGGGGATTCCCGTCCAGGCGGCCGTGGTGAACGACGGATCGCCCGTCAATCCATATCGCATTTCCCTCTTGAGCAAGAGAACGGGGGAGTCCGGTCGGATCGTCGTGGACTCGGACATGGCCGCTCTTTCGTTCACAACCTCGGCCGCCGCGCAGAATTCCGTGCTGCTCCAAGGATCGAACGGAGGGGCGACCGATCCGATCGTGCTTTCCTCCTCGAGCAATACCTATGCGAACGTCGTCTCGGGCTTGACGCTCCAGCTCTTGGGCACCAGCGAGACCCCGGTGACGGTGACCGTCTCCAGGGACACCGCTACCCTCGAGCAGCAGGCCTCCAAGCTCGCGGATTCCTATAACGCGGTGATCAAGAAGATCAACGAGCTCACCTTCTTCGATCCGAAGACCTTCGAGAAGGGACCGCTCTTCGCCGACTCCACGGTTCGGAGAGTGGAGCGGGACCTGGCGGACTTGATTACGCGACCGGTGGACCGAATCGTGAGCGGAGATTTGAACACGCTCTCCTCGGTGGGCTTCCGGATCACGAAGGGCGGCGGGCTGACCCTCAACACGTCGACCTTTTCCCAGGCGCTTCAAGACAAGTTCGATCAGGTGCAGACGCTCTTTACGCTCCAGAGGAAAGTGGAAGTCGACACTCCGCTCAAGGATTTCAATCGGGGACTCGGCGTCAAGAACGTGGAGGGAGAGGACTTCGAGATCTACACGCGGAGCGCGACAAGGAAGATCTCGATCGACATGTCCGGACTCGAAACGGTGTCGAGCGTCTTGAGCGCGATCAACAACGATCCGGCCAACGGCGGGGCGATCGTGGCTTCCATCGGAGCGGACGGATTCCGCCTCCAGCTCGACGATACGACCAGCACCCCCACGCGCCTGGTCGAAGCGCCCACGACGGTGAACACGTTCGTCGAGACCGATGCGGATATCGACCCTTTGGCGGACGATTTCATCAACGGCGCGACGATCACCTTTTTGACGGGGGCAAACGCGGGAGAGGTTCGAAAGGTTTCGGATTGGGTCACGGCGACCAACACCATCACCCTGGATTCCAATCTGCCCTTCGCTCCGGCGGTCGGGGATCAATATCGCCTCGAGCGGGAGCTCGAGGTCCGCGCGGTGGGAACGGCGACCTCCGCGGCGGAGATGAAGATCAAGGGGAAGGCCGCCCTGGGGGAGAATGAACTCGAGGGCAAGATCGTCAATCTCAATCGAGACCCCGGGGCCGCTCCGCGCATGGTCGAGCGGCTCGATCTCCTGACGCGCGCGGGCGACGGAGTAATCTCAACTCGGACGGACTCTTTGGACGATACAATCAAGGAGATCACGAAGTCGATCGAGAAGATCGAGAAGCGGGTGGAGAAGATGCAGGAGCGGTTGGTCCGGGAATTCGCGAGGCTGGAGGTGCTCTTGGCCGAATCCAAGAGCACGATGGGAAAACTGCAGAACTCGCTCGGTGCCTTCGTCGGGATGCTCCAATCCGCGGCTGCGGCGAAATAAACTATGAAAACGCCGGCCAAAGAGTATCGGGAGAATCAGATTCTGACCGCGCCCAAGGAGGAGCTCCTCCTGATGCTTCTCGAGGGGGCGGCCCGGTTCGCCGAGCAGGGGCGCGCCTTCCTCCAGCACGAGAAATTCGAAGAAGGTCTAAAGAGCTTCATTCGCGCTCAGCGGATCATGCTGGAACTCATCTCCTCCCTCGATGAGAATGTCCTGGACAAGCAGCTCTACTCCAATCTTGTGAGTCTCTATTACTTCGTCTATTGGCGATTCGTCTCGGCCAGCGTTCGCCACGAGGTGAAGTCGGCGGACGAGGGACTGAAGGTCCTGGGGACGCTGCGAGAGACGTGGAGCATGGCCGTGGAGAAGTCACGCAAGGAGCCGACATCGGCGCCGAAGGTGAGCAGCGGAATCGACCTGAGCTCCTAGGGCAACCGCGGCCTCAGGC
The DNA here is from genome assembly GCA_964526305.1 of uncultured Planctomycetales bacterium. GTDB lineage: Bacteria > Planctomycetota > MHYJ01 > MHYJ01 > JACPRB01 > JACPRC01. Next base: position 18,441 of record CAZGKV010000015.1, on the reverse strand, counting down.
TCCAGATAGCGCTTCGACCCGATCGCCTCGATACGAAGAACACCTCTCCGTTGTACGACCACGCGGGCATCCAGTCCGCGGCGGGGTCCGAAGTGATGCGGACCGGATTCGATCCGTCCGCTCCGATCACCCACAAGTCGTCCGCTTCGCCGAAGATGCCTTCGCGCACTCGACTCCGCGCTACGGTCGCGAAGACGAGGTGCTCTCCGTCGGGGGACCAGGACGGGTTGATGGCGGCCCACGTTTCCCCACCGTAGATCGCGGTCAGATTGCGGACGGTGTCTTGATCGAGCTCGAGGGTCCAGATCGAGCCGAACCACTGGTCGCGGTGGCGCATTCGCTGAAAGACGATCCGGTCGTCCTTGGGATTCCATTCGGGGAGGAGGCCGTCGACGTTTTCCAACACGAGGGTGCGTCCGGAGATCAAGTCTCGGACCTTGAGGTGCCAGGAGATGCCTCCGTCCGAGGAGCTGGAATACACCAGTCGCGTGCCGTCCGGAGACCAGCTCGGGTGAATATCGTCCCCGCCCTCCTCGCTCACCCGGATCCACTTCGAGGGTTCCCGGAGATAATCCTCGATCACGAAAATGTCCCATTCTCCGTTGACGTCGGAACAGAAGGCGATGGTCTCCGGTTGCTTGGGGTTCGGTTGCGGGAATCGCTCCTCGGACGGGGAGCTCGTGATGCGCGTCAGGACGTTTCCTCCCAGGGCCTTCGCATAAATGTCGTGGTGCCGACTCCAGGCGGTCGAGGAGAAGAAAAGCAACTTCCCGTCGCGGGAGAGGCAGGGATCCTTGTCCTGTCCCGACTCCCCGGAGGTGTGCCGGGTCACCGCCGTTTCGCGGTCGGGGAAGGAGCCCTCGGGGATCCCCGTCCGCTGGCACGCCACCAAGAACACCCAGGGAATGGCCCGCTTCACGCTACCCTCTCGCACTCCGCTAGAGTGTTATCGGCACGGGAAGGGATTTTCCTTTCGGGGCCGGCGACCTGGCCCTAAGATCACACCATGGAAGTCATCGTGGACGGTTCGTACGGCTGGCCTGTCGCGAACGAAGAGGCGACGCTCGGAGAGATTTTCGATCAAGTCCGCCGCCAAGCCGAGGCGAAGAAGCGCGTCATCGTCGCCTTGCTCCTGGATGGGGAGAGCGTCGCGCGCCCCCGGCAGGAGGAGATGAAGGCGACTTCCGTGCGCGCGTACTCCCTTCTGGAAGTCAAGACGGTGGATCCGCTGCGGCTCTCCGGGGACACGGTGGGGTTGTTGGTGCCGTTCCTCGCCGGCCTGGAGCGAATCCACGAAGAGGGGCTGGCCGCTCTGCGTGCCGGGGATCTCGCGCTCGCGCTGAAGAAGATGTCTCAGTGCGTGGATGGGTGGGACGTCCTGACGCATGCGATTCGCGACATCGCGCATCTTGTCGAAGTCGACTTTTCGACTCTTCCTCCCGGGAGCGGACCGCTGGAGGATCGTCTGCGTCGTCTAGGGGCGACCCTCGTGCGGTTCCGCACGGCGGTGGACCTCAAGGAGAGCGAGCGGCTCTCGGCCATCATCGAGCGGGAGCTGAAAACGCACCTCAGGGAGTGGCGCGGAGTGCTCGAGGCCCTCCAGTCAAAACTCCTGCGTCGAAATCCCGAATGACGAGTCTGTTGGAGCGGAATCTCGAACATTCCGATCCTCTTCTTGCGGCGCGAATTCGAAGGGCGGTCTCCGATGTGAAAGTCCTTCCGACCGTTTCCGGACACCCCACGGCTCGGATAATCGGAGAGGAAGGGGACGAAGTCTTCCTTCACGATTCCCGAGATCCTGCGGCCGATACGCGCTTGAACCCTGGCCATCCCGATGCCGTAGTGGTCGTGGGGCTGGGACTGGGATACGCGGCTCTCGATGCGATCCGTCGGGTTTCGTCCCGGACGTGGATTCTCGTGGTGGAGCCGTGCGACGACATCCTTCGGGCGGCGTTCGAGAATGTGGATCTCGTCCCCGTGCTTTCCCGCGAGAGGGTGAGATTCCTGACGGGGGAACTCGGGCAGATTCGATCGGGATTCCGCGCCTGGATTCTGGAGAGTCAAGCGGCGGACTATTATCTCTTTTCGAATGCGGGGCTGGAGAGAGCTCGAAAGTCGGTCTATGGCCCCGTACTCCGGGTGCTGGGGGAGGAATTGAATCGTCGCCGCACCGAAGTCGCAACGCTGGTCGAGAACTCGGAGCGGATGGTGCGGAATCGCTGGGCGAACTTGCCTGTGACGATCCGGTCGGCAGCATGGAAATCGTTCGAAGGACGCCTGGCGAGGGTGCCGGGGATCGTCGTGGCGTCGGGTCCCTCGCTCGAGAAGCAGGCAGATGCGTTCCGCTCGGCCCGAGAAAGGGCCGTGTTCGTGGTGGCGAGCAAGTCTCTGCGATGGCTCCTCGCTCACGACATCGTTCCGGAATTCGTTTGTCACTTGGATGTGGCCCCGGAAAGTGCGGCGTGTCTTTCCGGCTTCGACGTGCCTCGGGAGGTTACACTGGTGTGGGAGCCGGAGTGCGCTCCCGAAGCGGTGCGGGGGTACTCCGGAGATCGTGTCACGTATGATGCGGCGCCGGGCGAAGAGGCCGGGTGGGAGAGCAAGGGAGCGGGGGGACGAGGGTTGAGTGTGGCGCACATGGCGTTCTTGTTCGCGCGCGCGCTGGGCGCGGATCCGATCGCCCTGGTCGGTGTCGATCTCGCCATCCCGGGGGAGCGAACGCACGCGGAGGGCGTGACGATGACCTGGGGAGGATCGGTGGAGCCGCTGTTGGGAGCGGCGGTCGAAATCCCGGCGGCGCGTGGGGGGACGGTTCGGTCGATCCCCGCCTTTCGGGCGATGGTAACCCTGTTCGAAGAGGAACTCGGTCGAACCGCTGCGCGAGTGGTGAATACGAGCGAAATCGGGGCGAGGATCCGAGGGACTGAGCCGGGTACCCTGGAGTCTGTCTTGGGATCGCCTGTCGATGTTCGGGGACCGATCGGGGCCGCGTTGGCGGAGCCCCGACCCTTCGACCCCGCTGTATTCGAAGCCTCCGTCGTGCGCTGGTTAGCCGCCATCGATCGAGTGGATCGTGCGGCGTCCGAGGGACTTCGTGCCCTGGCGGTCGCGTCACGCGAATCGGGACGTGCCACCTTCTCGGCATCCGCGGTCGAGGTGAATCGGCATCGACAGTCGATCGCGGCGGAAGCGGAAATGGAATCGCGGATGCGACGTCTCTTGGCGCCGGAGGCGGTGGTGGTCCAGGAACTGAATCGACGAGTGGAGGGAGCGTCGCCGCAGGATCGATTTCTGCTTGACGTAGAGCGTACGGCCGTTTTTTTCCGAGGATATCGACGTGCGGCCGGGGTGTTGCGGGAGTGCGTGACAGCGGCGAGGCGCGAGATCCTGAGGTGAGCGGTGGACGTAAAGAACCCGATGGTACGGCGGAAATTCCAGCGGTTGCGGGCTCTGATCCTCGATGTGGACGGGGTGCTCACGGACGGGGGGATGTACTACGGCCCCGCCGGCGAGGTGCTCAAGAAATTCAATGCTCGCGACGGGATGGGGCTGGCGATGCTTCGGAAGGCGGGGGTTGTGGTGGCGTTCATTACGGGGGAGTCCGCGGAGTCGGTTCTTCGCCGGGCGGAGAAACTCGCGGTGGAAGATGTCTACCTGGGTGCGGAAGACAAGTGGGCCGCGATGCAGGATTTCTTGGGGAAGCGGGCGTTTCTGCTCGAGGACGTGGCCTACGTCGGGGACGATGTGAACGACTTGCCGTGTCTCCAGAAAGTGGGGGTGGCCATTTCTGTCGCAGACGCGGTTCCGTCGGTGAAGAAGGTGGCCCATCTCGTCACGGAATGCCGCGGGGGCGAGGGGGCCGTCCGCGAAGTGGCCGAGGCGATCCTGGCTTGCCGCTAGCGAGGATCGAGGCGCACTTCGATATCGATCTGCTTCACGGTGACGAAGGTCGGCACCCATCCGCTCCACGTCTCCCCGGGCTTTAGCCGGATCGTTCGGGAGAGGGGACCCGCCTTGGCCCGGACCTCGACCGGCATCGGCGACGTGTTCCGGAGATTGATGTCCATCTTCCGGTGGGCCGGGGCAGGGGCGGCACAGGCCGTCAGGAGAACCAGAGCGCCAAAGAGCAGTCGTTTCATCGCTACACCTGATGCATACTTCAAGGGTCACTATCGCCGGAATCGTCTTCGGATTCAAGTGAAACTTGAGTTTTATACTTTATAAATCTATGATATAGAAATAGCCAGGCTTTTTTTATATCATGATATAAAAGAAGCCTGGCTATTTCTATATCATCGGATTCCACTACAGTTTCGAGACGGCTTGACCGAAGAAACTCATAGACCGTTCGCCGAACGAACGTTCGCATGGAGAACGAATCATGCTCCGGCGGAAATATAGGTTCATTCGCCCGACCCCTGAGTATCGGGAACTCGCCATCCTGGCCGCCATCGAATCGGACCCTCGAGCCAGCCAGCGTTCCCTGGCGCGAGACGCAAGTCTCAGCCTGGCCGTGCTGAATGACTACCTCGATCGACTGGTTTCGTCGGGACACGTGGAGATCGACGGCCCTACCCCTCGTGCGTACCGGTACCGCCTCACCGCTCTGGGGAGGGTCCGAAAGGATGAACTGTTCTTCGCGGTCTCCCGGGAGGTAATCCAATTCTACGGACAGATGAAAGCGGAGTTTCGACGACGGCTGGAAGAACATGCGGCCCGAGGAATCCGCCGAGTCATCCTCTTCGGCGCCGCCGAAACCGGCGAACTCGTGACTCTCGCGGCGCGCGAGACCGCGTTGGAGGTGATCGGTATCGTCGACAACGATCCCGCCCGACAAGGAAAAAGACTCGGGCACCTCACGATCGATTCTCCCTCCGCGATCCTCGCGAATCAGCCGGACGCCGTCTTGATCACCTCCTTCGGACACATGGACGAGATCCACGAACAGCTCAAGCCCATGGAAGAGAGGGGCCTTCGGATTCTTCGACTGTAGCGGGAGGCCACCATGAACTGCGTTCGTATCGGAGAAAAGCAAATCGGCCCCGGGCATGCCGCCTATGTCGTTGCCGAGGCGGGAATCAATCACAACGGCTCGCGCGACACCGCCCTTCGCCTGGTCGACGTCGCCGCCGAGGCCGGTTGTGACGCAGTGAAGTTCCAGAAACGGGAAATCCGCTCCCTCCTCAGCCGCGAGGCGTACGAAGCACCGTATCTCGGGAGGAATTCCTACGGCCGAAACTACGGCGAACACCGCGAGAAGCTGGAGCTTACCCCGGAGGACTACTCCGCGATTCGCGATCACGCTCGGAGCCGCGGCCTCCACTTCCTCGCGTCCGCCTGGGATTCCGCCAGCGCCTCGTTCGTCGATTCGCTCGGAGTTCCCGCACACAAGATCGGCTCGCCCGATCTCACGAATCTCCCCCTCTGCGCCCAAATCGCGGCCTTCGACAAGCCCGTCCTCCTCTCGACGGGCATGAGCGAACTATGGGAGCTCGACGCCGCCGTCCGCGTCCTTCGTGACCGCAATTCCCGACTCGTCCTCCTCCATTGCGTCTCCATCTACCCGGCGCCGCATGCCGACCTGCGGCTTGGTTGCATTCCGATGCTTCGGGAGCGATACGACTTGCCGGTGGGCTATTCCGGTCACGAACCGGGCTGGCATGCCGCGATCGCCGCCGTCGCGCTCGGCGCCTGCGTCATCGAAAAACACTTCACGCTCGACCGATCCATGAAGGGAGGAGATCACGGCTTCTCCCTGGAACCCGCCGAACTTCGCGCCATGGTCGCCCAGATCCGCGAGACCGAGGCCGCTCTCGTGGGACAGGAGAAGTTCCTCCTTGCCGGGGAAATCCCGTTCCGAAAAAAACTGGGGAAGAGCGTTACGACTCGGGTTCGTGTCCCCAAGGGTGCCGTCCTTACCCAAGACATGCTGACCTGCAAGAGTCCGGCCACGGGACTTTCCCCGGTTCTGTTCCACCACCTCCTGGGGCGGAGAACCAAGCGCGAGATCGGTCCCGATACGGTGATCGGAAAGGAGGATGTCGCTTGAGAGAGACGTGGGCGATCCTCCCCGCACGAGGGGGATCGAAGGGCCTTCCGGGAAAGCACCTGCGTCTCCTCCAGGGCCGCCCCCTCCTGGCGCATGCGATCGAAGCGGCGCGCCCCGCCCATCGCGTGATCGTCTCCACCGACGACCCGGAGATCGCCGAGGTCGCGCGCGCCTGGGGCGCGGAAGTTCCGTTCCTCCGCCCCGCGCACCTCTCGACGGACACGGCGTCCGTCCGGGACGCGGTGTTCCACACGCTCGACCGGCTCGTGGAGGAGGAAGGCGGCGGGCCCGACGCGGTCGCGTTGATGTTCGTCACGAGCCCGTTCCGCCCGGCCGGCCTGCTCGCGGAACTCGTGCGTCGCCTCGATCGCGCGTACTGCGCGACGACGGTCGGCCGACTCCCCGGCTGCGTCAAGTCGCTCGGCCTCGGGACGGCGATGCGCTACCTGCCGCCGGGGCTTCGGCCGTTCGAATCCCGCGGCCGCTTCTTGAGGACCGGAGTTCCGGCCGACTGGTCGTTCGTCGCCGTCGACGATCCGGAGTACTTCGTGGACATCGATACGCCCGAAGATATGCGGCTCGCGGAGCACGGCCGGCCCCGGACCATGGACTTTCACCCGGCGACTCTCTACCGGATGCTCCGGCCCTCCGGAACGGAGGAGGGCGCGTTGACCTGGACCCGGGGCTACAACGCGGAGGGGAGATGCGTGCTTCAGACTCCCGTGATGCGAATGACCGGAGGCCGTCTCGTCGCTGCCATGGACTATCGGGTGCCCGAGCTCGAGGGCGAGCCCGCTTTCCGCGAACGTCACGTCGTGCGCGAGTGCGGGCCCGAGGATGCGACGATGTGGTTTCCGCCGACGCGTGACTGGCTCTACGACATCGGGACGGATCTCCGCGTCCGGCCTGATGGACCCATCCAGGGACGACAGGAACATGACCGCGTTCTCGCGCCTGTGCTTCGATAAGAACGCCTTCCTGCACGACCGTCTGCATCGGGCGCTCGCGGGTTGCGCGAGCGTCCTCGACGTCGGCTGCGGGCCGGATTCGCCCGTGCCCTCGACCGTCGCGATCGACACGCACCTCCCGGCGCTGCGCCGCGCGCGCGGCGTGCGCGTCGCCGCGCGGGCGCCGTTTCTGCCCTTTCGCGGGCGGACGTTCGACGCGGTGGTCGCCCTAGACGTGATCGAACATCTCGAACGACGTCCGGGGGAACTTCTCCTCGAGGAAATGGAGCGCGTCTCGCGCGGGCGCCTGGTGGTTTTCACGCCCAACGGGTTTCTCGAGCAGGGCGCGCGCGACGGCAACCCGTTCCAGGTCCACCGATCCGGATGGAGCGCCGCCGACTTCGTCCGGCGCGGCTTTCGCATCGCCGGCATCAACGGGATGCGCGGGCTGCGGGGGGAGGAGGCCGATCTCCGGTGGAGGCCCCGGCGGCTCTGGCGCGCGATCTCCTGCGTCTCTCAGGGCATGCTCTGGCGGTTTCCGACGATGTGCTTCCAGCTTTTCGCCGTGAAAGATGGCGCCTGATCTCGTCAGCGTCGTGGTCCCCACCTACAACCAGGCGAAATACCTGCCCGCCTGCCTGGATCGCCTGATGCTCCAGGATCACCCCGCGATCGAGCTGATCGTCGTCGACGACGCGTCGACGGACGACACGCCGCGAGTCCTGGAGGAGTGGCTCCGGTCCCGCGACGAGGCGGTCTCGTACGCGTCGCGCTACGACGGCGAGGTTCGGAGGGAAGTCCACCGGCGGTTCCCGCGGCGCGACGTCCGCACGATCCGCAACGAACGGAACCTCGGCGCGACCCGCGCCTACAACGCCGGAATGTCCGCGGTCCGCGGGGAGTACGCGACGTTCGTCCCTTCCGACGACCTCCCGCACCCGACGCTCATTTCCGAACTCGTAGCCGCGCTGGAGCGCGGGTTCGACTTCGCCTACGCGGACATGTGGATCGTGGACGACGCCGGGCGCGTCCTGCGGGAGTTCAGGCTGCCCGACTATTCGTTCGACCGCTGCTTCGGAGACTGGTATCTCTGCGGCGTGGCGAAGCTCTTTCGTTCGCGGCTTCTTCGCGACGTGGGGCTCTTCGACGAGAGCGTAGCCGTTTCGAACGACCACGAGCTCTTCCTCCGTTTCGCGATGTCCGGCGCGCGCTTCGTGCACGTTCCCCGCGTGCTCTACTCCGTCCGCCACCACGGTCCCGACCGCAGCGTGGGACAGCATTCGCCCGAGTCGGAGCGGCGGATGTTCGAGGAATCGATCGCGCTGGTCCGGCGCGCGCGGACTACTTCCGCGTCTCCTCCGTCTCCAACGTAAAGGTCGGCTGCGAATCCCGGTCTACGCAGCGGCGCAGGAGAATGTTGTCGACGCGGATTTCCCCGAGCTTGTTCGCCGTCCCCTTGCGGACGTAGAGGGCGAGGGACTTCACCTGGCCCTTGAGCTCGCCCGTGCTTCTCCGTCCTCCGTTCCAGAGGACGGTGACCTCGCCGTCGGGATCCCGTTCGATGGTGAGGGTGATTCTCGTCGATCCCGCGAATCGTTGGCGCTGAAACGTCTTTCCGATCCTCCACACCAACGCGGAGGGTCGCAACTCGGGATCTCCAAGGCGAATCCCCGCGAAGACGACAGGCCAGGAGGCGGACTCGCGCAACTCCTTCAACACGTGTTCCGCGCGCCATTTCACTTCCGGGTCGGAGCTTCGAAGAGATTGCTCGAGGCGGGGGATCGCGGGCGTTCCGATCTTGAGCAACTCGCGCGTCGCCTCTTCCCGTTCTTCCCAATCGAACGCCCCGAGCTTCTCCGCGAGATCGTCGATCCTCTTGCGAACCGCCGCGGTGACCTCGATCTTCTCGTGAAAATCGACGCGAAGTCCCGTCTCGAATACGGCATCTCCTGCGGCCGCGATCTCCAAGTCCACGGTGAGAGAGAAACTCGGCGGGATCGAACCCGCTTTCAGTCGGAGGAGGGACGGGGAGAGGTCGGTTCGATCGGCCGAGGCGTCCGAGATCACCAGCCGTCCGTCTCGCACGGCCATGGCGATGTCGGGATCCGCATCGAGCTGGGTTGCCGAGCCGGAGGAGAACTCCTCTGCGAATTCGAAGACGGAGGACTCGCTCACCCTTCGCCCTCCGGTGGGATGGCCGTAGTACAGGAGATAGGTGTCGCGACTATCCTTGGGAATCTCCGCTGCGGTCCGGAACCACACCGCCAGCGGCTTGGAGCGGCCGGGTCTCACCCAACAGGCGTGTTCCTTCCCCCCGTGGACGAGGACGATGTCCCGGTAGTCGGCCGCGCACTTCTTCGTGAGACCCAAGTAGCCCGGATCGAATTCCAGGCCGATCTGGTGACCGGCAGCCAGGGGCGCGTCGGCCCGGTTCTGAACGACGATTTTCCGGCGGAACTTCCATTCCGAATTCCACCCATCGTCCTGGAGAAGCAGGATCAAGAGGAGCGCCATCCCCTTTCTTAGACGCTCGTCAAGCGCGGGAGTTCTCGATATACTTTCGCGCGAATGGCTGCGACCTTAATTACCGGGGGAACGCTCCTGACCGAAGGAGGAGACGTTCGAGGGGACGTACTCCTCGATGGGGGGCGGATCCGGCGAATCGGATCAAAGCTGCCGCGCCGCGGAGCCACAATCGTCTCCGCGCGCGGAGCGGTCGTCGCGCCCGGGCTCATCGATCTCCAGATCAACGGGGCCTTCGGGACGACCTTCAGTTCCGCTTCGCCGGACGAAATCGAAGCCGTGGCGCGCCGCTTGCCGAGTCTCGGAGTGACTTCGTTTCTGCCGACCCTGATCTCGCTCCCGTTGGATGCGCTGCGAGAGGCGATCTCCCGGATCGGCTCGGCCATGGAGCGTCCAGGAGGAGCCCGGATCCTGGGGGTGCATCTCGAAGGTCCGTTCCTCAACCCCGAGAAGCGGGGGGCTCACCGGAAGGACTACATCCGTCCTCCGTCGTTGGAGGAGTTCCGGCTCCTCTGCGGGCGGTCCGTGCGAATGATGACCTTGGCACCCGAAATGGCCGGGGCGAAGGAGTTGATCCAAGAAGGGTCCAAGCGGGGGGTCGTTATGGCCGCGGGACACTCGACCGCGGATGCGGAAACCGTCCGACGCGCGCGCGGAGCGGGCTTGGGACACATCACCCATGTCTTCAACGCGATGGCGTCGTTTCACCATCGCGCGGAGACGATTCTGAACGCGGCCCTGACCGAGGACGAACTCACCTGCAGCATGATCTACGATCGGCATCACGTTTCTGCGGGCGCCGCGAAGATTCTGCTCCGCGCGAAACCGCGCGGAACGATCGCCCTGGTGAGCGATGCGACCGCAGCTCTGGGAGTGACGGACGGCCTCCTCGATGCCGATGGATCCCGACTGATCGTGCAGGAGGGGGAAGTTCGTATCGAGGAGGGCGGCCGCCTGGCCGGGGGCGCGGCCTCACTCTGGGATGCGGTCCGCAATCTTCGAGAGGATGCCCGGCTTCCGCTTGGGGAGGCCGTCGCGCTCGCGAGTTCGGTCCCGGCTCGGGTGATCGGTCTCGGGCGACGCCGCGGCGTTCTTCGTGCAGGGGCGGACGCGGACCTCCTGATCCTGGAGCGCGATGGAAGGATCCGGGCCGCCTTCGTCGCCGGCCAAGCCTGCTGATGGAAATCATCATCCGCGCCGACGATGACGCCCTCTCGGACGAGGCCTTTGGGATCCTGGAGCGGGAAGTCCGACGCAAGCGCTCCCTGGTGATCGGCCTGGCGACGGGGCGGACGCCGCTCGGGCTCTACCGTCGGATGACGGCTTCGGCGAAGCTCTTCCGGCGGGCGCGATTCTTCAATCTGGACGAGTTCCTCGGCGCGGGGCCCGAGGATCCCATCAGCTTTCACCGCTATCTCCACGAGCACCTCCTCGGCCCGCTGGAGACCCCCGCTCGAAATGTGTTTCTGCTTCGGGGCGACGTGCGGGATCCCGAGCGCGCCTCCGCCGCATACGAGAAGGTCATCCGTGCGGTCGGCGGAATCGATTTCCAGATCCTCGGAGTCGGACGCAACGGCCACATCGGCTTCAACGAGCCGGGTTCTTCGCTCGGGTCCCGAACGCGGCCGAAGACGCTCGAAGAAGAGACGAGGGCGAGTTTCGCGGGCCTCGACGTTCCCCGCTTCTCGATTACGATGGGGATCGGGACGATTCTCGAGGCGCGACGGGTGCTCCTCTTGGCCTCGGGGCCGGAGAAGGCGGAAATAGTCCGGCGCCTGGTCGAAGGGCCCGTCACCGCGGAGGTGCCCGGATCCGCGCTCCAATTCCACCCTCGAGCGACGGCGGTGCTCGAGGAGGCGGCGGCGGCGTCTCTCGCCCGCAAGGAGTACTGGCGGTGGGTGGCGGAGAACAAATGGAGGGTGGGGCAGTAGGATTACCGGGTCGCGATGAGTCTTCGCTCGAGACCCCGGACGCGATCGAGCCTCCGTCGATCCTGCCGGAGTTTTCGAACGGCGAGGACGACGGTGGAGTGGTTTCTCCCTCCGAAGTGACGCCCGATCGTCCCGTACGGTTCCGCCAGGAGTTTGCGCGCGAGGTAGTAGCAGGCTTGCCGGGCGCGAGCGGCGGAACGCTTGTGGGAGTAGATGTCGCGCTCGGGGACGCGGAAGTCATCCGCGGCCGCGCGGACGATGTCGGCCAGGTTCAGGGCGTCGCTCCAGCGCACGCGCCAGTCGCGCAGGAAGGCGCGGGCTCGGGTGGGCGTGGGCGGCCCGGACGAGCGGAGCCGTTCGAGGCAGGTGAGGGCATCTCGGAGGTTCGAGCCGATCTCCCGCGAAAGGACCTCGAGGGTCCCGGCGGGCGCTTCCGGCGCGCGGGCGCGGAGGATTTCGAACGCCGTCGAGGCGTCCGGACGATCGAGCTGTACTTCCTCATGGGCCCGCAAATGCGCGCGGCAAGATCGCGTGAGTCCCTCCAGCAGTCTCGGCGGTTTCGTGCAGGTCAGGGCCACCCGTTTCCCACTCTCCACCAGGGCCAGGTAGATCCTCAGGAATTCCTCCTGAGGCTCGATGCGTTCGCAGAGAAAGTCGACATCGTCGAATAGGCAGACGCTCGTGCCGAGGCAACGCCGGCGAAACCCCGCTTCCTGGCCGCGTTCCCGAGCGTCGCCGTACTGTCGGACGAACTCTTCTCCCGTCACCAGAAGCGCGGGCGTTCGGACGCGGCGCCGCAGATCCTGCTCGACCGCGCGCAGGAGGTGCGTTTTCCCGGAACCGGAAGGACCCGCGAGGATGAGGCTGGGGCAGGAGCCGTCGGCGAATCTGAGCGCGGCACGAGCGGCCAGCCGATTGGATCGACCGACGCAGAACGTCTCGAACGACCGCTCCGGAAGCGAGGTCCCGCCGGGGCGAGGGCTCGAAAAGAGCGCAGGTTCGGAAACCACGACGAGATGCGTCTTGCGGTTGGTGATCCGCCGGAGGCACTCGCCGGCGGGTCCTCCGGCCAGAGCGAGGATGCGATTCCGTTCCGGAGAGCCGGCGACTCCCACGAGGAGCTCGTCCAGATCGAGTCGGAGGAGCCGGACGTGGGAGATCCACGTCTCATACCTTTCGGGGCCGAGGATTCGAAGGAGGTCCGCGTTCAGCAGCGGCCACACGCGCTCGAGCGCGAAACCCATTCACTTCTCCCCGAGCGGGGCGCGAGAGAGTAGTGGAGGATCGAGGGAAGATTAGAAGATAATTCCGGGAAGCCCTGCCGCGATCATCGCCGCCTCTCTCACTCTCAAAGACCCCGGCTTCACGGGAAGTATAGCACGCGAACTCGAGCCGTCAATCCGCAAACGGGGGGGAAAGAGAAAAACGCAACTAGGGTTGGTATTTTCCGACGACGACCGCGGAGTTGTGCCCGCCGAAGCCGAGCGAATTGGACATCGCATACTCGACGGAGACGCGGCGCGATTCGTTCGGAACGTAATCGAGATCGCACTCCGGATCGGGGGTTTCGTAATTGATCGTGGGATGGATTTGATCTTCCTGGATCGACTTCACCACGGCGAGCATCTCGACGGCCGCGGCCGCTCCGAGGAGATGTCCGACCATCGATTTGGTCGAGCTCACCGGGATCTTCTTGGCTCGGTCGCCGAAAACTTTCTTGATCGCCACGGTCTCGATCTTGTCGTTGAGCGGTGTCGATGTCCCGTGGGCGTTGATGTACGAGATTTGCTCCGGGCGGAGTCCCGCGTCTTGAATGGCGAACTTCATCGCCATGGCGCCTCCGGATCCGTCCGGATCCGGCGCCGTGAGATGGTACGCGTCGTCCGTGTTGCCGATCCCGAGCACCTCCGCGTAGATTCGGGCATTCCGGGTCAAGGCATGCTCCAGCTTTTCGAAGACGAAGATCGCCGCGCCTTCGCCCAGGACGAAACCGTCGCGGTTCTTGTCGAAGGGTTGCGACGCCTTTTCGGGAGCGTCGTTTCGAGTGGAAAGCGCGCGCATGTTCGCGAAACCGTTGAGGCCGAGATAGGTCAGCGCCGCCTCGGCGCCCCCCGCCAGAATGACGTCGGCGTCTCCCGCCTGGATCGCGCGCAGGCCGCATCCCATGGCGTGGTTCGCGGAGGCGCAGGCGCTGGCGACCGCCCAGTTGGGGCCCCCCAGACCGAAATGAATCGCGACGTTTCCCGCCGCGGCATTGATCATCATCTTGGGAACGAAATAGGGACCGGTGCGAGTCGGACCTCTCTCCAGGTATCGGCGGTGTTGCTCCTGAATCTCGGTAAGCCCTCCGATGCCGGAGGCGACGATGCAGCCCATGCGCCAGCGGTCGCACTTCGAGAGATCCAGCTTCGCGTCCCGGATCGCCTGGGTCGCCGAGGCGATGGCGTAGTGGGCGAAGGGATCCATTTCGCCGACGGTCTTCGCTTCCATCCACTCGCCCGGATTGAAGTTCTTCACCTCGGCGCCGAACGTGACGCGCATGCCGGCGGTGTCGAATTTCGTGATCGGGCCGACGCCGTTGCGGCCCGCGAGAAGATTGCGCCAGTACGTGTCGGGGTCGTTGCCGAGGGGGGTGATGCACCCGAGACCGGTGATGACGACCCTACTTCTTCTCACGCAGGTGGTCCTCGATGTACTTGATGGCGTCCCCGACCGTCTGGATCTTCTCCGCCGCTTCGTCGGGGATCGAAAGATCGAACGCGTCCTCGATTTCCATGACCAGCTCTACGGTGTCGAGGGAGTCGGCGCCGAGATCGTTGACGAAGGAGGACTGGCGCGTGATTTTCTCCTTGGCGACGCCCAGCTGCTTGCTGACGATCTCGATCACCTTGACTGCGATCTCCTCGGCGTTGAGCGCCATAGCTCCTCCGTTTTGGAACCCGAATTCCTACCCCGGAATGGGCGCAGATTATATGCACGAGGGAAGTGAAGGGCAAGCAAATTCCCCACGGTCATTCTCCGGCGGCGAAGCGAAAGGCGTCGAGAATCCGGTTTCGGAGAGATTCGGGGACGCTCCGCGGGAATCCGAAGGGGGTCCGTTGGACGTCGTGGAACAGGAGAAGGAATCGGCCGACGAGTTCGACGAAGTAGACTCGCTTCGTGTCCGAGTCGCGCACCTTGCCCGTCTCGATCCAGTTCTCCGGGGAACGGCCCGGAGGAAACGACACGATCTGGACGCGGACATCCTCCACCAGGTATTCGCGGATCGGTGCGCGGAGGAGGCCTCGTTCTCGGAATCCTTCTCGCCACTCCAGGATGGGAAAGTGCTGGGAGAGATCTTCAGACTCGGAGAGGAGTCGGGCGTTGAGGCTTCGGGCTCGGAACGAGGTCAGCCATGGATCGGGCCGGCGGGCGGCCGCGGGCTCTCCGATCCTCAGGGCCGCGAATAGGGCGGCTGCGGCCGCTGCTCCGCACAGGACGATGGGAAACGCGTGTCTCATCGGACGGGGTCGTACGATCCGTATCGTTCCCGCAGGAGGGAACAAATCTCGCCGAGCGTCGCGCCGGCCTTCACCACTTCGATCACCGGTGCCACGAGATTCGCGTTTCGGTCCGAGGCTCGGCGGAGGTCGTCCATCGCGCGCGTCCACGGGCCGGGGTCCCGCGTTCCTCGGACCTCTTCCACCTCTTGGGCGCGCTTGGCATGAAGCTCCGGCGCGATCCGGAGCGTTCGAATCGGAGCGGGCGGCTCCGTCTCGACATGGCGGTTGACCCCGACCACGATCTTGCGCCCCTCTTCGATGGCGCGCTGCTCCGCGAGCGCGCTCTTCTCGATCTCCTGCCGCTCGAAGTCGATGCTGGAGGCGGCGCCTCCCCGACGGTCGATTTCCTCGATCAGCCGGGTCGCCTCTCCCTCGAGTCGTTCCGTTTCGGACTCGAGATGTCCGGCACCTCCGAGCGGGTCCGCGACGTCCTGGATCCCGATTTCGTGAGCGAGGATTTGTTGGGTGCGGAGAGCCAGCTTGGCGGCCGCCTCGGTGGGAAGGGCGAGGGCCTCGTCCATGCCGTTCGTGTGCAGGGACTGAGTTCCTCCGAGGACCGCCGAGAGCGCCTGAAGAGCCACGCGAACGACGTTGTTGTGGGGCTGCTGGGCCGATAGGGTGACTCCCGCGGTCTGCGTGTGGAATCGGCACATCTGCGCCCGAGGATCGGTCGCCCCGAACCGGTCGCGCATGATCATGGCCCAAAGTCTTCGCGCGGCGCGGAACTTGGCGATTTCCTCGAAGAAGTTGGAATGGGCGTTGAAGAAAAAGCTGATCCGGCGGCCGAGCGAGTTCGCGTCCAATCCCCGCCGGAGGGATTCTTCGACGTAGGCGATGCCGTTGGCGAGGGTGAATCCCAATTCCTGCGCCGCCGTCGCGCCCGCCTCGCGGATGTGGTACCCCGAAACGCTGATGAAGTTCCACTCCGGAAGGTGGCGGCAGCTATGTTCGATGACATCGACCGCGATCTTCATCGAAGGAGAGGGTGGAAAGATATAGCACCCGCGCGCGACGAACTCCTTGAGGATGTCGTTCTGAACAGTTCCGCCGAGGGCCTCGGGTCGCAGGCCCCGCCGCTCGGCCGCGGCCACATGCAATGCCAGGAGGATCATCGCGGTGGCGTTGATCGTCATCGACACCGTCACTCGGTCCTGCGGGATGCCGTCGAATAGGTGCTCCATGTCGGAGAGGGTCGAGATCGATACCCCGGCCTTGCCGACTTCCCCTCTCGCCAGGGCATCCGTGGGGTCGTATCCCATCTGGGTGGGAAGATCGAAGGCGATCGAGAGCCCCGTCTGGCCTCTCTCCAGGAGGAACTTGTAGCGTCGATTGGTCTCTTCGGCGGTGGCGTACCCGGCATACTGGCGCATTGTCCAGAGCCGGGAGCGGTAGCCCTCCGGATGAAGTCCTCGAGTGAACGGGAACTTCCCGGGCTCTTCCATGGGCCTATGATATAAAAGAAGCCTGGCTATTTCTATATCATCCGACGACGAATAGGAGCTGACCTTTCTCCACCGTCTGACCTTCCCGGACGGAGAGGGGACCCATCGTTCCGTCGCGGGGAGAGGCGATCTCGTTTTCGAGCTTCATCGCATCCACGTGGAGAACCGCCTGATTTCGCCTTACGGGCTCGCCCTCTCGAAGGAGCACGCGTTTCACCAGGCCCGGGATCGGAGCCCGCACTTCGACTCGGGCCGGGGCGGCGCCGCTCCGGGCCGCCTTCGCCACCGATTCGCTTCCCGGGTCCCGAAGGATTACTTCGTATTCCGCCCCGTCGATCCGGATCCGATACGTTCCGTCGCTCCGACTCCACCCGAACTCCACCAGGCGACCGTCCACATAGGCCGATCGGATCGGGCTCGGGCGGTCGTCCAGGGAAACTTCACAGCGGCGGCCGTCGACGTGAAGGACCAATCTCCCTCGCTCCGACGCGATCGAGATCTCGAAGTGTCGAGAGCCGAGGTGGGCGAAGGTCCTCATCGAGGTTCCCGAAGCTCCGTCTTCCACGCCGAGAGAGGACGCGGACTGGCGAACTTCGGGGTCCGGTGCTGCCGGCGCTGGAATTCCAGCGCGGCCGCGAGGAGCGCGGCCTCCCGAGCGCGCGGACCCGGCGGAGATCCCCGCTCGAACTCCGTCTCCAGAAACGCAGTATGAATGCGTCCCGCCCGGAATCGGCGGTCGGAGAAGAGCCTCTGATGAAAGGGAAGGGTGGTCGAGACCCCCACGATCGTGAATTCGCTCAAGGCCCGGACCATTCTCCCGATCGCGCCGTCTCGGTCCGGCGCCCAGGCGATCAGCTTGGCGATCATCGAGTCGTAGTAGACCGGCACGGAGGCTCCGGGGACCAGGTCGCTGTCCACCCGCACGAAAGGCCCGGAGGGGAAACGCACGGCGGAGACCTGCCCCGTCGACGGGGCGAAATGGAGGTCCGGGTCCTCCGCGCAAATCCTCGCCTCGATCGCATGGCCGCTCCATCGGATTCCGTCCTGCCTCCACGGGAGCCGCTCTCCGGCCGCGACGGAGATCTGCTGCTTCACGAGATCGATGCCCGTGACCATCTCGGTCACCGGATGTTCCACCTGCAGGCGGGTATTGACCTCGAGGAAGTAAAACCTCCCCTTCGCGTCGAGGAGAAACTCGCACGTCCCGGCGTTTCTGTAGCCGACGAGCTTGGCGATCCGGATCGCCGTCGCGCCCATCCGTTCGCGAAGGTCGGCGTCCACGGCCACCGAGGGCGACTCCTCGACCAGCTTCTGATGGCGTCGTTGGATGGAGCATTCCCGCTCCCCGAGATGCACCACGTTTCCCCGGTTGTCGGCGAGAATCTGAATCTCGACGTGGCGGGGTCTCTCGACATATTTTTCGATGAAGAGCGTCGGATCTCCGAAGGAAGACTGGGCCTCGCTCGACGCCTCGCGGAACGCCTTCTCGAGCTCGCCGCGCTTTCGCACCACGCGCATCCCCTTGCCGCCTCCTCCCGAAGCGGCCTTCAGGAGCACGGGAAAGCGATGTTTTCGGGCGAAGGCGAGGACGGCGTCCTCGACCGCGGGGCGGCTGTCGCCGGGGATGACCGGGATCCCGTGCTGCTCCGCGAGCCGTCGAGCCTGGATCTTGTTTCCGATCCGCCGGATGGCCTCGGCCGGGGGGCCGATGAATCGCATCCCGGCCTCCGTGCAGGTCTGGGCGAAGTCCGCATTCTCCGAAAGAAATCCGTATCCAGGATGGATCGCCTCGGTCTTCGTTTTCCGGGCGATCTCGAGAATCCGATCGATCCGGAGGTAACTCTCCGGTGCCGGAGGGGGGCCGAGGAGATGCGCCTCGTCCGCCTGGGACACGTAGTGCGCCCAGCGGTCCGCTTCGCTGTAGACGGCGACGGTCGCGATCCCCATCTCGCGGCAGGCGCGGATGATCCGGAGGGCGATCTCCCCGCGGTTGGCGACGAGGATCTT
>CAZGKV010000014.1:16245-75380 GCA_964526305.1 uncultured Planctomycetales bacterium | reverse complement strand
TCAAGGCCGTCGCTCCGGTCGTCCTGGCGCATCGGGTCATCGAACGGAGGGCGCGGGGATCGCAAGACGATCGCCGGCAGATCCTCGGACGCATCCTGCAGGAGGTCCCGGTTCCCCAGTAGTCGGAGGAAAGGTTTCGTGCGCGCGACGCTCCGGATCCACCTTCGCGGATTCGTGTTCCTCCTCCTCCTCGCCGCCGTGGGCACGGCCGCGGTCGTCAAAGGGAACAACCTCCTCTTCCTGATTTTCTCGGCGCTCGGCGGAGTCTTCGCGTCCTCCCTGGTCCTCACCTTTCTCACTCCACGAAAACTGGAGATCGAACGGATCCTCCCCGAGGCCGTCTTCGCGGGCGAACCCTTCGAGCTTCGGCTCCGGGTCCGCAACGGCAAGAGATTCGTCCCCGCCTTCGCGCTCCGCTTCCAGGACCGCGTTTCCCACGAGAACCGTCCGGTCTCTGTTCAACCTCCCCCCGCTTCTCTCGCGTACGCGGGGCCGGGCGAAGGCGTTACGATCGGCGTTCCGACGATCGCCCTCCAGCGAGGACGCGCGCTCCTTGGCCCCCTGCGCATCGTTTCCGAATTTCCGCCCGGGCTCGCCACGTCGCGAGCGGAGGTACCGACGAGCGACGAGATCCTCGTCTTCCCGCGCCGGGCGATCCTCATGAGACGCGCGATGTCGGCCCTCCTGGCTCGCCTCGAGACGTTCGACATGGAGCCCGCGGAGCACACCGTCGGGGAGCAGGAATTCGCGGGGCTTCGCGAATTTCGCCCCGGGGACAATCTCCGCCACATCCACTGGAAGATGTCGGCGCGCATGCCGGGGAGACTCCTGGTCCGCGAGTTCGAGGCGACCCGCGTCCGTCGCGCCGTCCTGCTCCTCGAAACCTATCTTCCCGACGCCCGCCGCGCGAACCGCCTGGAACGGGCGATCAGTTTCGCCGCCGCGCTGGCCGAGACCCTTCTGGCCGAGCGGTATTCCGTAAGCGTGCGCGTTCTCGTCCCCGATCTCGTCGTCCAGGATGCCGAGCCGGGCCGCGGGGCGCCGATGGATCTGTACGCGACGCTCGCGCTGCTTCGACCGAACCGGAGCGCCCCTCTGGCCGATCTGCTGCACCGGCAGAACGGGTCCCCCGACGAGGCCTACTTCGTCCTCCGATGCGGCGATACGCCGCTCCCCGGATGGGCCGGAGAAGGCCGCGCCGTGGTCCTGTCGCCGGCGGAAATCCGCGCGTCGATGCGCTTCCTGACGAGGGAGGAGGCGTGAACCACTACGACATCACGCCGGTCTCCAGGGATTTCGCGATCCGCGCCGCCGCGTATCTAGGAGTCCTAGCCGCCCTCTTCGCGGCCTTGGGTCCCGATCTCCGGTTCCTGGGGGGCTTCACCGCCGCCTGCGCTTGGAGCCTTCTTTTCGAGCGACGCCACCGGCACCTGCTCCTCCCGTCGGTCGCCAAGATCGCGCTCATCGCCTCGGGAGCGGCGGTTTTCCTCACCTTTCTCCTCCGGCAACTCCGCGCGGATCACGGAGATCCTACGATTCATATCGCGCGCTTCCTCGCCTGGAACGCCGCGATCTTCGCGATCTCTCGCGCGAAGACCGAGCACGATCTCTGGACTCTCGCCATCATCGACCTGTCCCTCTTCATGATCGCGGGAGCCTTCGCGCCTTCGGCTCGATTCGCCCCCCTGTTCCTCATCAGCCTTACGGCCACCATCCTCGCCTTCGTGCGTCTCTCCCTCCTCCGGTGCGGTCGAACCTCGCCTCGATGGGCGTGGGTCGCGCTTCTCCAACTTGCGGTGACGCTGGAGATCGGCGCCGCCGTTTTTCTCCTCTTCCCGCGCCGACTCTTTCCCTACGCGCCTTCCGCCGGCGGTGTCCATCGAGGGTCCGACGCACCGAAACCTCCGACAGGTCCGGCGCCCGATGGCGACCCCATCGCGAGCCGCGACACCGCGCGCACGGGCGTTCCAAGCCAGTCGGATTACGTTACTCTGACCCATCTCTCCGCGCTCAAGAAGGACCCGCGTGTCGTCCTCTCGCTCGAGCTGGAGGACTCCCCCACGGAGAAAACCGCCTATCTCCGCGGCGCCGTCCTCGATCAGTACGAGAAGGGCGCGTGGTCGGCACGATTCGACAAGCGACCGATCGCGGGAGCCGGCTGGAGCGATATCCCTTTGAGGAAGCCCGCAACGGGCCGCGCGGTGACACAGCGGATCCGGCTGGAGCCCGTGACCGACGGTCTTCTCTTCGCGCTTCCCGAGCCGACCCGAATCCGGCTGGCGGACGTCCGGTATGACTCATCCGGAATCCTCTTCCTCGCGAAACCCGCCCGCGAAGCCGTGAACTACGAGGTTGCGAGCCGCATCCCGCAGGAAGTCGACGTGAGCCGAATCGTCTCCACTCCCTCCGAGCCCCGGTACCGCCGACTTCCTCCGGGTCTCGACTCGCTTCGCTCGATTTCCGTTCGAGAGACGAGGGCGGCCAAGACCCAGAAGGAGAAGCTCGAGGCGCTGCTGGCCTGGATGCGGCGAGGCGGATTCGCCTACCGAATGGCGGCCTTCGTCTCTCCGCCGGGGACGGACCCCGCCGAGCACTTCCTCCTCCGGAGCCGGGAAGGGACCTGCGTGCATTTCGCCACGGCGTTCGCTCTCCTCGCTCGGGGCGCGGGCATTCCTTGCCGCCTCGCCACCGGCTTTCTGCTCAAGGAGTACGACCCGACGGCGCGCCGCTTCCTCGCGCGAAACTCCGATGCCCACGCCTGGGTCGAGGTGGACTTCGGCGACGCCGGATGGATCCCCTACGATCCGACGCCTCCCGATGCGATCGCTCCCCCGACCGGAGAGCCAGTCGCCAGCGGAAAAAAGGATGTACCGAATCCGACCCCGATGGAGACCCCCGCGCGAAGGAGTTGGGATCGCCTCCTTCTCGAGTACGGCATCGGCGAGCAGGGCGGCCTCGCCTCCGCCGGATGGCGCGGGCTCCGCGAGGCCGGGAAAACAGTGGCCCGCCCCGTGGTGGGAATCGGCGCCGCCCTGCTCCTCGGGTTGCTGTTCGGCGGCTATCTCCTTCTTCCGGCGGCGCGACGTCGCCGGATCCGTCAGTCGCTGGTGGGGTTTCAAGCCGTCTCGACGGTCGACTTTTACCAGGACTTTCTCTGGATCCTCGGACGTCGGGGATTCCGCAAGTCCTCGGGCCAGACCGGATGGGAGTTCGCGCGCCAGGCGCGTGCCGCGTGCGACGACTCGGCCATCGATCGGGTGACCGAGCTCTTTTACCGAGTGCGTTTCGCCGGCGGAAGCGTCACCGAGAAGGAGCAAGAAGAAATCGAGCGGATTCTGGAAAGGCTCTCTAGGCCATCCGGATCGGCGTGAATGGCCGCAGTCCGAGAAACGTCTCCTCGAACTCCAAGGCGAAATTCCCTTCCGACGAACGACCTGCCCCCTCTTCCGGAGAGACTCGAATCGCTTCGAGCACCGGGGCCGGGGCCGGCTCCAGAACGACCTCTTCGACTCGGGACTTCAACACCGGAGTCTTGTCCGGGTCGTCGGGAATGGCGATCAGGGGGATTCCCTCGGACACTTCCTCGGGAGCAGGGGGGATGGCCCGACTCGTTTGACTCGCTGCGCGGGGAGGCGGGATTTCGACGGTCCCCCTTCCGTAGATGCGATCCAGGGCCGCGCGAATCTGCTCCTCCTCCGCCTGGAACATCTTTACCCGGAGTCCCGTGGAGGCGCGCAATTCGGCGATGCCGCCCTTGTCGTCGAAGGACGGCCGCGCGATGCAAAGAACGTTCCCCATTTTCGCCAGCGGAACGATTCCGTGGCGGCGAGCGAGCGGCTCGGGCACGGCGCGGGCCGCTTCTTCGTAGAGATCGAATTTCCGGAGATCTTCGATCTTGGGAACGACGAAGTCGGACGCGAGGAACAGGGCGAGATCGGCCCTGCGGACATGGTGCGCCTGCTCGAGAAGAGCGGCGAGCGCGGTGCCCTTGAGGCCCGCTTGCGCGACGAGCCGCTCGACGTCCTCCTGAGTCAACACTCCCTCTTCGATCAGCAGCTCGCCGACGCGCAGGTATTCCTCCGCTCCCATAAGCGGAACGATTGTACCCCATGCGATTCCCTTGGCCAGAAATTCCTCTCGGACTCGGCGGATTGACGGTATGTTGACCGCCTCACATGGAGCCGGAATACCCTTGGAGCACGCGGCTCGCCGCCGGCGCCGCGGCGGCGCTCGTCCCTCCGCTTCTCGAGTCCTGGTTTTCCACCTGCCGCGTGCGTCTCCTCAACCCCGAACGCGAGCGCGAACTGTTCGAGTACGGACAGGTCGCGGCCTTCCTTCACAAGAACTTTCTCTTCGTCGCTTGGCACTATCGGCGACGCGGAGGCGCGGTCATGGTCAGCCGAAGCCGCGACGGGGAGATGGTCACTCGCGTCTGCCGGCGATTGGGCACGCTCGTCGTCCGTGGATCCTCATCTCGCGGAGGCGCAACCGCCCTTCTCGAACTCATCGAGCTGGGGCGACGGGGGCGGACGACGTCGATGATCGTGGACGGTCCCCGAGGGCCCGCGGGCGTGGCCAAGCCCGGCGTCGTTGTGGCGGCGCGCGCGATCGGGAAGCCCATCCTCCCCGTCGGGATCGTCGCGGAAGACGCCGTCGAACTCAAGAATTGGGACCGAACCGCGCTCCCCCGCCCCTACAGCCGCATCGCGATCAAGTACGGCGATCCTATCCACGTGCCTGCGGCTGCCTCCGGAGAAGAGTACGAACGGATTCGTCGAACCCTGGACGAATCCTTCGTTCATCTCCAGGTAGAACTCCGAGTGTGGTTGGCGAGGACGCGCTGACTATCTGTCGCGAGGCGGCCCTCGCAGCTTCCATCCCGCGGACGTGCAGATCCAGTGAAGTTCCCCGGGCGCGTCGTGCGTCTCTCCGGATTCCTTGGGGGCGATTCGGATCCACACGACCATTTTCGCCTCGAGCGAATTCCCCTTCGCCGCGAATTCCATCCGCACGGGTTCGATCGATTGGATCTCCGCCGCCGTTCGCTTCTGGAAGATCAACCGGAAGAACCCCTTCACGTGCTCTTTGTAGGCCTGCGGGTTGCCCATCCTTTCGGGCATGGAAACATAGTTGACCACCTCTCCCCACTTCTCCCACCGGATGGCCTCTTCCAAGAGATGGAGGCGCTTGTCCAGCTCCTCGACCGCCTGTTTTCGATCGGGGCTATCGTGCATCGCGACGAGGCGTCGAATTCGGTCCGGGTGCTCCACCATGAAGGCCGGGGTGGGCAGGACCCATCGATCCTTCGCCTTGGCCCAAGCGAGCTCCAGGATTCTCCCTCCCGGGACGGAGACGTTCATGACCGCCCGCTTCGCGCCTTCCGGAAGTACGATGGCCTGTACCTCGGCGGACTTCGCCGTGACGGACGCGTCGCCGAACCGAGCCGCCTTCATTTTCCGGAGGTCGCCCTTCTCGGCGATGGCGGGCCACGCCTCGAAGTGGGACCGAGCGGCCGCCACGTCTTCCCGGTCGAAGTCCTCCAGCACCGCATGGAGCGCCTTGTCGAGACTTCGGATTTCCTTCTGCTCCTCCGGATCTCGATTCGCGCAGAGTTTGCGCAGGAGGTCATCGTGGGCGTCGACGGATCCCGGTGTCGTATCCGGGACCGCGCGAGTCTTCGGCCGGAACACGAAATAGCCGAAAGCGAGCAGCAGCACCACCGCCCCCGCAGCGGCGGCAAGGATCGGCCAGCGCGATCGTTTCTTGGGAGGCGCAACGATCTTGCGGGCCGTTGCCCCTCCGATAGCGTCCAGCTCGCGTACCATTTCCTCCGCGGAAGCGAAACGCTCGGCGGGATTCTTGGCCATCAATCGGAGGATCAAGGCCGAGACATGCTTCGGAATCGAGGCCTCGAGCTTTTCCGGAGGCGCGGGGGTCTCGTTCAGGTGTTTCACGACGATCGAGAGCGCCGAAGTCCCGGCAAACGGCACCTGCCCGGTCACCAAATGATAGAGCGTCGCTCCCAGGGAATAGAGATCCGTCCGGCCGTCGATCTTTCCGCCGGAGGCCTGTTCGGGCGCCATGTAGTTCGGCGTCCCGACGATCTCGCCCGTCTGGGAGAGCGACTTCTCTCCCCCCGAGACGTCACGGGCGAGCCCGAAGTCCGCAACCTTCACCAATCCGTCCTTGGAGATCAGGATGTTCGCGGGCTTGACGTCTCGATGAACGATCCCCAGCTTGTGGGCCGCTCCCAACGCGATCGCAACACGGCGGGCGATCTGGAGCGCCTCCTTCGTCGTGAGTTTCCCTCGCTCGCGAAGGACGGCGTCGAGGCTGCGTCCCTCGACGTAGTGCATGACGATGTAGGCCACACCGCTCGACTCGCCGACATCGTACACCGTGACGACGTTCGGATTGTCCAGCTTGGCCGCCGTCCGCGCCTCGCGGAGAAACCGATCCTTATACGTTCCCTCCTTCATGAGATCGGGAGAGAGGATCTTGACCGCGACGGGTTTATTAAGACCCTCGTGATGGCCGAGATAGACGGTCCCCATTCCTCCGGCGCCCAGTCTGCGGCGGAGGACGCAGCTTCCCAGCTTCGTTCCGACGAGGGGATCTTGGACTCGGGTCGCGTCCGCCATGGGGATCATCCTATTATACCCGCCGCCGGCCGTCACGGTTCCGGACTTCCCATTCTGTATGCGTCATCGCCGGAACGACACGGCAGCCAAGATTCGATGGACAATCGGCCTCTCCGCCTGCCCTAACTCGACATCGCTGAAGGACTGGGGCCGGGGAGGTGGCAAAGAGAAGCGCGAGGAACTCTCGAGGGAAAAGCGGATCGACTCGTCCGAGGGAAGAAATCGGCGGCATTCGCGGTCTCCTCCGGACCCGAGTGATCGCATACCTTTTTCGTAGGCGTTCCCGCGTCGAAACCCCCAGGTCTCAACGCGAGGAGCCGCAACCCAAGACCATAAGGAAACCATGAAACCAGGAAGGGCAAGAGGGATGCGGGATTCTTGGCTTCCTGCTTTCCTTATGGAGGATCTTCGCGCTCCTCAGCGAGAGGCCGCCTCTCGCAAACCGCCCCCCGAACAGTTACCCTTTTTCATATGCGTTCACGGGGTCTCTTTCACCCCGTTAGAGTCTTCTGAGACTCTACCGGGGTTCA
Organism: uncultured Planctomycetales bacterium; assembly: GCA_964526305.1. Lineage (GTDB taxonomy): Bacteria > Planctomycetota > MHYJ01 > MHYJ01 > JACPRB01 > JACPRC01. The sequence continues at coordinate 68,209 of CAZGKV010000014.1, read as the reverse complement.
CCGCTGCGCCTGTACCCCGAAACTCGCTGTAACTGGTTGGTGCGCAACAGCCGCGAAAAACGGTCTGCGACCCCGATAATGCCTCGAAACTCCCCGTACCCGTTTCATCCCCATGGGTGAGCGCAGCTCACGAAGACTGCGGTGCAAGGGGAGCGTGAACGGTTACGAAAACTATTCGAAGAATATCTGGCCCAGTTCCTCAAAGACGATCCCTTCGGACGCCAGGCGGCTAATGAGAGGTTGCCCGCCTTGGGCCCCTCGATCGCGCCGCTCCTCGCGGAGGCGATGAAGACCCGAGAGGGGGAGGCACGGACCCGTATCCGGGCCATCCTCCTCGACTACGCCCGCAAGGAGCTCCGGGAGCGGTTCCTGAAACCCTAATCCGACCTGGCCAATGTCGTCGGATATCCGAAATCGGACATCCTCGAGGTATAATCCCGCGCATGATCGCGTTGCTCCTCTGGATCCAGCAGGACATCGAAGAGACGCTTCGCCGCCGGCCCACCGTCGAAATGGCTGTCGGACAGGAGCGCCCACTCAAGACGCTTTTGGCCGAGATTTCGCGCCAGTCGGGAATGGAATTCGAGGTGGACCCGCGCCTCGCCGACACCCGCGTCACTCTCCAACGAGGAAAACTCGGAGCGTTCGAGGCCGTCCATGAGGTCCTCAAGGCTCACGGAGGTGCCCGTCTTCTTTTTGCCACGTTTTCCAAGAGCGTCCAAGTCGTCCCCGCCTCTCCGTCGACGATGCCCTGGAACGACTCCGGTCCCTTCCACCATCTCCTTACCCACGTCCAGCTCACCCGAAGCCATTCCTTCGACCGTTCCCCGGAGCGGCGCCTGACGATCACGCTCTGGCTGGCGTGGACTCCCGTGGGAGCGCCCGCATCGCTGAGTCCGGTCGCGGTCGTCACGGAGGCGAATGACGACACGGGACAGAGTCTCCTCGAAAAACATGGCCCGCTGCCGAAGGAGGAGCGGCTCTTGGGAAAACCGATCTGCGCCCAAGTGGCCACCGTCCGATTGGCGTATCCCAACGGAGGCGCGAAGCGGATCCGATCCCTGAAGGGCTATCGCGAAGCGACGTTCATCGCGGAGACGCGTCCGGTACGGATCGAAGGCCTCGAACAGCTCCCCTCCTCGTCCAAGGGAGGAGAGCTGACGGTAACGAAGCTGAAACGGGGCGCACGGGGACTTTCGGCGGTTCTCGAGGGACCCCGACCGGAGGGAGAGTTCACGATGCCGGACCACCACCAGGGTCTCAGTTTCGTCGACGACCGAGGAGGCCGCTATCCCGTCCGCATCACGACATCTGCCGTCGCCGTGGATCGGGTTACCGTCGAGGTTCTCGCAACCGACATCCCGGAAAACGCGAAGATCGTCGCTTGCGAATCCAAGTTCGTCGTTCGCTGGAAGAATTGGAAGATCCCCTTTGAGTTCGCCGACGTAGAACTTCCGTGAACCGGAATCACGCTCTCGCGATCGCCACGGCCTCCATCCTGCTGGTCCTCGCGGCCTCGATTCTTTGGGAGCGGTGTCGGCGGCCGGGCCTTTCCCCTCGGATCGATCGCCCTCCGGAGACCAAGGTCGAGGATTCGGAATCGTCGAAGGGTAGCCCACGACGTCCTCTAGTCCGCCACGGCCGATCGGACTCGGACCGTGGCAAACTGCAGGAGCTGCTCCGGAAGCTGGGTCGAGCGGTAGTCGTCCGAGACCGCCGGACCTACGACGAACTCCGCGCCGCGCCGCCCTCCCTCTACGAATCGGACGTACCGTGGCTCTTGGAGCGTTTGGAGGACGAGCTCTTCGTCGCGGCGGGGGCCGCGGAACTCGTCTCGTGGTTCGGGCTGGCCGAGGCGGTGCCGAAACTCGCGGCGATGATCCGCGGCGCCGCCCATCCGGCCGCCAAGGACGTAGCGGTTCGTGCGCTCGGGACGATCGGCGGGGACGGCGCCATGGCCGCGCTGCTCGAGATTCTCGCGGCGAACTCCGACGCCTCGATGCGGACGCACGCCGCCTCGGCGCTCGCCCGATTCCAAGGGCCCGAAGTCTATCGCGCTCTGGTCGACGCGTTGCGCGACGTCGATCCCGACGTCCGCCGCGCCGCCGCGGAAGCGCTCCAATCTCTCCCCTCGAAGGATTTGCTCGAGATCCTCCTCGCGCGACTCCCCGAGGAGCCCGACCCCCGAGCGGCCGCCGAACTCGCGCTGGCCGCCTACACCGCGGGACGCGACGATGCGCTGCCGAGGATTTACGCCGCTCTGGACCGCCGTCCCGACGTGGCCGCCTCGTTACGCGATCGACTCAAGCTCGACGGCTCGGAGCGATATCGTCGGAAGTACGAATCCGACTATTTCCGAGCCGGAGGCGAGGCGGTGCGGCGTTCCGCTGGGATGCGACGGATCGGGATCACGGTGGAGCCCGGCGCGGGAGCGACACTCGACGTGATCCGTCCTCTGTTCCGACAATCTCCTATCGACCGGTATCGAGACTTCTTCTACTGTCGGATCGAGTCGGAATTCGCCTCGGACATCGCGGCCGGGATCGCCTCTCCGCGGGCCTACGATGTGGAGGGGAATCCCATTCTCGGCGGCCTTCCGCAGGGACCGTTGGACGGCACGGTCCATCTCCGGTTTCGCGAGCCCAAGGAATTCTCTCCAGGAATTCTCGGATTCACCGAAGGGCGCGCCGCCGCCGTGACCGCCGTTTCCCTCCTCCATGAGTTCGGCCATGCCTTCGCTCGCCTCGCGGACGAATACGACCATGCGCTGGCATCGAACGCCGACGAAGCGAACGTCGACCTTCCGGATCGTAAGCCCAAGTGGCAGGCCCTCATCGATCGCGGGATCCTCGGCGAGCCTCGACCTCGAGGGAATCGTGTCATTCCCTCCGACACGTGTCACATGAACAACCGGCCCACGGACGATCGGTGGTGCGCCGTCTGCCAACTCGAGATGATCGCGAAGATCTGCGAAGCGGGGGGCGCTCCCGTGCCGTGGTAAAGCTTAGTTCGCCTGCACAGCGCACTTGAGAATCTGCCGAGCCTCGGAGGAGACGGCACCCGAAATCCCCTCGAAGGCGTTGCAGGCCCAGTCCAGGACCTGAAGATCCCGCCCTTCGAGATCGACGACATAGGGCAAGAGCCCTTCCGCTCGAACCCACCGTCCCCCGAAGTGTCGGCAGAGCACTTCTCCGATGTAGTAGCCCATCCGAGCGGCGCACTCGTATACCACGTCCCGCTCGCGATCCCCCAACCACCCCGAGGCCAACCCTCGGAGATCGCGGGCGAGGCCGTCCAAGAGAAATAGGCTCGAGGCGGAGTAGTCGAGCTCGATCTCAAACGCTCCCGAGATCTGGCGGACGAACACCTCGCCGTTGAGCGCCAGGATTCCCAGTTCCTCCCGGGAGACCGAAGCGGCCATCGTCTCCTCCTGAGCAAACATCGCAGAAAAGATCAACGTCGGCCCCATGCGGGTCTTTCAAGAAAGAAGAGTCAGGGAGCGGAAGTGCCGCTGCAGCCGCAGATTCCTCGGACGCGCAACCCGGGCTCACCGATGGCCGACCCCCTCTGCGTCCCCCTCTCTGAGACATCTGTGTTTGTCCCTTTTTCTCTCGCCCCGGGCAATGTACACTTCCCACCGGACTCGGATGATGGGCACTCGAACGCAATCCCGGAATCGGCGCCCGGCCCTGGAGCGGTCGCGCCTTCTCCGCCTGCATCGGACGATGGTGCTTTCGCGGCGCCTCGACGACAAAGAGATCCATCTCAAGGGCCAGAACAAGATCTTTTTCCAAATCTCCGGGGCCGGACACGAGGCGATTTTGGTCGCCGCAGGGGCGGTCCTCCGTCCGGCGCACGATTGGTTCTTCGCCTACTACCGAGACCGGGCCCTATGCTTGATGCTCGGGGTGACGCCGACCGAGATGCTGATGCAGGCGACGGCGGCGGCGGCGGATCCGGCCTCCGGCGGGCGCCAGATGCCGAGCCACTGGGGACACCGGGACCACAACCTCGTGACAAAGTCCTCGCCGACGGGGACGCAATTCCTCCAGGCCGTCGGATGCGCCGAGGCGGCCTACCGCGCCAACCTCCTCGGCCGTCCCGACTTGGCCCGCGGCTTCGCTTCGGATTCCGTCGTTTACGTGTCCGCCGGGGACGGGACCACGAGCGAAGGCGAGTTCTGGGAGTCGCTCAATACGGCGTGCAATCTGAAACTCCCGGTCTTGTACCTCATCGAGGACAACGGATACGCCATTTCGGTGCCCGTGGAGGTCCAGACCGCGGGGGCGAGCATCTCGAAGTTGGTCTCCGGATTCCCGAATCTCTTCGTCGAAGAAGTGGACGGGTGCGATCCCCTCGCCGGTATCGCGACACTCGAACGGGCCGCGGCGTGGTGCCGCGAGCGCCGAGGGCCGGCCCTCGTCCATGCCAAGGTCATCCGACCCTATTCCCATTCCCTCTCCGACGACGAGAAGCTCTACAGGTCTCCCCGGGAGCGCGAGGCGGAGGCGGAGCGGGATCCCCTTCCTCGCTTCGCCGAATACCTCGTGGAAAACGGGATCGCCACTCGACAGGAGTTGGAAGAGCTTCGATCCTCCGTCGACGCCGAGATCGAGAAGGCCACAGAGGAGGCCTTGACGGCGCCGAAGCCCGCCAAGGAAACGGCGGCCCTCTACGTGTATTCGCCGGAAGTCGATCCCTGCTCCTCGGCGTTCGATACCGAGTCCGCGACTCCGACCTCCGGCGATCCCAAGACGATGGTGGATCTCATCAATGCCTGTCTGCACGCGGAGATGGCGCGCGACCCCCGCGTCGTCGTTTTCGGAGAGGACGTTGCGGATTGCAGCCGGGAGAAGAGCCTCGCGCAAGTGAAAGGCAAGGGAGGGGTCTTCAAGCTGACCGCGAATCTGCAGCGGGAGTTCGGGAGCGTTCGCGTCTTCAATACTCCGCTGGCGGAGGCGAACATCGTCGGCCGCGCCCTCGGGATGGCCCTCCGCGGTCTCAAGCCCATCCCCGAGATTCAATTCTTCGACTACATTTGGCCGGCGATGATGCAAATTCGGAATGAGGTCGCCCTCATTCGATGGCGATCCAACAACGCCTTCGAATGCCCGATGGTGATTCGCGTCTCCGTGGGGGGCTACCTAACGGGCGGAGCCATTTACCATAGCCAGTGCGGAGAGAGTCTGTTCACCCACATTCCCGGCCTCCGCGTCATCATGCCCTCGAACGCTCTCGATGCGAACGGCCTCTTGCGGACCGCCATCCGGTGCTCGGACCCCGTCCTCTTCCTCGAACACAAGCATCTCTACCGGCAGACCTACAACAAGGGCGCGGCTCCGGGTCCGAATTACATGATCCCCTTCGGCAAGGCGAAGGTCGTGCGTCCCGGGAAGGACCTGACCCTGATCACGTACGGAGCCACCGTCCATCGATCTCTCGTCGCGGCGAAGGGCGCGCAGGAGGAACACGGGATCGATGCCGAGGTGATCGACTTGCGCTCGCTCAGCCCCTACGACTGGAACGCGATCGCGGAGTCGGTCAAGAAGACCAGCCGAGTCCTCGTGGTGTACGAGGATTCCGTTTCGTGGGGGTACGGCGCCGAGATTGCGGCCCGGATTGCGGCGGAGCTGTTCGAGTGGCTGGACGCCCCGGTCCGGCGCGTCGCCGCGATGGACACCTTTGTCGCCTACTGCCCCGATCTCGAAGACGAGATCCTGCCGCAGTCTCGCGACATCCTGGAGGCGATGAGCGAGCTCGCGAAATACTAGCTCGCCTTCAGCACCCGCTCCGCCAGAACTCTGGCTCGCTCCGATTCAACTCCCTTGCCTTGACGACGAAGATACTCCGCGCGACATAAGAGGCGGAGCCCTTCGCCGAGGTCCGGGCACGGCACGGGTTGGGGCTGCGATCCCTGTTGAAGAAAAGCGCAGACCGCCTCGACGCGAGATCGGATCGAGGACGCCTTCTCGAACTCTCCCTGCCGCTCCAGCGCGGATGCCTGGCACAGCTGTCGGGCGATCTCGTAGTACAGTCGGTCTCGAGGCGGCATCAATCACTCTTCCTTCCAACAGTCCTTTGCAGTTAGGAACGCCGCGCATCGTGAAATTTTTCACCGGAAATTTGATTTACAACACGCTATGAAGCAACAACTTATAGGTGCGCGCCTCAAATTGACCGCTTCCGGCCCAGGGTCTCGTGGGCGCGCGCAAAATGGCCCGCAGCGAGCGCCGCGGCTCCCGAGACTTCTCCGGCCAGCGCGGTCGCGGCGCAAATCTCGGCCAGTCGTCGAGCGCCGCCCTCTCCCGTGCATCCCAGGAGAGCGAGGCAATCGCGCTGGGACGGAAGGGCCGTCCCTCCCCCCACCGTGCCTACGATCAGATTGGGAAGGTCGACCGAAACGTGAAGCGAACCGTCGGGGCCGTCTTCCATCCGCGTGAATCCGACGGACGACTCCGAGACGCACGCGACATCCTGCCCGCACGCCACGTAGATCGCGGCGAGTGCGTTTGCGTAATGGCCCTGGACGCCGATCGACCCGCTCTTGACTCCGTAGGCGGTGAAGAGCCGCCAGAAACGCGCGACCTCCGCGGACGAGATCCGGAGATCCTCTTCGACCACTCCGCGAGGGAGGTGCGCTTCCCCGATGACGCGCTTTCCGCGAACCCCTTGGAAGGACTGATGAGAGGCCTTCTTGTCTCCCGACAAGTTGGAGTCGATCGCCCAAGCGGCAGGAGCGACCGGAGCGGCGCCCACGAGCCGGCGGCAGATCGCATCCGCGGCGATCGTCACCATGTTCTGCCCCGCGGCCTCTCCGGTGGTGAACTCCAGGAACAGGACCACCCAGTTCCCGTCCCAGGCAATCCGCACGTCGGCCAGGGCGCCGTGACGAGTCGTCTCGGCGGCGACCGATTTCATCTCGTCGAGATGATCCAGGCAGAAACCCAGGAAGCGGGCGGCCTGGCTCATGCTCTCGAACACGAAGCCGGGCGCTCTTCCGACCCGCTCCGCGATGCAAACGACCGACACTCCTCCCGCGAGGCTGACCGCCTTCGCCCCACGATTGTAGGAGGCGACCAGCGCGCCTTCGGATGTGGCGAGGGGAACGTAGAAGTCGCCGCTCGCCGCGGTCCCGTTGATCCGCAGCGGTCCGATCAACCCCACCGGTATTCGGGCCACTCCCACGTAGTTTTCGATGTTCCCCAAGACCACTTGGGGGGCGTAGAGCGCCCCAGGATCGGCGAGGGCATCGACCCGACATCCGAGCGATTCGAGAAACGCACGGAGGCGCCGCGGTTGTGCCGCGGGATCCTCTCGATCCGCGGGAAGGCGGGGCCCGAGGGGCCGCGAGTCTGCGCGGACGACCTCCGCGATGCGATCCGGACTCATGCGCCCGAACAACTCGCTCCAGACTCTCGGCGAAAGGGGCACAACCCCAGAGCGAAGAATCTCCTTCGGTGTCTAGAGGATTCTGGCCCTTCGTACAGTTTTTGACTGCCGTCCCTCCGGGGCCTATAATGATCGAATCATGGAATGGACGGTGGTCGCTCTCTATGCCGGAATCGCCGTGGCGATCGCTGGGGGAATGCTGTCTCTTTCCCATATTCTCGGTCCGCGCAAGCGTCGGCCGGAGAAGGACCAGACCTACGAGTGCGGCGTCGATCCCGTAGGGACCACCAAGGAACGTTTCTCCGTCCACTTTTACCTCGTGGCGATTCTGTTCATTCTGTTCGACATCGAGACGGTCTTCCTGATCCCCTGGGCGGTGCTCTACAAGAAATTGGGCGTGCCGGGGCTGATGGAAGTCGGCGTCTTCCTGGCCGTTCTCGGATTCGGTTTGGTCTATGTCGTGAAGCGAAAGGCTTTGGAGTGGGAGTAGAAAGCTGGCTGCCGGAAGGGACCCTGACCACGCGGGTGGAAGGACTCGTCAACTGGGCGCGCAAGAACAGCCTGTGGCCCATGCCGTTCGGGACCGCCTGCTGCGCGATCGAACTCATGGCGACCCTCGCCTCTCGGTTCGACCTCTCCCGCTTCGGAGCGGAGGTGATCCGCTTCTCCCCGCGGCAGTCCGACCTCATGATCGTCTCCGGTCGCATCGCGCTCAAGATGATGCCGGTGCTGCTCAAGATTTGGGAGCAGATGCCGGAACCGAAATGGTGCATCTCGATGGGCGCGTGCGCCTCCTGCGGCGGAATTTTCGACAACTACGCGATGATCCAAGGGATCGACCGGTTCATCCCGGTGGACGTCTACATCCCCGGATGTCCGCCTCGCCCCGAAAGCGTGATTGACGCGATCATGAAAATCCAACAGATCGTGGAGCGCGAGAAGTTCGCGTCCAAAAACTAGCGTGGACCCCACGACCGCCGTCGAGACTCTCCAGCAGAAGTTCCCCGAGCAGGTGATCTCCGCGCACGAGCACGCGGGACAGCCCTTCGTCCATGTCAAACGGGACCGCATCGTAGACCTCCTGAAGTGGCTCAGAAACGACGGGGGATTCGACATGCTCGCGGATCTCTGCGGCGTGGACTACCTCAACCAGGGGATGCCCGAGCGATTCTGCGTCGTCTATAATCTGACTTCGACGGCGTCGAACGCGCGGTTTCGAGTGAAGGCGTTCGTTCCGGAGGCCGATCCCGTGATCGACAGCGTCTCCAAGCTCTGGAAGTCCGCTCCTTGGGCGGAGCGCGAGGCCTTCGACATGTTCGGCCTTCAGTTTCGCGGACACCCCGATCTCAAGCGGATCCTTCTTCCCGAGAGTTACGGAGGCCGCCCGCTCCGGAAGGACTATCCGCTCATCGGAGAGGGGGAACGGCAGAATTTTCCCCGCTACACGAAGGAAGCCCATGGAAAGGCCCACTAGGACGCCGCTGGAGGTCGAAGAGGAGAGCGAAGGCGACCTCGGCGCGCGCCGGATGATCGTGAACTTCGGTCCCCAGCACCCCGCGACGCACGGAACGCTTCGCAACATCATCGAGATGGACGGGGAGCGAATCCTCCGCCTGGAAGCGGAGATCGGATTCCTCCACAGCGGATTCGAGAAGATCTCGGAGTATCGGAGCTACAACCAGACCGTCACCGTCTCCGACCGGATGAACTACATGTCTCCGCTCTGCAACAATATCGCCCTGGCCGTTGCGGTCGAGGAGATGATGGGGATCCAGGTGACGCCGAGGTGCGCCACGATCCGGATCATCCTCGCAGAGCTTTCCCGGATCGCCGACCACATCCTGTGCGTGGGCCTCCAGGCGATGGACTTGGGAGCCTTCTCTCTCATGCTCTGGGCATTCACCGAGCGCGAGAAACTCTACGATATCTTCGAAAACGTGACCGGCGCGCGGCTGACGACGAGCTACACGCGCATCGGAGGCCTCTTCCGCGACGTCCCCCACGACTTCGACGAACAGGTCCGCCGGTTCATGGAATCGGGGAAGAAGACGATCTCCGAGATGGAGGGAATGCTCGACGAAAATCCGATCTTCGTGAACCGAACGAAAGGGGTCGGGGCGGTCTCCGGCGAGGAGTCGATCAGCTTCGGTCTCACGGGTCCGCTCCTCCGGGCGGCGGGCGTCCAGTACGACGTCCGGCGCGCGCGACCGTACCTCGGATACGACCAGTACGAGTTCGAGATTCCGACCGAGAAGGAAGGCGACGTGTATGCGCGCTATCGCGTCCGCGTCCGCGAGATGTACGAAAGCATGAAGATCGTGGATCAAGCGTTGAAGAAGCTGCCGAAAGGACCGATCAACGTAAGCGATCCCCGCATCGTACTCCCGACCAAGGACGAGCGGAACCTCCCCGAGGGCGGCATGGAGGGCCTGATCTACCACTTCAAGAACTACATGCACGGGCACGGAGTGCGCCCTCCGAAGGGCGAGGTGTATGTCCCGACGGAAGCGCCGAACGGAGAGCTCGGCTACTACCTCATCAGCGACGGAACCGAAAGGCCGTATCGATGGCGCGTCCGCCCGCCGAGTTTCTACAACTACCAGGCGTTCGCCCGGATGTCCGAGGGCGGGCTCTTGAGCGACAGCGTTGCCGTGCTGTCGAGCCTCAACATCATTGCCGGCGAGCTCGACCGATGAGCCGCGAATTCGACTCCGCGAGTCTGCAGGAAGTAGAACGCATCTGCGCGCGCTATCCCCGGCGGGAGGCCGCACTCCTCCCCGTCATGCGTCTCCTCGAGCGCGAATTCGGCTGCGTCGACGAGCCGGGGATGGCGATGGTCGCGAGGCTCCTCGGCGTCTCGGCCGCCCATGTCTACGGCGTCTTTACGTTCTATACGCACTTCCGGCGCCCTACAGATGGAAAGTACTCCCTCCAGGTCTGCGCTACCTTGCCCTGCGCCCTTCGCGGATCCGAGGCGCTCCACGACCACCTCAAGAAGATCACCGCGGGCGATCCGCTTTTCACCGTCAAGAAGGTCGAATGTCTGGCCGATTGCGATCGCGCGCCGTGTCTCCAGGTCAACGAAGACTACCTCGACGACGTCACGACCGAGAAATGCGACCGGATGGTCGCCGAGATGAAGGCGGGATCGTGGAAATACGCCGGGCAGTCCTTCGCCGTGCCTCAGCACCGCCATCCGCCCGTCCTTCTCCAGCACGTCCTGGAGGCGGGCTCGGAGACGCTCGCCCATTATCTCGCACGAGGGGGGTACAAGACCGCCGAGGAGATCGTCAAGAGCGGGAAGAATCCGGACGACATCGTCGAAACCGTGTTCAAGGCCGGGCTCCGCGGGAGAGGTGGCGCGGGTTTTCCCACCGGTCAGAAATGGAAGTTCCTCGCGAAGAACGACCGGCCCCGGTATCTCGTCATCAACGCGGACGAATCCGAGCCGGGGACGTTCAAGGACAAGCTCCTGATCGAGCGTGATCCGCATCAGCTGCTCGAGGGGATCATCATGGCCGCGTACGCGATCCGCTCCAAGACCGCGTACATCTACATTCGCGGAGAATTCGGCCTCGGCGCGCGAGTCCTCCAAAAGGCCGTGGATGAGGCCTACGCGAAGGGCTTCTTTGGCAAGGGACTTTTCGGCACGTCGATGGAGTTGGACGTGACGGTCCATCGCGGCGCGGGGGCGTACATCTGCGGCGAGGAAACGGGGCTCCTATCCTCGCTCGAGGGCAAACGCGGATATCCGAAGATCAAGCCCCCCTTCCCCGCCGTCGAAGGACTCTTCCGTTCGCCGACGATCGTGAACAACGTCGAGACGATCTCGACGCTTCCCCATATCCTCCGGAACGGACCGGAGTGGTTCCGGTCGATGGGGACCGAGAAGAGTCCGGGCCCGAAGATCTTCAGCGTCTGCGGCCACGTCGAGCGGCCGGGCAACTACGAGATCCCGCTCGCGGTACCGCTCACGGAACTCCTCTACGATCTCGCGGGAGGCGTTCGGGGAGGGAAGAAGCTCAAGGCGGTGGTCCCGGGCGGGATGAGCGCCCCGATCCTCACGGCCGACGAGGTCCAGAACGGAGTCCTCAAGGTCGATCCCGCGACGAAGGCGGAATCGCGCGTCAAGATCAACATGGACTTCGATTCGCTGGCGGCCGCCGGGACGATGCTGGGCTCGGGCGGCGTCATCGTCATGGACGAAGACACCTGCATGGTCGACGCCCTCTGGAACACCTTGCGCTTTTACCATCACGAATCGTGCGGCCAATGCACGCCCTGCCGCGAGGGCACGGGCTGGATCGCCAAGATGTCCGGACGCTTCGAGCGCGGCCGGGGGCGGGAGGAAGAGATCTCCTTCCTCGACGAGGTCGCGTGGAACATGGTGGGACGCACCATCTGCGTCCTCGCCGACGCCGCGGCGATGCCCACGCGGAGCTACGTGAAAAAGTTTCGATCCGAGTTCGAGGCGCACGCGAAAGGGCGGACATGTCCGTACAAGCACGGGCATGCGCCGAAGCTGGAGCCCGCGGGGTCGGCTGTCCATTGACTCCCACGGGGCAGTGGCTTCGACGGATGTTCCTGGCGTCGTCGATCGGTCTCGCCGATCGCACACCGGTCCGATGGGATTCCTGTCGCAACCCCGAGTGCGCCCGCTGCCATGGCGCCGGCACCAATCGCATCGGGATCGGGCGACTGGAGTGTCATCGGTGCGGCAGCGACGGCAGGGAGATCTGCACTACGTGCCATGGTTCAGGCCGAAATCCATTCAAGCGGGACGACACATGCCCCGACTGCAAGCGGAAGCTGGTTGTGAATTGCCAGAAGTGCAACGGCGAAGGCAAACCCGCGCGCACCACCGGCCGCGGTGACGGACAGGTGGGTAGAATAGCCCTGAATCGTTCGGATCCCAATTCCGAATCCTCGAGGGTCCTGACCCGACGGCATGGCATTCGCCTCGGAGAGCGAGGACACGACCGTCCCCCGATGGGACTCCTCCTCGGGCCGATCGATCCGGGTCTTGGAAAACGAGTGAATCGCAAGCTCCCCGGGCGCGATCTTGAGGATCACTTCCCCGTCGGCACATCCGGGCGCGGCTTGTTCCCCTGCGTGGGCGTCGGCATTCCCGCGACCGTCCGCTTGAGGAAGAGGATCGCGAAACTGGTGTTGACGAGCTTGTCGGAGGATCCGTCCCGATAGTTCAGGCCCCACGATCCGTCTCCCGTCTGCTTCTGGAGCAGCTGGCGGGCCCCCAACGCATACCAGGCCATGCCTCCGAGCTTGTCACGATCCCAGAAAATCCCCACGCGTTCGATGCTGTAGAGATCATAGAAGTGATAGATCAGGGTGAGTCCGCCGTCCTTATCCTGGGGCATCGTGCGGAGGTACTCTCCCAGCCAATCTGCGCGCCGGGTCAAGTAGTGGAACGCACGATCCGCGGCCTTGTCGATCTCGGGCGACGCCCGCTCGCGCACCCGCTTTAGGATCGAGAGGCAGGAAAGAATCATCAACGTGTGGTCCAGATGACTCGGCGGATCGACCGGCTGCCACTGATTGGACTTGTCTTTCGGATCGATATAAGCCCAGCCCCCCTCCTTCCCGTCCTGCGTCCGCAACAGCATCTCCTCCGCCTTTTTCCACGTTTCCTCGGGCACGATGATGAAGGCGCTTCGAGCGGCGAAGAGGCCTAGGAGCCCATACTGGGTCGTCGAGGCGTTTCGCAGGATTCCTTCCCGGCGCGGATTGGCCGCGACCCACTTCGCTCGGCGCTCGACCTTGAGCCCCGTGCGACCCGTAGCATTCTTGCCCGTCGGCACCGGCCCGCTCCAGGGAACCGTATCGAACTTCTTGGGCACCTCCCCGTCTTGGGGCCCGTCGTAGTCCCACTGGCCGTTGTCGGTCTGCGCGTTGACCAACCACCACGCGCAGCGCGCGATCTCCGTCTGGTATCGGACGGGGTCGGCATGGGCCAACGCCATGGCGCGAAGTCCCACATCGTAGACGGGAAAGTCGGTACCGTCCAAGGGCGTCGCCAGGATCCGTTGGAGCAGCTTGCCGGTTCGCGGTTCGTTCCCCCGTCCCGCGGCCAAGAGGGCGTAGAAGACCAGGGTGTCCCCTTTGTACGCCGGCTCGTTCGGTTCCCGCGCCCACGCCTCGAGAAGAAACTTGGCGCCGGCATCCACGGAGCGGTCGATATCCGCCTGCGGCGGAGGGTGGCTCGACTGAGCCGCCGCCCCCTCCGCAGCAAGGAGGAGGAGCAGCGCCCCGCCCAACGAAACCGCGCTCTCTCTCGTCATCGTTTTGCGTCTCACCTCAATACAAGTAACGCTGCAGGATCGATTTCGTCTCACGCTCAATCTCCCCCTTCCGATGAGACGAAAACTCCGGGACCGGCTGATACTTTTCTGCGGATGGGCGCCGATTCTCGTCGATCCCGGCTCGGGCGATCTCCACATCCAGAGCGACTTCCCCGCCCGCGATGCGGGGTTCGGCAGGGGCGGGATCCGTGGGGAACGATGTCGACGTCGATGCTCGTCCCGAAACGGAGCTGCTCGACCTCGGCGCGGACGAGGTGGTGGATCAGGATCCTCCCAACCTTCTTCCGTCTCTCCCGAACCAGTGGATTCGCCGGGGCGCGAGGTCGACGACCGCCCCGGCCATCCACTCCCCCGGCTTCCCCTTGACCACCAACATCACCTCGCCACACCGGACGTGGACCAATACCTCCGCTCCGAGGTTTTCCACCAGATCGATCGTCCCCCGCCACGGACCTTCGCCGACTCCGAGATCTTCCGGCCGAACTCCGAGCTCCTTCGCGCCCGCAGGAGCATCGCACGTCATCATCCCGACCGGGATCAAGTTCATGGATGGGCTCCCGAGGAACGCCGCGGCAAATCGGGTCGCAGGCTTCTCGTAGAGCTCCGCCGGCGTGCCGATCTGCTCGACTCGCCCCCGATTCAAGAGCGCGATCCGCGTTCCCAGAGTCATCGCCTCGACTTGGTCGTGCGTGACGTAGACGGAAGTCGCTCCCAACCGGCGATGGAGCCGGGCCAGCTCGGCCCGCATCGAGAGTCGTAGCTGAGCATCCAGATTCGAGAGGGGCTCGTCGAAAAGGAACAGTTTCGGACGGCGCACGATCGCGCGGCCGATCGCCACACGCTGGCGTTGACCGCCGGAGAGCTCCCGGGGAAGTCGGGAAAGAAGCTCCCCCAACTGGAGCATGCCGGCGACTTCGACCACTCGGCGGTCTCGCTCTGCCCGCGGGATTTTTCGGACCTTGAGGGGGAACGCCAAGTTCTCGGCCACGGTCAGATGGGGATAGAGGGCGTAGGACTGGAACACCATGGCCACATCGCGATCCCCGGGCTCCAGCGCCGTGACGTCGCGCTCGCCGATGAAGATGGATCCCTCCGTCGGCGACTCCAGCCCCGCGATCAGACGCAGGAGCGTCGACTTCCCGCACCCGGACGGCCCGAGGAGGACGAAGAACTCCCCCGAGTCGATGGTGAGCGAGATTCGGTCCACCGCGACCCCATCGCCGAATCGCTTCGACGCGTCCGAGACCTCCAGCGCCTTCATCCCTTCACCGCCCCCGCGGTGAGTCCGCGGATGATTCGCCGCTGAAGAACGAGGACCAGGAGCACCAGGGGGATCGTCGCCAGAACCGAGGCCGCCGCGATCTCTCCCCACGGGAGCGTATATCGCCCGGGCATGAGGGCGATCCCCCGCGGGAGCGTCTGTTTCGACGGATCCGTGAGAAGGACGAGCGCGAAGAAGAATTCGTTCCACGCGTAGACGAAGGTCAGAATCGCCGTAGTGAACACGGCGGGAGCCGCCGCGGGAAGAAACACCTGCACGAGCGTCCGCACCGGCCCGCATCCGTCCACGCGCGCCGCCTCCTCCAGTTCGATCGGGATCTCCTTGAAGAAGGAGGCGAGGATCCACACCGCCAGCGGAAGCGTCAACGTCACGTACGGGATCCCCAGACCGAGTCGCGAGTTCATCAACCCCATCCCCTGCACCATTCCGTAGAGGGTGTGCACGATGGCGACCTGCGGGAACATGGAGGCGACGAGGATGACGCTCAGGAGCGTCTTTCGTCCGGGGATGCGGAGCCGCGCCAGCGCGTACGCGGCCGCCACCGCGAGAGGCACCGTCACGAGCGTGGTCCCTCCCGCGACGAGGAGGCTGTTTCGGAGCAGCCTCCCCACCCCATGCCGAGATTGCGCCTGTTCATACGATTCGACGGTCCACTTTTCGGGGAGGACGGACGGCGGCCGCCGTTCGATTTCCCGCGGGGACTTGAACGACGTGAGCCCGAGCCAGAGGAAGGGCGCGAGACTCCATCCGACCGCGAGCACGACGAGGGAGGCGAACCCCAGTCTTCTCATCGCGCCTCCCCGAAGAGCCGCGATCCCATCGCCCGGACGTAGAAGACGGCGACGAGCGCGATGAGGAGGAACACGACGCAGGAAATCGCGCTTCCGAAGCCGTAGTCCTGGCGGCCGAAGAGCACCTTGTAACCGAAGAACTGAAGGACGCTCGTCCCCTCCTTCCCTTGAGTGAGGACATAGACCAAATCGAATACGCGAAAGGCGTCCATGGTGCGGAAGAGAAGAGCCACGAGGATCGCGGGGCGGAGGAGCGGGAGAGTGATGGTCCAGAAACGGCGGAGGGCGCCCGCGCCGTCGATGCGAGCCGCCTCGTAGAGTTCGTCGGGGATGGCTTGAAGTCCGGCCAGGACCAGGAGCGCCGTGAACGGCGCCGTCTTCCATACGTCGGCGAGCACGATCAGCCCTTGAGCCGTGACCGGATCGGCCAGCCACGAGCGGTACGCTCCGAGGTCGTTGCCGAACAGCAGGAAGTTCGCGATTCCGTACCGATCGTCGAAGACGTAGCGCCAAGCCATGGAAGCCACGACGGTGGGAAGGGCCCACGGCACCAACACGGCCGCGCGCACCAGGCCGCGTCCCCGGAACGTGCGATGGATCAAGAGCGCCAAACCGATTCCCAACACGATCTCCAGCGTCACGGACCATCCGACGAAAAGGAGCGTGTACCGCAGTGTATCCGCGGCCTCCGGCTCGCGCGCCAGGCGAAAGTAATTGGACGCGCCCGCAAAGCTCGCGGGCTCCTGCGCCGACTCCCGGAAGAGCGACTGAACGATCGCGCCTCCGATCGGGATGAGCGCGAACGCCGCGAGAAAAAGGACGGCCGGGGCGACCAGCACGACTCCGAGGCCTCTCCGGCTCACGATCGCCCCCGCGAGACGAGAAAGAGCATCGCGAGGAGGAGTCCGACTCCGGCGGCCGCCGGGAGCCAGGACGAGGCTCCGCTCCCGCCGGAAATCTCCCGATAGAGGACGGCCTGAAGTCGGTCCGATTCTTCGTGGTAGTTCGCCAACTTGGGGCGCGGCACGGCGCTCTCCAGAATCGGCCGGAGCTCCGCGAAGTGCGGATATCGAGCGACCACCTCGCGATCGCGCATCACCCTCATCCGGCTGTGCGTCTGGGACGTTTGGAGCGTGAGATTGCGTTGGCCCTCGTACGACGCCAAGAAGCGGACGAACGCCTTGGCGGCCCCTTTCCTGCCGGAGTGAGCGGCCACTCCAAGCTGCCATCCCCCAAGGCAGCTGACGGTGCGCCCCCCCTCGAACGCCGGAAGCGGTGCCATCCCCACGCGTCCGGCGACGGCGGATTGCTTCGGATCGTTCGCGATCGCCCAGGTGCTCGGCCAGTTCCGATGGAAGACCGCCTCTCCCTGGAGGAAGGCGGCCCGCGACTGGGGCTCGCGCTGATTCAGGACCGCTCGCGGCGAAATTCGGCCGATCAACCGATCGCGCACGAACGCGATCGCCTCCCGAGTCCGAGGATCGTCCAAGTCGAGGAGACTCCCTCCGTTGGAGGCCACGATCTCGAGCAAGTTGCAGACGAGTCCTTCGTAGCGGTCGAATTGCGCGGTGTATCCGACGAGCCCGGGCCGCGCCTCTTCTTTGACGATGCGCTCCGCCTGCGCGGCGAGTTCCTTCCACGTCACGGGGGGCGCCAGGCCCCGAGACTCCAACAGGTCCTTCCGATAATAGAGAACTCCCGCGTCGATGTTGAAGGGGACGGCCATCAAACGCCCCTCGACCGTGCACGCCTCGACGGTTCCCGGGAAGAACTCCTTTCTTTCCTCCGGAGAAACCACGTCGTCCACCGGCTCGAGATAGCCGGCCTTGGCGAACTCCGTCGGCCATACCACATCGAGCAGAAACGCGTCGAGGCTCTCGTCGCGATTTCGGAGTTTGGTGACGAGGAGCGTATGAAGCTCCGTGGCGGAGTGCGGCCCGACCTCGACCTCCACGCGGATCTTGGGGTGACGCGAGCGGAAGTCCGCGAGCAAGCGATCCCAGGCCTCGGGTTGATGCGGCTTCCACATCACGAAATGGACGGTTTCAGGACGCTCGGGGTCCTGGAGGGAGATCGCCCAAACGAAAACGAGGGGGATCATTCGGCGAGGATAGGCCGGATTCCGGAAAGAGTCAACCCTGAGCCCGGGGCTCTCCATTTCCCTTCCCCCAAATCTCTCGCAAATGGGGTACACTTGTCTCGGCCAAATCGAACTTGGGAGGGAATCCGATGATCGGTTTCAACTGTCCGAACTGCACCCGCTCGTTCCAGGTCGAAGATGCCATGGCTGGAAGGACCCTCTCGTGTCCGGACTGTCGCTCGCAAGTGACGGTCCCGGGGACGGCGGCTCCCGCCGGAGGGGGACCGGCCAAGAAATCCGCAACCGGGCTCGCCGTGACCTCCCTCGTGCTCGGCATCATCGGCCTGCTCACCTTTTGCGCGTGCGGGGCGGGAGCCGTTCCCGCTCTCATCGCGGTCATCCTGGGTTTCATGGCGATGTCGAAGACGAAGAATCCGCAGTACTCGCCCGATGGCCGTGGCCTCGCCATCGGAGGCCTCATCACCGGAATGATCTCCGTCGGTCTCGCCATCGCCTTCATCGCCATGTTCGGCTTCAGCGCCATCTGGGCGAAGAAGGAAGTCAAGAAGCTCGAGACCGAGATCGAGAAGGCCCAGGCTCAGCCCTGGTTGATGGAATCGACGAAGATCGAACGAGCCGATGGCGGGTTCGTCGTGGAGTGCAGCATGACGTCGGCTTCGGGAAACGTCCAGGCGGACGGCGAATTGCGCTGCACGATCTACACCTGGGACGACGACGACACGGTCGGGACCCTCTACACCTCCATCGAGGCGAACGCCACCAAGGTCACGGAACAAACCTTCAAGACCGCGAAGGGTGACAAGTGGCACAAGGGCGCCAAGTGGACCCTGAGCGAGAAGATCTCCGTTCCCAAGAATCGTCTGAAGAAATTCGTCACGGCGGTTTTCCGCTACAAGCCGACGAGCGCGGGCACCGAGTTGAAGGACGCCGCGTCCCGGATCCGGGTGGAATAGCTACTTCGACCAGACTGGTCGACTCCCGGACGTGAGGCGCGTCTCACTCTTGGTCGCAAGTTCGACCCGGTAGACGCTCCCTCCTCGCTCGAAGGCCAAGTGCTCTCCGTCGGGGGACCACGATGGACGACGTCCGTCGGCAACCGTCCTCTCTCCGGTACCGTCGATCCCTACGATCGCGATCTCGGCGGAGCCCGCGCGGACGAAGGCGACTTGCCTACCATCGGGGGAGATTCGGGGCCTCTCTTCGCGATTCGCACTCCGGGCGATCGCCGTCCTCTGGCCCGTGATCGGATCCAAAACCAGGAGGGATTTCGGTTGCTCCGGCCCATGATCCTCCAGGGCGATCAACCTCCGTCCGTCGGGCGTAATCGAGGGATGGGAGACCATGTCGCCAAGTCGTACCCGCATACCCGTCTCCACTTCAAGTCGATACATTCCCCAACTTCCCTCGACGACCTTCCGATCGCGCTGAAGTCCGGCCGCGAAAACGATGGCCGTGCCGTCCGGCCTCCAGACCGGCTCGAACGCCTTCCAACAATCCTTCGTGAGCGCCCGGCGGTTTCGACCGTCGACGTCGACGATCCAGAGATCCGAGCCCCCCCCGGCGCCGTATCCGACATAGGCGACGCGCCGTCCGTCGGGCGAGATCGAGAATTCCCCCACCGTGCCGAAAGGCGTGATCGGCACCGCTTCGGAACCGTCCGCCTTCACGCGCCAGAGCGCGGGGAACACTCCCGACCCCAAACGCTGCTCTCTCGGCACGTCCGCGCGCGCGATGAGGAATTCCCCTCCGGGAGCCCACTCCACCTCGAATCCGGCGTAGACACCCGTAAGCACTTCGCGAGGGTTCCTTTCCTCGGGATCCAAGACCAGCACCGCTCCCTTCGCGCCCGAGAAGCTGGGATTCTCCTTCTCGGTGGTGCCCCAGAAGGCGACCCTCCCCTGAACGCGCACGAGAAGCTCCTTCAAGAGGATCTGGGCGAGCGCTCGTCGCTCGGGATTCTTGTCCT
The DNA here is from genome assembly GCA_964526305.1 of uncultured Planctomycetales bacterium. GTDB lineage: Bacteria > Planctomycetota > MHYJ01 > MHYJ01 > JACPRB01 > JACPRC01. The sequence goes on along the minus strand of CAZGKV010000014.1, from coordinate 48,360 downwards.
CGGCGGCTCGTCTCAGCGCCGCGATCGCGGGAGCTCCGATCTTCCTGAGTTCCGCCGCCGCCCGCTCCCGCTCCTCGACGCGTTCCGACCCGAGCCGCTCGACCGCGCCGGCGATTCGATCTTCCTGAAGGGACCCCGGCCATCGACACGGACCCGCAGGCTCGCGCGGAACGACGATAAGTCCCAGGACTCCGAGACAGACGATAAGCGAAGCCGCCATGGTCAATCTCCCCCAACGGACTCTAGGCCTAGACAACCGTGCCAGGAACGCCGCGTGTGCCGATTCGAACTGCTCCCCCTCAGGCCGGGGCACCCACTGTTGCAAGGCCCGCGCCACGTTTTGCTCCAGGGCAGATTCATTCATACCGGCACTCCTCCTTGAGCCGATCTCGCAATGATTCGCAAGCTCGACGTAGCCGCGATTCGACCGCCGACTCGGACTCGCCCGATTCCTCCGCGAGGTCGCGGACCGTCCGGCCGTCCACATATCTCCCGATCAGGAGCCCCACGATTTCCAGGGGAAGCTCGCGCAACGCTTGACGTACCCGAAGGCCGAATTCCTCGCTCGCCAGGATGTCGTCGGGAAGGTCGGTGGTATCGATCCTATCCAGGACCCGGTCGAGTTCCTGCCGTCGCGCGCTCTTCCGTCCCGAATCGCGCACACGGTTCTTGGCGATCGCGAGGATCCATGTCAAAGGCGACGCCGTTCCGCGGAAACGCTCCCGATCGCGCCACGCCTGAAGAAGCGTGTCTTGTACCAGGTCCTCCACCTCTTCGCGCGATGCCGCCGTCCATGCCGAGACGGCCGCAAAGAGACGCGGATAGAACTCTCGGAAGAACGCCGACGGGTCGCCGATCCAGGGCTCCCTCACGATCGCGATCATCCTCGCATAGGTAGGCGCGCGAAAGGTCGATTTCCGTCGGGAAATCTGTGACGAGCAACGGGGCGGATGCTACCATAACCACTCCGACATGCCGAAGATCAAGATCAACGGGCGTGAGGTCGAAGCCGCCCCGGGCAAGACGGTCCTCCAGGCCTGCCTGGACAACGGCGTCTTCGTGCCTCATTACTGCTGGCACCCCGGGCTCACGCCCGCGGGGAACTGCCGCATGTGCATCCTCAAGGTCTCGAACTCCCGCAAGCTCGAGGCCTCGTGCATGTACCCGTGCGCGGAGGGGATGGAAGTGACCACGGAGGGTCCCGAAGTCGCCAAGGGCCGGCAGGACGTCCTCGAATTCATGCTCATCAACCATCCCCTCGACTGTCCGATCTGCGACAAGGCGGGCGAATGCGACCTCCAGGACTTCACCTACAACTACCGCGGCGGACTTTCGCGGTTTCGCGAAAACAAGGTCATCAAGCACACAAAGGATCTCGGGCCGAACATTCGAATCTGGGGCAATCGCTGCATCGTCTGCACCCGGTGCGTTCGGTTCTGCGAAGAGGTGTCGGGCACGGGCGAACTGTGCGTGGTCCATCGGGGAGATCACAGCGTGGTCGATGTCTTCCCCGCGACGCCCATCGACAATCCCGTTTCCCTGAACGTCGTCGACCTCTGCCCCGTCGGAGCCCTCATCGACAAGAACTTCCTGTACCAGGCCCGCGTGTGGTTCGCGCGCGAAACCGAGAGCGTCTGCGCCAGCTGCGCGCGCGGATGCAACGTGAAGATCACGGCCCTCGACAACCAGATTCGCCGGATGGTGCCGCGCTTGAATGCGGACGTGAATACGTGGTGGATGTGCGACGAGGGTCGGTTGAACGTTCGATACCTCGCGAGCGATCGCCGCCTCCTGGAACGGAAAGGCGACGCCGCCGGACTCGCGGATGCCGCGCGACGAACGATCGCGACTCACGGCCCCGGCAGCTTTGGGATCGTGGTTTCCACCTATCAGACCATCGAGGAGCTCTGGCTGGTCAAGAAGCTCGCGGAGGAGTGGAGAGCTCCCGTGGGATTCCTCACCCTCACTCGAGGAGACCGCAAGAGCTACAAGAGCCTCACGATCGAGCCGGACAAGACCCCGAACCGTCGTTTCGCGGAAATGCTCTTCGGGGAGCTCCAGGGAATCCCGGCCGGTTGCCGTGGCTTGTTCGTGTTCAATGGAATCCCGGAATTCACCTACCCCGACGATCTGGCAGGCCATTCGGAATTCCTGGCCCTGAGCGACTTGATGAAGGGCCCGCTCGTGGATCGCGCACAGGTCGTTTTTCCGGCCTGCGCGTGGGCGGAGAAGGACGGGACGTTCATGAACGTGGACGGGCGGGTCCAACGAATTCGAAAGGCCGTGGAACCGCCGGCGGGGGTCGCTCCGGAGATCCGCTGGCTGCAGGAACTCCTGGGAGTCCCGCCGATTTCCGCCGAGGGGGTCTTCAAGCAGGCCGCGCAGGAAGTACCCTCGCTCGCGGGGCTCGACTACGGCAAACTCGGCACCCTGGGGTCCGCGACGAATGGACACTAAGATCCTCTTGATCCGCCTCGCAAAGATCGGGGTGTCGCTTCTGCTGGTGCTCAACCTCGTACCCCTCCTCACGCTCGTCGAACGTCGAGTCGCGGCGTTCATCCAAGGCCGCCTGGGTCCGAACCGAGTCGGTCCGTTCGGCCTTTTCCAGCCGATCGCGGATGCCATCAAGTTTTTCTTCAAGGAGGAGTTCATCCCCGCGCGGGCCGACAAGTTCCTCTACTCCCTCGCGCCGATGCTCGTGTTCCTCCCGCCCGCCCTTGGATTCTGCGTCATCCCCTGGGGAAATCGGATCGGGAACGAGCCGCTCCAGGCGGTCAACCTCAACATCGGAATCCTGTTCTTGATGTCGGTGCTCTCTCTCGGCGTCTACGGATTGGCGTTCGGCGGATGGGCGTCCAACAACAAGTACTCGCTGCTGGGCGGACTCCGCGCGTCGGCCCAGCTCATCTCTTATGAACTCACCCTCGGGCTCTCGATCCTGGCCGCGATCATGTTGTGCGAGAGCGTGGATCCGCAAGTCATCGTCGCGAAGCAGACGCGCGGACTTCTGAGCTGGAACATCTTCGGAGGAGGAAATCTCCTCGCCCTCCCCTGCGGGCTTCTAGGGTTTTCCTTGTTCTACGTGGCGGCGCTCGCGGAAAACAACCGGCTGCCGTTCGATCTGGCCGAGTGCGAGGCGGAGCTCGTGGGCGGGTATCACACCGAGTACTCGAGCATGAAGTTCGCCCTCTTCTTCATGGGAGAGTATGTCGCGATGATTCTCATGAGCGCCCTCGCAACGACCCTCTGGCTCGGGGGGTGGTATTTCCCGGGAATCACGAATCCGAACGACCACTCCTGGACCGGCGGGCTGCTGTCCGTAGCCGTTTTCATGACGAAGACGATGCTGATCCTCTTCCTCTATATCTGGATCCGGTGGACGCTGCCTCGATTCAAGTATAATCAACTCATGAACCTGGGCTGGAAAGGGCTCTTGCCCCTGTCCCTGGCGAACGTAGGACTCCTCGCCCTCGCGGGCGTCTTCGCCGACCGGGTTCCGTTCTTGACGGTGGTGCGGTGACGAACTTCAATGTCCCCGCTCTCTTGAAGGGGATGTTCCGCACCTTCCGGCACATCTTCCTCCCGAAGGAGACGGTGTCCTATCCGGAGGAGCGCCACGTGCCGCGGAAGGGATATCGGGGCGAGCACCGCCTCAAGAAGGACGAACAGGGGCGGATGAAGTGCGTCGCGTGCTTCATGTGCGCGACGGCCTGCCCGGCCGAGTGCATCCAGATCGTCGCGGGGCCTTCCCCCTGGCCGGATCGCGAGAAGATTCCGCTGACCTTCAACATCGACATGCTCAAGTGCATTTACTGCGGCATGTGCGAGGAAGCCTGCCCTTGCGACGCGATCGAGCTCACCCCCACCTTCACGCAGGTGGCCACGTCACGGGAAGAGAAGATCTACGATATCCAGAAGTTGTTGTCGCGCTAGCGGAACACCTCCCCTACCCGCAGATCCAGGCCCGGCAAGAGCGGCGATTGCAAGACGTCCTCCGATCCGAATACACCAGCACCCCGAAACGTCCGGCCTTCTCCTACGAATACTTCGATCGTTCGGACCTCGGGATCGACGATCCAGAATTCCCGCACTCCGAACTTGGCGTAGAGATCGCGCTTCACGATGCGGTCGCGCTCCTCATGGAACCGCGAGAGCACCTCGACTGCGAGTTCCGGGGGACCTTGGAGACGCTCACGGATCCGACCCAAGTTCTCGGAGGCAATGAAGACAATGTCGGGTTGCGCCACGTTGTGTATCGAGAAAACGCAGTCGAAGGGCGAGAGGACCACCTCACCCAACGCCTGTCCCGACACGAACGTCTTGAGGCGGATAAACAGTTCTCCGATGGCCTTTTGATGCCCGAAGCCTGGCGAAGGACACCTGTAGAACTCCCCGTCGAAGAGTTCGCAACGAACTTCGTCGGGGAGACTCATGTAGTCGTCGACGGTCTTTTTCGGGCGCGTCGTCAGCATCCGCATGACATATTATCCCGACATTCCGAATGAGACAAGGCAAGCCCCGTGCCATCGTTTGGAGGGGAATCTTGGCAGTTCGACGTTACGATTCGACTCATCGCAAGTGTCGTTTCGTAACGTTCGCTCACGAACATCACAACATGGTGGGCGCTCGTATCTTACAGTAGCATCCCAACGGATCCCGTCTCCATGAACACCCCGCCTTTTCTTCGTACCGCATGCAGAGAACCAAGAAGGAGGATACGATGCGAAACGGAATGTGGCTGGCGGGGACGATCCTGGCTGCGGCGGCGGTCGGCTGCGGTGGGGGCGGTGGTAGGGGCGTAGCCGAGCTGGTCGAACAGCTCGACATCCCACAAGAAGAACTTCGATTCGTGGAGTGGGTTGGCGCCCACGACGGACTCTTGGTTTGGGATCGCAACGGGAACGGGATCATCGAGCGAGAAGACTTCATCGGCGGCAGGACATTGACGGGGCGAGAGGCCGAGACTCCCTATGACGATCTTCGCACGCTGGACACCAACGGAGATTCCAATGTCACCTTGGCGGACGGGCCCCACTTCAACTCGCTCCAGATCTGGCAGGATAAGAACGGAGATGGAGTCGCCTCGTTCGAGGAGCTACAAACTCTGGCAGAGGCGGGCGTGGTTGAAATCCGGACGGCCTATCGAGAGGACATTGGGGAGTACGACAGGATTCAGGTCAGCACCTATAATGCAGACAGTGCTCTCGCAGGGGGTGTCTTCCTTAAGGCAAGGTGGTCCCTTACCGGCACGACGGAAACATTCAGCGTATTCATCTTCGACCTCGACGGAAACGGCTTGTCGACCAGAGAGGACGTCGAGCCGGACGGCTACTTGATTGAAACCCGCGCCTTCTAACCTTCTGGTTCTGCGAGGCCGGAGGCACCGTGCCTCCGGCCTCTGCCTTACGGCCTACTCCCAGTTGCGAAGACCGGTTTCCAACCCGTCGGCGTCCTTGCACCAGAGATCGACGCCCGCCTTGTTGTGGGCGAGGGAGTCGTCGCCGAGCCGGGCGGAGTTGTTGCGGTATTGGACGAATTCCGTCTCGGGATGAACGGGATTCCGGACGTTGCCCTGTGAGTCAAGGTCCTCGGGCCGGAATTGGTAATAGGGAGCATCCTTCATTCCGGGCTGGCTGAGTCCGCGAGAGAGGCTTCCCGATCCCTGGGCATCGTCGGGATAACCGCCGCGGTCCGCCCGATAGCTCTCCGATGCCAGATCGAGGTTGAGAACCAGCACGGCGGCGCGTCCTTCCTGCGATTTCTTTTTCGCGCGTGCCAGGCTGGGCGGGATCATCACGAAGAACGTGAGGACACCGAGTGCAAGAACCGAACCCGAGATTCCGGTGATGAGCGCGACGTTCGTCTTACCCGCGTTCTTCATGGCCGGCGGCCCTCCCTATTAAACTCGCGGTACTATACCACCCGGCATTCAAAAAAGAAACACTTTTCATGGGCTCCCATATGGGGTCACGACGTTTCTCTCGCTACTCTATCCGGCTTTCCAGTACTTCATGACCCGAAAATCTCGTTTCCGACCCAGAAAAATGTGAATTCCCCAATCGGGGGGACCCGCGGTGAAAGGATTCTCCTGGATCAGCGTTGACTCGGACGAAGTCGGTTCTCGAATTGAGGAATGGCCGATGCCGATCCTGGTGTCGTGTTCGTGCGGGGCCGCCCTTAAGGTCCCAGACGAGTTTGGGGGTAGGAGAGCGCGGTGCCCGAAGTGCGAGGCGATCCTTCCTGTCCCCACGGCAGCGATCGCGGCTCCTCCGATGCAGATACGCCAATGTCCCGCGTGCATGGAATCCATCTCCGCGTTTGCAGTCCAGCGCCCCGAGTGCGGGTAGAACTTGGCGGCCCCTATTCCCGTGATTGCGGACGGTAGACAGCCTTCTCCGTGGGATCGTCATCGGGAAATCGGGATCCTCCGCGCGATCCTGGAAACGACCAAGGGAGTGATGATCCCTCCGAGACTGTTTTTCCGATCGATCCGTCCGACGGGAGACCATGGTCGGACCCTGCTCTACAGCCTTTTGGTGGGGTCAACGTGGGGAGCGATCGCGCAAGTGGTGGGGATCGCCGTCAACACGCTTTTCTTCGCCGCTCTCAGTTCCTCGATACCGTCGGCGCAGGGACACGGCGATCCCTTTTCCCTGACTCCTTCCCTCGGGGGAAACCTGGCCTTGGTCATCTGCGTTCCCGTGGGAGTCATCATTAGCCTCTACTTGAGGTCAGGTCTCATCCACCTGGGGTTGCTGATGGTGAAAGGCGATCGACACGGATTCGATGCGACCTTCCGGACGGTCGCCTACTGCCAGTCGCTCCAGATCTTCGCGATCATTCCGGTCGTAGGTGGCGTCATTGCGGGAGCATGGACCATCGTCTCGGAGATCTGCGGCATTATGGAGATGCAGAAGACCACAGGCGGGAAGGCAACCTTCTCGGTTCTGTGGGTGCTCGGGCTTGCGCTTGTGTGTTGCGGCTCCCTCCTCGTCCTACTCTTCGGTGTCGCAGGAGCGGGGGCGCTTCGATGAAGTCCGCGGCGCATCCGAGATGACTTTGCATCGCCGCCGAATACGACCCAGGGGACGTCCCAGTCGGTAGCGTCAAAATGAGGAGTGGGGTCGAACCCAGACGGGCCGGGGAGCCCGCTCGGACGACGGGAGTCGTCGCGTTCAGCGAGAATCCACACCGCCCGCGAATCCCACGGCGAAGGAGTTTCGAACACTCTTGCCGAGTGAAACGGCCTACGGTGCGACGCCTTGGCTGAGGAATTTCCATTCCAGCACTGTATGGAACCCATGAAGGAGAAACAGGAATGATCCGCTCGCTGAGCATCGGAATGGTCGCGCTGGGCTGGATGGGATCGAGCTGGCCTGCGGCGGGGCAGGAGAAGGACGCGGCGGAGAAGATCGTCCTCGACCTTGGCGGCGGAGTGAAGATGGAGTTTGTGCGCATCAAAGCGGGGAAGTTCGCGATGGGAGACGAGCACAACGGACCCGCGCATGAGGTGACGATCTCGAAGGACTACTGGATGCAGACGACGGAGACGACGCAGGGGCAGTGGGAAGCCGTGATGGGGAAGAACCCGTCGTACTTCGAGGGAGCGGACCTGCCGGTGGAGCAGGTGAGCTGGGAAGACTGTCTTGAACACACGATGCGATTCTAGTCCCGCGAGATTTGAAGTCCGTCATCCGACATCCTGTCCGACAGAGGTATACTTCAGAGGCATGGCGCTCAAGGGGCGGCTCATCGAGGCGGTCTACTGCCTCCTCTCCGCCACCTCTGCCGAGGCCGATACCGGGATCTCGGTCGGCCGCGGAAGCGAAATTGTCCTCCGCAAGGGGGCAACCGTCTCCCTCTCGGGTGACCTGCGGGCTCAGGGACGCATCTCCGTCGCGGGGCGAATCGAGCTCGGAGGAAACCTCGAGGCGCCTGCGGGACAATTCGAAGCGTCGGCAGAACTGAGATTCGTGGGCCCGAGTGCCCATCAGCTCGACCTCCCGCGCGACGCAGGATTCGAACGGGTCGAGTTGGCGGGATCCATCTCGGGGACTATTGCTCCGATATGGACCGCCCGCCACGTGGAACTTGATCCAGGTTCGACCCAGCCCCACGCGGGCCCGGCCCAGGCTGATTCCCAAAGTTGGGTCGCGTACGGCGGTTCTCCAGCGCTCCCACCCCGCCCGCGGTCGTCGAGTGCCCGGTCTTCCGACGAGATCGCGGTTGCGCCTTCCAAACCCGCCCCCCCACTTCGTCCCAGCTCCCCGCGCCACGCTCGCGCTCCCCCGTCGCGATAGAGACCTTCCGTCAGTTCTTCTTTCCAACCTAGATCGAGGAATCCCATGCGATACTTCGCTGCACTCTTCGCTGCGATCGCGTCACTCTCGTTCCAAGACGGGATCGAGTTAAAGACCTTGGACGGCGCCGGTCAGTCTCAGGTCCGGATGTCCGTAGAGTCGGGCGCCAATACGGCTTCCATCACTGTCAAGAAGGCCAGGTTGCGATTCGACCCATCGGGCTCTTTCAATCTTCGAGGGGCCGGGCGCGAAAATCCCTCCGAGGGCGATCTGAGCTACGATGACCGGACCGGACAAATTCAATACCGCGATGGACGAGACTCTTGGGTGCCCCTGGCTTCAAGATCCGGGCCTTCACCAGTGGCGTGGGCCAGCGTCGAGGCCAACGGCTCCATCCTGAAGTCCTCTCCGAACCTGGCGGTCGGCTATGACTTCAAACGAGCCGCATACTTCATCACCGTCAAGGATCTCCCTTTCGTCGCGGGAGCGACTCTGGTCGTAGTCACCGTCAGAGATGAATGGAGCAACCACTATGTTCCAACGACCAGGATCGTTGACGAGACCTTGGAGGTGAGTCTCCGTGACTTCGCCGGGAAGAAGGGACAAAACAAGTTCGATATTGTGGTGTACCGACCCTGAACTCTTCAGGCGCCCGGTCGCGGGAGGCGGCCGGGCGCAATACCCTCGCCAGGATCTGTTAGCTTCGATCCGGCTGCTCACTCCCCCCAGTTGTTGATCCCCTCCTCCCGTCCCTTCGCGTCCCGCCCCCAAAGATCGAACGCCCGCTTGTTGTGAGCCTGGGGAGGACTCGCGTGATTATTGCGGTAGTGGAAGATCTCCTTCTCGGGATCGATGGGATTGCGCACGTTGCCCTGGGAGTCGAGATCCCCCGGCTGAAACTCGTGGTAGGCCAGTTTTTTCGGCCCGAGCGAGCGCAGCCTCCGCGAGAGCGTCGTCGTCCCAGGCCCGTTCTCGGGATACGCGCCGAAATCCAGTTGATACATCCTCGTGGCCTGATCGAGATTCGTGAGGCGACTCTTCGCCGCTCCCTCCCTCGCGTGGTCCACCGTCCTTTTCACCGACGGAAGGATGATGAGAAGGGCGACGATCCCCCCCAACAGGACGAACCCTCCGACGACGGCGATCACCACGAGCACGACGACGTTACCCTTTCCCGAGGACATCGCTTCTCCTTTCTGGCGCTCCCCGCATTCCCTCCGTATAATGCCGCGACTTCACTACCATGGATCCGGTTTTTCTCGTCTGCGCGATCGTCAGCGTGATCGCCGGGGCGCTCGTCGTGCTGAGCCGCAACCCGATGTACAGCGCGTTGTGGCTCATGCTCTGCTTCCTCTCCTTCGCGGTTCTCTTCCTCAAGCTGGGCGCCACTTTTCTCGCCGCGATGCACGTCCTAGTCTACACAGGCGCCATCCTCGTCCTCATCCTTTTCGTCATCATGCTCCTCAGCCTGAAGGACGAGGAGCTGGGGCGCGAGTACCCCGCCTGGGTCAAGGGATTGGCCGCGCTCCTCTGCGCCGTCCTCTTCGGCGCCATCGCGATCCCGATGAAGCAGGAGAAGGCCCTCCAGGACGATCTCCCCAAGGCCACCGCCGCCTTCGGGAGCGTAGAGCATGTCGGCGCGTCCCTCTTTACCGAGTACGCCCTTCCGTTCGAACTCGTTTCGGTGCTCATCATCATCGCGATTCTAGGGTGCGTGGTGCTGGCGAAGAAGAGGCTCTGATGCTCTCGTATCTGCTCCTGAGCGCAGCCATGTTCTCGATCGGCGCCTTCGGAGTTTTGGCGCGGAGGAATCTCCTCATCGTCCTGATGTCGATCGAGCTCATGCTCAACGGAGTCAACATCGCCCTCATCGCGTTCTCGCGGCTTCACGGGCAAACGGCGGGCCAGGTCTTCGTGCTGATGGTGATGGCCGTGGCGGCCGCGGAGGTCGCCATCGGTCTGGCGATCCTGATCGCGCTCTTCCGGACTCGCCGGACGGTCGACGCGGGAGAACTGACTTCGCTCAAGGGATGAGATGCAGCAGATCCTCTGGCTGATTCCGATCCTGCCGCTCGCGGGATTCCTCATCAACGGCCTCGCCGGACGCCGGCTGCCGCGCCAGGCCGTGGAGGCCGTCGCCGTTCTGGGACCCGCGATCTCCTTCGCGCTCGCGATCGTGGCGTTCCTCAAGCTCCGGCAGGGCGGCCCCGCTACGCACGCCTATCTCTCCTGGATTTCCGCGGGAGGGCTTTCGATCGACTTCGGACTCCGCTTCGACGGCCTCGCGGCGGTCATGGTCCTCGTGATCACGGGAGTCGGATCCCTCATCCATGTCTACTCGATCGGCTACATGCACGACGACAAGGGAGTCTGGCGATACTTCGCCTATCTAAACCTGTTCGTCTTCGCGATGCTCGTCCTCGTCCTGGGCGACAGTCTGCCGCTGATGTTCGTCGGATGGGAGGGCGTGGGGCTATGCTCCTATCTCCTCATCGGTTATTTCTACCGGCATGGGCCGAACGCCGATGCAGGGAACAAGGCCTTCATCGCCAACCGGGTGGGCGACGCGGCGTTTCTGATCGGGATGTTCGCGCTGTTTTCCCTCGTGGGAACGCTGCATTTCGAGGGAATGCGGGAGAAACTTGCGGAGCTCTCGACGGCCCAGAAGCTCGCGAAGGGCCCCTTCGCGGGATGGACGATCGGAGGAGTTCTCGAGTTCTCCGCGGCGTGTTTGGCCATCGGCGCCGCGGGGAAGAGCGCCCAGATTCCGCTGTACGTCTGGCTTCCCGACGCGATGGCCGGCCCGACGCCGGTGTCGGCGCTCATCCACGCCGCCACGATGGTGACCGCGGGACTATACATGATCGCCCGGCTCAACTTCGTCTACGTCGCGGCGCCGGCCGTCCTGGCCGCCATCGGGGTCGTCGCAGCCGCGACCGCTCTCCTCGCCGGCGTGATCGCGGTCGCCCAGAACGACATCAAGAAGGTCCTCGCCTATTCGACCATCAGCCAGCTCGGCTTCATGTTCTGCGGGATGGCCTCGATGGTCTTCGCCGCGGGGATGTTTCACCTGGTGACGCACGCTTTCTTCAAGGCGCTCCTCTTCCTCGGAGCCGGCGCCGTGATCCACGCACTGGGCGGCGAGCAGGACATCCGAAAGATGGGCGGCCTGTGGAAGAAGATGGGCGGCGTCTTCGCCGTCTTCGCCGTCGGCGCTTTGGCGCTCGCGGGGCTCCCGCCTTTCTCGGGATTCTTCTCGAAGGACGCGATCCTCATGGGCGTCCATGACCGAATGGCGCACGGGGGATTCGCCTGGACGCTGACGTGGTGGATGCTGGCGATCACCGTCGCGCTCACGGCCTTCTACACGACTCGCCTGATCCTTCTGGTCTTCTTCGGGCCCTCCGGGCATCGACATCCGCATAAGACCGGTGCGATCATGATGGCCCCCCTGGCGATTCTCGCGCTCCTGGCCGCGATCGGCGGCCTTCTCGGTCCTTCCTTGGAATCGATTCTCGGCCCGGGCTGGAAGCTTCACGCCAAGCCGAGCCCTCATGCGCATCGCGCGGCGCTGACCTACTCGCTCTCGCTGGGGGGCGGAGGGGTCCTTCTCGCGCTCCTCCTGTACGGCCGGATGCGGGAATGGCTGCGACGTCTCGTCGAAGGACCCGCGAAGAGCCTCCATGGACTCGTCGAGAACAAGTTCTTCGTCGATGAGATCTATTTCTGGCTCGTGATCGCCCCGCTCAAAATGGGCGCATCGGGCGTGTGGTTCGTGTTCGACAAACTGCTGATCGACACCGTTCTCGTCGGAGGGACCGGTCGAATCGTCTATTGGACCAGCGGCGCGCTCCGCCGGGCCCAGGGAGGCGCCGTCAACACGGCGGCCGCGGGAATCGTCGTGGGAGTCCTCGGCGTCCTGGCCTACTTCCTCTATCGGGTGCTCGGTGGCTAGCTTCCCCTGGCTCACGGTCATCACGTTCCTCCCGGCGGCCGTGGGACTGGTCGTGGCCTGCGTGCCGGACCCGAAGGGAGCCCTCGCGAAACGGGCCGCCTTGATCGTATCGCTGGTCGTCGCAGCGCTCTCGTTCCTTCTCTGGGCAGGATTCAAGCCGGTCGACGGGATGCAGTTCGTGGAGAATCGCCTGTGGATCCCCGCCCTCAACGTCCGGTATCACCTCGCCGTCGACGGCGTGAGCCTCGCCATGATCGTCCTCACGGCCGTGCTCATGCCGATGGCGATCCAAGCATCTTGGACGTCCATCCACGAGCGCGGGAAGGAATTCTTCGTTTCGATGCTCTTCCTCGAAACGGGGATGCTGGGAGTCTTCGCCGCCGGCGACCTCTTCCTCTTCTACGTTTTCTGGGAAGCAATGCTCATCCCGATGTACTTGATCATCGGGATTTGGGGGGGACCCCGGCGGGTGTACGCGGCCGTCAAGTTCGTGGTCTATACGATCTTCGGCAGTCTCCTGATGTTCGGCGCGATCGTCTACTGCTACATCGCTTCCCATGAGTTCGCCGACCGCGGGACCTTCGAGATCGCCGCGCTCCAGGAGAATCTCCGGCTCGTCCGAGGGGTCACCGGGACGGCCCAGGCCCTCCTCTTCCTCGCCTTCGGGATTTCCTTCGCGATCAAAGTCCCGATGTTCCCGTTCCACACGTGGCTGCCGGACGCGCATGTCGAGGCGCCGACGGCGGGGAGCGTCGTCCTCGCGGGGGTACTTCTGAAGATGGGCGCGTACGGTTTCTTCCGATTGGCCGTGCCGTTTTTCCCCGAAGCCGCCCAGCGCTTCACGCCCATGATGATCGCCCTCTCGGTGATCGGCATCGTCTACGGCGCGCTCATGGCGCTGGCGCAATCGGACATCAAGAAGCTGATCGCCTACTCGAGCGTGAGCCACCTCGGCTTCGTGATGCTCGGCCTCTTCGCCGGGACCGTCGAGGCCGCGCAAGGGGCGATCCTCCAAATGGTGAACCACGGGGTCTCCACCGGCGCGCTCTTTCTTCTCGTCGGATTCCTCTACGAGAAGACCCATCGCCGAGGAGTGGACGATTTCGGGGGGCTGGCCAAGGTGACGCCGGCCTACGCAGCGATCTTCCTCATCGTCTCCCTCTCTTCGATGGGCCTACCGGGAACGAATGGATTCGTCGGCGAATTCCTCGTACTCCTGGGCACCTTCCAGCGCTATCCGGTCCCGTGCGCCGTCTCCGCCCTCGGCGTGATTCTCGGCGCCTTGTACCTCCTGAGGGTGTACCGCGCCCTCTTTTTCGGAGAGGTCACGGCACCGAAACTCGAGAAGATCTCCGACGTTACGTGGGCGGAGCTTTCGTATCTCGTACCGCTCGTCTTCCTCATCTTCGCGATCGGGATTCAGCCGAACTTCATCTTGAATCGGACGCAACGGGCGGCGGAGGCCTACGTCAAAGTCCTGACGAAGGTGCGGCCGTGACCGTACACGTCTCTTGGGCGGATTGGGTCTCGCTCTTCCCGGCGCTGGCGCTCATCGGAGCGGCGCTCCTCGTGGTTCTCGTCGACCTCTACCTTCCCAAGGACGCCTCGAAGGCGCCGTTGGAGTTGGTGTCGTACCTCGGGATCGGCGGAGCGCTCGCCGTCTGTTTCCGCCGGATGGCCGCGGACGCGCCCTCCATCCGGGGCTTTTCGGGATCGATCGTGCTGGACTCGCTCTCGCTCTATCTGGCCTTGCCCATTCTCGCGGCCACGGCGCTCCTCATCCTTCTCTCCGCCGAAGATCTCCGGCGACGAAAGGTCCACGTCGGCGAGTTTCACGCGCTGGCGCTTCTGGCCGCCTCGGGGATGATCCTCCTGGTCCAAAGCACGAACCTCATCATGATTTTCCTGATGATCGAGGTGCTCTCCCTCGCGGTCTATGTGCTCACGGGAATAACGCGCCGCCAGCCGCGGTCGGGCGAGGCGGCGATGAAGTACTTCGTCACCGGGGCGTTCGCGAGCGGATTCCTCCTCTACGGTATGGCCTTGCTGTACGGCGCCACGGGGAGCATCGATCTGGCTCAGATGGGACTCAAGCTCAAGGACCCTTCGGCGATGGCAGTGGTCGGCGTCGGCCTCATGCTCGTGGGATTCGCATTCAAGGTCGGCGCGGTTCCGTTTCACATGTGGGTTCCGGACGTCTACGAAGGGGCCCCCACTCCGGTGACGGCGTTCATGTCCGTGGCGGTCAAGGCCGCCGCGTTCGGATCGCTCGTGCGCGTCTGCCTCTCGGGGATGCCCTCCCTCGCTCCGCAGTGGGGAGCGATGGTGTGGGGCCTGGCGGCCGCGACCATGGTGGTCGGGAACCTGATGGCCGTTCCCCAGCAGAGCGTGAAAAGAATGCTCGCCTACTCGAGCGTCGCGCATGCCGGATACGTGCTCCTGGGCCTCGCTGCGCTCAAGAGCGCTCCTTCCGCCGCGAGCGCCGCGATGTTCTATCTCTTCGTCTACACCTTCATGACCTTCGGCGCGTTCGCCGTTCTGGCCTATCTCGGGCGCGAGGTCCGGATCCCCGGCCGATCGGCCCCCGAGTGGCACGACGCCGAGCATCTCTACGATTTCGCGGGCATCGCTCGAAAGCGCCCATGGGCCGCGGCGGCGATGACCCTCTTCCTGGTTTCGCTGGCGGGGATTCCTCCCACGGCCGGATTTACGGGGAAGTTCATGCTCTTCCGGGCGGCGCTCGAGGAGAAGCAATACGTTCTCGTGCTGATCGGAATCCTTACCTCGATCGTGTCGGTCTACTACTACCTGCGCGTAGTCGTGTACATGTACATGAAGGATCCGCTGGAGCCGCCGCCGGAAAAGGGCGATCTCCACGTCGGCGCGGCGGTGGCCATCGCAGCCGTCCTCACCCTGCTCCTCGGCGTGGTCCCCGGGGCGCTTCATGAACACGCGAAGCGAGTGGTCCAGCCGCTTATGGAGAGACCCGTTCTTCCATCGCCGTCCGGATCGCCTCCCGCGCCTCGAGGATCATCGACACGGTGAGCGGCTTCCCGTTCCGACCGAATACCACGAGCGCGTGACTGCCCTCGACCACGATCGCATGACGGGGATCCACCGGTTCGCGCACGAAGGTCAGACTGTTCACGGCTTTCACATCGGCGACGATCTTGCGACTCGGCAGGCTGACTCGCTGCTCCGCGTCCACGTGCGCCGTTCGGAGGCTCCAGCCCAGCAGGGCGGACAGGGTCGGATCGCCGATGACGCTCTCGTCGCCGCGGGCGATGCGATCGAGAAGTTCGAACCGGCCGCGCAGGCGGAGAAGGCGCTCGGAGTCTCGGCGAGCCGGGATTCGCTCATAGAACTCGCGGTACGCGGTCGGACTCAGGTTGGGAAGCGAGTATGGCCGAAAGCGGCCGTCGATGATCCGACCGACTTTCTTCGGTGCCTCGGAGCCCGCGATCGCAGGGCTCGTTCCGATCGCGATTATCGCCAGAGCAGTGATTCCATTTTTCATCTACGGTCCTCCGAATCCCTTGCCTGATCAGGAGAACCGTTGGAGCGATTAAGTTTTACTGCAAGGAAAGCTGCATCCTATTTCCTATCAGATGGTTACACTCCGCCACCGTCATCGGAGGAGCTTCTGGAGCGCTCGGAGATGGTCTCTTCCGACCCGGCGCACGGAAACCGCATGCCTGGCCCTCCAAAGAAAGCGTGCACTCCCCCCTCTTCGCGACCTTTTCCGCGGCCTGCCACCATTTCTTTCCGCTGTCGAGAAGAGGGAATACGAACGCTTCGTGGGCGCCGTCGGATCGGGACCGCAACGAAAGGCTCACCTCGCAGACCCCGGAGCTCTCGATGATCTTGAACTCTGCTACTTCGACGAGGCGGTCCGCGGACGCTTCCCGTTCCTTCGCACGATCTGCCCCATCGGTCACCCCGCAACGAACCGGATCATGCATCGCCCCCCCATCACATTTTCCGACACTCGGGGACGGAAACAGCCCAGAGGTTGATCTAGGAGGGAAAAGCATGAGAGCACTATTCCTCGCCCTCCTCCCTGCCCTTGGAAGCTGCGGAGGAGGAGGGTCGGGCGGGTCCGAGGAGGCCACCCCGGAATCCTCGGACTGGACGATCGAGTCGGGCACGCGCCTCACCCAGGCGACCTCGAGTTGCACGGTGCGGTTGTCCGACGACACCTACCGCCTCTACCTCTCGGGCATCGTAACGGCGACCTCGGCGGACGGGCTCAATTGGTCGGCTCGATCCAGCGTCGGGCTCGCGAGCGCCTCCGGAGAATTCCTTCGAAATCCGGCGGCTCTTCGGCAATCGGATGGATCCTTTCTCATGATTTACGAAGGCGTCACGAACAACACCTCCATGCGCTTCTACCGTGCCGTCTCGAGCGACGGAGCCGCCTTCACGAAGACGGCCGGAGCGCTCACCTCAGGCGCCGTGATGCTCCCCGAGTCCGACGAGAATGACTTCATCAGCGTCCCAGAGCTGGTGCGCGTCGATGCCTCTACGATTCGGCTCTACTTCGTGGCGGGAGGCGACCATGTCGAGAGCGCCTTCTCAAGCGACGAGGGCTTTACGTGGACGCGCGAGGGGAACATCGCCGTGAGCGGACTCCCATCGGGGCAGTGGGTCGTCGACCCCGACATCGTGCGGCTCAGCGACGGCCGATGGCAGCTCTTCTTCGCCACACCTCCCGAGGGTGTTTCCGGCCTCTCGAACAAGCGGATTCGTTCCGCCCTCTCCGACGACGGACGATCATTTACCCTGGAGGCCGGCGATCGCGTGGGGGTAGAGAACAGCACCCAGGACCGCCTCGACCCGGATGTGGTGCTGCTTCCGAGCGGCCGATATCGGATGTACTTCGGGGAAGCGAACGGGGGTCCCTACGACCTGAGGAGCGCCCTCTCGCCGTAGCGGAGCGCCATTGACATCGTCCCGTCCGGTTCTATAATCCCTCCCCATTCGAAAGAGGGAGGTCCAAGCATGAAGCTCCAGATCGAGGAACTCGAACCCCGCGTTGCGCCGTGCATCATCGGAGCGCCCGGCCCCAACTTCCATGCGTCGGGTCACAATCCCAACCTCCAGACGATTTACTGCATCACCGATCCCTGCCCTTCCGGATTCGATCCCGGATCGATCTCCGACACGGTCAGAGCAGCGACGGATGCCACTCTGCGGGAGCAGGCCCGGGTTCAGGAGGCCGGATTCAGCCAGCAGGTGGCGCTCTTTCAGCTCCAGCAGGCCGTGAATCGGGATTCGGAAGCGTTCCAGACGCTGACCAACATCCAGCAGGCCAGTCCCAGGTAGGCGACACTGCCATCCAAAACGTTCGCGGATAACGAATCCCGCCTGCGTTTCCGCTCGCGACGGCGTAGGATGTCGGCCCCATGAACTCCCGGCGTCGGGTCCTCGTCACGGTCGGCCTCCTCCTGGGTCTCTTTCTCGGAGCGCTCGTCGGCACCGGTCTCGGGCTCACGATCGCGCCGCTCCTCATTGCGGCGCAAAACTCCGTCAGCCGGGATCAGATGGGAGCGGCCACTTCCCTGATGCCATTCACCCGCACGCTGGGAGCAGCGCTGGGTGTCGCGATCATGGGAGCGTTCCTCGCCGGGGTCCTCCACGCGCGAGGTCCGAAGATCGCGGGGGCACCCACGCGGGACGACATGGTCGATCCGATCCGGCGCCGATCGATGACTGAGTCCTAGATCGAACTCTGGAGAAGACCGTTGGCGATCGGGATTCGCGGCATCTTCTGGATCGCGGCGGCGGCGAGCGCGGCGGGAGCCCTCATGGCGCTGGCCATCCCGGGCGGCCGGGCCCGCGAGCATGCGGTCGCGCGTCCTCTCCCGGTCACCGAATCCGACGCAAGTATCCGCTCGGCGCCACCGTAAAGAGAAGGCGCGCCTCCAATTCACGGTCGACCACGAATCGATCGTCGGCGGCGAGGAAGGCGTCGACCGCGGTCTTAGGACTATTCCCCGGTCCCCAGGGCCGGTCCGCAAAGTCCGAGGCCGGGAGATCTTCGATCGCGGTATCGAAAACGACCAAGTAGGACCCCACGGAGACGAAGGGCGAGTAGAGTCTCAGCTCGGCGGACACGTGTTCCGCGGTGTGGTTCGAGTCGAGGAAGACGACCGCACGCCGGGCCCGCGCGACGTACTCCGCCACCCGCGCCACCACCGCGGGATCTACCGAGGAACCCTCGATCAAGGTGATGCGCCGCGCCAAGGGATGTTCCTCGATGGCGCGCCGGTTGTGCGGGCGAATCTCGATATCGATTCCGATCGCGTGGCCGCGCCCGAGGAGCTCCATCATCGATGCGGAAAACACCAACGAGCCCCCATGGGCCACGCCGGTCTCGATCACGAGATCCGGCTGGACATCGAGAAGGAGGGTTTGCATCGCCATCAGATCCTGCGGGAGCTGAATCACGGGGCGCCCGAACCATGTCCAGTTGTGGGCGTACTTGTATTTCCCCATGAGGGAGAAGAGACGCCGGCGCAATTCCCCCACCTCGGTGTCGCGATTCATGGCTTCGATGAGTTCCCGATCGTTCGGAATACCGGGAAGCGGCGTCGGCTCCATCGATTTCTCCATCAGACGAACATCGTGATAACGGCCGTCATGGAAGTGGTGTTCCCGCAGCGTCCCGACATCGACATACCCATGGCGGCTCCAGAATCGAAGCGCGGACTCGTTCGATGCGAGCACCTCCAGACAGATGCGTCGAAGGCCCAGCGACCCCTTCCCATGGCGTTCCATGGCCGCCAGAGCCTGCCCCGCGATCCCCCTTCCCCGAAACTCGCGGTCGACGAAGATGCCGAGGTATCCGAATCGATTCGTCCGATCGATGCGGACGAGTTGGACGAATCCCGCGGCCCGATCTCCCACCGCGATCACGAAGAACACCCCGGCGGGATCTTGCGTCCGGCGCTCGATCCACCCTTCCACGTCGGGATCCGGTCCCCGGCTCAGGAGGAGACGCTGCTCCTCCGGATCCATGCGCCAGCGGAGCATTGCGGGACGGTCCGCCGGCAGCGGCGCGCGAAGAACGACGTCAGGATCCACTCAGGAACCTCCGCCAGGGAACGGTCGGAGAACAGATCGCTTCCTTTCCCGCACGGCCCATGTTCGCCACCAGATCCAAGATCGACACATACGGCGTGAATTCGCCATGAAGTTGCGGATACGGCTGCTTCCGATAGTCGAGATACTCGACTCGGATGCCTCGCGCTTCGAAGGCTTCGTGATCGAGATATTCTCGAGCGCCATGCCCGGTGACGTAGACGTCGCCTCCGAAATGCTCGACGATGTTCCGGACTCGCTCCCAGCTTTTCCCCGGGATTCCCAGGGACGAGGAGAGTTGGAACCCCCGCGCTGGGCGAAGATCGAAGTACGCGCACGCCGTTTCCATTCCGGCGATCGTCACGTCCGCCAATCCTGCCGTCCCGTTCGCATACACGCCCCTCACCATCTCCAACATTTCGGCGCACTGAGGCGCCTCCCGATAGCTCTGCTCGAGAAAGGTCAGATGCCGGGAACGCCAGTCCTCATCGTCCCGGAGTCGAACTTCCCGGATGAGCTGTCCCAGATGGTGGTCCTTCAGGGGCAGCGTGAGCCAACGGGAGCCGCCTGCGGTCTTGATCTGGACTCGATTCGTAAAGCTTCCCTTGGAGAAGGCCACATCGTCGTAGTGCACGTAGACGTCCGCTTGCCGGATCTGCTCGAACATCCCGACCCACGGGAAGAACATCGGCTGCGAGACGACGACGCGTCCGGCCATCTAGGGAAAGAAGTACACGAGATTCCGACCATGAAAACCGGCGACCTTCGCGATTTCGCCGCGCGCCCGCTCGGGATTGAGGCCGACGTACACGAGATCGATATCGAGCGGAAGATCGTTCGGCGCGACGATCGGCTTTCCGAGCAATTCCTTTCCCTGGCGCCACGGATTTTGGTCCAAGAAGATCGCCACACGATCCGGCCGCGTCAGACAGCTCGCGATGAAGGTCCCGTAGAACCCGGAGCCGTAGATCGCCGCTCGCGAGCGGTCGGCGTGCGCCTGCTCGAAGTCGGTCACGCGATCCCCGAAGCTGTCCCAGAATCGCGCCAGGGCGCGAATCCGGTCGGCCAGTTTCGCCCCGGGAGGTCCCGGGGTTCTCTCGGGCGCCGCCTTCTCGGCCACGGCCACGAAGGCGCTTTGATGGGAGGCCTCGTCGATCTCCTTGATCCGAAGTCCGCAGGATGCGAGTAGCCGCGAGAGCGAGGCTCGGGAGAAATGATTGACGTGGTCGCAGACGACGAAATCGCCGGCGTTTTGGTAGGGATTCGGAACGATGGCGTACAAGGTCCCCCCGGGGCGGAGAAGTCCCGCCATTTCGGCGACGACGCGCCGCGGATCCTCGACATGCTCCAGCGCGTAGAACGAGGTCACCAGATCGAATCGACCCGACCACTCCTGAGGCGGAGTAAGCACCGCCGTGCGATCCCCCGGAACGAACCGCTCCCAGAACCGCCGGTACATCTCCGAGACGTCGAACAGATGGACACTCAAATCGGGCCGCAGCATCGCCAGGCGGCGGAACGAGGCGGCCTTGGCGCATCCGAAGTCGAGGACGCCGGCTCCCGGGGAGAGCGGGACCTTGGAGAGCATCGTCTGCAATTGATGATCGGCCCGATACGTCCGCCCGCCATCGGGAGCCAATTCGTAGAGCTGGTCCTCTTCCTCGCTGTCGAGGAGGATCTTGTACTCTTCGCCGTAGTAGCGTCCGAGATCCACCATCGGAGGCGTCAAAAGATGACCGCACTCGGCGCACCACCGGACCTCGGTCGAGCGTCGCACCACCTCGCATAGCGACGTGATCGAGACCTCGCGTTTCGATCGATACACCGCTTCCGTTTCCGGCGAACCGCAGACGTTGCAGGCGCGTGCACTCATTCGCGAGCCATGAGTTCGGGGTGGATGCGGGCGAAGTCCTGGCCGGCGGCGAACGAACCGCACCAACCGATCCGCACGCCCACCGGATGGCGGAAGTTGAAGTACCGAATCTGAGACGTCCACCGCGATCGGGTCCCGCGGTTGAAACCGGAGGCGTGAACGACCGCGAAATCGATCAGGACCACGTCGCCCGGTTTCGCGAGCGGCGCCTCCTGGGCATATCGTGCCACGACCTCGTCCCGATTCTCGAGGATCAGGCCGTACGCCCCGGTCTTTTCGGGATGAGAGGGATCGGCGGGGACGACTCGAAGCAATCCCCCCTGATGCGAGCCCACGCAGAAACGCACGGGTCCCATCTCTTCCGTCAGCGGCACCAGGGTGCTCCAGAAGGTGATCCCGTCGGGGCTCCGAAGTTGGGCGTGGTATTCCTGATGCCAGTCCGCCCGGTATCGTTCCTCGTTGGGGTGGTCCATCCGGATCCCGTACCCCCCGGCCGCCACACCCGGCATGGATTCCCCGCGGAGTTGTCGGAAGACCTCCTCGTGTCGCGGATGACTCACGAGCCGGACGAAGGCCGGTATCTGCTTGATGGCGTCGTACACCTCCGAAGCAAAGATTCGGTCCCGCGCCAGAAGTTCGGCGAACCCTGCATCGAAGGTCTCGGGGCGAAAATCCGGAGGAGGGGAAAGTCCGTACTTGCGGCGAACGAGGCCGAGAACCCCATGGATGTCGTGAAGGAGGGGGACGACATCCCGTTCGTAGTCGTAGAATCCGGGCACGACCGCAAAACCGCGCTCCCGGAATTCGCTCACCTTCGCGGCGTCGAGCTCCACCGAATTCGAACATAGAAGATGCCGCGGATCCAGTCAACGCCTTTGGAAGGTCCGATAAAGTTGTCCCCCGCCGCATGCCGATACAGTAGATGGGAATCCACGTGGGGTAATCGGATGAAGGTTGTCATCCTGGCCGGAGGGATGGGGACCCGGCTGCGGGAAGAGACCGAGTTCAAACCCAAGCCGATGGTGGAAATCGGCGACCGGCCGATCCTCTGGCACATCATGAAGTGCTACGCGCACTTCGGATTCGAGGATTTCGTCGTCTGCCTGGGCTACAAAGGGGACGTCATCCGCGACTATTTCTTCAACTACGAGCTGAGGAATTCCGACAGCACCGTCACCTTGGGATCCCGGGAGATCGAGTTTCACCATCCTCACGGCGAGAAGGGATGGAAGGTCACCCTGGCCGAAACGGGCGAAAGGACGCCGACGGGGAGCCGCGTCAAGAGAGTCGAACGGTACGTCGACGGCGACAACTTCATGGTGACGTATGGGGATGGCGTCTCGGACATCGACCTTCGGGCCCTGGTCCGGCATCACCAGAGCCACGGGAGACTCGCGACCGTCACCGCCGTGCGCCCCTCTTCGAGATTCGGACAACTCGTCGTGGAAAACGGCATGGTCAAGGTGTTTCGGGAGAAGCCCCAGGTGCAGGAAGGATGGATCAACGGCGGATTCCTGGTCTTCCACCGGCGAGTGTTCGAGTACCTGGACCCGGATCGGGAATCGCTGGAGCAGGGGCTGCTCGAGAGACTCGCCGAGGAGAACCAGCTCGCGGTTTTCCAGCATCGCGGATTTTGGCAGTGCATGGACACGTTCCGCGAAATGGAAAGCCTGAACGAACTGTGGCGTTCGGGCCGGGCACCCTGGGCGAAATGGTGAGCCATGCTCGACCGAGATTTCTGGAAAGGCCGGCGCGTCTTTCTCACGGGCCATACGGGATTCAAGGGCGGGTGGCTCGCGGCTTGGCTCCATGAGTTGGGAAGCGATGTCGTCGGGTACGGATTGGAGCCGGAAACACGGCCGTCGTTCTTCGATCGCTGCGGACTTGCGGGACGCATCCGGTCGATCGTCGGGGATATCCGCGAAGGGGCGACGCTGCGTCGGGCGATTACCGAAGCAAAACCGGACGTCGTCTTCCACCTGGCCGCCCAGGCGATCGTGCGGCGTTCTCTCCACGATCCGTTGGGGACGATCTCGACCAATGTGCTGGGAACCGCGAATGTCCTCGAGGCGGTGCGAAGCGTTTCTTCCGTCCGCGCGGTCGTCGTCGTCACCAGCGACAAGTGCTATCAGCCGATCCCGGCCCCGCACGGATTTCGTGAAGACGATCCTCTGGGAGGGGACGATCCGTACAGCGCGAGCAAGGCCTGCGCCGAATTGCTGACCCACGCGTACCGGAAAAGTTGCCTGTCCGGAATCGGCGTCGCGACCGTCCGTGCCGGGAATGTGATCGGCGGCGGCGATTGGGCCGAAGATCGGATCGTGCCGGATGCGGTGCGGGCCTTCGGGACGGGGGAAGTCCTCCGCGTTCGGAATCCGGGCGCGGTGCGCCCCTGGCAGCACGTCCTGGATCCGCTTTCGGGCTACCTTATCCTGGCCGAGCGACTCGCCGGCGGCGCGGATCGGTGGGGCGGAGCGTGGAATTTCGGACCGAGCGGGGACTCGGTCACGGTGGCCGAACTCGTGAACCGAATCGCGCTCCAGTGGGGCGGCGGGCGCTGGGAAGCGATTCACGATCCTCGAGGTCACCACGAGACGCCGAATCTGTCGCTGGACTCCGGAAAATCCGTCCACGGTCTGGGATGGCGTCCGCGGCTCCCCATCGACGAGGCCCTCCGCCTCACCGTTCGTTGGTATCGCGAGGCGCTGGCGCGCTCGAGGGAGATGTTCGACTACTCTCTCTCCCAAATCCGTGATTTCCAGACGCGAGGGGCGGCATGACGAGCGCACCGGCCTGCCTGGGCTGCGAACACCCTCTGCCGGAACCGTTCCTCGACTTGGGCATGCAGCCGCTGGCGAACGCTCTCATCGCCCCCGCGGAGGTGGATCGCGTCGAGCGATCCTATCGGCTCGCCGTGGCCCTCTGTCCCGGATGCGGCCTCGTCCAGCTCGCGTACCGGGTTCCTCCCGAGCTTCTCTTCGCGGAGTACTCGTATTACAGCTCCTACTCCGAGAGCTTTCTCGAACACGCGCGAGCCATGTCGAGTCTCCTCGCCGATCGATTCCGCCTGGACTCGCGGTCCCGGGTGCTCGAGATTGCGAGCAACGACGGGTACCTCCTCCAGTACTTCCAGGCCCGAGGGATCCCCGTGCTCGGAATCGAACCGGCCCGTAACGTCGCGCGCGCGGCCGAGGCGCGGGGCATCCCGACGCTGACCCGCTTTTTCGGACCCGACGCCGTTCCCGAAGTCCTCCGCCGTTTCGGCCCTGCGGATCTCATCGTCGGCAACAACGTGCTCGCCCACGTACCCCAGATCAACGGATTCCTCCGGGCCGTGCGCGATTGCCTGAGTCCCACGGGGGCCGCGGTGTTCGAATTCCCCCACGTTCGCGAACTTCTCGAGCGGACCGAATTCGACACGATCTATCACGAGCATGTCTTCTACTACTCTCTCTCCGCCGTGCGAACGCTGGCGCGGCGGGCGGGTTTCGATCTGATCGATGCGGAATCTCTCCCCGTTCACGGCGGTTCGCTGCGCGTCTACCTCGGCTCAGGCTCCGCGGCGCCGAGAGTCGAAACGCTTCTGGCCCGGGAAGAGGAAGAGGGGTTGCTGTCTCCGCATCGATACTGCGCCTTCAGCCGTTCGGTCCAGTCTTTGCGCGAATCGATACGAGCCGACCTCGAGGAACGGAAGCGCGCCGGCCACCGTCTGGCCGCGTACGGCGCGCCGGCCAAAGGGGCGATTCTCCTCAATTCCTGCGGGATCGGTCGGGAACTCCTGGACTTCACCGTCGATCGGAGCCCGCACAAGCAGGGACGCCTCATGCCGGGGTCACGGATACCGATCCGCGCGCCGGAGGCCCTGCTCGAGGAGCGGCCCGCGTACACCCTAATCCTTCCCTGGAATCTCACGGAGGAAATCGTCCTCCAACAGCGCGAGTATGTGCGTCGGGGCGGGCGGTTTCTCGTCCCCATCCCGCATCCGAGGGAGATCGCGGCATGATCGACGGCGTGCAGGTCCTCCCCCTCCGGAGGATCCCGGACGAACGCGGGACCGTATTTCACATGCTGAAACGGACGGATCCTCATTTCGTGGAGTTCGGCGAGATTTACTTCTCCAGCGTTTATCCGGGCGTGATCAAGGGATGGCACCGGCATCGGGAAATGACGCTCAACTATGCCTGCGTTTTCGGTCGAATCAAACTGGCGCTCTACGATGATCGCGGCGATTCTCGCACGCGGAAAGAGTCGATGGAGCTTTTCCTCGGGCCGGATCACTACGCGCTCGTCGTGATTCCGCCCGGGGTTTGGAACGGATTCAAAGGCATGAGCGATCCGTGCGCGATCGTGGCGAACTGCGCGACTCGGCCGCACGATCCCTCGGAGATCGAGCGCCTCGATCCGCTCCAGAACTCCCTTCCCTATCGATGGGACCTCAAGCACGGATGATATGGATCGAATTCCCGTCGCCGGTCCGTGGATCACCCAGAAAGAGATCGAGTACGTTTCGGACGCAGTTCGAAACGCCTGGTACGAGCACTCCGCCACGGTCCAGCGGAAATTCGAAGACGCGTTCGCGAAGTACCTTGGGGTGCGCTTCGCGGTATCTCTTCCCTCGTGTACCTCGGCCATCCACCTCTCGCTCCTCGCGCTCGGGGTCGGTCCCGGCGACGAGGTCGTCGTCCCGGACGTCACTTGGATCGCCAGCGCCGCGCCGATCTCGTACGTGGGGGCGACGCCGGTGTTCGCGGACATCGATCCGCACTCGTGGTGCCTGGATGCCGGATCCCTTCGCGCCTGCCTCACGAAGAGAACGAAGGCGATCGTCCCGGTGGATCTCTACGGCAATCTTCCGGAGATGGCCGAGATCCGCACGATCGCGCAATCGAACGATCTCTCGGTGATCGAGGACGCGGCCGAGGCGATCGGGTCCGAACAGGACGGCCGGAAAGCGGGGAGTTTCGGCACCACCGGCGTCTTCAGTTTCCACGGATCGAAAACGCTCACCACGGGGGAGGGCGGAATGCTGGTCACGGACCGCGAGGATCTCTATCAGAGGGTGCTCGTCCTCCGGGATCACGGGCGCCTCCCCGGGGATCGCGCCTTCTTCAACACCGAGGTGGCCTACAAATACAGGATGAGCGCTCTCCAAGCGGCGCTCGGCCTGGCGCAATTGGAACGGATCGAAGAAATCCTCGAACGCAAACGCGCGATGTTCCGATGGTACCGCGAAGAGCTTGGAGGGGTTTCGGGCCTCACCCTCAACTCGGAGAGTCCGGGGACGCGAAACACCACGTGGATGATCACCGTCGTACTCAGTCCCGAATACGGCCTCCGCAAGGAGGAGGTGATTCGAGCGCTCGAGGAGCGGAAGATCGACTGCCGACCCTTCTTTCATCCCCTGAGTTCCCTGCCGGCCTACGCCGGTTCGGCGGAAGCGCGCGACGCCGCCGTGCGGAACCGAGTGAGCTACGAAGTGAGCCCGTACGGAGTCAATCTCCCCTCGGCCCTGTGCCTCACTCGCGAGCAGGTTCGTGTCGTGTGCGACGCTCTCAAGGAAATCCTGCGTCGGTAGGGACGATCTCCCGCAACGCCTCGGTCATGGGCATCCCCTGGAACTTCCGGAACGACTCCTCCGCCAACTTCGGCAAGTCCCCGCTCGCCAAGGACTCGAGGCACGTCGAAACGAGACGGTCGTACGGAGCGTGGATCGTCAACTCCTGGAGCTCCGGATGCGTCGTCGCGTCCTCCGATACGATTGCGCATCGATTGTTGAGGAGGGTGCACACCCGGGTGAGGGACAGATGATGGAACTCCTCTCCCGCATGGAGATTGAGATTGAGCTTCGTCCGCGCGATGAGGTCGTTCCGGAACTCGGCCGGGGCGTCGAGAACCGCGACCACCTTGACCCGAGCGGCCAATTCGTTCAAGACCTTGCTCCGGCGCGGCGTCACGCTCCCGAAGAAGAGGACGTCGATGTCCTTGTCCGCCCAGTCGCGGTGCCGGACGTCCACGAGATCCGCGTGATATCCCTGGTACCGAAGATGTTTGATCCGCTCCGGAGGGATGGCGAATCGCTGAAGGAGTTGTCGGTTTTCTGGATACGCCTCCCACACGGAGTCCGCCCGCTCGAAAAACCTGCGACAGACGCGCTCGAACTGATCGTGGTGAAAGGAACTCGTGACGAGCGTGGTACCGGTCCCGGGAAAGAGCCACTCCGACTGATGTGCGATGTAGGGTACGCCGGATCCCGCGATGGACCCCGCGTCCTGTTCGGTCAGAAGATGCGTACCGAGGATGACGTTCGTCGCTTCGCGCTCGAGGACGTTCAGCGTGAGATCGCATCGATGGCCGAGCGATCGAAGGCCGTAGGCGATCGCTCGACAGGTGTCGGTGAGGAGATAGGCATATTTGTAGGTCGCGGGATTGATCAGCGTAAGATTGAATCTCACGCTACCCCTTGAGAGCTTGAAGCGCGCGCTCCACGAGCGTCCGGACAAGCGTCAGTTTGTAGCGATTGTCCCGGAGCGGCTTCGCCTCGCGGAGGATTTCGTCCGGATTCGTCCCGGTCGCGACCCACGGACGGGGCGCCACCGCGCCGAGCACGAGCTTCGTCTTCCCCTCCCGCGCCGCCGCGGCGACCGCCACGAGCGGCCAATCGAACGACTGGCGTTCGCGGAGCTCTAGGTAGACGCTCTTCGCCCCTTCCGGAATCTCGATTCCGGTAATGATCTCGTCCGGTTCCAGTCGGTTCTCGCGGGCGAGGTCGTTTCCCGTGTCGAAGAACTCCTGCGCGGTCGATTTTCGGGAACCCTTCGGACCCGCGAGGTGGATCGCCCCTTCCAAGACGATGAGCGCGGGAGCGAGGTTCGAAGCGTGCACGGCCGCGCATTTCTCGTTTCCGAAGATCGCATGGTAGCGATTATCTCCCTCGCGAGCGGGGCAGGCATCGCCGCCTTTCTTGAGGCAGGAGAATTGGTCGTTTCGGAAATACCAGCATCGGGGCCGCTGGCAGAGATTGCCTCCGACCGTGGCCATATTTCGAACCTGGGGGGTCGCCGCTTCCCCCGCCGCCTGCGCGAGCGCCGTGAACTTGGATCGGATGTCCGCGTGGGCTGCGATTTCCGCCAGCGTAACGAGGGCTCCTACGCTCAGACTCTTGCCGACGGCGATCGCCCGCAAGTCCAACCCGAGAAGATTGACCACCCGACTCGGCGCGATGATCCGGTCCTTCATCAGCGCGAGAAGGTCCGTTCCGCCTGCCTTGAGCGCGGTCCCGCCCGCTCGGAGCTTCACCGCCTCCTCGACGGACTTCGGAGTCACGTATTCGAATCGGTTCATGAGAGATGCGTCTCCTCGCTCGCCTGCTCGATCTCGCCGTCGTCGTGCACGATCGCGAATTGCGAGTCGGGATCCACGATCGTCGGCGCGTGGCCAAGCACGGTGTCTCGGAGCAGCCCGCACGCCTCGTCCCACTCGAGGACCTTCTCCTGCCCCCGGACGCCCACGCGTCCTCCCTCGCGAAGCTCGAGATCCTTGGCGTCGACCTTGAGCTTGCCGGCGATCTCCTCGAAAAACCGCCCTTTCACGGCTTCCGCGGCCTTTCGAAGCTCGGTCGTCACCATCCCGGTCGTCGAACTCCCCGCGCTCGCCCCGGACGCGCCGAAGTCGCTGTCTCCGATCCGAACGCGGATCCTCCCGAGCGGAAGCCATTCGAAGAGCCGCGAAGTTCCCAAGAGAACCACCGTCCGTGCCCCCCCGCCGATGTCCTGCGTGCCGCACAACGCCTCGAGCGTTCCGTCCCGATGGATACGGATCTGCGCCATCTCATCCCCCCATCGCAGCGAGTACATGGCGCGGCGAGAACGGCATCCTCGTCACGCGGACTCCGAGGGCGTTGAAGATCGCATTCGAAATCGCCCCCGCCACGGGAACGACGGGCGCCTCTCCTACCCCGCTGGGACGATGCGGCTTTCCGAGCAGAACTACGTCGATCTCCGGGATGTCCAGAGGCCCCGCGATCTTGTAGAACTCGAAGTTCGGATTCATCATCGCGCCCCATCTCGGATCGAGCACGCGCTCCTCGAAGAGAGCCCACGACATCCCCATGATCGTCCCGCCGCGAACCTGATTGAGCACTCCGCGACGATTGACGAACCCGCCCTCGAACACCGCGACGATCTTCACCACTCGGACGAGTCCGGTTTTCCGATCCACTTCCACTTCCACGAAATCGCAGCCGCTCGCGCCGGCGAATTGACCGCAGCCGACACCGATCCCCCGCACGACGACGCTCGGATCCGCGCCCGGTTTTCGCTGGCGCCGGTCCCAACCGATCCGCTCTCGTCCGAGGTCGAACCAGTCCTTGAGATCCGGCCGAAGCTTGAGCCGAAGCTCCAGAGGATCCATCTCCAGCTTGGCGGCCAGGTCATCGAGGATCGCCTCCTGCACCAGCTGCGGGGGCGGAGCCCCCGGGGCTCGAAGCGCAGGGGTCGGTCCCACGCCGTCCATCCGGGCCTGGACCCCGTCGCACGCGAAAGCCGTCTTGTACCAGTAGGATCCCATAGTGCTCGGGAACGCCTTCCGCCACTCGCCGACGACGCGTCCGCCCTTCTCGGCGCCGATCTTGATCTCGACCACGTTGGGGATACGGCCGCCGCCGACCAAGAGCTCCCCGGCCCGAGTGTTCATGCACTTGACGGGCACCCCGAGCTCCTTGGCAAGCTGTGCGACCTTGGGAGAGAAGTGCCAGGCCGAGATCTTGGCGCCGAATCCGCCCCCCATGTGCTCGCACAAAACCCGTACTTGGTTCTGCCCCAGGTTGAAAGCCTTGGCGACCTGCCGATTCGCTCCCCAAACGCCTTGCGTCGACTCGTACACCGTCAACGCGCCGCCCTTCCATTCGGCTACGCAGCCGTGAGGCTCGAGAGCCGAATGCTGAACCATGTTGACGACATAGGTGTTGGATACCGAAACCGCCGCGGCGGCGATGGCCCGTTTCATCGCCTCCGACTTCGGGTCTTCCTTGATCTTTCCCCTCTTGAAGAGCTCTTCCGGCTGAGACTCCGCGGGGGTGGGCTTCAGCCGGAGCTTCAGCACGGCGAGCGCCTCATCGGCGGCCTGCGGATCTTCCGCCACGGCGATCGCGACCGGAACTCCGATCGAGCTCGGAGAGCCGTTGAGGATCTCCACGTGTCGAACCCCGGGCACCTTCCGCGCCGCATCGAGGTTCGGTTCTCCCTCCAGGGCCGATTTCGCAAAAGGCGAGTTGAAGATCTTGGCGTGGAGCATTCCGGGCAGGCGGACGTCATACGTGTACTTGGCGCGTCCGGTGACCTTGTCCGGACCATCCAAGCGAGGGACTCCCTTTTCCTCGACGTATTTTCGAAGCTCGGCGCCCGAGAGCTTGGTCACGTCGGGTTCGGCCGGCTCCCCTTTGACCACGGCCATCGCCGCCGCAAACATCCCCGGATATGCGGCACACCGGCAGACGTTTCCCGCGCAGGCGCGCCGAACCTCCTCCGCCGTAGCGTTCGGTCGGTCTCGAAGGCACGCCTTGATCGACATCAGGAATCCGGGGATGCAGAAGCCGCATTGCAGCCCCTCGTGTTCGACGAACTTCTGTTGGATCGGATCCAGCCCCCCCTTCGCGATTCCTTCGACCGTCGTGACCTCGTGACCCGCCGCGTCCACGGCCAGGGCGAGGCATCCCAGCACCGGTTTCCCGTCGAGCCAGACGGTACAGGCCCCGCACGCTCCGCGATCGCACACCTCTTTCGGGCTCGTGACCTCGAGGTGGTTCCGGAGCGCGTTCAAGAGAGTCGTCCGCGGTTCGACGTTGAGTTCCCTGGCTTGTCCGTTGACCGTAATCGAGAACGCGACCTTGTCGGGTCCGAGGATCGGCGCCCCGGCCGACGGGGGAGAATCGGCTACCAGGTCTCGTCCGGCGACGACGCCGCCCGTAGCTCCCACCAGCTTGAGAAAACTCCGACGGGAAAGACTCCCCGGATCGTTCGGCTCCATCCTGCGTGCCCCCCGAGATTCATCATAGTGTACGTTTCCGCCTCGCTCGGAGAGCAGAAAATCCGGCTCATTTTTCGCGTCGATCCGGAGACTCCTTCCGACACTCTTTCCTGGCTGGCAACTCATGTTCGCGGGAACTACAATGGAGATCGCGATGAGGCAGCGAGACGAATTGCGGGAGGCCCTCTCCTCCTTGGTTCGCAGCGAAGCCTTGCTGGTCGAGTCCCAGGCCATCCGAGATCGAGAGGTCTCGGCCCTTCGTAGGGAGATGGCGGACTTCCGGCGAAGTACGGAGGAGCGTTTCTCCCGTATCGAAGCGATACTCCTCCGTCTCGTCGAAGTCCTCCCGGAGGCCGTACGAGAACGCATCGGAATCAAGCCCGAGCCCCAAACATGAAGGAGAGCCTGCTGTACGAGAAGCTCCAGAACGGCAAGGTGAAGTGAAACGTCTGCGCGGTGCGCTGCGTCATCCCGGTCGGCGACCGGGGAGCCTGACACGCGCGTCTGAATGAGGGCGGGACCCTCTACACCTTGCTGTACGGTCTGACCTCGTCGGTCTGCATCGACCCGATCGAGAAGAAGCCCCTCTATCACTTCTTTCCGGGAACGAAGATCCTCTCCATGGGCACGCGCGGGTGCAACTTCCATTGTCCCGGCTGCCAAAACTGGGAGATCTCGCACGATTCGCCGGACGAACTCGGGCGGAACATGGAGAAGCTCGCTCCCGCGGAGAGCGCCCACCTCGCGAAGAAACTCGAGTGTCACGGCATCGGATGGACGTACAACGACCCCACGATCTGGCTGGAACACACGCTCGAGGCCATGATAGAGGCGAAGCGGCTCGGGATATCGGTGGAGAGTGTGGAGGTGGCCCAGCGGCT
>CAZGKV010000014.1:0-16235 GCA_964526305.1 uncultured Planctomycetales bacterium | reverse complement strand
ACATGACGAACGGGTACGCGACCCCGGAGCACCTCGAGCGCATCGGCCCCTACCTCACGGCCTGGCGGGTGGACATCAAGGGATTCTCGAGGGAATCGTACAAGAAGGTCTCGGGTCTGGCGCGCTGGGAACCCGTGCTGGAGATGTCCAAGCTCGCGCGCCACACCTACGGGATGCACGTGGAGTGCCTGACCAATGTGACGCCGACGATCAACGACTCCGAGGAAATCGCCCACGGGATATCGGCCTGGATTCGGGACGCGCTCGGCGAATGTACTCCCTGGCACGTCACTCGATTCCACCCGTATCTGGATCTCTCCCACCTCCCGTCGACGCCGATCCCTACCCTGGAACGATTCTGCGAGATCGGGCGCTCCGAGGGATTGAAGTACGTGTACATCGGCAACGTCCCCGGCCACCCCTGGGAAGACACCTACTGCCACGGTTGCGGCGCCTGCGTGATCCGGCGCCGAGGATTCGCCGTGGCGCAGGCGAGACTCATCGACGGCGCCTGTCCGGACTGCGGAACGAAGATTCCCGGCCGGTTCCAGACCAGAATCGACGCGACGACCGGAGAACGGGTGCCGGTGCTTTTTCGATAGTCGTCCCTTCACGGGTTTCGGTGCCGGGGTACGCTGACGCGATCACCTTCGAGCCGATCAAGACGTGCTCCTCGCCCCCGCGGTTCGAACGCCCGCAGGGTACATCCCTCCGCTTCGAGAGGGTAAGGGCCACCGGATACCGGACTGTTCTCCAGCGCGGGGGAGTTATAATGCCACCGAGCCCAGTATGCCCCCATCGAATACCTGCGGATACGCGGATTGCGAGGAGAAGCCCGGCGTATTCAAGACCTACGTCGCCTGCCTCATGTGCGGCGAATCGTACTGCCCGCGGCACGTCACCAACGTCGAATACGCCCGATATCTTTTTGCGGTCCTCCCGACGATCCATCCGGGCACCGGCGGGTTCTGCGTCGACTGCGTTTCCCGCCACCAGCCGCAGCACATCAAGGGAGCGATCGACCGCAAGTGCTCGCGCCTCGACTGCCTGGCGAACCTGGCCAGCATGACCACGGTCAAGCGGATGTGCAGCTACTGTGGGCGGTGGTTCTGCACCGGCCATTTCTTTACCCGCGAACAGCTCACGACCGAGCTCTTGGGGTCGCTCCGGAAGTTTCGAGTGATCGACGGCGAAGGCGCGTGCGAAGACTGCATGAAGCGGGACCCCGTGGGGGCCATGATCGTGGGCAAGAAGGGCTTCTTCGGGGGCAAGGCCGCGGAGATGGGCGAAAAGCTTGCGGCGGTCATCGAACAGCGGCTCCCTCAAATCGCGCACCAGACCGGCGAGGCGGCGGTCAAGGGGGCGGTCGAGGGAATCAAGGAGGAGAAGCAGGAGATCGTCAAGGTCGCCCAGGAGTCGCTCGACGCGCCGGTGAAGCAGCGCATCTGGGGAACGGTCGTCGCTCTGGTCGGAACGCTCCTTGTCGCGATCCTCTCCGCGGTTCTGGCCAAGAACGCGCCGGGAGAGATCTTTCAGAAATACCGATGGGTCTCCTCGGTCGTTTTCGGCACGATCTTCGCCTTCACGGCGATCCTTTCCACCATCCGGATCGCCAGGGCGTGGAAGTCGGTGCGAAAGGCGGGCACGCTCGGGCAGACGGCCATGGAGGTCGCGTTCAAGGCCTTCTCGCGAGTCCTCTGGATGAACCTGGCGGCTCTCGCCGTCATCCTGGTGGTGGCGGGAGGATGCGTCTACTGGTTCGCGCTGCGCCGCTGAGGCGCGAAGCTTTCGGAGTCGCATTTCATCGACGGGAGAATTCCGCGCCATCCGCGGTTTTCTTCACGGATCTTTCGCCCCGGAGCGTTTGCGATCGGCCTTGAGGCGAAATCGATGCGAGGCCCACGGAGAAACCGGTTCCGAATCTTGGTCGTTCTTCTCGGCGGTCTCCGCGTCCTCCGTGTTTCAGGACGGATACGCTGCCTTTTTCCCCGCGTGACCCTTCGTGGCGATTTCTCTTGTCTTCGCATCGAAACCCGCGTAGCTATACCCGGTTCCTGTTCTGGTCTATTTCGTGTTGAGGAGGGATCCATGGCAAGCAAGAAGGTGAAGCCCGTTCCCGAGGGCTACCACACGCTCACGCCCCACATCATCGTGAAGGGCGCGGCGAAGGCCATCGAGTTCTACAAGAAGGCCTTCGGCGCGGAAGAAACCCTCTGCCTGAAGGATCCGAACACCGGATCCGTCTGCCACGCCGAGGTCAAGATCGGCGACTCCTATCTCATGATGTGCGAGGAGAACGAGCAATGGGGAGCGAAGTCCCCGGTCACGCTCGGCGGCACGGCCTCGTCGGTGCACCTCTACGTCAAGGACGTCGACGCGGTATTCGCGAAGGCGGTGAAGGCCGGTGGAAAGCCCGAGATGGAGCCGGCCGACCAGTTCTGGGGCGATCGCCACGGGGTCGTGGTTGATCCGTTCGGCCACAGGTGGGGCCTGGCGACCCACATTCGGGACCTCACGGCGGAACAGATCGAGGAAGGCGCCAAGAAGTGGCGGAAGGAACAGGAGGCGTGCCAAAAGAAGGCCGTCGCTGCAAAGAAGTAGGCGACCCCTCGGGGGCCGGCGCGCCTGCGTCGGCCCCTGACTCACCTCACGTCTCCTCCTGGAGAAGTGCGTCAAGCCGCGCGCTCCCTTCGGCCGAACCGAAGTGCCAAGGGCTTGAGAAGCGCTACACTGATTCTCTCCCGCCTCCTGGCCAAGACCTGGTCCCCATCCTCGATTTCGCGTGGACTTCCGGCAAACAGTTTCATGGCGATGAGGTCCTCCGCACTCGCGATCCGCAGCTGAGTTCCCTCGAAGTCGCACCCGATCACCCGATCCTTGGCCTCGGGGTCCAGTCCTCGCAGGCCAGTAAGGAGATCGACGCGATTCCCATAGGAGTCTTCGAGGTAGATCAATCCCGCGGAGGAGGTTCTCATCCCGGAGACTTGGGGCGTCGTCCTGCCGAACAATCGGCCGACCCACCCGCAGAGTTCTGCAGAGGCTTGCAACCTCTGCGTCGGAGTCATCTGGAGGATGCGACGAATCGTGTCCTGCGGGGACAAGTCGGAGATCTTCGAACGCACGAAGTGATGGTATCTCGGGATGCGCGGGCGATCTACGATCGGATCCGCAAACACTCCCGGTGCGCCCTTACAGGAAACGGATCAGCAACAACACCGCCAAGACTCCGACCCCGATCACCGCTACCGTGATCCCGCCGATGATGACCATTCGGACCAAGGCGCGGAGATTTTTCTGCGGATCGACGAAGCTCGGCATAATCGGTTCATCGCTCCTCTGAGGGGTCCCTCCGTAGAGATCGGCTTCGTGGCCGCAAGAGTCGCACTCGGACGCCGATGTCGGAATCCATTCGGCACAAGACGGACATTGTCTCTCCTCGGGGGATTGCGCCGGGTTCATCGCTCGGCCCTCCTGTTTCGTCCGATTCTCGGTAATCGAAGAGAGACGCGGGGGCCTCTTCCCCACGTCACTGGAGACGGAACTTCGCGTCTTCGTGCCCGAACTCCCCCTCGCCGGATCGGCACGTCAGAGTTCCGTCGCGATACTCGAAGGGCTTGCCCGTGAACGGATCGACGGGCAATTCGGAGAGGAAGTCTGGGACGAGAAGCTCCATTGTCTCCAGAAGTTTCCCATGTTTCTTGTGGTAGGTCCATGCGGCAAGTGCCATCCGTCCCATTCCCGCCTGGGCGTCCAGGAGGGCCATGTTTCGAGCCGTTCGAGAGATCGCGGGGAGAAGGATGGCGGGAGGATGGGGAGGGCTTCCGCCCTCACGCCTCCTTGACCGCTCCCGCCATCCTCGTGAGAGTCGCCTTCGCATCGCCGAACACCATCATCGTGTTGGGCTGAACGAAGAGCTCGTTGTCGATCCCCGCAAAGCCCGGGTTCATGCTTCGCTTGAGCACGATGCAGCTGCGCGCCTGCTCGCAGTTGAAGACAGGCATGCCGTAGATGGGACTCCCCGGCGTGTTCTTCGCCGCAGGGTTGACGACGTCGTTCGCGCCGACGACGAGCACCACGTCCGTCTGCTTGAAGTCGTCGTTGATTTGGTCGAGGTCGAAGAGTTGTTCGTACGGGACGTTCGCCTCCGCCAGGAGCACGTTCATGTGGCCGGGCATCCGACCGGCGACCGGATGGATGGCGTACCGAACCGCGACTCCCTTTTTTTCGAGAAGCGACGCCAATTCGCGGACCGCATGCTGCGCCTGGGCGACGGCCATCCCGTACCCCGGAACGACGATCATGGACTGCGACTGTCCGAGGATCATCGCCGCCTCTTCCACGCCCGCTTCCTTCACCGGACCCTTGGAACCCGTCGCGGCGGGCCCAGCCGCGGCGGCGGAACCGAAACCGCCGAACATCACGTTGGCGAGCGAGCGGTTCATCGCCTTGCACATGATCTGCGTCAAGATGATGCCCGAGGCGCCGACGAGGCATCCGACGATGATCAGGACGTTGTTCTTGAGGACGAATCCGGTCGCGGTCACGGCCATTCCCGAGTAGGAGTTCATGAGCGAGATCACCACGGGCATATCGGCGCCGCCGATGGGAATGACGACCAGGAAGCCGAGGAGGAGCGAGAGACCCACGAGGGCTCCGAAGGCGGGAAGCGCCCATTCCGCGTCCGGCTTCACGCACAGAGCGCTCCCGAGCCCGACCCCGGCGACGAGGAGGAGCAGATTGAGGACGTGCTGGCCGGGAAACTGGATCGGCTTCCCTGGAAGGAGCTCCTGGAGCTTGCCGAACGCGGCCATGCTCCCCGTGAAACAAACGCCTCCGATGAGAATCGAGAGCTGTACGGGTACCGAAGCGCTCACGTTCAACTCTCCGGTCCCCGTCTTGTGCACGAACTCCACCGCCGCAACCAGGAGCGACGCCGCGCCCCCGAAGCCGTTGTAGAGTCCCACCATCTGGGGCATCGCGGTCATCCTGACCTTGTAGGCCGAGACCAATCCGACAAGGGTTCCGACGGCGATTCCGGCGCCGATGATGACGAGGTTGTTCACGAGGGCGCCTCCCCGAGTCGCCGCGACATCGAAGAAGGAGGGCGCGACGGCCAGCCCCATCGCGATCGTCGAGAAGAAGATCGCCCTCCGGGCCGTCTTCGGGGAGGAGAGCCACTTGAGGCTCAACATGAAGAGCGCCGCCGCACCGAGGTATGCGGTCTCCCTGACGTACAGTTCCCAGGTGATCATCTATTTTTTCTTCCGGAACATCCGCAGCATTCGATCCGTCACGGCGTAACCGCCGACGACGTTTACGGTCGCCAGCGCGATGCCCAGGAACGCCAGGACTCCCTTGAAGTTCCAGGAAGAATAGACCGCGGCGAGGATCGCGCCGGCAAGGGTGATTCCCGAGATCGCGTTCGATCCCGACATCAGCGGCGTGTGGAGAAGCGGGGGTACTTTCCCGATCAGCTCCACCCCGACGACGATGGCGAGGAGAAACACGCTGAAGCGAAGGAACCAGAGGATAATGTCGGCGTGGGCCGGCGTCATTTCGCCGCCTCCTTCACCTTGGGGTGGACGATCTGGCCTTCCCGGGTGATGACGCAGCCCTTGGCGATCTCCTCGTCGAGGTTGATATTCCAGGCCCCGTCCTTCGTGAGATGCAGGAGCAGTTTCTCGAGGTTGCGCGAAAAGCACTGGCTCGCGTGCACCGCGAGCGCGCTCGACACGTTGACCAGGCCGCAGATCTTTACGCCATATTTCTCCGCGTCCTTCCCCGGGACGCACCCTTCGACGTTTCCTCCCTGCTCCGCGGCCAGGTCGATGACGACCGATCCCGGCCGCATCGACTTCAGGTGGGCGTCGGTGACGAGAATGGGCGCGCGGCGCCCGGGGATCAGCGCGGTCGTCACCACCACGTCCGCCTTCGAAACGGCGCCCGCGATGAGCTCCGCCTGTTTCTTCTTGTACTCCTCGGACTGCTCCGCCGCGTACCCTCCTTGCCCCGTCTTGACCTCCACCCCCGTGACCTGGAGGAACTTTCCCCCGAGGCTCTCCACTTGTTCTTTCGTTTCCGGGCGGACGTCCGTGGCTTCCACCACGGCCCCAAGACGTTTCGCGGTCCCGATCGCCTGAAGTCCTGCGACCCCGGCTCCCATGATGAGCACCTTCGCCGGCGTGATGGTGCCCGCGGCGGTCATGAGCATCGGAAAAAACTTCGGCAAGCGCGAGGCGGCGTAGACGACGCCATAGTATCCGGCGATGTTCGCCTGCGAACTCAGGATGTCCATGCTCTGGGCAAGGGTCGTGCGCGGGATCATCTCGAGCGCGATCGACATCACCTGGCGCGCGGCCAACGATTTCACGAGTTCGCCGTTGGTCCAGGCATACAGGAGGGACACCAGGGCTCCCCCTTCACGAAGTTTCGACGCCTCCTCCGACGAGGGCTTCTGAACCTTAGCCACCGCGTCGGCCGCCCAAACGTTCGCATCGATTTGCGCGCCCGCGGCTTCGTATTCGTCGTCGGAGAAACACGAGCCCGCGCCCGCTCCCGGTTCGATCACGAACTCGATCTTCTTCGCCGCCAGTTTCTTCACCGTCTCCGGAACGATGGCCACCCTTTTCTCTCCGGCGGCGGATTCCCGCGGAACGCCGATTCTCATTGGTTGTCGATCTGGGCGCGCTGCAGTCGCCCGCTGAAGTCCACGTAGATCGTCTTCCACTCCGTGAAGACATCGTAGATCGGATGCGCCCCCTCTCGATGGCCGTTCCCCGTCTGCTTCACCCCGCCGAACGGAAAGTGGCACTCCGCTCCGATCGTCGGGGCATTCACATAGACGATACCGCTCTCGATTTCCCGCATCGCAAAGAACGCGTTGTTGACGTCGCGCGTATAAATCGAGCTCGACAAGCCATAGTCCACGCCGTTCAGAAGACCGATCGCGTCCTCAAGATCCCGGCATCGAAGAACCGAAAGAACGGGGCCGAAGATTTCCTCGCGCGCGATCCGCATTCCCGCTCGAACTCCGTCGAAAATCGTGGGCCGGTAGAAGCACCCCTTCTTGAGGCCCCCTTCCGTCGCGGGTTCGCCCCCGCACAAGACTTCGGCGCCCTCCTTCTCGCCGATCTCGACGTATTCGTGCACCTTCTCGACCTGTCCCCGGTTGACAAGCGGGCCTACGTCCACGTTCTCCTCGAGGCCGTTTCCGAGCCGCAGCCCCCTCGCCCGATTGACGAGGGCCTCCAGGAACTCGTCGTACACTTTCGCGTGGAGGATCAGCCGACTCGTGGCCGTGCACCGCTGGCCCGAGGTCCCGAAGGCCCCCCAGAGGACGCCCTCGAGAGCGAGATCCAGATCCGCATCGTCCATCACGATTTGCGCGTTCTTTCCTCCCAACTCGAGAGAGACGCGCTTGAGCCTCGCTCCGGCCGCCTGCGCGATTCCGCGCCCGACTTCGCTCGAACCGGTGAAGGAGATCACCCTCGTCTCGGGGTGGTTCACGATCGCCGCCCCCACCGAGCCTCCGCCCCCGTGCACGACGTTGAAGACTCCCGGGGGCAGTCCGGCCTTCTCCAGGACTTCGGCCAGGAGATTCACGCAGTGGGGCGTGTCGCTGGCGGGCTTGATGACGACCGTATTCCCCGCCACCAGAGCCGGGAACGACTTCCACGTCGGAATCGCCAAGGGAAAATTCCACGGAGTGATGAGCCCCGCGACCCCGACCGGAACTCGTACCGTCCACCCAGACTTGTCGGCGAGTTCCGACGGCGCCGAGAAGCCGTGGAGCCTTCGCCCCTCGCCCGCGTGGACGAAGGCCGTATCGATCCCTTCCTGGACGTCCCCGAGGGTCTCCTTCAGGACTTTGCCCATCTCGCGCGTCATCGCGCGGGCGATCTCCTCCTTGCGCTCGATGAGAATTTGTCCTACCCGATAAATAATCTCACCGCGCTTCGGTGCGGGTGTCCGGCTCCAGGAGCCGAAGGCCTTCTTGGCCGCCGCTACCGCGAGATCGACGTCCTCCGGGCCGCTTGCAGGGAATTCGCCGACGACGTCGTCGAGGTCCGCGGGATTTCGGTCCGGAAAGGTCTTTCCCGCCGCCGCATCGATCCACTTCCCGTCGACGTAGTTACGGTACTTCTGTGTTCTCTGTGCCGTCTTCTTCTGTGTCCTCAGAGATTCTGCCATGCCGGCCCCCCTCCCCCCTCCGGCGGCACCCATCGAATGATCCCGTACGGATCCATGATGTCGCAGGTCTTGCAATGCACGCAATTGGCGAAGTTGATGACGAGACGTCCCGCATCCTTTTCGTCGCTCCGTACCCATTCGTACACCCCGGCCGGGCAGAAGTGCTGGCACGGATTCCCGTATTCGCGGGTACACCGACTCGTGCAGAGATCGGGCTCTTGCACCAAGAGGTGACACGGCGAATCCTCGTCGTGGATGGTGCCGGAATTGAATACGTCCGTCGTCTTGCGAAAGGTCAACTTCTCGTCGAAACTCATCCTGTGGGGTTGGGCATCGGGCCGACCATAGTACTGCTCGATCGTCCGCATGCGCCGATGGCCCGGCTCCATCTTGATCCACGAAAACGGACTCCATCCGTTGGTGACAGAGCCGATGGCCGAGTTGACCATCCCCGCCCAAAACCCGAACTTGAACCCGTGCTTGAAGTAGCGCGCCTTCCAGAGGTCCCGCTTGATGAAGGAGCTCTCGATCCGGCGTTCGTACGGGGACATCGCCTCGGCACCGAACTCGTTCTTCTCGATCGCCTCGAACGCGGTCTCGGCCGCGAGCATCCCCGACTTGAGCGCCAGGTGCACCCCCTTGAGCCGGATCGAGTCCAGCATCCCCGCGGAGTCCCCCGCGAGGAGACACCCGGGCATCGAGGGTTTGGGCATGCTGAACCACCCGCCGCCGGGAATCGTCTTCGCCCCGTACTCCACCATCTTGCCGCCTTCGAGAATGGCCCGGATTTTCGGGTGCGTCTTGAAGCGCTGGAATTCGTGGTGCGGATCCAGGAAGGGATCGCGATAGTC
Organism: uncultured Planctomycetales bacterium; assembly: GCA_964526305.1. Classification (GTDB taxonomy): domain Bacteria; phylum Planctomycetota; class MHYJ01; order MHYJ01; family JACPRB01; genus JACPRC01. The sequence goes on along the minus strand of CAZGKV010000014.1, from coordinate 7,194 downwards.
GAGCCCCACGACGAACCCGATGTCGATGCGACTGCGGCTCATCGAGTAGAGGAAGCCCCCCCCGAAGGCATCGCTCTTGAGCGGCCATCCCATGGTGTGGATGACGCGACCCTCGTGGACGTGCCCGTCCGGAAGCTCCCAGATCTCCTTCACGCCGGTCGAATAGACCTGCGGGTTCTTGCCCTGGTCCAGCCCGAACTTCTGGATGGCAATGCGGGTGAGCGTCCCGCGCGGGCCCTCGCAGAGCACCGTGATCTTCGCGCGGATATCCACCCCCGTCTCGAAGTTCGACTTGGGTTTTCCGTGCTTGTCGATCCCTTTGTCTCCGGTGCGGACTCCGACCACCCGGCCCTCTTCGACGAGGAGATCGCCCCCCGGAAAGCCCGGAAAGAGATCGACTCCCAGTTCCTCGGCCTTCTTGGCCAGCCACCGGGTCACGCGCCCCAGCGAGATGACGTAGTTGCCGTGGTTATCCAACGGAGGGGGCACGACCGGGAAGGATAGGAGATCGTCTTCGGTAAGATAATAGAGATAGTCTTCTTTCACGGGGCCTTCGACCGGGCAGCCCTGCTCCAACCAATCGGGAAAGAGCTCCTCGATGGAGGCGGGGATCATCAGGGCGCCGGAGATCGCATGCATCCCGATCTCCTTCCCCTTCTCGATCAAGCAGATGGAGAGTTGCTTCCCCGCTTGTTTGGCTTTCTGCGCCAGCCGAATCGCCCCCCCGAGCCCGGCCGGACCCGCGCCCACGAACAGGACATCGACCTCCAGCGTCTCCCGCTCCGCCATGCGTTCGGACAGTGTAGGAAAGTGCCCTGGAGAAGTAAACAAACGGTATGATCGAACCGTGGGATTCGGACACGTCTACGTCGGTGCGGACCAGGATCGGGTTCTCGAGGCGATGGACCGATACCTCGCCGAGCGGGGCTTCGTCCGAATCGAGATGTCGGCGGAGCGACACCCCAGCAAGATGAAGCCCTTCCATGAGAACCAGATGCGCCTCTACTGGATCTCGCCGCGACTGCAGGCATGGACGGGTATCTTCGAGTTCCGCTATTACAACAACGAAGTTCGCGAGCGCTGGGGCTATGCCGACGAACACCTCGCCCTTCGCCTTTCCCATGATCTTGCCGTCCCGGTGTATCGATTCGAGGTGATGGACACGACGGGATTTTGGATGTATGCGCGGTACGAGGGGGGAGAAGAGAAGGCGCATCGGATTCACGAAGATCGGATGTTCGAGCGCCCTCCCGATCCTTCGCATCCTCGCTACGAACTCAACCGGCTGGTCGATCGCGAGAGCATCCGGAACGCCGGGCTCGGATACGAGAACATCCCCGGACCGACGGTGTGCGGGATCGAGGGATGCACCCTCTGGCCGAAGGAGCGCATCGAGGGATACGAAGGATTCGTGCATCGCGCGTACGAAAAAACGACTTCTCCGCCGCCCCAGCACCGTATATCCTAATGACGGATGCGCGACCTCTATCGGAAAATCCTCGAACTGATCGACTCGCGGATTCCGTTCGTCGTGGCCACCGTCGCCGAAGCGATCGGAAGCGTGCCCGGAAAGCGCGGGGCCAAGCTCGTCCTTCTTCCGGATGGGACGCAGTTCGGGACGGTCGGCGGCGCGGGACTCGAGGAGAAGGTGAAGGCCTATTGCCGAAAGGCCCTCGAGGAAAAGGCCGGAGGCCTCGCGCAATTCGACCTCATGTTCTACAAGGAAGGCGGACTCGACAGTCTCTGCGGAGGCACCGTCAAGATCATGGTCGAATACGTGGCGCCGCTGCCGCACCTTCTCATCGCCGGGGGAGGTCATTGCGGACTCGAAGTCGCGAGACTCTGCGATCAGCTCGGCTATTTCTACTCGGTTCTCGACGACCGCGCGGAGTTCTGCTCCGAGGCGCGATTCCCCAACGCCCGCCGTCGCTACCATGCGACTCCCGAGGAATTCTCGGGTCGGGAGGATCTCTCCCCATTTACCCACGTCCTTCTCCTCGGATGGTCGCACAAGATCGATACGGACCTTCTCTTTCATCTCGCGCAGAAGTTTCCGGGGTGGATCGGCGTCATCTCGTCCAAGATGAAGCGGATGGAGATGTTCCGGCGGCTGAAGGCGCGCGGAATTCCCGAGGAATCCCTTCAACGAGTGGTGGCCCCGGTGGGACTCGAGATCGGCGCGGAAACTCCCGCGGAGATTTCCGTCAGCATCCTCGGGCAGATCGTCGCGCACTGGAAGGGAAAGGCCGCGGAGGAACTCGAACCCGCGGAAGAGAAGGACGCCACCGCTTGAAGGGCCGTCGCTGGAAGATCGCCGGTCTCGTCGCTGCCGCCATTCTGGTGGCCGCAGGCCCCTTCGCCGTCGTCGCCTACCTCCGTGCCTCCAAGACGGGTCCTTCGCTGGACTCTCCGGACGGCTCCCTCACCGCCCAGCTCGCCTATGGAAAGCCCGGCCAGAAGCTCTGCCGATTGATCGTGGTCCGGAAGCACGACGGCCAGAAAATCGCGGACACGGTCTGTCATTCCCCAGGCACAGAACGCGCGAGGATCGTGTGGCTGCCCGACGGTGGCGCCGTGGGAGTCGTCACCCAAGAAAGACGCGTCCTGGGACTGCTCCGACTGAAGCCGAGCGTATTCGATCTCGCCAACGAAGAAGTGGCCGAGCGGCTTCTCGCGGAAATGAAGTAGCGGCTCAGCCCACCCACAGCCGCGAGAGAAGGAGTGCGATGAGGCCGAAGAAACCGATCGCGAATCCCACGACGGCTCCCGGATCCCCGCTCACCAGAGGAAGCGGCGAATCCTCCAAAACGACTCTCCGGCGCGTCTTCGTCTGTTCCATGGCTCCTCCTCGCTGGAGGAATGGAACTCCCTCGGTGTGACAGAAGGGGTCACGGAGGCTAGACGAACGCTTGAATCTCCCCCGCCTCCACCTTGACTTGATAGCGCTTCAGCGTCGCCCCCGAAACACTCACGCCCGTCCCCGTGGTGACGTCGAACCGCCACTGGTGCCAAGGACAGGTGACGACGGAGCCGTCGAGCGAACCCTCCGCGAGCGGACCTCCCTGGTGGGGACAATCGGCCTGCACGGCATGGAGATTCCCGCCGATGTTGAAGAGCGCGACGGTGACTCCCGCCACGGGGTACTCCTTCGACGTTCCGGCCGGAAGATCTTCCACCTTCGCCAACGTGCGCCATTGCGGCGGCTCGGATACGATGGGGATGATCTTCGTGTCGGTCTCGAGCTTGCGCATCACGGTGGTGTCCAAGTGCTCGCCGGCCGGGACCGGTTTGGCGGTGCGGGGAGAGTCGCATCCCGTGCATCCGGGCTGGGGCGCAGGCGCTCCCTGGATCTCCGCCATTTTCACCACCTTGCGCTCGCCCCCGTCGTTCTCGATCGTGACTTCCCGCAAGAGCATGTTTTGGTCCACCACGACTCCCGCGCCGAGGCGCGTCTCGATCCGGATCCCCCGAGGCGGGAGCAGTTCGCGTCCCTCGAGATACCACGAGTACTCGTAGCGCAGGCAGCAGAGGAGCTTCCCGCACCGGCCGGTGATCTTCGACGGATCGGCGGTGTGCTTTTGGATCTTGGCCATGTCCATCGTGATGCCGCCGAGGTCTTTGATCCACCCTCGGCAACAGAGCGACAGGCCGCAATGGCCGATGTCGCCGACCAGCCGAGCTTGATCGCGCGCACCGATCTGCTTGAGCTCGATGCGCGTTCGAAACTCGTGCGCCAGCCGCCGTACGAGCTCGCGGAAATCGACTCGGGTGTCGCTCACGAAGTAGAAGATGATCCGTTCTCCGCCGAAGAGATGGTCGACCTCCACCAGCTTCATCTTCAAGTGGAGTTTCTCGATCTCCTCCCGGCAGAACTTCAGCTCGCGGACCCGATGCTCCTTCTCCAGCGTGCCGGCCAGATGGAGATCGTCCGGGGTCGCGCGGCGGACGATGTCCGGAAGTCCCGCGACGCCCGCCGGGTCCGCGACGGCTTCGGGGGGGGTGATCACTTCGCCGATTTCCCGCCCGCGATCCGACCTCACGACGCACCGGTCTCGAAGGCGGAGATCGGGCCGCTCCGTCTTGAATTTCCCGACGAGGAGCATCTTCCCGAACCGAATCGTCGCTGAATGCGGCATCGTCAGATCCCCCGTGCCCCCATTTCGGCCGCCAGTTTTCGAACTTCCTTCTCCAGCTCGTCCACCATCTCGCATTCCTTGACGCGCCGAAGAAACTCCCCCTTCCGGAAGAGCATTCCCTGTCCGCGTTCGCCCGCAATTCCGATGTCCGCCTCCGCCGCCTCGCCCGGGCCATTCACCGCGCAGCCCAAGACGGAAATCTTCAGCGGGGCCTTCACGTCCTTCACCCGCTCCTTCACCTCGCCGACGACTTTTTCGAGATCGATCGCGATCCGTCCGCAGGCGGGACAGGCGATGATCTCCGGCTCGCGCACGCGGCGGCCGGTCGCCTTGAGGATGTCGAAGGCGGCCTGGATCTCGAGGGCCTTGTCCCCGGTGAGCGAGACGCGGACCGTATCGCCGATGCCCTGGCGAAGGAGCGCGCCGATGCCGATCGCGCTCTTGATGGTCCCGTACCCGGGAAGTCCCGCCTCGGTGATTCCGACATGGAGCGGGAAGTCCGTTTTCGCGGCGAACTTCTCGTACGCCCCGATGCAGAACTCCATGTTCGTGGACTTGATCGAGACGATGATGTCGCGGAACCCGACGCCTTCCAAAAACTCGCAGTGCCGGATCGCGCTCTCGACCATGGCGTCGGACGTCGCCCAACCGTATTTTTCCAGAAGATCCTTTTCCACCGATCCCGAGTTGACGCCGACCCGCATCGGGATCCCTCTCGCCTTGGCCTTCTCCGCCACGATCTTGACCCGCTCGCTCCCCACGCCGTCGAACCTCCCGGCCAATCCCGCGATGTTGCCGGGGTTCAAACGAACCTTGTCCACTCCCTGTTCGATGGCGGTGAGGGCGAACTTGTAGTTGAAATGAATGTCGGCGACGAGGGGCACGGGCCCCAGGAACTTCTTGAGCGCCCCCAGCCCCTGAGAGTCGGCGACGTCGAAGACCGCGACTCGGACGATCTCGCAGCCGGCGTCGAGCATCTTCCGGATCTCCGCCTTCGCCGTCTCCGTTTCGGCCGTCTTGGACACCGTGAGGGATTGGACCCAAATCGGATGTCGTCCCCCGACGACGAGTTTGCCGAGCGGGACTTCGCGGGTCGGATGGCGAGGACGATTCATCGAGTTCCCCGCCCGAGGAGGGTCACTTCCAGCGCCGAAGGGTGACGAGATATCGTCCGTCCAAATGCTCGCCGGCGCGGTCATATCCGACGACCGACCACCCCGACGCCTCGTGGGCGCGGACGAATTCCTTCACCTGATCGTACGGCATCGGGCCGAAGACGCGGGTTTCCGTTCCCGGCCCGGAAAGTTCCCAATCCTGCGGGCTGGCTCCCACATTGCGGTAGTCCCCCCCGTCGCGCGCGCAACCCGCGACGACGGCGAGCGCCACCGTCAAGACCATGAACCCATACTTCACGCCGAGGGAGATTCTATCGGCGCTCCCCAGAGGGTGCAACATCAAAGCGAGGCACCGATGTTCTGGCAACGCGTCTCGCCTCCTCTCGCCTGGAAGGGCCGTGCCAGACGCATTTCTGAGGAATCGGTGCTTCTCCCCAGGGGTCAACGTCTCGGACGAATCCTTCGAAGGAACGGAGCCAGCGCCATCACCACCGCCCATCGAGTCACTTCCTCGCGCGTGATCCTCCGGCGGGTCAACATCCCCACCGCCCCCGCCGCGCCGCGGGGGGTAAGCGCGGGATCGAACTCGAAGAAGGGGCTGCCCCCCAGAAACGATCGTCGGCCGTCGGAGACGCAGGCGAGGGTGATTAAGTGCGGTCGGGATTCCAGCGAAAAAAACCCCGCCTCCACCCCCACGAAGAACGCTCCCTCCCCGCGCGCCGCGCGGGCCCTCGCCCTCGCTCCGCGAACGACTTCCGCCAAACTCCGCGGCTTCTCGGATACGGGACTCGCGACGCGGACGGGGACGACGCGCGGGCGCGGGAAGAAGAGGGAGAAGGCCCTCCGAACCGCCCGCACTTTCACGGGGTTGGCGGAGCCCACGCGCACGATCATGCCCGCGCCCGCACCCGATCGCGAATGAAGCCGACGAGCTCGACGGAGAGGTCGACCGAACCGAACGGGGGGATGATGTAAAACCCGGGGGCGAACTCCATGGCGCGTTCGATGAGTTCGCGGGCGATCTTGACTCCTTCCTCGCGTTGCCGGTCTTCCGGAGTCGACTTCATCCGCTCGATCAGCGATTCGGGCATGGTGATGCCCGGCACCTCGTGCGCGAGGAATTCGGCGTTGCGGGCGCTGACGGCGGGAAGCACGCCGAAGAACACCGGGAAGTCGCCCACTCCTTCGCGGATCCGCTCGTAGATGTGCGGAATGCGCTCGATATCGTAGACCGGCTGGGAAAGCGCGAATTGCGCGCCGGCGTCTACCTTCTTCTTCAGCCGCCGCACTTGATGGTCCACGTCCTTCACGTTGGGATTGAACGCGCCCCCGATGGCGAAGCGCGTCGCCTTCTGGATCGAGGCGCCCGAATACCCCTTGCCGTCGTTCATGCCGCGAATCAGCCGGATGAGCTCGAACGAGTTCAGGTCGTATACGCTCGTCGCCTGAGGTTGGTCGCCGACCTTCGCCGGATCTCCCGTGATCGGAAGCAGCGCGGTGATTCCGAGCGCGGCCGCCTCGAGTATCGTCGACTGAAGCCCGATGAGGTTCTTGTCGCGACAGGAGAGATGGGCGATCGTCGGGATCCCTTCGCGCTCCAGGAGATGGGCCATGCCGATGTTCCCCATCCTCATCACGGCGAGCGGATTATCCCCCACCGTGATCGCGTCGCAGCCCGCCTCGTGGAGTCGCTTCGCTCCCTTGAGGACCTTCTCGTACGCAAGGCCGCGCGGCGGATCCAATTCCACGCACGTGAGGATTTCTCGACCCAGTCGATCGGCGAAGCCGCGTTTGCTGGCCGGCGCGGCGGGCGCCGGAACCGCGGGCACTTCGACGCGCGGTCGGAGCCTCCTCGGCCGCGGCCTCGAACTCTTGAGCACCGCCGCCGCCGCTCGCACGTGCTCCGGATTCGTGCCGCAACAGCCTCCGAGGATGTTCGCGCC
>CAZGKV010000013.1:0-75823 GCA_964526305.1 uncultured Planctomycetales bacterium | reverse complement strand
TTCAAACTGGCCGGTCTCGGCGGCGTTGATTCGGAAATAGGTGGAGAGCTCCATGGGACAGCGCACGCCCTTCGGAATGTAGCAGAAGGATCCGTCGCTGAAGACGGCGGAATTGAGGGTCGCGAAGAAGTTGTCCGTGTAGGGGACGACCGTCCCGAGCCATTTCCGGACCGGCTCCGGATGCTCGCGAACCGCGTCCGAGAACGAGCAGAAGACGATCCCCATCTTCGCCAGCTTGTCCTTGAAGGTCGTCGCCACCGATACGCTGTCGAAAACGGCGTCGACCGCCACCCCGGAGAGTCGCTCTTGCTCCGCGAGAGGGATTCCCAGCTTTTCGTAGGTGCGGCGGATCTCGGGATCGACTTCCTCGAGGCTCTTCGGTTTGGTCTTCTGTTTCGGCGCGGAATAGTAGTAGAGGTCCTGATAGTCGATCTTCGGGTATCGAAGATTGGCCCAGCGCGGTTCCTTCATCGTCCGCCAGTGACGAAACGCCTTGAGCCGCCACTGGAGCATCCACTCGGGCTCTTGCTTCTTGAGGGAAATCTGCCGGACGACGTCTTCGTTGAGCCCCTTGGGAAAGGCCTCCGCCTCCACGGGGGAGACGAAGCCCCAGCGGTACTCGCGCGTCGTGACGTCGTGGATGGTCTTATCCGGCATGGATTCCCTCCAGTCGGAGCTCGACGGGGATTCCGCCCAAGTGCAGTTGCCGAGTCATCTCGGCCAGGGTGATTCCTCGAAGCGCGTCGAGCACGATCCGATTGATCTTCCTCCAATTCGTGCGGACGGGACACCAGGACTCCAGTCGGCATCGACCGTCGGGAGCGCTGCACTCGGTGATTCCGATCGGACCTTCCAAGGCCGCCAAGATGTCGGCCAAGGTGACCTTTTCGGCCTGACGCGCGAGACGAAAACCGCCCTTCACTCCCCGGTGCGCTTCCAGGATCCCATGGTGCGCGAGGGATTTCATCACCTTGCGCACCGTGGGCAACGGCAGATGCGCGTGGGTCGCAAGATCCCGCGCGGTCCTCATCGTCCTCGGCTCGCGCGCAAAATGGGTGAGGAGCATGACGGCATAGTCCGTCAACCGCGTCATCCGAATCATGCGGAAGCCATCCTACGAAAGGGGACCTAAGCGGTACCGTTTACAGTACCAAAGGGGAGGTGGGGTGTCAAGGAGGCGCTTGCAAGAAGACCGAATCAGTCCTGTTTCACGAGTTGCGGAACCGGTGCGGGATCCGGCCGGGCCTCGCCGCCGAAGAGGTATTCGCGGAGGCCGGGGTTTTCGGATCCGAATCTCCAGATCCAGGCGTCGAGAACGTAGTGCGTCGACTGGGGCAGGATGAGCAGCGGAACCAGGAGCGTCAGCGCCGGCTCGGGGAACTCGAGCGCGAGCGTCCATCCCCCGAACGCCGCGGCGTGCTCCTTCCAGACGAGCAGGTCCCAGATTCCTTCCTCCACGTAGGCCAAACCCAGGAGGAGGCCCACGAAGGCCAAGGCGGCGACCGGCCGGTGGATCCACTCCCGCCACGACGAATTCCCTTCCCACTTCCGCCGCCCGTACAGCCACACGAGCGCGCAGTACGGAACCCCGTGGGCGACAACATTCGTCACCGTGAACGCGAAGTCGGAATTCAGGAACACGATGCCGACGAACCACACGGCCGCCGTGGAGGCGACCACGCCGATCTTGCCCCAGGAAAGTGGATGCCCGCGGATCCGACGCTGGAGCTGCCTCGCCGCAAACAGCCCCAGCGCCGCCGTGTACAACCCGACCCCCACCGTCGCCGTCCACCCCGGAAGTCGCACGAAATCGCCGGCGGCGAACCAAACGAACACGCGGTCGGCCTCCGCGTGCCAGAAGACGAGCGGAAAGAGCATCGTCGCATAGATCGCGATCTTGTCGATCCGGGCGTCCCAGACGCCGCGCTCTCCGGCTCGGTGCCGGTACAACATCAGGAAGCCGTACTGTTGCCGCACGAAGTGAAACACCGCGAGATAGGCTAGCGCCCGCCAGAAGACGCCCGACCCGAAACCGTACAGGATCGCGCCGACGCCCCAGCAGACGAGCGGCGCCGCGATGTACCGCGAGCGTCGCCTCGCAAACTCCACGGGGTCGAGGTAGGTCCGATAGAGCGACGCGTAGACGTGCGCGACGTCGATGAAGACGACGAAGAGGACCCATCCCCACAGCGGAAGCGACGGCGCCCGAAGCGCGGGAACGGCGAGTACCAGCGCCACGGCCGCGATCGGCGGGCCCAGGAAGAAGGCCAGGTCGAATCGTGCGGAGGCGATCCAGCGCGTGCTCACACCGTGAGAGCTATCGGACCGCGACGCAGGGTTCCTTTACTTCTTGCAGTGGTGGACCCGGAAGTAGCCGTCGCAACACCGGTGATAGCTCCACGCCCCTTCGCACAAGTGCAGGCCGCGGTAGTAGTACCGGCACGAGGAACAGTAGCGATAGCGCGCGAGATCTTCCTCGCGCTCCTTCACGCGCCGCTCCCGCTCGGTCACTTCCGCCAATCTCCGTTCGACCTCTCTCAGGGTCGCTTCCGCTTTCGCCAGGAATTCCTTCGCGGATTTCTCGTTCTGAGCGACTGTGGCCTCGCGATCGTCCAGCTCTTTCTTCCGCTGATCCAGCTTCCACCCGCGTTCTTTGAGAATCAGGTCCCGCTCGGTGGGACTCACCCACTTTCCCTCGAATTTCACGTTGCCCTGAGCCGCTTGGAATTCCTCTTCGCTCAACCACTGATTCTGGTGTCGGCGGTATCCCAGTTCGCGCCGCGCCGTCTCGTTGTCCGGTTCGAGGGCGATCAGACGCCGCCAGAGCGGAGGCATCTCGGCTTCGAATCCCTTGTCGCGGCCCGTCTCCGCAATCGCCTGGATCCCCTTGGCGTCCGTAGTCGAATTGGCCAACTGGATGGCCCGATCGAGATTCGGCCTCACGAATCGCGTGGCCCTACTCTCCCGCGCCCACACCGCCAGCTCCAGGAACTCGATCGGTTGCAGGCTCTTTTCGATCCCCCTCGCCTTCTCGTAGTACCGCTCGAGGAGCGAAACGTGGTCGAAGTCGATGTCCACCACCTGTTCGGCCGGGATCGTCATCGTCCCCGTCAGGGTCTCGATGACGACCTTGTCTCCCTCTCTCTTGGCGATCCCCTCGATCTTCCCTTGGTTCTTGAGATGGACGATGTCGGCCCAGAACAACCCCAGAAGAATCAGCCCGCTCTTCATGGTTCACCCCCAGTTCCCGCTCGGGGTATATAAGACAGTCTGAGGAAAACGTTCCCCGTTTTCGGTATATTCTCGGCCCGTGATCCCGAATCCTCCGTTCCAGCTCGGCGTGACTCTGGCCTCGGGGCAGTTCTTCCGATGGCGGGCCGAGGGAGACGGATTCCTCGTGTCCACTCACGGGCGAACCTTCGCGGTCCGGGAGCGCCGCGATCGACTTGCGGTGAGCGGGATACGGCGCTCCTTCGCCGAACGGTTCTTTGCGTTGGATCACGACCTCCCCGGAATCCGAGGTCGTCTCCTCCGCGACCGCAGGCTCCGTCCCGCCGTCGAGGCCTACCCGGGTCTCCGGATCCTCCGCCAGGATCCCTGGGAGTGTCTTGTCTCCTTCGTCACCTCGTGCGCGTCGAACATCCCGCGGATCACGCGGAACTTGGAGTCCCTGTGCCGGGAGCTGGGACGCAAAGGGCTCGCGATGCCGCCGCCGGAGGCGATTTCCGACGAACGGGTCCTGCGACGCCTCGGGTTCGGATTCCGCGCTCGTCATCTCGTGCCGCTCGCCCGCGAGGTGGAGAGAGGCGCCCTGCGCGGCCTCGAGCGGCTGGCCACGGAGGAGGCCCGCGAGCGGCTCTGCGCGCTCCCGGGAGTCGGCGTGAAGGTCGCCGACTGCGTGCTCCTCTTCGCCTACGAGCGACTGGAATCGTTCCCGGTGGACGTGTGGATTCGCCGAGCCATGGCCGGACTCTTCGGCGGGCGACGCGATCCGAGGACCGTCGCCCTCGAACGATGGGGAGAACTCTCCGGCTACGCCCAGCAGTTTCTCTACGTGTGGTCGAGGAAGCGATGAGCCTCCACGAGGATTCGATCGTCGTCGATCTCCACGCCGATACGCTCATCCCCATGCGCGCGACGGGATATCGTTTCGCCGTACGCCACCGCAATCCGCTCCTGCAAAAGCTCGGCTTTTACCACACGGATCTCCCTCGGTTCCGGCAGGCGGGCATCACCGGGCAATTCTTCGGCCTGGTGACGTTCCCCTATCCCGAACGCGGATGCGCCGCGGCCGTGTTCCGCCAGATCGAGATGCTTCATGGCGAGTGCCGGACGCACGGATTGATCTTCGCCCGCACCTCGGAGGAAATCCGGCGGGCGAAGCGCGAAGGTCGGATGGCCGCGCTCCTCGGAATCGAGGGAGGACACAATCTCGAGGGCCGGATCGAAAACCTGCGCGCGTTCCACCGGGCGGGCGTGCGCTATCTCGGGCTGGTCCACTTCACTTCGAACGAACTCTGTACGCCCTCCGGGGGCGTCGGCGCCGACCGCGACGCCCCGCTCATGGAGTTCGGGAGGGAGGTGGTGACCGAGATGAATCGCCTGGGGATGATCGTCGATCTCGCCCATGTCGCTCGGCGCGCGTTCCTCGACGCGGCTCGGCTCGCCTCGCATCCCATCATCGTGAGCCACACCGGCATCGATGCGGCCCATCCGCTGTGGCGAAACATCGACGACGAGCAGATTCGAGCGGTCGCGGACACGGACGGCGTCGTCGGCATCATCTTCGCGTGGCGCTACCTGGGCTCGAAGCGCCGAGGCGTCGACATGCTGGCTCCCCATTTCGAGCACGTGCGGCGGCTGGTGGGAGCGCGCCACCTCGCGCTCGGAAGCGATTACGACGGCGCGGTCGAACCGCTGCGCGGACTCGAATCCGTCTCGGGGCTCCCCGCCGTCTCGGAGATGCTCTTGCATCGCGGGTGGAAAGAGGAGGAGGTCCGGGCCGTGCTCGGAGAAAACGTGCTTCGCGTGCTCGATGGGAATCCGGTGACGACATGAATTCGATTCCGGAATTGGCCGAGGCGCGAAAAGCCCTCACGGCCGGCGCGCGGCTTCGGGGCCTGACGAAGGCCGCCGAGGTCCTCCGCCATCGACTTTCCTCGGGGCCCCGAGCGGCCGCCTTCTGGGCGTTCGACCTCGCGACCTTTCCCTACCCGACCCGGTTCGGACTCTGGGGATGCGCGGCGGGGTTCGCGCGGATCTCCCCCTACCTTCTTCTTCTCCACCGAATGCACGCGGTGCGCTTCGCCGACCGCGACGGCACGCCTCGTACGCTCGTCATGAATCCCAGCGACATCGACGCCGCGATGGCCGCTCCGTTCTTCGACACCCTTATCCGCCGGTACGGCCGGACGCTGTCCGTACGGATGCTCTCCACGCGCTTCGGCCGCGCCGAGGATCAACTTCGCGCCGCGGGCCTCGATCCTCGGACCGTGGACTACATCACGTTCGACCATCTCCATGTGCAGGACCTGCGTCCGCTCCTGGGCGACCGCGGGATCTATCCGCGCGCCAAGCTCCTCGTTCAGCGGTCGGAATGGCAGTCGGTGTTCGATCTCCACCCCGTCCAACGCCACTGGTACGTGCCGAACGGATGCGACGGAATCCCCGAGGATCGCGTTGTCCAGATCGAAGGCGACGTGGATCTCGGAGGAGGCGTGGCGCTCGTCTTCACTCCGGGTCACACGGTCGGGAATCAGACGCTCGTCGTTCACACGGAAGCCGGGATTTTCTGCGTCGCGGAGAACGGCGTCTCGGCGGATTGTTACAGCCCGACCCGAAGCAGCATCGGCGGACTTGCGCGGCACGCGAAACACTACGGCCTCGAGGTGATCCTGAATGCGAATACCGTCCAAGGTTCCGAAGAGCAGTACACCTCGATGCTCCTCGAGAGGACGATCGCGGGGCGCAGCGCTCGGAATCCCGACTTCTACAACGTATGCCCCTCCTCGGAGCTGACGCGATGGGCGCTATCGCCGGGGACGGCCCCGACGTTTTCGCATGGACGGATCCGAGTGGGCCCGATTGCCGGTGCGGTCCCTTGAGATGAAGGGCTCCGAATGCGGCAAGGAATCCCGGCTTGAGGCTTCCTTCGCGATGCGAGCCGGGCCCGACCGGACTCCTATGGCGGTGTGCCCCGGATGCGTCGAGCGGACCCGGGACTCCGGTCACGGGCGCAGTCCGCTCTCTGCGCTCATGGGGACCATGCTCCTCGCAGTCGTCGCGGGAATCAGCGGAAGTAGACGGGCCTCTGCGAATTCCATGATCGGCATTGCCGTCTCCCTTGTCCTCCTTCCCCTCCATGAGCTGGGACATGTCCCGGCTACGAGAGTCGCGGGCGGCATCGAGGCCCTCGCCGTCCCCGACTCCGCGTTCGTCCTGGAGTGTCCGACGGGGATTGCGATGAATCGGCCGGCGGACCGAATTCGGACGTTCCCGGTCGAGATCGAGAGATGACCCTCGGATCATGATGTGCTATACTTGTACACATGCTCGAAATCAGCAGCGCGCGACTGAGAAGCCAGCTCGCCGCCGTTCTGGAGGCGGCCAGCAATGGGGAGCAGGTCGTCATCCGTCGCCACGGAACTCGGGTCGCCGTCCTCCTGGGCCTGGGGCCCAAGGCGCGGGGAGCGGCATCCCGGCAGGCCCTCGCGGGTCCCTCCAAGCTGCCCCGCGTGCAGGATACGGGACCGGTCCGGCCGGTACGGATCCGCGGGCGCCTGCGACGGTCCCCCAGCGAGGAACTCTGCCGGGAACGCGACTGATCGATGCTGCGCTACTTCGATTCCACCGGCCTCGTCAAGGCCCTGGTCCGGCAGGAGCGGGGCCACGGAGAGGCCGCTTCCCTCCTGTCGGAGCCGGGTCGCAAGGGTCTGTCCTTTGCGACCGCGCGAATCGCGGCCCTGGAGGCTCTCTCGAAAGTCTGGCGGGTCACTCGGGACCGGGGAGAGCTCAAAAAGCTGGAGTGTCATTTCGACAAGTTCGCCTTGTACGAGCTCGATGTCGACTACGCCCTCGCTCGCGATCTCGTCCTGAAGATGGGCCTGAAGGGTGCAGATGCGGGGATCCTCGCGGTGGCCGCAGGAGTCTCACGCCGGGAGCGCATCCTCGTGCAGTTCATCTCCGCCGATCAGAACCAGATCCGGGCGGCACGCGCTCTGGCACGACACGACAGGATCCGGGTCGTGTCCCTGCCCGCGGGTCTGGAATAGGCATCATCCCATCGATTCGAGAATCCGCCGAAACTTCCCGGCGAAAGGCGCGAACCCCCTTGCTTCCGCCAGTGCGAGTCCTCGTCGCGCGGCCTCGCGGTCCCCCATGGTCGCCGCGTCCTCGAGCACGGTGAGGAGCGCCCGCGGGCAGGTACCCGATCCGACCAGCTTGCGTGCCTCGTCGAGCGCCGCCCGGTCTCCCGTAAATCGCGCAAGCGTCGAGAGGGCCTCGCCGAGCGCGAAGGGGTTGCCCGTCCCCCGCGCCAGTTCCACGGCTTCTTCGGAATCGCGACGCCCGCGCTCGTCGTTTCGTTCCAGCCGGATCCGCGCCCGGAGACGGAGCGCGTCGGGCAAGATGATCGGCATCTCGGCGACTCGCGAAACCGTGATGCACTCGCGAAAGAATCTCTCTCCGTCGGCCCCGTGGAGAAGCCCCAGTCGCAATAGCGCCCTGGCCTGGGTCCACGGCCCGCCCGCGTCGCGCGCGACCTCGAGGAACCGTTCGAGAATGGGACGCGCTTCTCCGGTTTCCCCGCGATCCAGGTGGATCATTCCCAGGTCCCCGAGCGCCGTCGCCGCAGCTCCGTCCTCGCCCAGTTCCCGGATCGCCTCGCGAAGGCGCTCGATCGCCCGGTCGTGTTCGCCCTGTTCTCCCAGCGTCGCGCCGGCTCCCGCCAGGGCCAGCGCATGCATGCGGCGGTCCCCCAGCCGACACGCCTCTTCGAAGCAGTCCAGCGCCTCTGCGTATTTCCCGAGATCGAGATTCAGCCCGCCGAGACTGTAGAGGATCAGCGCCCGGTCCACCGGCTGACGCGCCAGCGCAAGCGCCGATTCGTAGCGCTCCGACGCGAGCGCGTGCTGACTCAGCGCGCGATGCGCCTGCGCCAGCCGCACGAGCGTGTTTCGTCGCGAGTCCGGATCAGAATGGAGCGCGAGCGCCCTTTCGTAGTGATCCCTCGCACGGGGATAGTTCCCGACCAGACCGTAGACCTCGCCGGCCGCGTCGAGGGTCCGCGCATCGATGGGAGACTTCACGAGAGCCGTTTCGATCGCCCGCAACGCCTCGTCGAATCGCCCCTCTCGCGCCAGTTGGACCGCATCCGCCATCAGCATGATGATACCTGATGCAACTCGCAGCGGCGGGGACCTGATCGCCAAGCAGGCCGGATTCGTTCTCTCGATCAACTATTCGAGGTGGACTGAAGCCTTCGCGGCGAACGCCGTGCCGGTCGGATCGGTGATTCCGGTGGGGTTCACGACCAGCGACGGCCAGGACTTCTCGCCGGCGTGCACGCTCTTCTGGATCCGAATCCGGCGTTCGGTCTGCGGAGGCTCGCGCCGAAGACGATGCCGGCGCAGATCCTGAAATCCGTGCAGGGAAGTCCGATGACCCTGTCGCGAAGAGGCCCGCTACCCCCGCGGC
Source organism: uncultured Planctomycetales bacterium (assembly GCA_964526305.1). GTDB lineage: Bacteria > Planctomycetota > MHYJ01 > MHYJ01 > JACPRB01 > JACPRC01. The sequence goes on along the minus strand of CAZGKV010000013.1, from coordinate 67,129 downwards.
CGTCTCCCTTTTCTTGGGGGAGGCTCGGGCGGAGGGAGGGCGCGTTCCTTCCAGCGGTCGAGGATGGAGGTGACGGTGGCGATGAGCCCCGCGACCGCGTTGGCGATGGCTCCCGCGCCGCCGAGGGCCTGCGCGAAGCCCGACCAGACCTCGGCCACGGCCTTGTCCCGAATGCGGTGTCCTCGTTCGGTGGGCTGAACGGCCTCGTCGTCCTGGCTGAGGAGCCCTTTCTGCACGAGGGCACGCACGGCCTTCCGCGCAACGCCGGCCGTCATCGAGAGGGCGGAGGCGAGGGTGCCGACGGAGGATCCGGGTTGGCGCGAGGCCTCGGAGAGGACGGAGAGTTGCTCCGCGGAGAGTCCGGTCGCTCCGAGGGCGATCTTGCGGGCCTGGTCGTAGACGCGCGTCAGGCGTTCGAAAGCGCCGACGAAGTCCGTCGGGTTCATGGCGCGGGCATTGTGCCTTCCGCCTCCGGGGGTGGCAAGCTATAATGCCGCGCCCCATGAGGAACGGCGCCGCCCTCGACGAGTGCTGGGCGATCCTTCCCCGAGTCAGTCGCAGCTTCGCCCTGCCCATCCGCATTCTGCCGCGTCCGACGGGGGACGCGGTGATGGTGTCCTATCTCATCTTTCGAATCGCGGACACGATCGAGGACTGTTGTCCCGACGCCGCGCGCCGTGCGCGACTCTTCGAGCGGTTTCGCCGCCTCTTGGAGGGGGATTGCGCCGCCGTTCCGGAGCTCGTCGCCCTAGGTCCTCCGCCCTACGACGACTTGATGCGGCGGTCGAATTCCGTCGCCCAGGTATTCTCCGGTTTGCCCGTGGGCGTCCGCATCCCCATCCTCGAGCGAGTGGAGGAAATGTCTGCCGGAATGCAGGAGTGGTCGGCCCGCGAAGTACGGTCGATGGAAGAGTTGCACCACTATTGCTACTACGTCGCGGGGATCGTGGGGAAGCTGCTCACCCGAATCTTCCGCGTGTATGGGCACGTGGGCGAGGAGGCATTTCGAGAGCTCGACGCTCGGGCGGTGGAGTTCGGAATTGCCCTGCAGATGATCAACGTCATCCGGGACGTGCGAGCGGATGCGGCCGAGGGCCGGCGGTATTGGCCCAGCGTGCTCCTTCGAGAGCGAGCCTTGAAGTGGGAGGGCCTCTTCGACGTGGAGAACCGAATAGCGGCGCAGGAGGTCCTGCGAGCCCTCATACGGGACGCGCTCCGTCATTGCGATCGAGCGTTGGAGTATGTTCGGCATCTACCTTTCCACCAGGTACGCGTCCGCGCGTTCTGCCTGCTCCCGCTCCTGATGGCCGTGGCGACCCTTCGGGAGTGTCTTCGCGATCCGGCGTTATTCGAAGCGGGGCGCGCCGTCAAGATCGGGCGGCCCGAGACCCGCCGCATTCTCGTCGGCTCCCTGGCCCTCGCCCCCTTCGATCCCCTTCTCCGTTGCTGGTACCGCCGTCTCCGCCCGATGATATAGAAATAGCCAGGCTTCTTTTATATCATGATATAAAAGAAGCCTGGCTATTTCTATATCATCGGAATTCCGTTGACGGAGGGAGGGGGAGACGCGATTCTGGAAACGGAGGCCAAGCGATGGGGTGGGGCGGCTACGGGCGCACCGTGCGTGAAGTGGGCATCGTCGGGAGCGGCCAGATCGGGCCGGATATCGCCCTCTATTTCGCCAAGGTCCTCGCGCCCCATGGCGTGCGGATCGTCGTCCACGACGTCGCCCTGGCAGCGCTCGACGTGGGCCGCGCCAAGCTGAAGAAGAAGACGGACCGCGGCGTGGAGACCGGCGCCTTCAAGCCGGAGCAGGCGTGCGCCCTCATCGAGGCCGTTCGGTTCACGGCGAATCCCCAGGATCTTCGCGGAGCCGACCTGGTCATCGAGGCGGCCACCGAGAATCTCGCCGTCAAACGGCAAATCTTCTCCGACCTCGGGGAACGCTGCCCCGAGGCCATTCTGGCGTCCAATTCCTCCCATCTCGAACCCGAGGCGATTTTCGAGACTACGCCGCTCCCCGGACGCGCCCTCGTCCATCATTTCTTCTATCCGGCCGAGCGGAACCCGCTCGTCGAAGTCGTCCCCGGGAACAAGACCGACGCCGCCGTCACGGACTTCTGCCTGCGGTTCTACGAAGCGCTGGGAAAAGTGCCCATCCGGGTCGGGAGCCGATACGGATACGCCATCGACCCGATCTTCGAGGGCCTCTTCCTCGCGGCGCTCCTCATCGCCGACCGCGGAGTCGCCACTCCCCAGCAAATCGACGCCGTCGCCGTCCAGGCGCTCGGCCTCGGCGTCGGCCCTTTCACCGCCTTGAATCTCACCGGAGGAACCCCCCTCACCCGAATCGGCTTGGAGCACTATCACGAGAAGATCATGCGGTGGTTCCACGCCCCGGCCGGCATGGCCAAGCGGACCGACCCCTGGCCCATGGCCGCCCGCAACGAGAAGGTCTCCGTGGACCCTTCGACGTTCGAGCAGGTCTCCCGCCGACTCCAGGGCGCCTTCTTCGGACTGGTCGCGGAGGTGCTGGAAAGCGGCATCACCAACGTCGGAGACCTCGAGATGGGCGTCGAGCTCGGCCTCTCGATGAACCCTCCGTTCCAAGCGATGAACTCGATCGGAAATGCCGAGGCGCTCCGGCTCGTGGAAATGTACGCGACGGAGAATCCGGGATTCCGGGTCGCAGAGTGCCTTCGGCTCACCCAGCCGTGGTCGATCCCCTACGTGCTGCGCCAGGATGTCGAGGATGTCGCCGTCGTGACGATTCGCAGACCCAAGACCCTGAACGCGCTCAATCGCGAGATCTATCACCAGCTTCGCCGGACGTTCGAATCCATCCAAAAGGATCCCAGGATTCGTGCCGCCGTCCTGACCGGATTCGGCACGAAAGCCTTCGTCTCCGGCGCCGAGATCCAGATGCTGGCGGCGGTTCGATCCCCGGAAGAAGGCGCCGCGCTCTCCTGGGAAAGTCAGACGGCGCTCCTCGCCGTCGAGAACTGCGGCAAACCGGTCGTCGCCGCGCTCAACGGACTGGCCCTCGGCGGCGGAAGCGAACTGGCCATGGCCTGCACCGTCCGCCTGGCCCGGAAGGGGCTCCCGATCTGCTTCGGCCAGCCGGAGCCGAAGCTCGGCATCCTCCCCGGCTCGGGAGGAACACAGCGCCTTCCGCGGATCATCGGCTTCGAGAAGGCCTGGGATCTCCTGAGAACCGGTCGCCCCGTTTCCGCCGAGGAAGCGGAACGACTCGGATACGTCTCCGACTTGGTCGAGGGAGACCTCTTGGCCGAGTCCATCGAGATCGCGCGAAGTCTGAAGACCGACCGCTCGATCGAACGAGGGCCGATGCGCGTTCCTGAGATTCGGCCGAGTGTCGACCTCGGGCCGCTCAGTCGCAAGGTGGACGAGATTCTCCAGAAGGCGATCGTCGAGGGGTGCTCTCGAGATCTGGACGCGGGCTTGTGGTTCGAGTCGCGCTGTTTCGGCGAGGTCTGCGGAACGAAGGACATGCGCATCGGTCTGGAGAACTACCTGAAGACGGGACTCAAAGAACCGGCCAAGTTTTGCCACGCGTAGACTTCGATGACCGATCTCACCGGACGAATCCGGCGATGCACGGGGAAGCAGCCGACCTCCTTCGAACGAGTCCTGCGGGGATACACCCCCGCGCGAAGATGGATCGTCCGATTCGAAGACGGAACCTCCGCCTTCGTCAAAGAAGCCGCCGATGCCGATACCGCACGCTGGCTCCGGGAAGAAGTCCGAATCTATCGACAGCTTCAAGGGGATTTCCTGCCGAGTTTCCTGGGATGGGACGATTCCGAAGACGCGCCCATCCTCGTCCTCGAGGATTTGTCCCAAGCCTCTTGGCCTCCTCCCTGGAATCCTGCACGCGTCCAGGGTGTCCGGCAAGCCCTCGAGGAGCTTTGGGCGGTTGCGGCTCCTCTCGGACAAAAGCGCCTCTCGGAATATCGCGACGAACTTCAGGGCTGGACCAAGGTCGCCGCGGATCCGGCGCCCTTCCTCTCGCTGGGGTTCTGTTCGAGCTCGTGGCTCGATGCATGCTTGCCTTCGCTCCTGAAGGCGGAGGCCTCCGCGCCGCTCGACGGCCACTCGCTCCTTCATCTCGACGTCCGAAGCGACAATCTCTGTTTCGCCGGCGATCGCGCGGTGCTGGTGGACTGGAATTGGGCGGCCGTCGGAAATCCGGACTTCGATCTCGGGTTCTGGCTGCCGAGTCTCGAGGCGGAAGGGGGCCCGCCGCCGGATGCGATTCTCCCCAACGCCGGCCCGATCGCAGGAATCGTGAGCGGGTTTTTCGCGAGTCAGGCCGGACTCCCCCCGATTCCGAGCGCGCCTCGCGTCCGAGAAGTGCAGCGACTCCAACTCGCGACCGCCCTCCCCTGGGCCGCCCGAGCCCTGGGGCTCCCTTGTGGTGAGCCACACTTGATCTTGAGGGTTGCGGAGGCTCGGGGAACGAGGGCGGAGCAACCCCCAGAAACCGATGTGTCGAAACCCTAGAACAACTCCTTCACCGCCTCGCCGCCCTCCAGGATCTTGATCGGCCGCCCCCCCTGCGTGGTGAACTCCTTCCGCGGGTCGACGCCGAAGCAAGAGTACACGGTGGCGAAGAGATCGGGGACGGAGACGGGACGACTCCGAATCGCCATCCCCTGCTCGTCGGTCTCTCCGACGACCCTCGCGCCGGCAACGCCGCCGCCGGACAAGGCGACGCTCCACGCCCGCGTGAAATGATCGCGCCCCTCCGAACCGTTCACGGTCGGGGTCCGTCCGAATTCTCCCATCCAGAGGACGAGCGTTTCGTCGAGCATCCGCCGATCGGACAATTCTCCCACTAGGGCCGACCACGCGGGATCGAGCGTCTGAAGGAGTTTCTCGTGCCGGTTGAAATTGTCGGTGTGCGTGTCCCAATCGGCCAACATCACCTCGACGAATCGGACGTCCGCCTCGAGCAGCCGCCGCGCGATGACGCAGGCATCGCCGAACGGCGTGCGCCCATACTTGGCTCGCACCGCGTCCGACTCTTGAGCCACGTCGAAGGCCGAGACCCGCTTCGAAGTCAGCACGCGATAGGCCCGCTCGTACGCCCTCGTTCTCTCTTGCAAGGCCGTGCTTTCGTGATTTCGGACGAACGGCGACTCGAACTCCCGGAGGAGCTTCCATCTCTTTTCGAGACGCTCGCGCGAGACGCCTTTCGCCAGCTTCACATCCTCCGCCGGATTCTCGAGCTTGTCGAAAACGACGGGCCCGCTCTCGGAATCGAGGTAACTGGAGCCTGCCGGCGGGCTTCCGCCGATCACCACGCATCCGGGAAGGTCGCCGCGCCCCCCAAGCTCGTTGGCCAGGACGCTCGCGAAGTGGGGATGCGACGTGTCCGGCGCCTTGCGATACCCGGTATGGAGAAGATAGGTCGCGGTGTCGTGGTTCGGATCCTTGGAATGGACCGTGCGCACGAGCGAGATCTTCTTCATCCGCCGCGCGACCTTGGGCAAGTGTTCGGAGATCCGCACCCCCGAGACTTCCGTGTCGATCGCCTGAAACTTCCCGCATCCCGGTTTCGGATCCAGCGTCTCGAGTTGGCTCGGCGCCCCCGCCATCCAGAGGAGGATCATCCTCGTCGCGCGGGACGTTCGCGTCTCCTGGAGCGCCAGCGAGAGCGGCGCGAAGGCCGCCAAGGAACTCCCGATCGTCAGGCGGATAAAGTCCCGACGCCCGCAACCGCATTCAATGGACAAAGAGAAACTCCGCGGAATTCACCAACACCCAAAACACGTCCTCGTACCCCTTCTCCGGAAACGTGGCCGATTCGACGTGAGAGACGAATCGATCCAGTTCCGGCCGCTGGGGAAGCCTTCCGAGCAAGGTCAGGAAGAGGAGTTCGATCCGATCGGCCGGGCGGGACTTCTTCGAAAGCACGCGGCTCAGCGTTCCCCACCCCGAAATGACCATGCTCTGGATCTTGTCGTTGTTCATCAGCTTGAGGGCGAGCCTCACCGTCCCCGTGGAGTCCGTCGCCTCGGGATCCGCGCCCTTGGGAAAGACCATGTCCTTCGACCACTTGTGGAAGAAGAGCCTCATCACTTCACGGTCTTTGAAGATCTCGAGCGCCTTGGGATCCTTGATGGCCCGGCGGAACATCTCGTCGTGCCATCGATGTAGATCGAACGCGTCCGAAAACGAGTTCATGAACTGGACGAGATTCATCGCCTTGAAGGGACCCGCGAGATACGCCTCTCGGGCCGGACCCCCGCCCGCGGAAGAGAGTTGATAGGCTCGCGATCGAACGATGCGGCGCAGGAGGTGGCGGATGCGGCCGCCGTGCTTCTCCCAATCCTCCGCCAGCGCGGCGAGGAGTTTCGGCGGAATGGGGCGAGCCATGAGAAGTCGCCACATCCGTTCCACGATCGCGCGCGAGGCTTCCGGAGTCGAGAGCGTCAATCGCGCCAGCGCGTCTCCGATCCGCTCGTCCTTCTCCGGCAAGCGGCCGTCGAGAAACCGGGGGGCCACCCGCTTCTCGCCCATGTGGTCGGCGATCATCCCTCCGTACGATTGGTTTTCGCGCTCCTCCAGCCCGTACCCGGACGCGGCCAACGGTCGGAAGAACCCGAGGTAGCCCCAGAAGTGTTCCTGCTTGAACGACTCCACGAACGGATCGTCGTGGCATTGGGCGCAGCGGATGTCGCGACCGAGAAAGAGCCGCGCGGACATGACGGCGAGCTTCACCGGGGGTTCGCCGCGACGAACGTGCTTGAGCGCGAAGTTCACGGCGGGACGCTCTTTGCGATTTCCCCGGTCCGCCAAAAGCGCGCGGACGAACTCGCCGTACGGTCGGTCCTCTTGGAATTGCTTTTTCAGCCACGCGTGGAGGGCGCTGAAATCGACGGCGTAGAGGTCCCGAATCTCGAAGTCGTAGTCGAAGAGCCACTGCATCCAGAGATCCGCGAAATACGTGGCCGCATCCTCGCTCGAGAGCAGCCGGTCGACCTCCTTGGCGCGATCGCGGGACTTGAGGAACGCGCGGATCTCCTCCTCCCGGGGCAGGCGTCCCGCCAGATCCAGCGTGAGTCGGCGGAGAAAGACGGCGTCCTCCGCGGGGCCGGACGGCTTCCGCGGCCCCTCGGCCTCGAAGAAGAGATCGACGGGGTTCGAATCCTGCACGAGGGGCAGGAGAACGAAGATCCACCGCATCGACAACTAGACGGAAGAAGCCGTCATCTTCCCCAAATCTCGATCGGATTTCCGTCGGAGTCGCGCGTATAGGCGAACTTGCCGAGGCTGGTCTGTTCCAACCCGAGGATCTCGGCGCCCCGCGCGGCGAGGTCGCCCACGAAGCCGTCGAATTCCCGAACCGCATAGCTCAGGAGCACCGGGCGGGTGCCGGAGGCGATCGGCGTTTCGGAGGATTGAATCGAGAATTGGGCCGACCCCACGTTCCCCGCGAACTGCCCGCCCTCTTCCCGGAGCTCCGCCCCGAGCATCTCGGAATACCATCGCGCCAGGCGGCGCGCGTCGTTCGAGTACAAGACGACGCCCGTGAGACCGGCCACGCCCCCCGCCGCCGAGCGAACCGGTTCCACCTCGGCTTCGGGAGCTTCCGCCTCCGGAGGATGCGGAATCCGCTCGTCGTGGGTGGGTACGTCGGAGAGCCATTCGTCGCCGGGAAGATCCGCAAAGTCGCAGCGCTTCCGGAGGAATTGCGAGAGGATCAGGAAAGCCTCGTCGACTTCCTGGATGCGGCTCACGACGGCGCGCCGCGGGGGTCCGACCTCGCCGCACTCGACGATCACGTAGATGCGGCCGTGCATGGATTCGAAGAAGAAATGGACGCGCCGGTCGCCGGACCAGAAGGTGATGTTCGGCGACCAACCGTAGCCCCACTCGAACGACGCCGGCCCGCGAATCGCCCATCCCGCCTCGCGGCATCGTCGTCCCAGCGCGGCTCCCAATTCGTCGAGACTTTCGATTCCCATCGTTGCTCCTCCCACCGCGATGCTACTCCAGGAACGGGCCGTCTGTCCAACTTCGCGAAGGAGCCGTCGTTAAACCACTGTCCCCAATCGGAGGAAATCGCGATGTTCCTTCTCTTGTCTGCTCTTCTCGCCCTCCAAGACGAGGAGATTCGGGCCACGTTCCATTTCATCCGCGCGTCCTCCGACGAGCGCGCGCGGATCGACGGATCGCTCAAGGAGGTCGAAGGCGAGCTCAAGGAGCTGACTTCGTACAACTCCTTCGAGATCGTCGGATCCGCGATCGTCCGATTCTCTCCCACCTGCGAGGGGGTGGAGACTTCGCTGGCCGTCCGCGACGCCGGAGGACTCTACTTGCGCTTCAAGCCGCAACAGCCCTTCGGGGGCCGCATCTTCCTCTCCAACCTCTCGCTGTTGGAGCATCGTGCGCAGGAAGACGTGCAAGTCACGGGCACCGGAGGCACGCTTCGGACCGTTCGCCACGTGGGACACGAAGTCATGAAGACGAGCGTGGAAGCTCCGGAGGGAAAGCTCCGCATCGTAGGAACGGCCGTAATCACGGGCAAGGGCGGACCGACGACGGTCGTCGTCGCCGTGAGAGCGGCGATGGCGAAATAACGCTACAATCGGGCGCGATGCGCCGAACGCTGGCGGCCTTCCTGGAGATGATCCAGGTCCAGCACTCTCTGTTCGCGCTTCCGTGGGCCTTTGTCGGCGCGTTCGCCGCGGCGCGAGGGGTGCCGAAGGCGGACCGAATCGTGTGGATCCTGATCGCGATGATCAGCGCCCGCACGGCCGCGATGACGTTCAACCGAATCGCGGACGCGCGAATCGATGCCGCGAATCCCCGGACGAAGGAGCGCGCGATTCCGAAAGGCCTCATTCCGATCCCGCCGGCGGCGGGCGTCACGGCCATCATGATCGCGGTATTCGCTCTCTCCGCGGCGATGCTGAACACGCTCTGCCTCGCTCTCGCTCCCGTGGCACTCGCGGTGCTCTTGGGGTACTCCTACACGAAGCGGTTCACGGCGCTCTGCCATTTCGTCTTGGGACTCTCCCTCGCGATGGCCCCCATCGGCGCGTGGCTCGGGGTGAGGCCGGTGTGGAGCCCGCTTCCTCTCGTTCTCGGCACCGCCGTCCTCTTCTGGATCGCAGGGGCGGACATCCTGTACGCCTGCGAGGATTTCGAATTCGACCGGGCCCACGGGATCAGGTCTGTCCCGGCCGCACTCGGGATTTCTCGCGCGCTGGTCGCGGCGAGAATCTGCCATGGAGTCGCCTTGACGGCACTCGTGACGGCGGGCATCGTCGGCGGGCTCGGCTTCCTTTGGTATGTCGGCGTCTGTGCGATCGGACTACTCTTGGTGTACGAGCACTGGCTCGTGAAACCCGACGATTTGCGGCGAGTGAACCGCGCCTTCTTTCACGTCAACGCGGTCGTCAGTCTGGCGATTCTTGCGGCGTTTCTCGGGGATCTTTGGCAGCGCGGCCGGTTGTAGATTTCAGAGCTATTCGAGTCCTCTTCGGACCTTCGCTCGGGACGCGTCACAGAATGACCGGTGCCACCTCCCGGAAGACTTTTCGTATCCGAGTCCGTCGATTCCCGACATCCCTTCCAACCGCCGCCTGCATTATGCGGGCTCCGTCACCTTCGTGTCCCCGCCTCGAAGGGAACGGACATAGCGCTCGAGCGAATCCTCCCACTTCGGAATCGCCACACCCGCCTGCTTCGCCTTGGAGCAGTCGAGGACGGAGTACGGCGAGAGAAGCGACCTGGCCGAGGACATCTCCAGCGCCTCTACGGTGGCGGTGGGACGGAGGAGAGAGACGAGCTTTTTCGCGACATCGAATTCGCTCGCCTCGCCTTGGGGAGCGACATGAAACGTGCCGGTCTGACTTCGCGAGAGGAGCGCCTCCATCGCTTCGAGAAGATCCTCGCACCACGTCGGCTGGCGCAACGATTGGCGGCCTCCGAATACAAAATCCTCGGCCCGAAGACGCTCCATGACGGCCGACACGAAGCCGCGATAATGAGCGCCGTAGAGCCAACCGGTCCGAAGGATGAGATGTCGAGGAAGATGGGTCATGACCGCCAGTTCCCCCGCCAGCTTCGTATCGGCGAAGATATTCACGGGCGAAGGAGGATCTTCCTCGCGGTAGGGCAGACGCCGAACGCCGTCGAAGAGGAGATCGGTACTGAAGTAGACCATCGCGGCCCCGACCCGCGCGCAAGAGCGCGCCGCTTGGTCGGCCCCGTCGCGGTTAATGAGGTAGGCCTCCCACTTGTTCCACTCGCACACGTTGACATCGGTGAGCCCGGCGGCGTAGACGACCACCTCGGGCCGGTGTCCCTGGAGGGCGCGATCTACGTCGGCGTACGAAGAAACGTTTAGCTGGCCGCGGCTGAGGGAGACCACCTCGATCGGTCCCGGGAAGGCCGGCTCGACCCGGATCCGTCCCTCTCGGGCGCGTTCCGCAAGGGTACGGCCGAGGGGGCCCCCTCCGCCCAGGACGAGAATCTTGGCCATTGGGTCGCGCGAGCCTATAATAGGGGGCACAGGACCCTCCGGCGATGAAAATCTATATCCTCGGTGCCGGGTATCGCTTGGCGGAAATGGCCTCGGCCCTTTCCCCGAGGCGTGAGGACGTGCTCGTCGTGACCTCCGACGAGCCGAGCCAGCGACTCTGCCTCGAACGTCACCTCCCGCTGCGACTCTTGGACGCCGCAGGATTTCGATTTACGGACCAGGGAATCGACTTTCGTGTCGAGGACATCGCCCTCGTTTCGGACTATGACGAGGACCGGCTCCGCACCATCCTGGAAGGATTGAACTCGCAAGGGCTGAAGGGTCAGGTTCTCGCCTTCACGCCCGAGTCCAGTCGCATGCTGGCGCGCCAGTTCCCCCACTTCGTCTTCAAGAGCCATCGGGCGATCTACCGGAACGAGCTTCGGGAACTCCACCGGCGGGTCAGCACCATCCAGAAGGTGAACGCCATCCTCCGCATCGTGCGGGAACGGCGACGGGTGCTGACCCTCATCTGGGGAAACCCCGATCCCGACGCGATCGGCTCGGCGCGGGCGCTCCAGGAGCTACTCGCGGACGAAGTGGAGGACTTTCGCATCGCCTACACCGGGCAATTCACCCGCCAAGAGAACCTCGCGATGGTCCATACCCTCAAGATCCCCATGACCCCGTGGGACCCGTCGCTGGTCTCGCCCGACCCCATCGTCGCCACGGTGGACGCGCAACCTTCCTTCTTTCACCCCAACGGCCGGCACCGCTTCGACATCATCATCGACCACCATCCGCTTGCCGATCTCGGGCCGCACCGATTCGCCGACGTACGGACGAGCTACGGCGCGACCTCGACCATCCTGACGGAGTACTTCCTCGACACCGGTCGCAAGATGTCGCGCAACGTCGCGACCGCGCTCTTTTACGGACTCAAGATCGACACGAACAATCTCACGCGCAACGTCAGCGACGCCGATGTCGACGCCTTCCGATATCTGCGTCTTCGGGCCGACGAGAACGTGATTCGGACCATCGAACTCTCCCAAATGCCGCTGAACACTCTCGATTATTTCTCGATCGCGATTTCCAACAAGAAGATCGCCCGCGACGTCGCCTTTTCCTTTCTCGGCCGCGTCAACAATCCGGACGTCGGGGTGCACGTCGCCGATTTTTTCCTGAAACTGAGCGGAATCTCCTGGGTCATCGTGGCGGTTCGAACGGAGGAGAAGCTCATCGTCGTCTTCCGAACGGACGGACTTCGACGTCATGCGGGCCGGGTCGCCGAGGCGCTCTTCCTCACTTATGGGACCGCGGGCGGTCATCGGACCATGGCTCGAGCCGAGCTGCTCCTAGCGCGCCTCCAGGAGGAGGGGACGGAGCTGTCCGACGTCGCCCTGGAGCGGTGGCTGCTCCAGCGGCTATCGCACAAGCTCAAGGCGCTGTCCAACGTCAAGTGAGCCGGGCCGGAACTCGCCCCCCCTTCCGCGGCGCCTACTCCAACTCCCGGATCTGCCGCTCCACCTCGGTCCGTCGGGGCCAGTCGGGCGGGGCGCATTGAAGGGCCCGGCGGAAGTCCTCGAGGGCTAAGACGCGGTTCCCCTTGGCAACATTGACGACCCCTCGGGCGTAGTGCGCATCGGCGTAGTCTTTCTTGATACCGATGGCGCGATCGAAATCGTCGAGGGAACTCTCGAGATACCTCTCGTCGCGCGTGGCCCCCCACTTGTTGAACTTGGCCACCCCTCGCCAGTAGTACGCTTCGGCAAAGTCCTTCTTGAAATAGATGGCCCGGCCAAAGTCTGCGATGGCGCGGCCGAGATCATTCTTGCGCGCATAGGCCATCCCCCGGTTGAAGAACACATGGGCGCCATCCTTCCCGAGTCTGATGGCGGTGTCGAAGTCGGCGATAGCGTCGTCGTCATTCTGCCTGGTCGCCTGGAGAAGCCCCCGTTGGTAGTATGCTTCGGCGAGATCTCTATTGAGTTTGATGGCGCGGTTGCAGTCGTCCATCGCGCCGTCGAGATCCTTCATGGCCCCCCTGGCTATTGCGCGGTTGACGTACGCTTCGGCGAAATCCTTCTTGATTCCGATGGCCCAGGAATAATCGAGAATGGCGTAGGCGAATTCCCCTCGGGCCCTCCGGGCATTTCCCCTGTTGTAGTACGCTTTGGCATCGCCTCCGTCGAGTTCGATGGCGCGGGTGTAGGCGACGATAGCGCCCCAGTGATCCTTGTTGGCCGCCTTGGCGCCACCCAGGATTCTCCAGTGCTGGGCGCAGTCACCTTCGAGTTGGGTGGCGCGGGCATAATCGCGAATGGCGTTCGCATAATCCTTCTGGACCATGTAGACGTTCCCCCGGTTGACGAGGGCACCGACGTGATCTCCCCTGAGGTCGATGACGAGGGTATAATCGCGGATGGCGTACTCGTAGTTCTTTCTGGCTTCGTTGGCGACCCCTCGCACGAAATAGGCCTGGAAATACCCTCTCGCCTGCCCTATGGCCCGGCACACCCAGACGATCACCTCTTCCCAATTGTCGCTCAACTGTCCCCTCAGAAGGGCGTATTCCTCAAACTGTCCCTTCTGCCAGTGTTCCTCCAGGAATTCGCATGCCCTCGCCCGCTGCCCCTCGATGTGGGCGAGGCGCATCGCTTCCGCCACCCGCTCCAGAACCTCTTCCTCCCGCGTCCGGGGCAACTCCCAGCGCTCATCGTCCTCTCCCCCACTCCGCTGCCCCCTCGCGAAGGCGCGGCCGGCCTCCTCCAGCAAGGGCACCGATTCCTTTTTCGTTTTCTCAAACCACTTTGTAGGGACAAGTGAAATCCTCTGGCTGTACTCCTCCAGCTTGATCATTCCCAACAGGGTCCACGCCGCTCGAAAGCCGGGTGACTTTGCCAGAGCCGTCCGAGCGTCCTTCTCCGCCTCCTTCACGTTCCCTAGGTAGAGATGTACCCGGGCCCGAACGTAGTATCCCCGAGGATCCTCCGGCCACTCCCCGACATATCCGTTGACCACGCGGACTCTCTCCTCCAGCGCTGCGCCGCACCGGCTCGCGGGGAGTAGACGGCCGCTCCTGAATTCCTGCTTGGCCTCCACGATGCCCGACCACATCCCGACCAGCTGCGCCATCGCGGCCTTTTCCCGCGCGTGTCGGCCCTTCTCCTCCGTCCGCGCACGCCTCTCCCCGGCCCACCGGGGAACCAGGAGCACTCCGGTTGCCGCCGCCGCCACCAGCCCCATCCCCGTGGTCCATACCCATCCCTTCCGCCGCCGGGCAAACTTCCGGAGCCGCCACAGGAGCGACGGCGCCCGCGCCCGAATCTCCTCCCCCTTCCGGTATCGTCCCAGATCCTCCGCGAACTCCCTGCCGTTCGCATACCGCCGCGAGCGACTCTTCTCCATCGCCTTCAGGCAGATCAGTTCCACGTCCCTCTCCACCGAGGGCGCGACTTTCCGCGGAGGCGGGGGTTCTTCGTTCACGATTTGGTCGAAGAGCCGCTCGGCCCTCTTGGTCGTGAAAGGAAGCCCCCCCGTGAGGATCTCGTACAGGATCACCCCGAGCGCGTACACGTCCGTGCGCTCGTCGATCTGCCGGACCTTTCCCAGCACCTGCTCCGGCGCCATGTACGCCGGCGTCCCCAGCATCGCCTGCGAAAGCGTGAGCCGCGACTCGAACGACTCCGCGTGGGCGAGGCCGAAGTCGGTGAGCACCACGCGCCCCCCCTCTTCGACCAAGATGTTGGAGGGTTTCAAGTCGCGGTGGTAGATGGCCTGGGTGTGCGCATACCCCACCGCTCGGGCGATCTCTTCCAGCATCCGCAAGAGCTCGGCGCGCGGCGCCGCCCGCCGGGTCACCAGATCGGCCAACGTCGTCCCCTTCACGTATTCGAAGGCGATGTAGTGCACGCGGAGACCTCGGGAATCGTCGCACGATCCGGTGTCGTGGACCGCAATAATATTGGGGTGTCGCAGCCGCGCGGCGATCTCGCCCTCGCGCTCGAAGCGGCGCAGCAGCGTCGGGTCGTCTTTCTCCTCCTCCCGGAGGATCTTGAGGGCCACGTGTCGCTTGAGCACGGAATCCTCCGCCTCGTGGACCACGCTCATGCCCCCTCGTCCCGCCACGCGGAGCAGGCGGTACTTGCCGACACATTCGGGCGGCGTCGCCTCGGCGACGACGGCGCCGCATTGCTCGGGGGTCAGCCATCCCCGCTGGACGAGGAGTTCCCCGAGCGCCGCCTCCTGCCCCTCGGCGTGGAGGCGATTCTGCTCCAGGAGCCCCTCTCGAAGCCGCTCCGGCGTAAGGAACCCCATACGCACGGCGCGTTCGCCGAAGCGGAGATGCGCGTCGAAACTCGAGGGGAGTTCGTGGAGAAAGTCGCGGACCCGGTAGAGAGGCTCGCTCATCCCTTCGTCTCCCGATCGATCTTCTCGTCGGAGGAGACCGCCCGGCCCATCGACCTTTCTCGGAGTCTCCTCGCGTTCCACCTTCGGAAGGATACATCAACAATGCATCGTGGGATGGGGAATCGCGTTCGATTTTCTACTGACGTCTCTTCCCCGAGTCCGCTCTGACGGGTAATCCGATGGACGGATCGGGCATGGAGGCAACCGTCGAATCTTGAGGATGACCCGTGAAACGAGTCGCATTCTCGGTGCTCGCGATCTGTGGCCTGTCCGCGTGCCGTGGCGGAGAAGGCGACGATGGACCAGCCCAGTCTACGAAGGCCCCCGCCCCGGCTGATACCGCGAAAGTGGCGTGGGAAGACTCCTCGGCCGTGGCGAGCGACATCTTCCGTACGGTGGACTTCCCCGCCGAGGAGGTCGGATATGTCGCGGGCAGCGGCGGGCTGATCTACAAATCCACGGACGGCGGGGTGACCTGGTCGGCCCTCGCCACCGGCGTCGACGTTGAGCTCTACGGCCTCCACTTCTTCGACGTCGACAACGGGATCGTCGTCGGTCAGGCGAGCACGATCCTCATGACCTTCGACGGCGGCTTCAGCTGGGCGCAGGTTTCGAGTCCGGTCTCGGCGAATTTCTATTCGCTTGCGTTCCCGACTCCGGCCGTCGGCTACGTTGCCGGCTCCAACGGCAGGCTCATCAAGACGGTTGATGGCGGCGCCACCTGGACCTCCTTGACGACCGGGACCCTTCAGAACCTCCGCGGAGTCGCCTTCGCCGACGCATCGCACGGCGTAGTAGTCGGCTATAACGCCTCGGTGCGGTACACCACCGACGGCGGCGCGACGTGGACTGCCCCGGCGGCGGGGACGACGGGAGACCTTAACGGCATCTGCATGGTCTCGAACCTGACCGGTTATGCCGTCGGCGGGGGCGGCCGCGCGATCAAGACGACCGATGGCGGGGCGACATGGTCGCTGCTGAACACGGGTTACGGGGACCCCCTATTCGCCGTGACCGCGATCGACCCCAATACCGCGGTGGCCGTCGGGAGCAAGGGCGCCATCCGGAAAACGAGCGATGGGGGTGCCACCTGGAGCGCGCTCGCCAGCGGCACGACGAGGCCGATTTACGCGGTGGACTTCCTAGACGCGAACCGGGGTTGGGTCGCAGGGGACGGCCTCCTCATCCTCCGGACGACCACCGGCGGGGAATAGGTCAGGTCCTTCGCGGAGGGTACTTTCGTGGCTGGTTCCGATTTCGCGTTGCCTACCGCCGGACACGGGATCTCCCGAAGGAAGCCCCGGGGCTCGCTTATCCCTTCAATACCTCCTGCATCTCCCGATCGATCTCCTCGTCGGAGGTGACGTATTCGCGGATCCGATCTCGGAGAATGAGGTGAAGGGCGGCGCGACAGTGGGCGAGATACCAACGCACTTGCGTCTTCGTGAGTCCGAGGCGGGCCGCAAGTTCCTCGTACGTCGGCGCGCCGGCGCTCTCCGACTCGAGGCAACGCGACTGGAATACCTCGAAGTAGATCTGCTTCCCCTCGCGGGTGAGGGATTCCCTCAGGGTGCCGATGGAGTCCTGCAGGACGCACCGGAACCACTCCCGATCATAGGCTCGTTCCGGCGACTCGTCGGGCGCTTGCGCGTCGAGCTCGGCGGGGCCTACGTCCAGGCTCATCAGAGGACCCTCGGGGCGTCGGGCCGCCTCGGCTCGATCGGCGTCCACCAGAAAGTGTTTCAGGGCCAGTTTGAGGTATCCCCGGAAGGAACCGCACCCCGCCTGGAGGTGGGAGAGGTAGCCCTTCCGCAATAGGTACGCGAAAAAGGCCTGGGTCAGATCTTTTGCGTCCTCGATGGTCTTGCTCCACGAAGTGCGGACGTAGGCGAAGACCGGTTTCCAGTAAGAGCGCAGGAGCGAGTCCATCCGTTCCCGATAGCGCGGATCGGTGGGATCGGCCAGCGCCAGGATGTCGGGCCAGTGGGTGCTGGGAAATGAGTGGTGCGTCAATCCAAACGAAGTCTCCTGGAGTCCCATCGCTCTGCGCCTCTGGGAGGAATGATACCTCAACGCGCCGTCGGAGGTGGAATTGCGTTCGATTTCTCACTGACGTCTCCTTCCCCCGGTCGCTCTGACGGGTAAGCCGAGGGAAGAAGACGCGTATGGGGTATGGACGCACTCGTCGAGCCCTGTGGATGTTCCCCTGTTCCATCCAGTCTGAAAGAACGACCTCCGGGCCCCGATCATGAACAAGCGCTTCACCGTCCATCTGTCGCCGGCCGAGCGCAGGGCCCTCGAAGAGGTCCTTTCCAAGGGCAAGGCCACTCGGCACAAGCTGATTCACGCGCAAATCCTCCTTAAAGTGGACGAGGAGTCTTCGCGGTGGACGGACGAGCGGGCGGCGGAGGCCTTCGGCGTACATCCCAACACGGTTCGGGAGATTCGGCAGCGCTTTGTCCTGGAAGGACTCCGGAGCGCGCTCGATCGCAAGCCACCCATCCGACCGTCTCGCGAACGAAAGCTCGTCGGAGCTGCGGAGGCGAGCCTGATGGCCGTCGCAGGTGGTTCACCACCGGAAGGACGCGTCCGTTGGACCTTGCGCCTCTTGGCGGATCGTCTCGTGGAACTTAAGGTCGTCGACGGCATCTCCCACGAAACGGTTCGGCAGACGCTCAAGAAAACGAGGGGAGAGTTCTTGGCCCTCTCCCCACCGATTCCCCAATGCAACTCCTCCGAAATCCGTGAGAAGGACGTCTGATATGCTCCTCGAACGGATCCCCGACGAGTTCGACGGCCTCGTGGCCGTGAAGGGCGAGGCTCCCGGATGCAAGGGAATCGGCAAATACGAATTGGAGAGGGTGATCGCCGAGGGAGGGATGGGCCTCGTGTATGAGGCTCAAGATTCGGTTTTCCGGCGAACGGTGGCGCTGAAGGTCTTGCGCAAAGAGCGATGCAGCTCCGAAGCGAGGGATCGACTCCGACGGGAGGCGCGCATCACGGCGACCCTCCGTCACCCGAACATTATCGCCGTCCTCGAGGCGGGATCCTGCGAGAGCTGGGGGTCCTCGTACATCGCCCTCGAGTACATCCATGGACGGACGTTGTTGGAGGCGATCCACGAGGAGAAGGCGCCGCTCCTCCGGGCGGTCGAAACCGTAGCCAGGGCGGTAGCGCACGCCCACGACCGAGGCGTCCTCCACTGCGATCTCAAGCCCTCGAACGTCCTCTTGGAAAAAGGCGGTCGAGTCGTCCTCACGGACTTCGGGCTGGGGAGAAGCGCGGCTTCCGAAGCCCTGTGGGAAATCGTCGGAACGCCCGCGTACATGGCACCCGAGCAGGCGAACGGGTGGGTGCGAGAGATCGACGAGAGGACCGATGTGTACGGCTTGGGAGCCCTGCTGTACGAAACCCTCTCAGGGCGACCTCCGTTCGAGGGAGAAACGGCGCTCGCGGTCCTGGACCAGATCGGGAGGGACGATCCTCCCGGGCTCGGAACCCGGGAATGGCCGGCGATCGATAGGCTGGAGGCTGTTTGCCGGAAGGCCATGTCCAAGCACAAGTCGCACAGATACCCGACGGCCTGTGCGTTCGCGGAAGCCTTGGCCCAGATCCGCGAATCCTTCTGGGAGTGAAGGTTAAGGAGAAGGAATCATGAAGTGGATCGCACTCTCGGCGGTCATGACGAGCGGTCTGGCGGCGTGTGGCGGTGGGGGCGGCGGGTCGGACGACTCCTCGACGGTGTTCGGAAGCGGAGGAGCCGCTCCGGTGGCGTGGGAGGACCGCTCGATTGTGACGAGCTACGACTTCCACACGGTGGACTTCCCGACGGAGAGCGTCGGCTACGCCTCAGGTGACGGAGGCAGGATCTATAAATCGACGGACGGGGGCGCGACATGGTCGGCCCTCTTGAGCGGCGTGCCCAGCACGCTGTACGGCCTGCACTTCTTCGACGCCGACAACGGCCTCGTGGTCGGGGGTTTCGGCACGATCCTTGCGACGGCCGACGGGGGCGACACCTGGACCAAACGCACGAGTCCCGTACCGGCGGACCTCTATGCGCTTTCGTTCCCGTCCCCCTTGACGGGCTACGCCTCCGGGTCTTTCGGTAGCATCATCAAGACGACGGACGGCGGTGCGACTTGGATCGCGCTCACGAGCGGCACCTCGAACTATGAGTTCCTCGGAGTCGCCTTCCAAAACGAGCAAGTCGGCGTCGTGGTGGGCGATGACGGCGCCGCCTACTACACCCGCGACGGCGGCACGAACTGGAGCCCGGGCTCTTCGGGCACGACGAGGAACCTCAATCACGCGTGCATGCTGCCCGAGGGCATAGGCTATGCGGTCGGGGATGACGGCACGATCCTGAAGACGGGCGACAGCGGCGTGAGCTGGTCGAAGCTGGTCAGCGGCATCGGCTACGTCCTCCACGCCGTGACCGCGATCGACGTCCATACAGCGGTCGCGGTCGGCGACAAGGGAGCCATCCTCAGGACCGAGGACGGCGGGGAAACCTGGTCCGAGCTCGCGAGCGGGACGACGAACCCCCTGTTCGCGGTGGACTTCCTGGATGCCACGCACGGCTGGATCGCGGGGTGGGACGGGGTCATTCTCCGGACCACGACCGGCGGCAAGTAGATCTTCCCGCGGGATCGGCGTATCAGAGGCTCCCCAGGATCGCCGATCCCGCTCCCCATCGCGCTCGATTTTCCACTGACGCTTCCTTCTCGGGTCCGCTCAGACGGGTACGCCGAGGACAGAAGGCGCGAATGGGGTATGGCCGCCATCGTCGAGTTCTTATGGTCGGGGACCAGAGGAGATAACCATGACCGCAGGGAGATCCAGGATGGGTCGGCTGGCCGCGATCGGGTTCGTGTCGCTCCTCTCCCTCGTATCCGCCTGCGACGGTGAGCGAGAGCCCTCTCCCGCCTCCGGTGGCGACAGCGCTCAGGAAGCCGTTCCCGCATGGCCGAAATGCCCCTTCTCCGGGATCACCCACACGGTCACCCAGTACGGTGCCAAGGGAGATGGAATCGCGGACGACGGCGCCGCAATCCAGAGCGCTATCGATGCCGCAAGCGACGCGGGCGGAGGCACCGTGTATTTCCCCCCCGGCACCTATCTGCTCGGAACCGTGATCCCTGGCGGCGGCTGGCTGAACAACAGACTCATCACTCTCCAGTCGAACGTACGGCTTCTCGGCGCGGGAGATCAGACGATTCTCAAAATGAAGGACCATCTCCTGGACCAGTCCGATGCTCAGCACGCCAATTTCCTGCACAACCGGCACTTGGACGGGAAAGACGACGTCAATATTTGCGTCGAGAACCTGACCTTCGACGGGAACGCGGCCAACAACCTGACCCCTCTCGGCGCCGCCCGACCCGCCGTCATGATTCGATTTATCGGCGGAGCGCGGGTGTGGATTCACGACAACCGATTCCTGAACGGCGCGGGACACAACGACGTGCAGCTGGTCGACGACACGACCTTCGGCGGAACGTCACCCAACCGCGAAGCGTACATCGTCGGCAATGTGTTCCTGAACGGGGGGCACTATACCGGAACCGGGAATGTCGAAAACGTCTACAACTCGGATTTCAGTTTCGGGTACTCCGAATGGGCCTCGACGGTCGCCCAGGGGAACCACATCGAGCAGCAGAATCCGGACATCGCCCTGAGAGGGTATACGGGCGGATTCGAGATCCATGGAAGCGATTCCGTCTTCGTCGACAACACGATCATCGGCTGCTATCCGGCGATGTATGTCGCCTCGACCCCGAAGTTCCTCCGGAACGTGCTGGTCTCCCGCAACGTCCTGAACCGGTGCTGGGGGGGCATCAATTTCTGGATCGGGAAGGCGATGAGCGACGTCACCATTTCCGACAATACGATCTCGGTCTATGCGCCCCCGGGGACCTTGGGAGAAAGCGACGGAATTTTCTTGCCGCGAGGGCAGGATCTGAATTGGACCGAGCCCTACGCCAAGGCGTCCAAGGTGGAAAGGCTGATCCTGGCCCGAAATACCATCACGAGCGCACTCCCGGCGGATTCCACGATCGTGGCGGGAGGCATGGCCGTCCACTCGCTCTGGGACAGTTCGATCGTCGACAACCTAATCAGCGGCATGACGGGAAGCGGCATTACGGTGTCGGGCTCGCCATGGGGCACGAAGGGGCTGAACATCGAGCGGAATGTGGTCCAGGACTGCGGCAAGGCCTGGGATGACGCCGGCCTAGCGCGGAATTCGGGGATCCGCCTCCACCTTCCCGGTCATGCATCGGTCCCCGATGAGGACTTCTGGTCCGACGGCATCACCGTGAAGGGGAATCTGATCGCGAATACCGCCTCCGTGGGCAGTTTCGGGTGGATCTACTGTGGGATGACGATCACCCCCTTGGGATCCTACGCGGACAAGAACACGAATCTCCTTGTCGGAGAGAACACCTTCAGCAATTTGCCGGTCGATCGCTATCCGTAATGGTGCCGCTCCGGACCGAACCGCAGAATCTCCGAGGAGAATCGGACAGGTGGAGGAGCGTTGGAAACTCAAGGGGGGATGGCGCGCGGGATGCTCCTGGCCTTCGTGGTTGTTGGATGCGACGGAAGACACGACGACAACGAGGAGAAAGCGCACGACTCCGCGCCTCTGTTCAACGTGACCGAGTACGGCGCCGTCGCCGACGATGGTCTGGACGATTCCGCGGCCGTCCAGAATGCGATCGATTCGGCGCGAAACGCCGGCGGAGGAGTCGTTTACGTTCCGAACGGGCTTTATCCTGTGGCGGACTTGAAGCTCTACAGCAAGATCGAGCTGCGGGGCGAAACCTGGGCGGCGGTCCTGAGGCAGAACAGCTCCGCAGCCGGGGTTCATTACGTCTTCTCGGTCAATCCCGGATCTGAGGCCCTCGGCAATTCTCAGTCGGATATCACCATCCGGAGGCTCACGTTGATGGACAACATCGAGTCCTCCTCCTTCCTCGAGCATCAACACGTACTGAACCTCAATGGAGTGAAGAACGTGCTGATTGACGGGGTGCAGATCGCCGGCTTCCGCGGCGACGGGATCTACCTTGGATCGGGCAACGACGGTCTGCCGGATGGTACCCTAGGCTACGCCATCGATTTCTTCGGGGCCGGGCAGGGTTCCGAGATCAGCATCGTTGGAAACACCTTCCAGTCCCAGGGCAGGATGACGTATGCCATCAAGAACTCGAATTATGTGTTCGCCGATCCAAGCAATAACGTTTTCGCGGACAACATCTTCGTGAACGTCTCGGGGAACGATTTTGAGTATGCCGAGTAGAGGAGGTCCGGGTCGTCTACCGGGGGGAGAGCAGAAGACGCGGCTGGTCCCTTCTCGTCGGCCCCGATCCTGGCGTACGGGCTCCTGGAGAATGCGGGCCCTGGGCAATCCCGGTCGGACAAGACCCAACACCCAATTCCCAGCGCGGACTCCGAGGCGCATCGCCCCGGAGCCCGCGAGGGGAAGAGGTTGCTACTTGCCGATGGTGTAAAAATTGCCGTCCGTGCTGCACCACACCTTGGCGCGATTCAAGCGGTACACGATCCCGCCCCAGAGCGTCTGCGCGGAGTATTGCACGAGCCCGATCCCGGGAGCGAACCAGAAGCGCTCGACGCCTGCGTACGCGACCGTGTCGGCGACATGGTCGATGCGGTAGCACCCCGTAAATGTACCCGCGGGAGTCACCACCGTCTCATTGACGGCCCCGACTTTCAGAGTCGCGGAGGTCAGTTGGGGGGCGACGTTGACGATCCAGGTGTAGCCGAGCGCCCGGTTAAACCGGAAGAGCGGGCCGGCCCCGGAGGTTGAGAGCGGATTTGATGTCGTGTAGAGCGTCGGATAGGTAAAGCCACTCCGCTTGGCCCACCGGGTCCCGCTCAGCAGGTTCTCGACCTTGTACCAGTTCGAATCGCTCAACTTGGAGGTGACCTCCATGCTCGAGGACACGACGTCGGGCTGCGAGTCCTTGACATAGTCCCACTTGTCCCCGACCGCCAGTGGAAACATCGTCGAACCGGCCACCTTGCCCGTGCTCGTGAGGGCGAACTGGTGCGAAAGCTGGAAGCTCTGCGTGCCCAGCGTGAGCCCTTCGACGGTTACCGTGTACGTCCCCTTTCCCGCCGGGCCCCCGGACATCGTGTCGGTCTGCGGGTGCCAGATCCAGCTCACGGACTGTCCCACGCCGATCGGCACGGAGAGCGTGAGCGAGACGGGCGAATACACGAGCGCGTCGCCTTTCTGGATCCACCACGGGGCCGACGCGCTCATGACGAGCGTGGACGAGGATCCGTTGGTCAGGGTAATCTTCACTTGCGAAACGCCCGCCTTGTAGACGGGCCTGTCCGTGGTCAGGGTGACCTTGGACTGCTGGGCCTCCGCCCGCGCGAGGCCGGCGACCACCGTGGCGACGACAATTGCGAGACTGCCTACGAACGACTTCATTGTCACTTCCCTCATAAAGGGGATCCATCGAGATCGCGGGCCTCTACAAACTGCGGCCCGCGGAACGTTTCAAAACATGGCCCGATCTGCGGTCCCTCTCGAGTCGCTGTCGGCGGCAAGACCGACCAGGGCCACGGCGACTGCTGAAGCGACTCCGCTCCCCCACGACCCCTCACGAGTCATGACTGAGGAGGGAAGCAAGCAGCGTGCCGATCTTTCGAACTCTCCGGCCAAGAGTCCTGTCAGCCTCGAAAGTGTGGGTGGAGACGACTCAGAAGAATCCGGGCGTCATTCGCGGTACTTTGCCGATCGAGATGCGGAGCGCCTTCGGTCCTTCCGCCGGCGAACTGAGCGCAACGGCCTCCGACAGACGGACAAGGTATCGCCGGTTCACATTCGGGTCTCGGAAGTCACGATTCGAGAATGGACGGAATGCCGGTCGGATTCTTCAGAGGCCGTCGTACTTGTCGACCCGTGGATTCAAGGACCGGTAGGTGTCGACGAGACTCTACTCCACGGAACCCGATCGGAGGATCCCACTCGATCCGTATCGTTCGGGGAGCGGACCCCGTTGCGCGAGGAGATTCGGGAGCGGCATCGAGTCGATCTTGGCGAAGATGGCCGAGCCGGTACGGCCCCAAGACGCTTCCCAATGCCGGCTTGAGAAACGGGTCCACACCCGCTACTCTTTAGGCTGAGATGCTTAAGGCGCTTTTCGATCTTCTCGAGGCGCAGCCCTTCCAACCCTTCGAGATCGAACTCCTGACCGGCCGCCGAGTCCGTGTCACCCACCCAGAGAATGTTTCCTTCCTGCCGAACCGCTCGAAAGTGTTCCTAATCGGGGTCGGGATTCCCGAGAAAGACGACTACCACCTCTTCTACCCCGAATCCTTGAATTCCTTCCGCCAGAGGCGGCGGAAGAGTGGCCCCTAGAGTCCCAAGTACGCCTGCTGGGCGTAGTTCCTCCAGCGGGCGTTGAGATCCTCCAGCGTCCACTCGAACACCTTCTTGAAGGACTCCTCGCCGTTGTCCTTCTGCGTCCGGAGGTCCTGGCAGAGCTCGATGAATTTCTCGCGGTGCTCGGCGATCAGGAAGTCGCACAAGCTCCATGCCTTCACCGCTTCCGTGGGATCGAACTCGGCGAAGTTCGCGCAGTTGATGACGGCCCGGATGTCGGGATCGGCTGCCTCCTTGATGAACTTGCGGATGATGAAGGGCCAATCCGCGGGATCCTTGGAAGCCTTGGGACCGCCGGTCCCGGTTCCCGCAAGATCCACTCAGGACCAGACGGCCGTCTCCTTCATCATCTTCGTGAAGTAGTAGGCCATTCCTTCCGTGAGCCAGATCGGATGATGGCTTTGGGTCCGCTGGCCGGTGGAAAAGAACTCCTGGAGATTCTGGATCGTCCCGTGGATGACGTAGTCGCGCGGCCCGGTCAGATCGGGGTGGTCCGTATGGTAGCACTCTTGGATCGGGAATCCTCCCGTCCCCGCGGACTTCCGGGCGAGTTCCTTGTGCGAGGCATCCCCCTGATAGAAGAGATCGACATATTTCTCGTGCTGCGACTTGTCCTTGAGGATGATGAACTGCTGCTTCTGCCCGCCGAATCCGTCCTTGTGGTTGAAGATCTTGTGCCACATCGCGTAGGCGTGCTCGGCATGCTGGACCAGCTCCTCTAATTCCTTCTGGCCCAGATGCGGCGATGCGACGATCATGTGCTCGCTTTCCTGTTTCTTGAAGTTCAGGCCCATCCCCTTCTCCGGCTCGACGGCCGTGGTGGAGGGGCTTCCCTTCGGCGCCTTCACGATGCCTTCCTTCATCTCCTTCATCGTCTGTTCGACGTACGGCGTGACCCAACCGCCCTTGGGCAGCTTCTTGTATCCCAATCCCTTTCGCGCACTCTCGTTCGACGGATCGAGATCGAGCGCCTGGCGGTAACACGCTTCCGTCTCCGCAGTCATATTGTTCTTCTTGCACCAAGCGGCCAGTTCCGCGTACTTCTTGGCGTACTCCTTGCCGAGGGCCGCCATCTTGTCGTCCCACCGCTTACGGGCCTCGTCGGCATCCTTCCCCTTCCTCTTGTTTTCCGTCTCGCGCCGCTTGGTCGCGTCCAATTCCCAGCCGTCGCCTGCCTTGACGTAGCCGAGCTTCTCCCGCGCCTTGGCGCAATCCGGATCCAGCTTCAGCGCCTGGTTCCAGACATCGTTCGCCCAACGGTACATCTGCGAGGTCGCGAGGGAATCGCCGATGCCCGCCAGGCCCGCAGCGTGGTTCCTCTGGATTGCCGCGAGTTTCTTCTGGTACTCGTCCTTGTCCTGAGGCGCGGCGGCGAGCATCGCGAGGGCGGGAAGCAGGGTCCGAATCCGTTTCATATCACCCCCTGGATCGGTGGCTATTAATACGACACCGCCGACGGCGGAGGTGCGTATTCTACTGAAAAAGTACGCCGGCGGAAGGGGATTCCTTCGCTCGACTTTGCCGCTTGATCGAGAGCGACCTCGTGTTATGATCCTCACGACCATGGACGAGGTTACCCGGCTCTCCCTGGAAGGACAGTACGAGGCCGCGCTTTCCGCCGCGCGGAAGAACGCGGTCGAACTCCTTCAGCACGGGCAACGAGACGAGGCCGCCTCCGCCCTCGTCCGTTGCGCCGAAACGCTCTGCCGGATGTCCCATCCGCTCAAGGCTCGGACGTTCGCCGCCGAAGCGGTAGACTTGGCGCTGCGCGCGCAGCAGCCCCTGATCGCGGCCCACGCGAAGGCGGCCGGGGCGCAAGCCCATCTTCGACTCGCCGAATACGAGCGCGCCGCCCGACTCGTGGACGAAGGGCTCGAACAGCTCAGCCGCGCGCCCCAGGACGAACGCGCCGCGTTCGCCCACATCGTCGCCGCGGAGATCGCCGTCGCGCGCGAGGAGTACGTCGAGGCGCGGACGTCCGCGGAGGCCGCCTTCCAGGCGGGCGCCGCCGTCGGCCGCCCCTCGCTTCGCGGTCACGCCCTCCTCATCAAGGCCGTGTGCGAGGATCGTGTTGGCCAACTCGACGCGGCCCTCGCGCTCCTTGGCACGGCGGAAGAGGAGAACGCCCGGGAACGAGACCTGCAGCTCGAGTGGATGATCCACGGAATCCGGGCCAATCTCTGCTTCCGAGCCGGTCGGGATCGGGAGGCCATCGCCGCGCGGCAAACGGCGCGCGAGATCATCCAGAAAATCGGCCAAGGTCTCTCTCCCGAGGCCCGGGAGCGGTTCCTTCAGAGCCCGGCGGTGCTGTCCGCGCTGGGGGAAGCGCCGACGTCGCAAAGCGGTCTCTGGAAGATGCCCATCCAGGTCGCGACCCCTCCGCCCCCTCCCTCCGCGACGCAAGACGACACCGCGCTCGACCAGCTCCGGCCGATCCTCGACATGATCAAGAAGATCAACTCGGAGCTCAACCTCCGGAAGCTATTGACGACGATCGTGGACACGATGATCGAATCGTGCAACGCCCAGCGGGGTACGATCGTGATCTTCGACGGCGACCGCTTCAAAGTGGAGATTTCGCGGAACCGTCAGAAGCAGGACTTGAAGCGCTTCGAGATGGGGATTTCGCGCACGGTGCTCCGCCAGCTCCGGGATGCCGGGAAGCGGATCGTCCTCGACGACGCTCATGCCGCTCCCGACTTCCGCTTGACGGAAAGCATCCACGACCAGGGTCTCCTCTCCATCTTGTGCGTCCCCTTGCGGGTGAAGACGCGGCTCGTGGGCGCGGTATATCTCGACAATCCCTCCGTCGTGGGTGCGTTCGGGAAGCGCGAGATCGCCCTGGCCGAAATCCTCACCGACCATGCGGCGGTCGCGATCGACAACGCCCTGCTCCACATCAAGTCGATCCACGACGGACTCACGAGTCTCTACAACCATTCCCACTTCGAGAAGCGGCTCGAGAGCGAGGTCGCCCGCGCGCGGCGGCACGGTCGCACCTGCGGACTTCTGATGATCGACGTGGACGACTTCAAGCAGATCAACGACACCTACGGCCACGAGACGGGCAACGAGGTTCTCCGGCAAGTATCGCGACTTCTTTCAGCGACGGTACGGACGGTGGACTTGGTCGCACGGATTCAGGAGGTGGAGGCCAACCCCGTCGTCGCGCGCTACGGCGGGGACGAGTTCGAGGTACTCTTCCCCGACACTACGAAGCCGGGCCTCCAGGCGGCGGGCGAAAGGATCGTGGCCGCTCTCGCGCAAGAACAGTTCTTCTCGAACGGACAGCCGCTGCAAGTCGGGTTTTCCCTCGGCGCGGCCGTGTTTCCCGACGACGCACCGGACTCGCGGGAGCTGGCTCTCCGCGCGGACGAGGCCCTCTACTCGGCGAAGCGACTGGGGAAGAATCGCTTCTGCATGTACCAGGCGCGGAACGCGGCATTTCAGTAGATCCCTAGAGAAGCTCGAATTGCCTTTTCTCCGGATTCCCCTTGGCCCGCTCGCGGTTCTGTAACCACCACTCTTCGCTTCTCGGGCTCGTCCGGCATCGGCGGATAATAAAGAATCTCCCGGAATGTTTGGAAGCTCCGCGGGGGCAGGACGTTCAAGAGGTCCTCGACGAGTTCCTTCGACCCGGTCGCTTGAAGGAGCCGGCACAGGTCTCGAAAGACCCTGTCGCGAGAGGAATGCCGGAACTCCTTCACCATCCTCTTCCGAAGCCTAGGATCATTCAGCGAGCCACCATTGAGGAGATACGGGAGGACCAACCAGCCGCTCGGTGACCTTCCCTCCACCTCCGCAAACATCCGCTCGGCATAGGACACGTCGCTCTTCCGAAGGAGCGGAGAGGCGAACTTCTGGAGGATCTACGGCTGCGTCTCGTCCTTATCCTTCTTCGTCTCGCGGTCTTTGAGAAGTTTGGCCACTTGATCCCGGGTCATTTTCCTGTTCCCGCCGCACTGGTCGCACTTCCCGGTTCCCTTGCACATGGGGCACTTTCCGGTACCGTCGCACTGCGGGCATTTGGGACTCCGCCCTTCATAGGTCAGGACGCCCTTCCCGCGGCAGTTCGAGCACTGGAAATCCCGCTGATCCAGGAGTCGGCAAGGACGGCACTCCCCGGAAGCGCCGCAGAATCCGCAGCCCCACGATTCGGCCCACGCGAGCGGCTCCAGGCATTTCGCGTTCTTGCACTTGGACGCTCCGAGATCGACCTTCGTTCCGCACGCCCCGCAATAGGGAATCGCGGTCCTGCTATCGGTGTCCTGCGGGCGAATCGGCGCGAAGCCGGAGAACTTCACCAATCCGGTCGGCTTGCTGCCGCAGGCCGCCAAGAGCGCGACGGGAACAAGCCAAAACCATCTCATGAGCGTTTCCTCCTGCTGCGGACCCCACTATAGTCCGGGACGGAATCTCCGGCAAGGTTCCCTGCACGAAACGCCGCCGGAAGGAGTCGGGCGAGCGTCGTCCGCACCGTGTCTCGGTCTCCCGCCAGGACGATGGGGAGATCCTCCGCGAATTCCGCGAGGACCTGGCGACAGGCACCGCAGGGCGGAGTCGGAAGACCGCTCGAAGAGACGATGGCGAGTTCCAGAAAATCCCGCTCGCCGGCCGCTACCGCCGCGGAGACGGCCCCGCGCTCCGCGCAAATCGCAAGCCCGAACGCCGCGTTCTCGACGTTGCAGCCGAAATAGATTCGCCCCGATCGGGTCCGGATCGCCGCTCCCACACGGAAGCGCGAATAGGGCGCGTGGGCGTGCTCCATGGCCGCTCGGGCCGCGTCGACCAAATCCTTCACCGCATTCTCCCGAGGATCCCTCGGAGGAGCCGCTCGAGGAGTCCGCCGGCCCGGCGATTGGTCTCGAGCACCTCGGCGTGGGCGAGCGGACGCCGCGCAAGGCCGGCCGCGAGGTTCGTAATGCACGAGATCGCCGTCACCTTGAGGCCCGCATGGCGCGCCGCAATCACCTCCGGTACCGTGGACATTCCGACCGCACTCGCCCCCAATCGGCGAAACATTCGGATCTCCGCGGGCGTTTCGTACGACGGGCCCGGGGCCGCCGCGTAGACGCCCCTCCGAAGCGGGATCCGCTCCGTCCGCGCGACCGAGATCGCGAGCTTCCGCAGGCCCGGATCATACGCGTCCGTCAAGTCCGGGAACCGAGGCCCAAAGACCTCGAGATTCTCTCCGCGCAGCGGATTGCCGCCGAGGAAATTCAGGTGGTCCTCGATCAGCATGAGGTCGCCGGGCCGGAAGCGACGATCCACCGTCCCGGCGGCATTGGTCAGAAGGAGAGTCCGAACGCCCAGGCGCGCCAGCATCCGAACGGGGCGGACGACCGCCTCCATGGGATGGCCTTCGTAGAAGTGGCAGCGCCCCCGGAGCACCGCGAACTCTCCCACCTCGAGGACGCCGGAATGCCCTTCCACCCGCGGGCGGGGAAAGTGGGGGATCTCGGAGTACGGAAGCGTCGGACCTCCGGTGGCGAGCACGTCTCCGAGACCCGAGCCCAGGACGACGGCCACCGGAGGGAAATTCGGGAACCGCTCGCGGACCGCCTCGGCGGCCGCATCGATCGCGGAGAGTTCGGAATCAGCTGGGGACGGCAAGGATTCTCACCTCGGCGACGCATCGATTGCCCACGAACGCTTGCGCCATCAGCCTTCCGCCCCGGTGCGTGAGGTGCAACATGCGTCCGGCAAGGACAAGACGATCGCCGGGCCGGACCATTCCGCGAAACCGGGCCTCGTCCAGACCCGTAAGCACCCAGAGCTTCCGATCGTCCGGTACGGCCAGCTTGATGTAGAGGAGGGCCAACTGCGCCAGCGCCTCCGTGACGAGGACTCCCGGCAAGATCGGATTCCCCGGGAAGTGGCCCGAGGTCCAGAATTCGTCGAATCGGCAATCCTTGTAGCCCACGATGAGGTTCTGGGGGGGATCCACACTGAGAACGGCATCCACGAGCAGCATGGCGCCGCGATGGGGCACGAACTTTTCGATGGAGGCCCGCTCGTGAAGGGGTTTCGAGAAGTCCAGCTTCGACGGATCGACGAGCGGTTCCCCGGGCATGAGGCTCCGGATTGTACCGGCGCTCTCCGCCTCGGGAAAGCAAAATGGGCATCATAGAAAAACCCCTCGGCGGTTTCCCACCGAGGGGTTCGTAATTGCGGGTCGGACTAGAAATCGCGTCGATCGCCCTTGGAGGGGCACTTCTCGCAACCCTTGCGCTTTCCGTCCTCCCGACGATCGCCGTCGTCATCGAAGCGGAAGAAGAACTTCCCGTCGCGCTCTCCCCCCCGCTTTCCATCCTCTCGACGATCCCCGTCGAACTTCTTCTCGAAGAGCCGGAACTCTTGGCGGTCGTCGTCATCGTCGTCGTTGCGGAACATGAACCACCGGTCGCCGCCTTTCCGATCGCGCGGCCCGCGGAAGTCCTTCTCGAACCGCTTCCAATCGAAGTTCTTCCAGTCGAAATCGCGGTCGTTGAAGAATCGGAACAGCGGGCAACGCTCGCGCCCGTCGCCCTTCCGATCGTCGTCGCGCCGGTCGTGGTCCCGCTTGTCGCGGCGGTCGTGATCGTCGCGGCGATCCGGTCCCGACCGGCGGCGGAATTCCTCGAAGCGCTTCTCCAGTTCCTCGAGACGATGCATCAGCTTGCGGAAGACGTCCCCGTGGTCGCCTCGCTCGTCGTGCTTTTCGGACTTCTCATGCTTCTCGTGTTTGCGCCCATCCTCTTTTTTTCCGCCGTGACGCTTGAGCTCCTCGATCCTCTCGCGGAATTCGTGTTCGAGTCGCTCCATCGTCTTCTTGAATTGCCCTTCCATCTCGTGGCGGCGGCGCTCATAGTCCCTCTTGAGTTCCTCCATCCGCTTCTCGAGATCCTGGGCGCTCGCCATGGCCGGCCAGGCCCACATCGCGATGACACCGGTAGCCGCCCACACCAGTTGCTTCATACGAAGTCCTCCCGTGAGACAAGTCCCCTACGCCAGCGCTCTAGGATGATACGCTCCAATTCCACGTGCGTTAGGACAATCAAGGCGTCGCCGAAGTTCACCGGGACGCGGTGGCGGGGGTTGCAGAGAGATCGACCCCTTCGCGGAGGAAGGCGGCGAACTTCTTCGGATCCCGCTCCGCGACGTTGAGCCTCGTGACTTCCTTGCGGTCCGTATCGAGAATGACATAGAGGGGCAGGTCGTTGCTCTTGAACTCGTCGTCGCGGATCTTCAGGTTCTTGGATCCCTCCGGTTCGGGAGCGTCCGTGTACAGCTTCACGTGCACATACCGGTCCAGCTCCTGCTGGACGAGGGGTTGAGGGAATACGTTCGCCTCCACCCACTGGCAGTTCAATCAGCTGAACCCCGTGAATTCGACGAAGACGAGCTTCTTCTCCTTCTTGGCCGCTTCGATGCCGGCCTCGATCGTCGAATACTCTTTCCCACGCTCGCGGGGAAGGATGGCCTCGAGCGCCCCGAGTTTCTTCCCGGGTAGACCCGCGACGAAGACGAAGGCGAGCGTCGCGAACGCGAAGGCCCACATCGCTCGAGGAAAGCCGATGTGCTCCGATTTCTCTTCTTCCTTGAACCGCCACATCCCGAGGAGCCACGCCGCCGCAGCCAGAAGGACCGCGATCCAAATCGCGATCCCGAGATCCCGGGACATCAGTCCGAGCCCCCACGAGAAGTCCGCTTTGGCGAAATAGTAGAAGGCGAGGGGAAGCTCGAAGAATCCCGTAGCGACCTTCATCGTATGGAGCCATCCCCCGCTCCGGGGAATCTTCTGGAGAAGACCCGGGAAGAGACCCAAGAGCAGGAAGGGAATCGCCATCGTTACCGAGTAGACGAACATCCCCAGAAGCGCCCATCCCGACTTTCCCCCCGCGGCCATCGCCATCAGGCTCGCCGCGATCGGAATCGTGCACGTAAAGGTCACGACGGTGAAGACCAGGCCGAGCCCGAACGCTCCGAAGAGTCCTTGTTTCGGCGCTCCACCCGCAACGTTGTCGGTGACGAACGACGGCAGCTTGATTTCGAACCAACCGAGAAGGGAGAGCGCCATCCCGCCGAAAAGCGCCGCGATGAGGACGTTGACCCACGGATTCGCCGCGAACGACTGCGCGCCGGCGGCGCCGAGGATTACGGAGAGGAGGAATCCGAGCCCCGTGAACGTGACGATGATTCCCAGCCCGTACATCAGGGCGAGGAGCGAGGTGCGGCTGCGGGACCCTCCGCTCTGCTTGACGAAAAAGGTGAGCGTCACCGGGATGAGAGGATAGACGCACGGCATCAGAAGCGAGATCGCCCCGCCCGCGACGCACAAGCCCAGGAAGAACCACAGTCCTTTCGAGAGGGGATCCCCGGTCGACCCCAGCTTCGGGAGGATCTCCAGCGTCTTGTCGATCTCCTCGACGTGCTCCACCGTCTCTTTACCGTCGGAGATCTTGATGCGGAGTTTTCCTTTCACGGGCTGAACTCCCGCGGGGGCGTCGCTCTTGGCCCGCAACGAAATGGCCAGTTGCTCCTCGGAGACGACTTTGACGGAGGCCCCTTCGAAGGCCCCTCCCACCTCGACCGTCGCGGCGACGATCTTGAAGGTCTTGGACGACGTTCGGACCTTCGCGAGGAATTCGGCCGGCGATCCCGGTCGCACCTTGCCCCGTTTCGGTGTGATCCCCAGGATCGCAACGCGCGCGTTCTCCCGGGGATGTGCGGTCCGGAGGAACGCGACGAACTTGCCGATGTCGAACTCGCCCTTGTTCAAACGGCCGAGTTCCTTTCCCGAAGAATCGAGGAGGACATACAGAGGAAGGGTGTCGCTCTTGAATCGCTCTTCCATGAGCTTCGCGTTCTCGAGTTTGTCGGTGTACAGCTCGACGAAGACGAACCGAGCCATCTCGCTCCGGACCTCGGGGGCGGCGAACACCTTCGCCTTCATCTGCTTGCAGACGAGTCAGCCGGCCCCCGTGAACTCGAGAAAGACCGGTTTCCCCGCCTTTTTCGCTTCCGCCAGTCCGGCGTCGAGATTGTCGATCGGTTTGTGCTCGGAAGCGGACTCGAACGGAGCCTCCACCGTCGCGGTGTCCTTTCCGTTCGTGACTTGCAATCGGAGTGTGCCCTTCGCTCCTGGAGCCTCCCCCGCCAAGGTCACGATGACTCCGCCTTCGATCTCACGGAGGCCCTTCGATTCGAGTCCCGATTGGAGGCTCACCGACGCGCTTCCCGGGACCATCCGAAAGCCGTCGGGCTCGATCCGAATCTGGAGGGTCAATTCCTTGCCGGAGGCCGAGGAGAGCACCGTGACGCGGGGCCCATCGCCGATGTAAATCTTTATGGAGAAGGGAAGATCGAACTTGGTGCAGTTTTCCTCGTCGCACGCCTGGCCGGTCATCAGTCCCTTGAGATCGAAGGGACCGTCCGCGATGTCCCCGATGCGGACTCGGAAGGAGACGGTGATTCTCCCCTCATGCACCGGAAACGTCTCGCCGCCGAACTTGTAGGGCTTGGGCGCGGGCTCCTCGATTCCTCCCTCTCGCGAAATTTCTCGATGCTCGAAGACGAAATCCAGGGGTAACTGTTGCTTCGGAGCCGTCGAAGCGAACAGGTGCTTCGGTTCTTGGATATCGATCTTGAAGGTGAGTCGCACGACGTCGCCGGGCCGGACGGAGTTCTTCTCGATCTGGGAGGACTCGATGGTAACGGGCGCATCGCCCATTCCCTGGACCAGCAGCGCAAGGAGAAGCATGGACGGGGTCATCGTATACCATAATAACAATCCGCGCCCGAAAGTTATTCAGGTTCCTGGGGCAGTTACGAATCGTAACACGGGCGGGGAGTTTCGTAACGCCGGCGTCCCCACTTCAATCGAGGGCGAGCGGCGAATTGCGGCACGTTCCTTGCTGCCTGTTCCCTCCGTCGCCTCGGGATACGATGCCATGAGCGTGCTGACGACCAAGCCGAAGTTGACCGTCGGGGAGGACATGAACCTCCCCGGAGAGAGGCGTTGCGAACTCTTCGAGAAACCTTCTTCCGCAGAAGGGGATAGTATGGAGAGAGCGGCAGGAGGGTACGATGCTCTTCGGTGCGATCCTTCTCCAGACGGTGCCCGCGGCGGATCTGGTCGCGAAGATGAAGGACGTCTCGAGTTATCAGTACCGAGTCACGGCAATCGCGGGGAAAGACAAGCGGATCTATCAGGGCGAATACGCGGACGCGACTCTCCACACGGTGACGCCCGAAGCGGAGTATGCGATCAGCAAGACCAAGCGGCTCACCCAACCGAAGGGCGGCGAGTGGGAACAGCTTCCGAGGCTTCGAGCCCGGGCCATCCATGCTCCCCACGAGTGGGTCGCGCAGCTGGCCGCCCTCTCGCCCAACCTCAAGAAGGTGCGCTCGGACAAGGTTCAGGGCGTGACGGTGGACGTATGGGTCTACGATCTCGAGACCGCCGTCGCCCAGAAGGCCATGGCCATCAGCGGGCTTCCGGGGATGGCGGAACTTCTCGGGCTCTCGGATGGGACCAAGACCAAGAACGGCCTCCTCTATTATGTCGGTCGAGCGGACAAGCTCGTCTACCGCGTCGAATTGCGAGCCGACGCGGAGGTGAATCAGGCTCCGGTACAGAAGATCGTCACTCTCGACTTCACCATGTTCAACCGGGCGAAACTGATCCTCCCGCCCAAGGTGCTGGAGATGTTGGGCCGGTGAGGATCCGGACCGTCTCCGGAATCGAGGGCGCCCGGACCGCGACCGGCGATGTCGTGATCATCGACGTGCTCCGGGCGTTCACCGCCGCCGCGTACGCCTTCGCTGCCGGAATCGAGGAGATCGAACTCGTCTCGACCGTCGACGAGGCGATGGCACGCCCAGGTTTCCGAATGGGCGAAGTGGACGGCCACCTCATCCCCGGCTTCGATCACGACAATTCTCCTTCAGGGCTGGTCGGCCGCCGGCTCTCGGGACGGGCCGTTCAGCGCACCGGGGCCGGAACGCAGTGCGCGGTCGCCGCTACCGGGGCTTCGCAACTCTGGCTGGCCAGTCTTGTGGTAGTCTCCGCGACGGCGCGGGCTCTTCGGGATCGCCCCGACATCACGCTCGTGATTTCGGGAGCGCCTCTGGAGGGAGAAGAGGATCGCGGGTGCGCACTCTGTCTCGAAGCGCTCCTCCGCGGAGACGCCCTGCCCCGCCGGCAAGCGGTGGAACTCGTCCTGGGAAGCCGAGCGGCCCAGCTCCATCGGACCGATGATCCCCACCGACCCATCGCCGACCTCGAGTGCGCGACGGCGATCGATCGGTTCGATTTCGCGATGCGGGTCCAGAGGGGGATCGCGCGACCCGTTCTCTTCAGTTGATCTCGCGTTCGAGGATCTCGAAGAATCTCTCCCGCGCATGGCGTTCGATCCAGGGCGTGTGGCCGCATCGATCGAGGAGGATGAACCGGAAATCCCGGAGGGTCCGCGCCAGCGGCCGCTCCACGCCCTCGGAGGGATGCGGATCATAGTCGCCCTGGATAGCGACGACGGGACATTGAAGTTCCGCGACGCGCTCGAGTAGAGCGCCGCTCTTCCGAAGGGCGGCTCCTTCGGGCCACACGGCGGCGTAGATTCGCGCGTCGAAGGCGACCGGCTCCTCGGGGAGCGGATCGAACGAATCCGTCTTGGAGCAGAGTTCGGCGAAGCGGCGGTCGAAGTCGCGCCGATCCTTCTCGTCCAGTCGCGCCATTCGCGTCGCGCGCAGTTGATCCACGTACCGCTCCTCGAAAGGTCCGCTCGAAACGAGTATGAGCTTCTCCACGAGCGCGGGATGGTCTGCCGCGACGAGGGCGCTCAGCCAGGCGCCCCAGGAGTAGCCCACGAGCGCGCAGGGGAAATCGTCGATGGCCTCCCGCAATTCATCCACCTGCCCCTGGAGGGACGTCGCGGTCTGAATCGGCTCAAGGACGCCCCGGTGGCGGGCCAACTCGCGCGCCACCGGGGCCATTCCCCCCGCTGCTCCAGGGCCGCCGTGAACCACGACGACACGATAGGGCGGATGACCGTGCCGCGCCGCCCTACTCATCGATTCGCACCTGTTCGCCGAACTTTCTCCCAAGACTCTTCAGGCATTGTTCGACCGAAGAAGCGTAGCCGAACACAAATCTCGACAAGAATCGGTACAGAGGATTGCGTACTTCACCGTCTTCCGTGACGGTCAAGGCCGTTCCCTCTTCCGTGGCGGCCAGTCGATAGGTCCAGGTCCCCCCAAAGGGAAGGTCGGGGTCGGCGATTCGGACAATCAGAAGACCGGGCGGTCGTGCCTCCGCGATTTCGAAGGTGATCTTGCCGAAACTCGTATCCTCACGCCACACCGCTCGACCCTCACGATCCGGGAGTCGTTCCACCGACTTCACTTCCGGCCTCCACGAGGGAAAAGCGGCCAGGTCCGTTAGGGCGTCCCACACGACCTTAGGAGGCTGATGGAGAATCGTCTTGCGGGTCACCGAGTGGGCTCGAGGTAGAAGGGC
Source organism: uncultured Planctomycetales bacterium (assembly GCA_964526305.1). Lineage (GTDB taxonomy): Bacteria > Planctomycetota > MHYJ01 > MHYJ01 > JACPRB01 > JACPRC01. The sequence goes on along the minus strand of CAZGKV010000013.1, from coordinate 30,295 downwards.
GCCCACGAGAAAAACTACGATGACGAGCATCGCCGCACTTCCCAAGAGAATCCAATACCACCTCATGTCAGCGCTTCCTCCCCTGAGTGGGGCGTCGATGCCAGGCCCGGCGTTCGCTCTGCGACCGCATCATCGCATCGGCCGCCGTCGCCAGGAGTTCGATCCCCCGCACGCCGGCGTGAAGATCCTCCGGAGAGAGACGACTCACCAGGTCCCTGAGCCGCGAGGGATCCAGCACCTCCTGGTGCGAACGAATCCGATCGCCGGCGGCCGTCAGACGCAGCCGCACCACCCGGCGGTCTCGTCGATCCCTCGAGCTCGAAACATATCCGTCGCGGACGAGGCGGCAAATCGTAAGGGACATAGTCGAGGCGGACACCCCCATGTGTCGGGCCAGGTTGGTGAGCCTCTCGGCATGAATCGCGTCCAGATGATCCAATATCTCGGCGCGATGAGCGCTCAGGAGCCGCTTCCGCTCCGGATCCATGACGTGGCGAACATGGCAGGCGAAATAGAGGCGGGGGTACGCGCGGAGCAGCGAGGTTACGGCCAACGACGGGTTCACGGAGTGGGAGAGTACCCTATATATTTTGTTTTGTCAAAACAAAGTTCTATATGGCTCAACGGTACCCCTTCTGGGTCACAGTGCGGTCCCTCCATTCGAGGAAGAAGACCACAAGAATTCAGGAACGGATTTCGCGGCATACTCCATTTTCGTTCCCCATGTCGATGGCCCATTCATGGCTTCCTGGTTTCTTTACCGATCCGTTCCGTGCAGGTGCGAGGAGCGTTTGCGGTGGTACCCGGTGATGAAACATGCCCAAGATACTATGGAGGAAGGATGGACCGTCCTTGGAGTGGAGTCCTCTGGTTGTCTTCCGCGGCCCGCGAGCGTCCGCCCAACGCCCTTCCTGGGTTTTGAGTCCGAGATCGGACGAACCCTGGTGCGGGGACGGTGCTGAGCGCCCGGGCGTGAATCGGCTACGGTACGGCCAGCACTCCTCGCATCCGCTTCGTCCCTCGTACCCACGCCACGGGCACCTGCGCGCCGATGGTATGGTGCTGACGGACGCGCGCGATCAGGTCGGCTCCCGAGAGATCGGCGATCCCGTCGTCCGGACGAGCCAACTGCCCGTCGATGCCCACGCAGGCCTTTCAGGGAACTCAGCGGAAGACGACGAAGAGCGGCTTTGCCTCGCGCCTGGCCTGCGCGATCGACGCCGGAAGATCATCGTAGATCCATCCGTCCGGCGCATTCAGATCGTTCAGGAGCTTCTTCTTCTGGACGGAATCCTGCGGACCGACGAGCGCAAGGCATACGAGGCCGAGGATCGATCGAGTCATGGCGCCCCTCCGCGACACCCCCTCCACGTAAGGATACGTCGAGGAGATGTCGCGGGGTGGAGGAAACCCGCCGCGGACGGTCGCGGATCAATCCCCCACCTTCCCGGTGACGGTGCCCTTCGTCGCTCGGAGAGACGGGATGGCCTTCAATTTCCCGATCTTCCACTCGCGCCCTTCCTTGAGGAACTTAGTCCAGACCTTGATCTTCCCACTCTCGACCTCCACATCGGCCTCGAGATAGATCTCCGTCAGCTCTTTGTCCCCGTCTCCCAACGCCGCCAATTCTTTCAGCGACTCCAGCCAGTGGCCGCCGCACCCTTTCTCTTCCTCCGCGATCCATCGTTCGATTTCCTCCGCGGAGTACTTTTTCAATACGAGATAGAAAAGCCCCCAGGCCTTCTCATACTCCTTCTTCTCGATCGCCTGAATGAAGGAGCGGAGAACCTGTCCCGGGGAACGCTTCGCCCTTTCGCCGGCGCCTACCCCTTCCTTGTCGGCCTCCAACGTCGCGTGAAAGCTGCCCACCTTCCATCCATCCTCGGTGCGGTTGAGGGTGAAGTGGATGCTCACGAGTCCCTCTTGCACCGGATACTTCCATCCGAGCTCCACCCGTTTCACTCGGGAACCGAGCCGGGCGAGGGTCGGGCCCTTCCTTAACGCCTGGAAGAAATGGCCCTTCAACTCCTCCTCGTACCGATCGATCTTGGTTTCGAAGCCCTTCTTCGTCGGCGTCCGCACCCCCTCGCCGGCGAACTCGCGCACCCCCTCATAGTCCCGCCTCTCCAGGCAGTCCGCAAACTTCCGGATCACGGTACCGGGATTCTCCTGCGCCAGGGCAAGCACCGTCATGAACGCGATCATAGGCTCTCCTTCTTTGGTATCGGGAGAACCGTCGGCCGTCCGTCGTTTAAGCCCGATTCGAATCGATCCTGCGTGGGTCACGAGGACTTCTGGCGTACCCGGATTCCATAGCGGACCACGCCCGGTTCGGAACCCTCCCCGAGGGGAACCATCCCGAGCTTTCTCATCACCGCGAGCGACGCCCCCAGGTGCGGGAGGGTCTCGGCCACGACACCCTGGACGCGGGGATCGCGCCGAATCCACTCGAGGAGCGCTCCCGTGGCCTCGGTCGCATACCCCCGCCCCTCGTGTTCGCGAACGGTGGAGTAGCCCACCTCCACGACCCCGGCATCATTGGGAGGCCCTTTGGGCGAAACGATTCCCACCAGCGTTCGGTCCTCTCCTTCCGACCGGACGACGAACCAACCCCACCACCCCAGAAGTTTCGGATCGGCCAGGAGCTTCTCCCGGACGAAGCGGAACCCGGCCACGGTCCCCGCCCCATGCGGATCGTCCTCCACGCGAGGAGGCCAAGACTCCGGCACTCGCACCCGGAGGGCCCAAGTGAGGGCGTCGCCACCTGCCTCCGCAGCCGCCGCGGTGTCTAGCGTCATCGGGACGAGTTCGAGCCTTGGCGTTCGGATGGGGAGCGGACGCCTGGCCCGGACGGTTTCGACCGCATCCCGAACCTCGCGCCATTCCCGCGTCAAGGACTCCGAGGCAACGCCCACCGCGCTGAGGGTGTCGAGAAGGGGAAAGGAGCTGGAATCGCCCTTTTCCCAAGTCCCGTCGTCCTTCCGACGCAGCGACTTCGTTCCCTCGAAGGCGCGTCGGCCTGGAGCGAGAGATCCGTTGGCCTCGACCTGCTCCCGGACGATCTCGAACGCCTCCATCATGGAGTCAAGCGGAAGGGGTCGGACGCATCGCTTCGCATCGCGCACCAGGAACGCCAATCCCCGGAGCAGGTCATAGTGATAGAAGCGGGGGAAGCAGAGCTTTGCCCAGCTCTCGTCCATCACCGTTCCGCCCCGACTCACGGATCGCCAGAGTTTGCGATCCGCGAGGTACTGTGCGCCTCGTTCAAGATACGCGGTCTCTTTGGGCGTGAACGAGCGCGGCGTGCAAAGCAGGATCGCCTCGAGCGCGGGAAGGGTCGAAACGACGGAGCTTCGAGGGACGGGCTTGGTGTACGCCGATTCGTCGCAATTGAGTCCGCCATCGGGCAACTGGTAGCGCAGGAACCACGGCCGAATCCACGGGAGCGCCCGGTCTACATCGACGCCGCAGCGGGCGAGGACTTGGTAGACGGTGCCCAGTTGGCAATGGCAAGGAAAGTTACGGGTCTTGTCTTTCGCCTCGGGGACGTCCGATGGCCGTAGGGGAAGGACTGGAAGCAGATGGATCGACAGAGAGTGCACCAACTTTTCGACCGCGGCGGCCGGGATGTCCCGGGTGCGTCCCATTTCGTGAAGGAGGAGCATTCGCCACCACGGAGAATCCCACTTCGGCCAGTAGGGGTCGGCCTCGAGACTTCGCCCCGCCTCCGCGGATTCCAGATATCGGAGCGACTCGTCGAGTTCGTTCACCGGGCACCCCCAAGTTGGTCGAGAAGGTCGAGTCCGTCCCACTCCCCCCATCGTTCGACGATGAGGCCGTTCTCGATTCGGAGGATTTCGATTCCCCGAAACGTGATTCTCTTGCCGGTAGGAGCGTGGCCGAGGAATGCGCCCCAATGGGTTCCCTGCGCCGTCCATCGGATGGCCACCCTACCCTCGGGATCGACGATCTGATCTTCGATCGCGCAGCGAAAGTCGGGGAAGGCTCGAAAGCACTCGGCGGTGCCCGCTTTGTACCCCGCACGGTCGGAGGCGCGTCCCGCCGGGCTTCGGTCGATGAACTCCGGGGAATGCAGCCGGTCGATGGCCGAGAGATCGCGCTTCTGCCAGACGTCTTCCATCCACCGGCGCGCGATTTCTGCCGGCGCCGTTCCGTTCAGCGGTTCGAGGACATGGGCGTAGACTCGATGCAGAACGTGGAACTCTTCCCCGGCGATCTTCCTCAAGAGCTGGTCGAGTTCGGCATCGAAGAGGCGCACTCGATCCGGTTCCAGGGTGGCGCCGATCGCGCGGCACGCGCGTATGCGCCCCCGCCATGTTTCGCGAGTAAAGGGGAGCGGTTCGTCGTACGCGAACATCGCCGTCACGCGGAAATGGCTCGACGCCCAGGAAGGAATCGGAGGCACATCGCTGGGCTCGTCGGCCCCGGTCCAATTGGGATTGTGCTTCAGAACCAGTCGCTCCGTCTCGCGTTGAATGAGGTCGAACCTCGGCATCCAGCAAAGATAGCACGTCATGAGCCGTCCTCCCGGGCCGAGAAGGCGGAGAACCTCCGGGATCGCTCGCGCCGGATCGAAGTAGAACCAGCACTGGCCGGCGGTGATCAAGTCGAAGGAATGATCCGGAAGGCCGGTACTCTCCGCCGGGGCGACGCGAAAGTCGACCGCCAGATTCTCCGCCGCGGCGCGAACGCGCGCCTGCTCGATCTGTCCTGAGCTGGTGTCCACCCCGATGACGGTACCGCCGCGGCGGGCGAACTCGAGGGCGAGATTTCCCGTCCCGGTGCCCAAGTCGAGCACCCGGCTCCCGGGTCGGATGACCTCGAGCGCCTCCACACGCCGCCAGAAGCTCGCCGGAAGACCCGGACGGTAGAGCGCGTAGTCTCTTGAGGCGCGTCCCCAGTCGAAGACGACGCCATGATCCGGTGGAGGATTTCCGCGCATGGTGTCGCTCCCCTCGAATCGAAGGTTCCTACCCTATCACATCGCTCGAGGAACTTGCGGAATTCTCTACCCGGCATCTCTTTGTACCCCACGAGCGTAGTCCGACTTCCTTGCCGGCGGGGAAATGATCAAAACACAGAAGATGTCCTGGGCTACTCCTCCTGAGAGTCCTCGTGCGGCGCGAAGATTCTTCATCAGGAAACCAGGAAGGCAAGAAACCCGCATCCCTTACCCCGATACTGGTCGGATAGGGAATCCGGGGACAGAGTAGCTCTGAATTCTTGAACCGCCAAAATGCGAAAGCGCCAAACGATGCCCGGTAATCGAAGAAGGAAGGTAACCGTTCACGCTCCCCTTGCACCGCAGCGGCGCAAAGGCGCGGAGAACCGCCGTCTCTTCCCTGGTTCCACCTTCCCCATGCCGGGAAGCTCCCCCGATGTATCTCTTCTCCGCGCCTCCGCGGTGAACGTATACGAAGGAAGTTCGAATCTGCGAAGAATCCTCTAGGATTTCTTGGCGGTTTCACGATTGGGCGGCTCATTCAACCACGATCGGAGGCTTCACCGACGGGCATTGTCCCTTACCCCGACACTTCATGTTCTCCCGAAGGGTGTCGACACCTTGAAAGATTGCCGCTCTTCATTTCGAGCGAAGCATGTGGTCGATGACGTTCTTGATCTGGGGTTTCCCACGCTTGTACTCCGCGGGCGCCAGCCCCCACGCCAAGAGGTAATCGTGTAGCGCTCCCAGCCGATCTCCACGCTGGAACCTTGCGGCACCGCGAAAGGCAAACGCTTCGTAATATGCGGGGTTCCGGAGGAGAGCCTCCGTTAATGCCGGAACGGGATTGTCCCAGCCCAGCCCGTAGAGATCCAATCCTCGGTCGTAGAACGCGACGCTCTTGTAGACAGTTTCATTGGGGAAATGGGTTCCCGCGACGAGGGCGCGTTCGGTCTCGATCAAGCATCTCTGCCACAGGCCCATCCTCGCCAGCACTTGGCCGCGCCCGCTGTAGCTTCCCGGATGTCGGGAACAGTACAGGTGGACGATGTCATAGTCCGCCAAGGCATGGGCGATATTCCCCAGCCGCGTGTGCACGACGCCGCGGTTGTTGTACGCATCCGTCATTCGGGGATTTCGTCTGATCGCCTCGTCGAAATCGCTCAAGGCGAGCCGGAGTTCGCCCTCGCGCTCCCGCAGGGTACCGCGATAATAGAAAGGAGAGGCCGCATCGGGGCGCAATCGGGTGGCTTCCGAGAAGTCGGCCATGGCTCCTTCGCGATCCCCCGTGTGGACCCGCGCCCAACCCCGATAGCTGATGGCCGCCCAGTCGGCCGGATTGAGCCGAACAGCTTCGGTGAGATCGGCCAGCATGCCTTTCCAATCCTGCAACTGTCCTCGGATCAGGGCGCGGCCGAGGAATGCCTTCTCGTAGTAGGGGGAGATGCGGAGAGCCGCCGAGAAATCCGCCAATGCGCCCTGTAAGTTGCTTCTGCCCTTCATTCCCCCGAGCAGGCAGAGGGCCTCAGGATAGTGGGGCCGCCTTTCGAGGGCCTGTCGCAGGGCCTGCAGCGATTGCCTCCTCGTTCGTTCGGCAATGCTGAGGAGAAACCAGAACTCTTCCGATCCCATCTTCCCCGAATGCCGTCCCAGCGTCGTCCGGCACAGTCGATGGAGCGACGCATAGTCCCTGCCAGCCCACAGTCGATAGGCACGCGCCGAAAGGATGTCCAAATCGTCCGACTCCGGTCCCGATGGCTCGACATCCTTCAAGTACTCCACCGCCTTCTCCACCAGCTCCTCGGACTTCGGAATCCGAGTGTGATGGCACTCCTCGTCGATTCGCCAGAGGTGTACGGCCGCATCCTGAAGACAGATGCGGGCCAAATGGAGCCGGACTTCGCGGTCTCCCGGCGCCAACCGATCGGACTGCAACAACGCCTCCTCCGCCCTCCGATGGTCCCCCACGAAGTACCATCCCATCCCTACCGCCTTCCACCCCCCCCGCGAACGGCGCGTATCGCGGCGACCGGACGAGCCCCTCCAACCCTTCCAGTTCTTTCTCGATCTTCTCGAACGCCTCCCGCACCTCCACCGCGGGCACGTACACCAGAAGTCTCGCATCCCTCACGAGATCCTGGAGCGGCCGCAGCTTCGCCACGAGACTCGCCCTCGCCTCCTCCAGCATCCGCCTCAGCTCCGCGTCTTCCCTCATTCCGAGACTTTGCTCGCCGAGTACGATCGCCCGCGCCCACTCCCCCGCCCCGACCGCCCGCCTCGCCTCCGCCCTCGTTCGCTCGAAGCTCCTCCGCCTCATCCACGACGAGACCCCAAACCCCATCGCGATCGCGATGACCGCCCCGACCGCCCCCAGTCCAACCACCCACCGCCGGTGGCGAACCACCCTCCGCAGCATCCGCCGCACCGGGCCCACCGGCTTCGCCCCAACCGGCTCCCCTTACCGGGCTGCACGAGCTGCGGCGACACCGAGAAGCAGGCCCTCGCACACATCCGCGGGGCCATCGAGCTCTACCTTGAACCGATGCCCGGGGAGGTAGCCCCAGGAGCGAAGGTGGTAGAACTCAAGATCTGATGGCCGCGCGACCTCGACGCCTCACCGCGCGTGAGGTCGTCCGAGTCCTCTCCAGGCACGGCTTCGATCTCATCGCCCAGAAAGACCGCCGCCAGAAGTGGCGTCATCCCGGCACCAAGAAGCAGGTCACGGTCCCCATGCACTAGGGGCCGGGATCTGACGATCGGGACGCTCCATTCAATCAAGAGATGGAGCGGTCTGCCGGGACGAGGCGTGGGAAGGCGCCTGAGCTCGACGCAAGAATCTTGGGCGCGCAGTCCGCCCGGGCCGGCAAGCCTGATCGGGAGATTCGGATGATGATCGGCCACAGCAGCAGCCGCATGACGGACCGATACGCGCACCTCGCCCCGAACGATCATTGGGATCTCGGCGAGTCCCAGGCCGACGGAACGGCTCGAAAGCTCCTCTCTCAAATTGGCACAAGAAAGGCACAAACCGGTTGTATCCGAAACCAGATTCTGTAAGATGTTGCGCGCCAAAAGACGCCGGGATAGCTCAATGGCAGAGCACCGCTTTCGTAAAGCGGGGGTTGAGGGTTCAAATCCCTTTCCCGGCTCCACCCCCCAGCGCCACCTTTTTCCCCGTATTTCCCCGGCGGGAAGCGTCCATCATGCAGAGGGACGAGTGACCATTCTCCTGGCTTTTCTCCTCCAGACCTCCTGGACCGGATGGCCCGAGGACCTGCGCGACACGTATCGAAAGATCCTCTCCGCCGCCAAGGAGACCAAGTGGTTCCCCGCGAAACGCTACGACGATCTCCTCGCCCGCTTCGACCGCGCCAAGTCGGCGGACGAGGGACGCGCCGTGCTGCGCGACTGTACCCAACTCGTCTTCGATCACACCGGCGGGACCCACTGGATCGCTCGGCTCGTCCAAGACCTCCGTCGGGACGACATGGCCGCGCTCGGAGCCGAAGCCGTTCCCGCCGAGATCGAGATCGACCGAATCGCCCTCAAGGACGGGAGAACGTTGCTCGGATTCGGCGGACTCTTGGCTCGCAGGTTCCCGGAGATCCGCCCCGAAGCCTTCCAGAGTCAGCGCGAACTGGACCCAAACCTCGGAGTCCCCGGCATCGGGAACTTTCACCTCTCCGCCACGGCCATCCTCAAGGCCGATCGTATCCGAGTGCCCCTTCCGAAGGCCTTTCTCCTTCGAGTCGGCTCCGAGCGCATCGACGACGACGGCACGCTGCTGCTCGAGGGAGAATGGGCGCGCCCGCGGGAGCTCGTGTCCCGCCGGGAGTCGATCGCCCTCACCCCGCTGGACATCGGCAACGGCGGAACCCTGTTCGTCCATCAAGAGCTTGGCCTTCGATGCGTGCGAAGGACCGCCGATTTTCCCGCCATGAAGAAACTGCCGGACTCCCTTCGAGAGGAGTTGGGCTGGACGCCGGTAGCGGAGCCCGATCCGCCGAAGCTGGAGAATCTCCGGAAGGTCGTAGCGGACCTCCGAAAAAAGGCGCCGGGCGTGGAGTGGCCGGAGCCGTTCAACCCCGAGCGGGACCCGAACATCGATGGACTCGTGGACGACGATCCCAAGAAGAGTCTTTGGCGCATCCGGCACGCGATCGTCTACGGAAAAGACCTGCCGGATCTGGCGCGAAAGGACCCCGAGGCTCTCCTGCGACTCGAGGAACAGGTGCTCGCCGCGCTCGAGAGCGGCCGAGTCGACGACCTCGCCAAAGAGAATTGGAGAACGATCGCGGCGGTCCTGGAGCATGCCCCGCGCCGGAAGGCTCCGGAGTCGATCCCCCATGTGCGCTTTCCTCGAGAGTACTCTCCCTGGCGCAAGTGGCCGCTCCTCGTTGCGCTCCACGGACAATACTCCGACCCGACCTACGATTTTCGACTCTGGGGAGATCTGGCCGATCGCGCCGGGATGATCCTCGCGTGCCCGAGCTTCGGTTCGACGGCGGGTTTTCGCGCGGGCAAGGAGGAAGACGAGAAGATCCTCGGTCTCGTGCGCAAGCTCTGTCTCGAGTACGACGTCGATCCCGACCGGATCTACGTCACCGGGATTTCGATGGGCGGCGCCGCGACGTGGCGGATGGCTTCTGTGTACGGGGATCGTTGGGCCGCCGTAGCGCCGGAAATCCACTGTCCTCTATCGGTGGGCCAAGGCAAGAGTCGCTTTCCTCTCCTCGCGAATGTACGGCGCACGCCGCTCGTTCTCCTCGAAGGAGAATTCGACGGGGACAACGTGATGCTCGCGCGGGAGGCCGTGGCCCGACTCCGCGAATGGAAAGCCCCGGTCGAATACCTCGAAGCTCGGTGGTTCGGCCACGATCGCCTCCAGTGGAGATACCCCGCGCTCCTGCGGTGGTTTTCCTCCCATCGCCGCGAGGCGCATCCCGACGTCGTCGAGCATCGTGCTTTCCACCGCTTCGAAGCGGCGCGGGCGTGGATCGAGATCCGCTCGATTTCGCGAGCCTCCGTGTGGTCCAAGACCGACGGCTCGGTCGTTTCCTTCACCGATCTTACCGGGATCCGCGCCACGCTCAAGGGAGGCACCCTCCGGATCGAGGCGATCGAGGGGAAACCCGTCGAAGTCGAAGTCCACTACGATTCCCGCATCATGCCGGACCGGCTCGAGATTCGAGCGGGCGACAAGACGACCTCCTGGTCTCCGAAGCCCTCGATCAAGCGCATGATCGAGCGGGTGCGGGCGACGGGCGATCGCGCTCGGCCGTATTCGGATTCCATCGTGATCCGGTTCTGACTTCTTGTACTCGTTCAGGGGATGGATGCACGTCGGCCAACACCGATTTCGCAGAAGCGCGTCCCGGACGGCTCGCGTGGCACGTAGGGCTCGGGGACGCGCCCGCAGAGAGTCCCGCGAAGTCGGGCTCCAAGAGTCGACTACCCCCCAAACCCTTGCGGGCTTGAACGCATACGATCTTTTTTCGTGTCTTCCCCCGCGCGGCTCCGGTGTCTCAGCACGGGAAGCCTATGGGGGAGGACACGATGGCCAGACTGCTCGCAATCATCGCCGTGGTGGGTTCCTTCGGATCCGACGCCCCGGCACAGCCGGTCGCGACGCGTTGGGGTGGAAAAGGACACCGACTCATCGCGAAACACGCCTGCTCGGCCCTGCCCGACGGGATGAAGGACTTCTACCTCGCTCACCGGGAGGAGATCGTCGATCGCGTCATGGAGCCGGACGAGAACCGAGACAAGTCTTGGATCGACCCCTGGGAGCCGTATTATCACTACGTCAATCTGGATCGTTGGGGCGCTCCCACCCGCTATCCGAGATCGCTCCCGAAGGGGACCCAGAAATACGGGTTCTATCCGTTCGTCAAGAACGGCATCCTTCCCTGGCGCGTGGAAGAGCTCGTGGGTGAACTTGCCGCCGCCATGAAGAAGGGCGACACGTCGCGAATCCTCCGACTCTCGGCGCACTTATGCCACTATGCCGGCGACGCCCACGTGCCTCTTCACTCCTGCAAGAACAGCGACGGACAAGCGACGAGGCAACGAGGGGTGCACGCTCGTTGGGAATCGGAGCTCCTCGACGAGTACGACCCCGAGTGGGGAATGAAGAAGTACCTTCGGCAGGGCAAGTTCCTCTCCTCACCGAAGGACGCGGCCTTCGAGGCGCTCGAGACCAGCTTCTCCTACGTCGACGAAGTCCTGAGCGCGGACGCCCAGGCGGACAAGGGACCTGGCTACAGCTTCAAGACCTTTCAGCGAAAGGCGGGTTGGATCGCGCGGAAGCGGCTGGGGCAAGCCGCCACGTTTACCGCGTCCTTGTGGCGGACCGCCTGGGAGCGAGCCGGAAAGCCGAAGTTGCCGGAGAGCGCGATGCCCTGATGCTGCCAGCATCTGGCATCAAGCATCTAGAAGAAGAATTAAGCATCTAGAAAAGAGAGCCAGGTTCATCACCGGGTACCACCGCAGACGCTCCTCGCACCTGCACGGAAGGGATCGAGAAGGAAGCCAGGAAACCATGAATGCGCCCTCGACATCTCGAACGAAAATCGATTGCGCTGTCAATTCCGTTCCTGGACTCTCGATTTCCTCACAGTCTTCTTCCTCGAATGGTGAGGCGGGGCCCAGGTCCGCCGGTCCGTCCCTATTGCTCCGAATTTGTAGAACTTCCCGCGGCGGGCGTCGACACGTGCGCGCTGAGCGAGCCGAGCTTGACGGCAGGACAATCCTGAAATTCCCCGGTGCTCGCCTCGACACGGCGAGTGATATACTGAATCTGGATTGGAGGATCCCCCATGCTCTGGCTCCTTCTCGTCGCATTTCTGACTCAAGAGGCCGAGTCCCGCCTGAAATCCGGAACCGAGAAGTTCGACAAGGGCGACCTCGACGGCGCCCTCGCCGACCTCACCGAGGCGATCCGCCTGGATCCCACTTTGGTCAAGGCATGGACGAAGCGCGGCCGGACGAAATGGCGGAAGGGCGATCCCGATGGAGCCATCCGGGACCTCACGGAGGCGCTGCGATTGGATCCGCGCGACACCGAGGCGCTCAATTACCGAGGGAATTCGCTCGCCGACAAGAACGATTTCGACGGCGCCATCGCCGATTACACCCGGGCCATGGAGATCGACCCGAAATACACGTATCCCTACAACAACCGCGGAAATGCCAAGATGAGGAAAGGCGACCTGGACGGCGCGCTCGCCGATTTCGACAAGGGGATCGAGCTCGATCCCAAGTTCGTCCTCGCGTTCACGAATCGCGGATACGTGAAATCCCTGAAAAAGGACTTCCAGGGCGCGCTCGAGGACATTACGAGGGCGCTCGAGATCAACCCCACCTTCGTCCACGGGTACTGCCACCGAGCGGGCGTGCATCAGGCCAAAGGGGATCTCGACGCCGCGATCCGCGATCTCACGCGAGCGATTGAGCTCGACTCTCACCACGTTGATGCCTATGTCCACCGAGGATACCTCAAGCAGCTCAAGAACGATGCCCGAGGAGCGATCGAGGATTACACTCGTGCCATCCAGCTCAATCCCAAGAGCGCCGACGCCTACAACAATCGCGCGGGCGTTCGTCTCTCCCAGGGAGATCTGGATGGCGCGACCGCCGACGCCGAGGAAGCCATTCGCCTTCAGCCGAGGCATTCGAACGCCCACGTCCTGCGCGGCCGGGCGCGGCTCCAGAAGAACGACCTCGACGGCGCCGCGAAGGACTTCGATCGAGCCCTCGAGTGCGACTCCAAGAACCCCAACGCGTACCATTCCCGCGCCTCGCTCCGCGCGAAGAAAGGGGACAAGGCGGGAGCGGTCCAAGATCTCGAGCGCGCCCTCGAGTACGCGCCTCCGGGCTGGCACGACCGCGCGCAGGTCGAGCGGGATCTCGCGAGCTTGAAGAAGGCGGAATGAACCGCAGCCCTACGGCTTTTGGCCCAGGCGGGCGAGGAGAGGGCCCACAAGCAACTCGTTGCCAAGTCCTGCAAGGTGGGCTCGAAGCGATTTGTCCCGAAGGCGGATTCGTACGTGTGGCTGGATCCGCTTCGTTCCAAGCGGTGGAGCGGACAGGGTCAGCTTCGTCCGCGAGACAACCGAGGCGGATCTTCATCGTCCCGCGAGCGCGGCGCACACCCGGCGCACCTCCCCCACCAGGTAGAGCGGAAGAGACATAAGCGAGAACTCCCGCCGGGGCCGCGAAGGGAGCGACGTCTCCGCGCGAAGGAGCGAGGGGGGATCGCTGTTGAGCCGGACCGCGAGCGGGCAGCCCTTCTCGTCCACGAAGGCGTGCAGCGACTTCAACGTCCCGGTCTTGCCCGCCTTGACTCCCAGGGGGATCACGTTCGGACCCTCGGCGACGACATAGTCCACTTCCGCCGCGGAGTTCCTGGCTTCCCGGGCCCAGAAGAACAGCTCCGGAGCCTTGTACGCCTCGTCGGAGGAAAGCAGGTGCTGCCTCACGAACTGTTCCGCCACGGCCCCGGCATTCACGAGCGTCAACTCGCGAGCCCGCACGAGGTCGACGAGACTCAGCCCGCGGGCGGCCAGAAGCAGCCCCACATCGAGGAACAGAACCTTGAATCGGGAGTCGTTCGCCTCCGCCGACAGCGGCACGCCGCCGGCCGCCGTGTGCCGCACGCGGTGTACGACCCTCGCCAGGCGGACGCGATCCATCGCGCGCAGGTGGAGAGGGATTTTGCGGAGCTAGAAAATGGAGGGATGAGTCGCCCGTAAGAAGTCCCTTCCGCTGGGCGACGAGACCCTCCGAAGGGTTCGCGAAAGAGGGTGGGCGGAGCCCGCCGTAACCGCATGGCGGGGCGACTTTTGGATGGGCCCTCTTTCGCGCCGTCGGAGATGCGCCACGGAGGGTGAGCCCGCCGCAAGGAAAAGACACTTTTGCGGCTGGCTCAGTGACGAATCTTATGATCCAGAAACATACACCCGATGGACCCTTTATCGCGTCCTCGGGGAACCGTTTGGCGGGACCTGACTCACGGATTCGACTTCGGATCGAACCATCCGCTCGGTTTGGGGCTCACGTACGGAGAGAGGCCGGCGATCAGAGAGAAGAGGCCCGCCGAGTCCGCGACCAGCGCGAGCTCGCGGTCCTTGCCCACACTCAGGTAGTGCGCCCCGCCTATCCCGGAGAAGGGCGCCCGATACAGGACTTCCCACGTCTTGGCATCGCGCAGGGTGAATACCGTGGCGTTTCGCGTCCAAAGCGTCGCCGTCTCGCTCGTGGTTCGCAGATAGACTACGGCGGGCGCCGCGGAAGTCGTTCGAAACACAAAGGTGTCGGCCGATGACGTCGTGGCTTCGTAAACGATCTTCGCCTCCGCAAGCACCAGGAACGTGAGGTCGTTGTTCTTGGCGTCGTTGTGCGCCGTCTTGGTGTAATCGAAGCTACCGTCCAGGCCGGTGTGATCTCGGCTGAGAACGACTCGATACCGCGCCCCTTGCTGAGTCGAAGGAATCGTGAGGGATAGGCTCACCCGGCTCCAGTTCGCAGGCAGGTACTGGGAGATATCCGGCCACCCCGGGTTTTGAAGGATGGTCGTGACGAGTTCCGCTCCCGAATCGTCGAACACGCCGACGGAGATCGGCTTGAATTCCTGACCCCACGTTCCCTGGAAGTGAAGGGTAACGAGGAGGTCACCCGAGATCGCCGGTTCCAGGTACGCGGTGGCTCGAGTCACCGTCCCGTTGTCGGAGGCGTCGCTGTCCAAGTTCGGGTCGTACACCGTCATGTAGGTGTCGGTAAAACCGACCGGACGATCCTCCCTAAGCCCTGCTTGATGGGCGGCGGACAATCCCGCCAGCATCGGCATCAGGTAGGTCCGAAGGAGCGATTGGCCCGTGAACTTTACGTCCGAGGGTTTCGCCGTCGACGGATCGATGCTCGGCACGACGTCCGCGATCGTCCGGGCGAGATCGAAGAGGATCGAAGCCATTCTCGGATCCCCCCACCGTTGATAGGCCCAGAGCGCCCCGATCGCCTGCTCGAAGTTGACGACGCCTCCGTCCTGGAGGTCCGGGAATCCCAAGACCTGTAGATACTCCAGGACCGTGCTCTCTAGATTCCGGCCGTCCGAGGTGTGATTGCCGAAGACCCCATGATAGTTGGCGATTCCGTCGAAGAGATAGATGTCGGGGAAGCGGAAGGCCCGGAGCGTCGCGGAATACTGGCGCTGAAGGGTGTTCGCCATCCATCGTTCGGCGTACGACTTCACCTCGTCGTCCCACGACTCCTCATAGGCGTCGGCCCAAAAGGTGTTCACATTGAATACCTCGCGCGCCGATACCGCGGGGTTCAAGTCCGGCCACGGCAGCGTCGCGTGGTTCGTCTTCGCATCCCACTTGGCGCCGGCGATGACCTCGTCTATCGTCTCCCGGGCTCGTGGATCTCCGGTCAAGTGGTAGTAGTACTTCAAGAAGTGCAGCTTGATTCGTTTGGTGGCGTGGGACGCCCAAGTCGGATACAGGACCGGAAACGGCAGAACCGCCGCCTGCGCCTGATAGCCGGAAGGAACGGCGTCGTTCGTACTCGCGTGATTCGTGCACACGTCCATGGCGTATTGCGAGGTGATCGCTCCCTCCTCGAAGAACTCACGCGATCCTCCGCGCAGGAAAAGGAGCCAAGGGATGATCTGGAGACCGTATTGAGTTCCGTCGAACCAACGATAGAGCCCGGCGCCCGGGGACCACCACCGCAACATGCCGAAGCGCCAGAACCCGTAGTCGTGCATCTCTTCCCACCGTGCGGTGTTGAGTTTGCCGATCGTCTCCACCGCGTTCTCGAGATCGGGATGGTCGGCGGTGTTCACGGGCGAGAGCGTCAACCCCATGACCGGAACCTTGAGCGCCCATTGGGGATCCTGCCGTAGCACCAACGGGTGCTGGAGAATCGAGTTCAGCTCCCCGGCCGTCCTGGTGGCGGTCGGATCGGTGAAGTGCAAAAGCATCTCGTGGGTCCGCGCCACTCCCTTGCCGCTGAATTCGTCCTCGCCGTAGTACTCGCTGGCGACGTGGTCGTCGTTTCCGGCCGGATCCGTATCCTTGCTGAACGACCACAGACTCCACTCATCGGCGTAGTAGAAGTCGTCCGGCCAAAGGGATCGGTAGTCGAACCCCATGGGAACGGCCTCGGCCGGCCAGAGGTCGATGGCAAGCTCGCCCTGCTCCACCCGAAGGGCCTTCGGGTTCATCTGCCAGAGATGGCGGAGGGCCACGGAAAGGCCTCGTCCGTCCGCCCCCTGTACCGCGAACCATCCACCATGACGAGAACCCGACTCCACGACCGCCGTCCCGGATCGAAGAGAGTAGTGACTCGCGTCTTCCTGGACCACGATCGCCGAGTCCGCGACGGAGTAGAGCGCGACTCCGGTGCTCTCCGCAGTGTAGTCGGACTTCCCGGAGAAAACGGTTGCCGGCCATGCGAGTTGTTGCAGGCCGAGCTTGAGGCTGATCTGCTTGGCGCGAGTCTCGAGCGGCTCCGACATCCACACCATCGTGTGATTCAGCCTGACGAAGCTCTCCCCCCGGAAGAATTCGTATCGCAAGTCCAGTCGGGCGGCCACCTCCCCGGTGCCGACTCGAATCAGATTTCCTCCCGCTCGCAACACGACACGATCCGCGCTCGATTCCGCGATGCTGACGTACCAGGAGGCGATGGCCGTCGGCTCCTCCACCCCGTTTTGGTCCAGGATCAGGACATGGGGCGAGGCGACCGCAGAGACCATGGGGGCCCCGTTGAGTTCGACCGAGTCGAAAAGCTGACTCGATCCCGCATCGTGAACGACTCGGAGCGGTCCCGTGTCGACGATGATGGTATCGCCGGATTGGGTTGCCAGGGGAGCCGTCGCCGTCGTGCCTCCGATTCCCTTGCTCAAGACATACGACAGATCCGTGTCGGCTCGGAACCGCAGGAGCAGCCATTTGATCCGCGTCTTCTCCCGATCCCACCATCCGGTGGCCTCCGCTTCCAAAGGAACTTCGCGGGCGAGGCTGTCCTTGAGACAAACGGAATCGGTCGCCGACAAAGCACCGTCTTCGAACACCAAACCGACGGCCACGGGGAAGTTCTTGATCGTCTGGCCCCGTTGGGCCGGCTCCAAGATCTCGATCGGTATGGAGAAGGTGCTCGAGGGCACGGCCGAGCCGGCTTCCTGCGAGGCATTCCGGTCGTCGCAACCTAGGAATGCGAGGGACAGGAGGACGCACGCCGGGCCCCGAGTCGCGTTCCGCATCCCGACACCTCCTCGAGTCGACAGTTCTACTTCTGGAGATGGTCGGGTGCCGGGTACGAAAATGAGCCGGGGGTCAGTGGTCCGACCGCCACCTCGTCAGCACCTGCCCGCTCGTCTTCCCGAACGTCTCGACGTAGACTCCCCCGGATGAATCCCCGAGGAGTACGACCGCATCGGGCAAAAGCCGCAGGCTTGCGGTATGGCGGTACTTGGAATGATCGACCTGAATCCCCCGCGCCTCGCCCCTCCAGAGAAGCTCGCCGCTGGAAGAGGAGAGACACCGGATCGCGACGCCGCAGGAGATCGGCTCATATTCGGCGAGATAGAGCCGGTCACCCTCTCGGACGAGGGCCGCGCCTTCCATCTGTAGGGAATGACTCCACACCCCGGTGCCGCTCGAGGGAGCAATTCGAAGAAGGGTTCGGGACGCCGTGGCAACGAATACGTCCGAATCCACCGCCTCGGCTGCGATCGGATAGCCGGCGATCGTTCGGAGGACCTTTCCGGAAGCGAGATGGTACAAGCGAGTCTCCGTTCCGTCGCTCCCACGACTATCGCCCGCCACCGCAGTCTCCCCCGCGATCCAGAGGTTCCATTCCTGATCTCGACGGCAAGCAACGCTCCACCGGCGGGTCCCATCGCTCCCGGCGTATCGACCGATCGAATCCTTGGAGACGACCACGACGTCGCCGTCGGGAAGGACCCGTCCCGCGCGGCACTCGCCCGGAACGGACCACCGTTTCTTTCCGCTCGACGTCTCCAAGCACGTCGACTCATTCGCTCCCACGATGAAAGCGCGTCCGGCGGCGGCGTGAAGGCGTTGCGCGCTGACTCGAGGCGAACGATCCACCTCGGCCGTCCACAAGACCCGACCCGAGGAAGCGTCGATCCCCCGAACCTTGTCGCCCACGATTTGGAGGAGGAACCCGGCGGAACTCCAGAGTTCATCGGCGTTGTCGGAGGCCGGAACTTCCCAGAGGACGGCGCCATCCCGCAAGGATCGCCGTTCGACTCGACCGTCGCGGTAGCCCACTACCACGTCGCGATCGACGACGACGGTAGACTTGAATTCGGTCTTGAGTTCCCACATCACCGTTCCCTTGCGCGCATCGACGGCGCGCCTTCCGACCCACACCGTTCGTTCCCACCAGAGGATTTCGGTGAGGATGGCGTCCAGTCGCTTGGCTCTTTCGCCCTGGGCTTTTTTCCGGGCCTCGCGCAGGTCCGCGAGGATCGCCTCACCTCGGCGAATGAGTTCGGCCTGCGCCCGGTCGCGCAACTCCAGGGACTCGTCTTCGAGTCGGTCGATGAGATCCTGAGCGGATTGATCGGCCTGAGTCAAAAGGGCGCACAGAAAAACGATCATGGCAGCTTAGACGTCCTCCGATTGCTCCAGGTTCCAGGCTCAGACCCAGGTGATAGTACAACACGTTGCACTGCACTGTCTTGCGATTCTACCGAAAACGTAAACAACCGCCGCCGCCATCCGCATCTTGTCCTGTTGCCGATAATGAGAGGAGCAAAAAATGAAGACGCAAACGAATGTGACGGCGGGAGGGGGACGGTTTGGGGGACGCGCGGTTTACGCGTGACCGAAGCCGTGCCGGCCGGGGAAGGGTCCCCGGCCGGAGCCGCTATGCGACTCTCTTCGTCGCCCGGGGCGTAGCGACGCCCTGGGAGGGCGCGAACCGGACCCGCTTTTTCAATAGGCCCTGAACGGAATGCCGGATCAGGACCACGCCAAGGACGACTCCCAGAAGAATCCCCGAATAAAACGGCCGTCCGAAGAACAGGTAGGAAATCCATTCCCCATTGTGAATCATCACGAGCCATTCCTTCACCGCGTCCGAGTAGAAGCCGGGGCGAGACCCGCCCGGGCGGAAGAAGAGCGCCACCCCCGTGAGAGAGGTGAAGATGAAGTGCACCGCCGTAAATCTATAGAACCATCGTTTCATGTCCATCTCCTGACAACCGACTATCGACGCCGGTGGCCCGAATCGGGTTCCGGCAATCTCGATTTGCCCGCACCGAATTTGTGGGGTACTCTTGTACTGTCTGCAGGGAGGAGCCCATGAATCGCATCGTCGGAATCGGATTGCTTCTATTCGCCGCGCTCGGATGCAAGCGAAGCGTGGAAGGGGAGACTCGGGCCTGGGAACGCAACACCGCCAAGATCCGTGAACTCAAGCTCCTGTATCCCGGATTCGAACCGGCCTTGAACGAGCGGATGCGGGCGGCGGAGGAGCTGTACAACGCGGCCCGGCAGGCCCCGGAAGAAAAGACGCGCGCCGACCGCATGGCGGCCGCCAACACTCACCTCATGAGCGGATTCGTGACGACCCTCGATCGAATCGTCGGCGTCCTCAAACGCACCCGTCAAAAGGCCGTGGACGCCGCCGGGAAGGGGACGGACGAAGGGAGCCGGTACGCCCTCAAGGTCGCGGTGGAGGACGCCCAACGCGCCGTCGAGAGAGTCGAGTCCACGCTCCGACAAGGCGCGAAAGACGTCGCCGCGGCGGAAGCGGTCGTGTCCCGGGCCCTAAGCGATCTGGAAACCGCGGAACGGAGCCTCGACCGCGCGATCGCGAACGCGACCCCCAGGTCCAAGACGCCGGAGAACACCTCCGTCCCGACGGAGAAGCCTCCGCCATCGTGGAAATGCGAATTCTGCGGGAACGCGAACGACGCCGTCAAACGGGAATGCAGGAGCTGCGGGGCGCCGAAGGGGAAGTAGCTCCCCCCTTCCTCCGCGGGACCCGATCCTCGGGCTCCCTCTCCTCGCGCAGGACGATCGCAGACTCGGACTTGACTCCGCCTCCCGACAGATGTACACTCATCATGTACATGAGAGTCCGTCGATGAACCGGTCCTGTTCGGTGGCAGAGGCTCGCGCCCGACTTCCGGGGCTCCTCCGAAGAGTGGAGCAGGGCGACTCCGTCGCCATCACCCGCCGCGGGCGCCCCGTGGCGGTATTGGTCCCCGTCCCCGCCTTCCGCGCGATTTCGGGCCGAGCCGGCCCCTTCTTGGCGGCGTACGGCGCCTGGCGGGCCACCGTCGATCCCCGGGATCTGGCCCTCCCCCGGAACCATTTCCGCCGGTTGCGGGATTCTTCTCCGGGGCGACCGGCGAAGCTGTGACTCTCCGCTACGCTCTCGACACCAATATCGTTTCCGCCGCATGCCGTTCCCATCCCTCCGGCGGGCTCTTGAAACGGCTCGACCGCCATTCCTCCGAGATCGCCATCCCCTCCCCCGTCTGGCACGAGCTTCGATACGGAGTCTTCTTGCTGGAGCCGTCTCGCCGTCGAGAGTCTCTGGAGAGGTTTCTTTGGGACGTGCTCCTCGCCACCTTCCCGCTTCTCCCGTACGACAAGCCTGCCGCCGACTGGCATGCGCTGGAACGAGCGCGTCTCGCGCGATTGGGACGGCCTACCCCTTTCGTAGACGGTCAGATCGCGGCCATCGCGCGCGTCCACGATCTCATTCTCGTGACGGACAATCTCCGCGATTTCCGGCGCTTTTCGGCTCTCCGTCTCGCGAATTGGATTTGATCGATCTACCGAAACTCGTCCATCAGCTCCGCCAGCGCCTTGGAGCCCGGGCAGAGCATCTCGTACGGCAGCTTCACCAGGGCTTCCTCCGGGGTGTCGCCGATTTCGTGCAGATTCGGCGCCGCGGGATCCACGAAGAGAAGCCCCGTCGGCACCTCGCCCTTCGACTGATGCTCCTGGAGGAACCCGGTGACTTTCTGTCGGTCCGTCGGGTCGTAGTCCTCGGGTACGCGCGTGAAGCGCACCACGCTCCCGTCGTGCATCCGCACGCTGGTCGCCGCCTCCCCGATTTGGGCGGTGATTTCCCGAGCGGGCGGGACGAAATCGGCCTCCGTCACCGGCGCCGCGTGCTTCCGCGTATGGAGATAACTCTTCGTCGACCCCTCGTGATCGTTGAACGTGACGCACGGGGAGATGACGTCCACGAGCGCGAAACCCTTGTGCGCGAGACCCGCCTTGACGATCGGGACGAGCTGCGCCTTGTCCCCCGAGAAGCTCCGAGCCACGAACGTCGCGCCGAGGGAGAGGGCGAGCATCACGGGATCGATCGGGGCCATGCGGTTCGGCTCGCCGCGCTTCGATTTCGATCCGAGATCGGCCGACGCCGAGAACTGTCCCTTCGTCAGCCCGTAGACTCCGTTGTTCTCGATGATGTAGAGCATCCGCAGATTTCGGCGGATCGCGTGACACATCTGCCCGAGGCCGATCGAGAGCGAGTCTCCGTCGCCGGAGACGCCGATGTACACGAGCTCGCGGTTCGCCGCGTTGGCCCCGGTCGCGATCGCAGGCATCCGCCCGTGCGCCGAATTGAACCCGTGCGCCCCGCTCACGAAGTAGGTCGGCGTCTTGGACGAACAGCCGATCCCGCTCATCTTCGCGACGGTGTGCGGAGGCGTGGCCAACTCCCAGAACGCCTTGACGATCGCCGCCGTGATGGAATCGTGGCCGCAGCCCGCGCAGAGGGTCGACATCGAACCTTCGTAATCCCGAAGCGTCAGACCGAGCGCGTTCTTCTGGCTCGAAGGATGAACCGCCACGGGTTTGTCGATCGAGGGCACGGCTATTCCTCCAACTGGGTCCGAATCCCGTCCACCACGTGCTTCGCGCTGAGCGGGAAGCCGCCGTATACGAGGACGGACCGCAGTTTCTCTTTCGATATCCGGGTCTCGTTCGTCAAGAGCGAGCGGAGCTGCGCGTCCCGGTTCATTTCGATCACGAAATTGATTTCGTGCGTTTCCAAGAACGCCACGACATCTTCGTCGAAGGGAAATCCACGGACTCGCATCGCGTCTCCCACGATCCCCCGCTGGGCGAGGAGATCCATCCCCTCACGAACCGCCGCATCGCAACTTCCGAGGGTGACGACTCCGAAGCGCGCGCCGGGACGGCGCTGGAGGACCGGCTCCGGGATGTACTTCGCGGCGGCTTGGTGCTTCTTTGCGAGTCGATCCATGACCTCCTGGTACTCCTCGGGAATCTCCGTATAGTTGCCCAGCTTCGTGTGACCCGATCCCCGCGTGAAGTAGGCGCCCTTCGGATCGACTCCCGGAAGCGTCCGGGGGGTCACGAAATCGAGATCGGCGGGGTGGTACCGGTGGAATTGTCCGATCTTCTCGAGGTCCTCCTTGCCCAGGACTCGTCCTCGATCCGGCCGGTACGCGTCGTCCCACTTCAGCTGAGGCACGACCCAGTCGTTCATCCCGATGTCGAGATCGCTCATGAGCAGGACCGGCGTCTGGAATCGCTCCGCCAAATCGAAGGCCTTCACGGCCATCTCGAAGCACTCTCCCGGATCCGCCGGGAACAGGAGGAGGTGCTTGGTATCGCCGTGCGACGCGTACGCCGCTTCGAGGAGATCCGCCTGCTGCGTCCGCGTGGGCATCCCCGTGGAGGGTCCGACCCGCTGGACGTCGACCAGCACGGCCGGAATCTCGGCGTAATAGGCCAGTCCGAGCAACTCGTTCATCAGCGAGAGTCCCGGGCCCGCCGTCGAGGTGAACGCCCGTGCCCCGTTCCACGAGGCGCCGATCACCATGCCGATCGCGGCGAGCTCGTCTTCCGCCTGAAGGATGAGGTACCGGTTCTTCCCCGTTTCCGGATCGCGCCGATAGCTCTCGCAGAACGACTTGAAGGCGTCCATTACCGACGTCGCGGGAGTGATCGGGTACCACGCCGCCACGGTCGCCCCCGCGTAGACGGCCCCGAGCGCGGTCGCGGTGTTTCCGTCGATGAGAATCTTGTCCCGATTCCCGTCCTCGATCCGCTCGAGACGGAACGGAAGCGGGCAGGAAAAGTTCTGCTTCGCGTAGTCGTACCCGAGTCGAAGCGCCTTGTGGTTCGACTCCATCAGCTTCTTCTTCCTGCCGTACTTCTCTTCGAGGAGTTGGTCGATGACCTTCACGTCGATGTTCAGGAGCGCCACCAGCGCTCCGGTGTAGGCGATGTTCTTCATCAGGATCCGCTCCCGCGCCTCGCGGAACGTCTCATTGCACATTCGCGCCAGAGGGATGCCGAGGAAGGTCACGTCGGTTCGGCGGAGCGACGGCTCGAGCGGCCACGTGGAATCGTAGAGGATGAATCCGCCCGATCGGACCTCCCGGATGTCCCGATCGTACGTCTGCGCGTTCATCGCCACCATGAGGTCGTAGTCGAGGGCCCGCGCCGTGTAGCCAGACTTGTTCACGCGGATTTCATACCACGTGGGAAGGCCCTGGATGTTCGACGGAAAAAGGTTCTTCCCCGAGACGGGGATCCCCTTTCGGAAGATCGCCTGCATCAGGAGGCCGTTCGCGCTTGCGGAGCCGGTCCCGTTGACGTTCGCGATCTTCAGCGCGAAATCGTTGACCTGAGTTCCAAGTTGCTGCTGGTGCACGCTGGTCTCCCGGCGTATGACAACTGGAGTTCGAACTTTTGCATGTCCCACGCGGACGTCGGGCACCGCTCGGCGCAAAGGCCGCAGTGGACGCAGACGTCCTCGTCCTTCACCATCACCCGCCCTGTGTGCGGGAGCGCCGCCGACACGAGAAGGTCCTGATCGAGATTGCTCGCGGGAGCCGAGAGACGCTTCCGCATCTCCTTCTCTTCCCCGTCGCGGGCGATCGTCAGGCACTGAACGGGGCAGATATCGACGCACGCGTCGCACTCGATGCAGAGGTCGCGCGTGAAATGAGTCTCCACATCGCAGTTGAGGCAACGCTCGACTTCCCTCGCGGTCTGCTCCGGCGAGAACCCCATCTCGACCTCGATCGAGAGCTCTCGGAAGCGCCTCTCGAGCTCGACGTGTTTCATCTTCGCGCGAGGCGCGGGGTTGTAGTCGTTGTGATAGCTCCACTCGGTGAGCCCCATCTTCTGGCTGGCGAGGTTCATTCCCCGAGGGGGCCGTTCCGTGACGGGAACTCCCTGGCAAAAGTTGTGGATCGAGATCGCGGCTTCGTGCCCGTGGGCGACGGCCCAAATGATGTTCTTCGGCCCCCAGGCCGCGTCGCCGCCGAAGAAAACACCCGGCCGCGTCGACATGAAGGTCTTCTCGTCCACGACGGGGATGTCCCACTTCCCCAACTCAAGACCGAGATCTCGCTCGATCCAAGTAAAGGCCGTCTCTTGGCCGATCGCGAGGATGACGTCGTCGGCAGGCAGGAAGACGGTCTCGAGCGTGCGGGAGTTTTTCGCTTCGGCGTCCCATTCGACGCATTCGAATTCCATCCCCCGAAGACGGCCGTTCTCGAGTACGAAGCGCTTGGGCGCATGGTTGACGACGATCTCGATCCCCTCTTCTTCGGCATCCTCAAGTTCCCACGGCGACGCCTTGAAGTGCTTTCGCGGGCGGCGCGCCATGACCTTGATGTCCGTGCCGCCGAGGCGCCTCGAGGTTCGGCAGCAATCCATGGCCGTATTGCCGACCCCGATGATGAGGACGCGCCGGCCGATCTTGTCGATGTGGCCGAACGCCACCGATTCGAGCCAGTCGATTCCGATGTGGATGTTGGCCGCCGCCTCTTGCCGGCCGGGAAGGTCGAGGTCCTTTCCCCGAGGAGCGCCGGAGCCGATGAACACGGCGTCGAACGTCTGCTCGAGGAGCGCCTTGAGGCTCTTCACGGGCGTGCCGTAGCGGACGTCGACGCCCATGTTCAGGATGTACCCGCACTCCTCCTCCAAGACGTGCTCGGGCAGCCGGAAAGAAGGGATGTTGGAGCGCATGAGGCCGCCCGGCTTGTCGAGCTTCTCGAAAACCGTCACTTGGTACCCGAGAGGCATGAGGTCGTTGGCGACGGTCAAGGACGCGGGTCCGGCCCCGACGCACGCGATCCTCTTGCCGTTCTTGAGCTTAGGGATCTTGGGCAGGCGGTCCTGGATCTCGCCTCGATGGTCGGCGGCGACGCGCTTCAGCCGGCAGATCGCGACGGGTTTTCCGTCGACCCGGCCCCTCCGGCAGGCCGGCTCGCAGGGCCGGTCGCATGTCCGCCCGAGGACTCCTGGAAATACGTTCGACTCCCGGTTGAGCATGTAGGCATCGGAGTAGCGTCCTTGGGCGATCAGCCGGATGTACTCCGGGACGTTGGTGTGGGCCGGGCATGCCCACTGGCAGTCGACGACTTTATGATAGTAGTCGGGATTCCCGACGTCGGTCGGCTTCACAGGGCCTCCAGGTCATGGGGACCGACTGGGCATCATACGAAGATCGCCGGAAAAATTCCATGGCCGGAAGAGCCACACCCATCGAGAAGAAAACGCGAACCCCCGATTCGAGACTGACGTCCAACCCGGCATGACTATTCTATTCCTCTTCTCGATCGTGTTGCCCCATGACGACAAGCCTTGTCCTATCGATGCCCAGTGGGTTGGCAAACGAAAGGCCACGGAGCAGGCGCGGATGGTGCTCGTGACCCATCGAGACGCCCTCGTTACTCTCTGGCGCAGCAGGGAGGGTCGAGAGGAAATCCCGAAGGTGGACTTCCGTAAGCACTTCCTGGTAGCCATATTTCCGGAAGGTAAGTGGACCGGAGCCCGCGCCGGCGCCACGACCAACGGAAAAGCGGTCCTCGTGACGCTCGTCCTCGACGAGGATTTGGCCCCCCCAATTTGTTACAATCCTCTTGCGGTCTTCATCCTGTTCCCGAGGACCACGCTTCCGATTCGGGTCAAGACCCGCGTCTCGGAGTGCGGAGGGATCAATAAGGGCCGGGACGCCGACCTAGGCGAGCTCAAGACCGTCTGCCCTTATCCCAACGAGTGCCACTTCTTCTGCATCTTGAAGGTCGGTCGATGTGGCGGGTGCGCGAAAGAAATCCCATTCGATTGTCATCGGTTTTGCATCGCCTGCGCCGGAAAGGCGCTCTGCCCACTCTGCGGAAGGGGGAGATAGAGGGGACCCATCGCGGAGATGGATAACCAACCGCGAATGGGCTAAACTCCCTGCCCTCTGGGCAAGGCCCGCCGCGCTCTCGACGACCTCCTCCTCCGGGACTACTGCTCGATCGTCGAATCGGCTCGAAGGCACTGGCGCATGGACGAGGAAGCCGCGGCCGAACTCGTCCACGAAAGCCTCGTCCGCATCTACGACTCTCTCGGCTCCCACAACCCGGCCAAAGGCGATCTCCGTGGTTGGATCTGGGGAGTTCTCCGACACTCGAACGTTCGACGACGTGACCGCCCGCAAGCAGCCATGGACCCACCCCGCGACTCACCGCTGGGAAACATCATCGGGGCGGAAGTCAATGCCTTCCTGCAGGCGGCAAGATTCGCCTCATTCCACTCCGATACGAGTACCCTTCCCTCGGCGCACAACCGCTTGCTTCGGTTCGCTTCCGAGGAGACGGACGCAGGACGGTGCGCATGGAGCCGTGTGCAAGGAGCACTCGACCTCTACCGGACCTGCGCCCCGAAGCGGACGAGGCGTTTGGATCGGCTCTTCTCGCGATGCGGGAGGGTCAATACGCAACAGCCGCGAGCTTATTCGACCGCGCGCAGGCATCGCCCCATCTGGTCCGAGAGGCCCGACTCCTCCAAGGAGTCTGCCTGCACGCGAACGGCAACGGGAGGGGGGGCGAGGCCGCGCTGGAGCGGGCTGGGGCAGCGCGCGACGTCATCGCCATCCGGCTCTGGGTTGCGATGCTCTTATACCTCGAGGGGGTGCGCCGGCTCCTGCGTTTCGAGAATCCCTCGGCGCTCGACGCGGCCCTCGACGCGAACTTCGCCGGACAGAGAAAATGCCATCCGCATCCCGAGGAATGGTGCGCGGTTTTCCCCCTGTCAGTTTCTTGGCACCGGCAACTGCGGCCGTGGATCGAATCGCGCTGACCGCTATTCGCCGCCATACCTCTGATCGATGCGCTTCTTCCCGTCCGATCCGCCTGGAACCGGCAGCGGCATGTCAAGACGCAAGACCCTCCGGAACGGCAGGGGTGCCGTCCGGGTGCTCCACGCGGGCTCTTCTGTCGTCACGATTCCGATTCGGATCCGGCTCGGGATCTCGCCGAGATTCGAGGGAACGACAAGGTCCCCGCCGTTCCCGGCGAGCAGCGTGGTCGCGTCTTCCGTGACGTATTCGGGCTGTGCAAGCGCGGCTCGCGATGGGTCGTAGAACGTCACACAGGTTCCCTGGTCCGCTGCGAAGGACGCGCGGTAGCTTCCGGCGACATTCTGCACCGCCAGATAGGACGTCCCCGCTCCGACCGCGGACGCGTCCACTTCGAGGAGGTATCCGCCGGGGGTGTTCCACATGTCTCCCATGGGCAGGTTCACATATTGCCAGCCGGGATACGGGTAATAGTCGGAGCGCAGCGCGTACGCCGTCTCCCAGATTCTCTCCCCCGCCGCGTTCCACGCCCGTAGGTTCACGGTTCCGGAGTTGATCCGAATGGCCGGTCCCCCGGTGTAGGTGCGCTCATATGGCTGGAACCGCAGCACGTAGCAAATCGGGAAGACCGGAAGATAACTGCCGTAGGTACCGACGATCGTGGCCCAGACGTGTTTGCCGGGCGCTCCCGCGATGTTCGTAATCGGCTGGTTGCGGATCCAAACTCGCGCCTGCACGCCGTCCACGTCCGCCCCGGCCGTCTCGTCGAGGGTGGCCAGGACGTTGTCTTGAGTGAAGGACCGGCCCCGCGCGTAGAGTTGACCGAAAAAACGGACGAGATAGTCATACCGCTCCCACTGTCCCGCGGGGGCCGCCGACTGCGATGCCGTCAGGATCCACCAGAAACCGCCCGCGGCTTGGTAGCTCAGGATGACGTCGATGGTCGAAAAGAGAGAGGAGGTTCCGGCCAAGACGTCCGACCCCATCTGGGAGAGCATGTCGTACGTGCTCGAGAGGTTTCCCAGCGCCTGCCAGGACGGATAGCGGGGATTCTCGAATCTCGCCGGCACCCGCTCGCGGACCAATCCCGTCACGCAGACGGCGCTGCCCTCCACCGCCCATGCCACCCACGCCCATCCGGCATCGAGCGCCGCGTCCTGGAAGGCATGCACCGTCTCATGCGCGTAGATCTCGTTGAAGTAGGCGTCGTTCGGCAATGTGGGGAGGTACTTCAGCACCATCTTGTTCTGGGTGTACGAGTAGGTGCCAGCCGACGACTGATTTGGGTTGTAGGAGACCAGAACGGTCACGGCGTGCGACGGGGGCCCCATCGCATTGACGAGTGCCGGCCGGAGCTCGGACCAGAGTGCCAGAACATAGTCGCGACTCTCCTGGGGAACCGTGCCGTCGAAGGCCCACGAAAGGTCACCCTCTTCGAGGACCGGTTCGAGAGAGAGGGTCCGGATATCCGACGTGTCCCCCACGGGCGGCTCCTCGATTCCGCATGGGATCTCCGGCAACGCCGCAGCCGCGTCCGTTCGGACGCCGCTCTCCGGAGGAGGCGCCGAGCAACCTCCCGTCGGGCCTTCTTGGGGGACCATTCCTACCAGGAGACCGGAACAGACGATCGGCAGAAAACGAGGCAGAAGCTTCATGGCCATACGCTCCATCAACGGACACAGCTTTCCTGTCGGAGCGCGGAGGGAAGTTTCGTAGAGAATACCGTGCGACGACTCTCCGAAGAACCCAATGAAATCCCCTCGGCATCGGTTTTGCAAAGGCCCTCACGGTCGTTCTCCCCGAAAAGTAACGCGCCGCGTCAATTCCCCATTGACACGGATCGCGCCTTCGATAGAATCGCCGCACTTCAACAAGGAGAGAAGAATGAACCGACTCGCGATTCCGTCCGTCCTCGCGGCCGTACTGGCCGCGGCCGGCGCCGTCCACGCCGACCACGATCAGGACTACTTGCCCCTGAAGAAGGGCAATGAGTGGACGTATTACCGCGCCAATCCCCTCATCAAGTTCGCGCCGTGGACCAACAAGGTCGATCAGAAGTACCAGACGGCTTTTCATGTCGACGCCTTCCCCGGGTTCCCCAGTGGCGCCTGGCTCGCGTGGTCGGGCAATACCCTCTACGCATGGAGCTGGGAGAAATACTCGTGGGTAGCGTTCCTTCGATTCGGCGCCCCGACGGGCACGACCTACTCGGTGTCGATCGACGACTCCCTCTGGAACAACACCCAGGTAACGCTGAAGAGCAAGAGTCTTAAGGTCTACAACCCGTACCTCAACGTTCATCACGGATATGTGGCCCACTTCACCTTCGCGCACCCCTCGCTCGCCGACGCGGGCGTCCAGGAGTACATGTTCGACGAGGGATACGGACTCGTCTTCTGGAGCTCGCAGTCCATCGCCGGTCCGACGACCGGATGGCTCGGGGCGGGCAAAGTGAACGGAAGGAAGTTCGGACCGATCACCTTCGAGACGCTGCAGAGCGGGAACATTTCCGGCTATCCCGTCGCCGGTACGAATCTGGTCAAGCTCGTGAACACGAAGGCGGACTGGCTGGCGCTGTGGGCCCAACACAGCCCCGGCTCGCAGGCTCCCTCCGTCGATTTCTCGAAGCATACCGTCGTCGCGATCTTCGCGGGCCAGCGAAATACCGGCGGTTTCACGGTCCAGCTCTCTTCCGCGTGGTGGAACTTCCCCTCGAATTCGAGCGCGCGGTTGAAGATCACCGAGACGACTCCGGCCGGACCGGTGATCCTGATGCTGACCAAGCCGTTTTCGTTCGCCGTCCTCGATGCGAAGGTGACCTCGGCTCAGTACGACTGGCAGGTCATCTACAACCGATAGTCTCCGCCGATCCCGACAGGCCTGTCCGCAAGGGCAGGCCTGTTTTCTTTTCCGGCGGCGCGGCTCGCGGCGACCTGTTCGGCCTGGAGGGAACAGGGACATGGCCGTTTCGAGCTCTACTACCTTCGAGATCAAGATCGGCGGGAGCTCGACTTTCTGATCGCCCGCGACATGCGACCCATGGCGCTCGTGGAAGCGAAGCTCTCGCCGCCCGGCTGGTCCGTTCCCTCCTCGGCGTTTCTCGAAGGGCTTAGAGCACATCCCGGTAGGATCGTGGCCGCGGTGGCGGCGCCGAGGGTGCAGATGCAAGGCGCGACGACGAGGCGAGCCTTGAAGAGGGCTGCCGAGGAGGAGCAACGCCGC
>CAZGKV010000012.1:0-78012 GCA_964526305.1 uncultured Planctomycetales bacterium | reverse complement strand
GCGCCGGCCACGAAGTACGGCGCGAAGATCGTCCCGTGCCCCCCCGGAAGGTCGCGAGAATCGTCGGCCAGGAGGCGGCATGGAGAATCGGTCTGAACCTGAGCGCCGGAGACCGATGGCCTTCCAAGAGAATGCCGGGGAAGGAAGCGGTCGCCCTTGTGGACGCTCTGGGGCGATACCCCCTCCGGTGCTACCTCCTGGGAGGAGAGAAGGACCTTCCCTACAACCGGGGTCTCCTGGAGCGTTCGACCCATCCGAACCTGGCGTTGATCGAACCCCTCTCTCTCCTTCATTTCGCTGCAGTGATCTCGGCGATGAACCTCGTAGTGACCAGCGATACCCTCGCTCTACATCTGGCGATCGCCCAATCGATTCCTACGGTGAGCTTTTTCAGCCCCACCTCGGCGGCGGAAATCGACACCTTCGGAACGGGACGGAAGGTGGTTTCGACGTCCGCGGACTACTGCAGCTACCGCCCGGATGCGGACAACTCGACGATCACCGCTCAAAGGATTCTGCTCGAAGTGGGCCAAGTCCTCCCGCCGTTAGGGCCGGCGGAGGTACAGTCGGAATAACCCGTAGACGTCCAGCTTTCGATGCTCTCCGATGGTGAGTCCCGAACGACGCGCCAGTCGCTCCACCTCGCTTCGCCGGAAATACCGGAAGTGGAGAGTATCCGAGTCGGGCGGATCCAGGTGAAACAGGGCTTGGAGTCCTCGACGAATTCCATGGGGCTCCAGGAAGTGAAGTACGGCGACGCCATCGGGCTTGAGAAGACGAGCGACTTCGCCTGACCCGCGAGCCGTTGTTCCGCTTGATGGATCATCTCGGGCGAGACATCCGCCCCGATGACCGAGTCGAAATGTCCGGTCATGAAGGAGAGCAGCCTGCCGATTCCGCATCCGATCTCGAGCGCGCTCTCGTAGCGTCGGTCCTGCGCGAGGCCCGAGAATTCGAAGAGGAGTCAAGCGTCGCGAATTCCGCTCTCCCGGTATCGTTCCTCGCTATCGTGATCGTGGCTCGCGGTGAAACCCCGGCTGTCTTCCCGTGCCCGTCGATCCCAGTCTTCGCGGTAGAGGTTTCGGTCGAACATGAGCTCGTGATCTTACGGTGGCTCTTTCGCAGGCGTCAACACCCATGCGCGGCCGGAAGGAATTCCTCCAACAACTTCGCGAGTCGGCTGCGCTCGTATCGCTCCAGTCCGGGCCCCCGTCCCGGGGGACGGAGAGTCCCGGAGCGCCAGGACGTGTAGAAGTCGAGGAGGGTGCGTTCCAAGGAAGAGGAATCCCCCGGCGCGACCACGTGACCTGTTCCAAATTCCCGAATCAGTCGGGCGGAGGGAGAATCGAGCGGAACCACGGCAAGGATGGGACGTCCGATCGCCAAGAATTCGAAGAGCTTGGTGGGGACGCACATTCGGTAGGCTTCGGGCTGAAGGAGGAGAAGGACTGCCGATCGCTCCCAGTAGGAGCGAAGTTCAGCGCGGGGGACCAGAGGGAAGAGCCGGCATCCCTCGCGGAGGTTTTCCGGAATCGGAGGAGGAGGGTACGCCTGTCCGACCAGCAGAATCTCGATTGCGTCTCGATCCATGCTCCCCCGTTCCACCAGCCGAGATACCGCTTGAAGCACATCGTCGATCCGCCGTTCCCCGTAGAGATTCCCCGTGTAGAGGAGACAGAACTTCTCCGGGGGCCAAGGGGAGAGCAGCGGCGGACATTCTCGATCGTCGAACCCGTTCGGAATCACTCGAGTCGGGACGGAGGCAGGGAGTCCCCGGCCATGGAGCACGTCCAGGATCTCGGACGTCGTCGCGACCACGGCGGCCACGCTCGAAAACCAGCGCGCCTCGCGCTTCGACCGAAACTCGTCCGACGCGGGGTCCGGGCCGAACGGCCAGGGGTCCCGCACGTCCATGATCCACGGGATCCGCGATCGCTCCCGGATTCGACGTGCGATCTCGTGGGCCGAGAAGGGTGGTCCCGTCGAGATCACGAGGCGATGAGCGTCGAGGGATCGTGCGGAGGAGACGGCGGACTCGATCCAGTGTCCCTGATAGAGGCTCCCCCATTCCAGGTGGAAGCGACGGCGCGACGGCTCGGACCGGGGAAGCCGCGCGGAGAGTCGAATCCAGAAATCTCGGAATCGCGTGTTCGTTCGTACCACCCGGCAGGAGCCAGGAAGTTCCGCGGCAAGGCCGGGATCGGATCTCCGGGCGCCGTCGAAGGGGCCGGAAATGACGGTCGACGCGGTGCCGCTCCCGTCGAGGTGCTTGATGAAGTGAGTGACTCGGAGCGCTCCCACCCCAGCTTCCGGCGGGAAGGAATAGCTGATCCACAACAGCCTTCCTGAATCCATGGGCGTATCCGATCCTATCCCCTCCGCCTGCAATCGGCTAGCGTTGAGCGCTTCCAGCCGATATCATTAAGCACCCGTGGGGATCTCCTTCGTCCGACGGCTGGTCGAATCCGCCTGGGAGAAATTCTGGATCCTGTCGAAGAACCCAGCTGCCGAAAAGTATCGCGACCGTCAAATCGTTGCGCTCCTTACTCGACTTCCCTGGAACGAGGGATGGGGTGTCGACTTAGGCGGCCGGGACGGTCGGCATGGGGCGGCGTTGGGAGCGCGGGTCGTAACGCCGGACTGGAACCCTCAGCGCGGCGGGGGGTCGATCCTGCTTCAGGCGGATGTTCACGCGCTACCGATTCGTTCCGAGAGCATCCGATTCGCCTTCAGCATCAGCCTGCTTGAACTTCTCCGGGATGGAGAACGCTTCCTCCAAGAGACGAGGCGAATCCTCGAACCGGGCGCCCCTTTTCTTCTCACCATTCCTAATTTTCGTTCCCCGCATTTTTTCTTTTGGTTTTTCCGGGACGTACTCCTGCGCGGGATGGCGGTGCACCAACGCCGGTATCACAGAGAGGAAGTCCTCCATCTTCTCCGACGCTCGGGATTGGACCTCCTACAGTCCGGAGGGTTCATCTTCCTTCCCTTCTCTCTCCTGGAACATCTCCCTGGACCGCTCTTGGCCTTCTTCTCTCGCCTGGACCAGAGCAGTTGGCCGAGGGCAAATCCATCGTGGTGTTCCTACTACTATTTCCTGGCGGTTCGAAGAGAGGATGCGGCGTGAACGTCTGGATGATCCCGCCGATCTTGGACACAATCCGACTCCAAGGAGGACCCCTCCGGAAGCGAGGATGTCAGGTCGGCTCCTCGCCTAGTCTCTTCGATGTGGGCTGGCTGTGGAGGAACCGGCACGAAAGAACGGTCCTCCATCTGAATTGGCACCCGCCGCTCTACTTTCTCGAGACGCGTTTCCGAACTGCCCGGGCACTTGTGGCCTATGCCGCGCGCCTAATCGTGGCAAGGTTCTTGGGATACCGCATCCTCTGGAGAGTACACAACCATCAGGATCACGAAGGCAGATATCCCATTTTGGATCGGATCGGGGGGTGGCTGACGTACCACGTAGCCCATGTGGTTGCCGTATTCTCGAAATGGGCCAAGGGGGAAGTGGCGCGTCACTACGGCCGCAGAGATCGGGTTCGGGTCATCGGTGTCGGTCCCTACACTCCCCAATACCGCGTTTGTAACGATCGAGCTCAAGTCCGCGGTCGCCAGGGGTGGGGACCTTCTCATTGCGTTTTCCTCCTATTCGGGGACCTCCGGAGCAATAAGGGAGTGTCCGCGGCGCTCCGGGCGTTCCGACAGTTGCCCCATGCGCCCGCAGCGCTTTGGGTCGTCGGCCGTCCAAGGGATGTCGAGGTGTGTCGGGAGATTGAAGCCGCCTCAAAATCGGATCCTCGGATTCGATTCCGGTTTGAGTATATCCCCGACGAAGAGGTCGGCGAGACGATCGCGGCCTCGGACGTCGTCCTGCTTCCCTACGAATCGGTCTTGAACTCCGGGGTCCTCCACCTTGCGGGCGATTTCGGACGATATGTAGTTGCGCCGGATATCGGACTGTTTCGAGAGATGATTCGGGGGCGACGACGCCGATTCTTCAAGCCCGGCAGTGTCGGCTCCCTGCGTCGAGCCATGGAAACCGCGTTTCGAACGGCAAAGGATCTCCCCGGTGACGGAGCGTCTGAAGTGCTTCGATACGATTCTTGGGACGAATCGGCCCGTCTTCTGATTCGAGCCTACCGGGGCGAACCGGAATGGGATTGATCTCCCGGCTCGTCCAACCCTGGATGGCGCGTCTGGCATCCGTCGATGCGGGGTATCGAAGAGCGCTGAGCGCTGATCGTAGTGATCGTCGCTACCCTTTTCGCAGCTGGCCCGAACACCTCGAGTCTGCACAGGAGTGGATGAAGCGGGCTCACCGGGCTACTCCCGACGTCCTTCTGTCCGCCGGCTTTTCCCTGACGAAACGCGCCTGGCTGCCCTCCTACCCCGAGGTAACGGGATATGCGATTCCCACCTTTCTAAAGTACGACGAGTGGGCCGGCGATTACCGCTGGGAAGAGCTCGCCTGCGCGATGGGAGAAGGCCTCCTCCAAATCCAGAACCCGGATGGGTCCTATCCTGGGGGATTCTACGTCGAAGGACGACCCGCTTCGGTCTTCAACACGGGGCAGATTCTCATGGGGCTCTCTCGCCTGTACGAACGCACCCGTCAAGCGGAGTTCGGACGAGGGGCGGAGAGAGCGGCTCGATGGCTCGTCTCCGCTCTCGATGGGAACGGGGCATGGCGCCGCGGGGCCTACCTCGATCGGGTCCACACCTACTATGTCATGGTGGCCTGGGCCCTGCTGGAATGGCACTCCCTCTCCCACGATCCGTCCTGCCGCAACGGCGCGCTTCGACATGTCGACTGGGTGCTCCGATGTTGCCGGCCCAACGGATGGATCGAGGACATGTCCTTCGACGGAGGACCGAAGGCTCTGACCCATACGATCGGATATACCCTCCAGGGACTCCTGGAGTGCGCCCGTGGGCTCGACCATTCCGAGGCTCGCGACGCAGCGCAAACGGGAGCGGAAGCGCTCCACACTCGTTTTCTGCGAGAGGGAGGGCTGTCGGCTTGCTACGGTCCCGAATGGGAACCGTCCGGCGACTACTCCTGCTTGACGGGGAATTGCCAGATCGCATTGGTGTGGCTGGAGCTCGCTCGGGATCTCGGGCGGAGAGACCTCCGACGGTCGGCCGAGACACTCCTCCGCCGGGTGGCGCAAACCCAGGATCTGGAGTCACCCTCACTCGGAATTCGTGGAGGCATCAAGGGATCCCATCCGATTTGGGGAGAGTATCAGCGCTACACCTATCCCAGTTGGGCCTCCAAGTTTTTCTCGGATGCGATTCTCTTCTTGCTGCGAGAGGACTCGTGCGGATCGTCTGCGTAGGAGGGGCTCGCCCCAATTTCGTCAAGATCGCTCCCCTGATTCGGGCGTTCGATCGCGCCGGCATCCGAACCTTCCTGGTTCATACCGGCCAGCATTATGACTACGCCTTATCGGAAGCGTTCTTCCGCGAGCTGAAGATCCCTCGACCGGACTCTTTTCTACGCGTGGGTTCGGGAACACATGCGGAAATGACCGCCAAGGTGATGATGGGCATGGAACGCGTTCTCCTCAAGACTCGCCCGACCGGAGTCGTGGTCGTGGGCGATGTGAACTCGACCCTGGCGGCCGCCCTGGTGGCATCGAAACTCGGGATCCCCGTGGCGCATGTGGAGGCGGGTCTCCGAAGTTTCGATTCCAGCATGCCCGAGGAGATCAATCGTCGGCTGACGGATGCCGTGAGCGATCTCCTCTTCACGACGTGCCGCGAAGCCGATCGGAATCTTCTCGACGAATCCGTCTCCCGCTCTAGAATCTTCTTCGTCGGTAACGCGATGATCGACTCTCTTCTGACCCACTTGCCCGAGGCCCGCGCTCGCGCCGTCTGGGAGCGCTTCGGTCTCCCTCCCCGGTCGTACGCGACGATCACGATGCACCGCCCCTCCAACGTCGACGATCCCCGGCGGCTGCGGGAAGTCGTCGGGATGCTGGAAAGAATCCAGAGCCGCATCCCCTCGATCCTCCCCGCCCATCCACGAACGATCCGCGCGCTCCGGAAGAGCGGACTATTGCGGCGCTTTTCTTCGAGAGATTCCTCGAGGAAACCGCAGTTGATCGAGCCCTTGGGATACCTCGACTTCATCTCGCTCTTGTCGGAGGCCAAGGCCGTGGTCACCGACTCCGGCGGGATCCAGGAGGAGTGCGCGGTCCTGGGAGTCCCCTGTCTCACCGTACGCCCGAACACCGAGCGGTCCATCACCCAATGGGCGGGCGCGAACCGTTTGGTCAGCGAGAAGCCGGTCGAAGTCTTGGCGGCTCTGGACGAGATCTTGAGGGGACGACGGGTCGTCCTCCGGCGTCCTCCCCTTTGGGACGGTCGCACCGCGGAACGCATCGCCTCGATCCTGCAGAGAGAATGGGGGAACGCGAAGTGAAGATACCTCCCGCGCGCGTCCGATTCACTCCGGAAGACATCGATCGGATTCGGGGCGAGATCGGTACCATCCTCGCCTCGGGGCAACTCACCCTCGGTCCGTGGACGCAGCGCTTCGAGGAGGCGTTCGCCCGAACCACCCGTCTGCCCCACGCGGTGGCGGTAAACAGCGGCACGAGCGCGCTCGAAATCGCCCTGAGGATCCTGGGGGCCGGGGGGAAGGAAGTGCTGATGCCCACGAACACTTTTTTCGCTACGGCGCTCGCCGTGCTGCACGCGACGGCGGTTCCGGTCTTCGTAGACGCTGACCCCGCGACCTTCTCCGTGGATGTGAAAGACATGGAGGCCAGGATCACCTCCCGGACGGCGGGGATCATCGTGGTCCACATCGGCGGAATCATCACGCCTCGGATGCCGGAGATTGCGGATCTCTGCCGCCGACGGAGTCTCTTCCTCCTCGAAGACGCCGCCCACGCCCACGGTTCTTCCCTCGACGGAGCGTCGGCGGGTTCGTTCGGCGACGCCGCCGCCTATTCCTTCTATCCGACCAAGCTGATCACTTCCGGGGAGGGAGGCGCCATCGTCACGCGTTCGGAGAAGATCCGAGACGAGGCCCGCCTGTATCGCGACCAGGGTAAGGTCAGCTTCACCCAAAACGAGCACGGCCGTTTGGGCTACAATTGGCGAATGAGCGAGATCCACGCCCTCGTCGGGCACACCCATCTCGAACACCTGGAATCTTTCGTCGAGGAACGGCGGGCCATCGCGAGAATCTACGATGAGGAAATCGCCTCCCTGCCCGGGATCGCCCCTTTGAAGATCCCCGCGGGGGCACAATCCAACTACTACAAATACATCGCACTCCTGCACGAGGGCGTGAATCGGGACCGACTGCAAGATGCGCTCAAGAAGAATCGGGAAGTGTCTCTCAGCGGGGAGGTGTACAAGCTCCCGTGCCATCTTCAACCGTACTACCACGAACAGTATCGAGCCGGCGATTATCCCGTCGCGGAAAGGCTGTGCTCCAGACATGTGTGCGTGCCGATCTATAACGGGATGACCCAAGAAGAGGCCGTGTACGTCGCCCGGTCGCTTCGAGAAGAACTTCAGCCCTAGGACAAATCATGAAATGCGCCGTCACCGGCGGTTCGGGTTTCATCGGGTCCCACCTCGTCGACGCGCTGGCGGCGGCGGGACATGAAGTGACGATTCTGGACTATCGCGCGCGACCCCATCGGAAGGATCTTCGCTACAAGGACACCGACATCGTCGACTTCTCTTCCGTTCTCAACGCCACAAAGGGATGCAACGTTCTGTACCATTTGGCTGCGGTTTCCAACGTCAACTATGCCTTCGAACAGCCGCTCTACACGGTCCAGACCAATCTGACCGGGACGGCGAACATTCTCGAGGCCGCGCGTCACAACGGGATCCAGCGCGTGTTTTTCGCGAGCACCGTATGGGTCTACACCGGCTCGAAGGGGGAACTCATGACCGAGGAGAGCCCCTTTTACATGCCGGGAGCCGGCCACGTCTACACCTCCACGAAGATCGGCGCAGAACTTCTCTTGCATGACTACTGGAAGCTGTACCAAGTTCCGTTCACCATTCTGCGCTACGGCATCCCATACGGTCCGCGAATGCGGGAAGAGATGGTCATTCCCATCTTCATCCGCAAGGCCCTTCGCGGAGAGCCCCTGACCGTGGCGGGAGACGGGAAGCAGTACCGCAACTTCATCTTCATCGACGACTTGATCCAGGCCCATCTTCTCGCCCTCTCCGAAAATGGGAAGAACGAGACCTTCAACCTCGAAGGCGAAGAGGAAGTGAGCGTCCTGCAAATCGCCGAGACGATTCGCTCCATCCTCGGAAATCAGGTCGAGATTCGATTCGGACCCGCCCGACCCGGAGATTACAAGGGGAAGACGGTCTCCAACCAGAAGGCGAAGACGGTCTTGGGTTGGAAACCCCAAGTGTCCTTTCTCGAGGGAATGAGGAAATCCCTCGATTGGTTCCGTTCCGTCCCGTAGTCGCCCCGCCCCCATGAATATCCTGTATCTCTCGGATATTCTGAACATTCACGATATCCGGTTTCTTCGGAAATACGCGCAGTCGCCCCATCGAGTCATCCTGTACACCTTCTATCACCGATCGCCGGAATTGCCCGACGGGATCCGCAACATCCCTCGGCTCGAAATCGTACACCGCGATCTGCCCGGCTATCCGGACGGCGCTCGCTGCCCCTCCGAGCGGATCCCCCGTTTCCTGATCTATGGGAGGAGTTTCCTTCAGGCTCTGTCGCTCCTCAAAAGAGACGTGCGCCGGTTTCACATCGATCTGGTGGTGTCGGGCTGGCTTCTTACTTCCAGCTTCCTCGCCGCGGTTTCGGGGGTTCATCCGATCCTGATGACGCCGTGGGGATCGGACGTTCTGCTCTACCCGAAGTGGAGGCGTCGCTACCGGGAAATGGCGCGGTATACTCTGAGCAAGGCGGACTTCGTTTCCTGCGACGCCCGTCATGTGATGCGGCAGGCCATCGAGCTTGGGAGGATTGCGACGGAGAAGACCCTCGTCGTCCCTTGGGGGGTGGATCTCAAACTCTTCCATCCGCACCGTTCCGATCCCGACCTCCGGAACCGGCTGGGCTGGCAAGGCAAGACCATCGCCATCACCACCCGCTCGTTGGAGCCGGTCTATCGGATCGAATGGGCCCTCCGCGCTCTTGCCCGACTCTCGAGTCGACATCCGGACCTCTGCCTGATCATCGTAGGGCGCGGCTCGTGCGATACCGACTTGCAAAGGGCGACACGAGAATTAGGATTGGACAATCGTGTTCACTTTGCCGGCTTCGTCCCCAATGAACGATTGGCCTATTTCCTAAACGCGGCTGATCTGTACGTTTCGCCCTCTCAGAGCGACGGTACCTCCTTGAGCCTTTTGGAGGCGATGGCCTGTGGACTCCCCGTAGTGGTCTCCGATCTTCCCGCCATCCGGGAATGGGTCGTCCACGGCGAAAACGGTCTCCTCTTCGACCCTGCCCGGCAAGAAGAATTGGAGAGCGCGCTCGATCGACTCCTCACGGATCCGCTGCTGCGATCCTCTTCTCGAGAGAAGAACGTCCGAATCATCCAAGATCGGGCGGACTGGGACCGGGGGTTCGATTCTCTCTTGCGCGCCGCCGAGGACTTGGTGAGTCGATATCGAGTCTCGTCATGAGTTCTCGAACCGCTCGTGGGTGGCTGATTCTGATCCTGGCCTTGGGAGCCGCCCTTCGGCTCTGGCTGTTTACGGGATATCAGGCGTCGGATGATCAGGTTTACATCGACTTGGCCTGGAAACTCAGAGAAGGAACCTCCTCCCTCCAGACCAATCCCTATGCCTCCCGCGTGGGGCTATGGGTACCGATGGCGGGAGCCTTCGCTTTATTCGGCATCAGCATTTTCGCCGCCGTCTTCGTCAATTTCCTCTCCTCCCTTGCCACGATCTTCCTCGGCTTTGCTCTCGGGAGCCGCTTGAGCGACGCAAGAATGGGATTGGTCGCGGCGATGCTCGTTGCCTTCATGCCTCTCAACCTCCATCACGCAACCGAAGTGCATGCGGACTTGCCGTTGAGTGCGTGGATGGGGCTTTCCGTCCTTGTCTGGCAGCTCTCCGAAAGGAAGCCATGGCTCGGGTTCTTGGGAGGAGGCTCTTTGGGAATGGGGCACCTCACGAAGGAACCCGCGTTCTTTCTTATCGCGGTCATCGCCGTCCTGTCGCTACGATCTACCTGGGGTCGTAAGAGGTTTCTGTATCTCCTGGCCGGCTTCGCCCTCGTTGTCGCAATCGAGACGATCGTGTACGCCTTGTTCGGCGATCCGGCGTTCCGGCTCCACGCCACTCGAGGAGCTCATTCGGAGTACATGGAGAAACACTTTTCCTCGGCGGCTCAGATCGCCCATCGGCTTTTTCTAGAAGTCCCCCTGATGATGTTCCATCCCATGGCTCCTCTCTTTCCGTTCTTTGGCCTCTTCTATGTTGCCTTCCTACCGGCCGCGATCCACGTGTGGTGGATTCGAGACCGGGCGGGCCGGTGGGCCCTCGGATGGTGGATGGTTCTTTTCATTTTCATCTGTCTCACCCCGAGCAGCCTCTTTCCCTTCCGCCTCGCCTTCGTCGCGCGCCCGCGCACGCTGGAAATGCTGACGCTCCCTGCTGCTCTGGTTCTGGCCCGAAGCGTCTGCCTCCTACTTCCCACCCGACGCCGGATCCATGTCGTCCTTGGCTTGGTCGCTCTCTTGGTCGTCAACATGGCTGCCTCGATCCGACTCTGGTCAGACGCTTCGACGGCACGTGAAAACCTTGAGGAGGCGCACCGATTCTTGTCGGACCAGCCTGCCGGAGTCGTCGTAGGGGATGAGCGAACGCGTTTCAGCTTGCTCTTCTTCGACCGGTTTCGGCCTCGCCATCGGTACGTAACCTGGAACGAGGCCCCTCCCGCCGAACCTGCCTGGGTTATCGTAGACCACTACTGGATCTCTCATGATCGTTCGACGTATGGAACCGTTCAGCCGGCCTGGACTCAGGCTCTGCCGGAGCCGGTCAAGGTGCATGTTCCTCGAATCCCCGCTTCTCTCCGCCGGGGAAGTCTGAAGCGGGTGTCCTTTCCTCCCTGGCGGTTGGAAATCCGGCGTTGGGAGCCCAGGTGCGGCGGCGATTGAAGGCACGGCCCGTCAATGCCGCGGAGCCCCCCATCGGCCGCAAGCGAAGTCCCGCCATCCCCGCGCCACCGCCAAGAAGCACTCCCACTCGTTCGCTTCCCGCGATCGAACCCATCGAAGAAGGAATCGTGCCATTTCCTTGATTCCCGCGAGGCCGGCATACCAAAGGGCGGGCCCCCCTCCGCAGGCGAAGTAGTCCGAGTTCTTCCTTAGCATCAGGAGGTGATTTCGGGCGAGAAGATAGGTGATGAACGGACGGCCCGCTCGTCCGCTGCTCCGGTGTCCCTTGTGCCAGATAACCGAGTCCGGGGCCACCTGCAGGCGGAAACCGAGACGACGGGCTCTCAGACACCAATCCAGGTCCTCCGAATAGGCGAAGAACCGGTCGTCCAGGAATCCGACTCTCTCGAACACTTCCCGCCTCACGAACATGGCGCATCCCGTGATCCGTTCTACATCTCGAAGATGATCGAATTGTCCCACGTCCCGGCAATAAACTCCGAGATGCGTCGATCGCCCCGTCCACCGGCCCACCCTCGCTCCGTAGGCCCAAAAGACGCGATCTTCTCCATAGAAGTAGATCTTCGACGTCACCATACCTACTTCGGGACACTCCATCATTCGGATCAAAGGCGAGAGGAATTCCGGATCCACCACGGTATCGTTGTTGAGCAGAAGTACGAAGTCGGCCCCATCTTCTAGGGCCCGTCGACATCCAATGTTGCTCCCACCAGTGAATCCAAGGTTTTCTCGATTCTCGATAACGACCGCCTGGGGCAGGATTTGCTTTACCTCGTCGAGGATAGACTCTTGAGAGCCGTTGTTTACGGCATACAGTCTGAACCTGGAATAGCGGATTCGGACAATTGATCGAACACATTCCAGGGTATCCTCTTTCCCATTGAAATCGAGGACAATAATGGCCACGAGGGGAGGAGTTGGCATCGGGTTTGGTCCCGAATGCTTATCGACCACCCGATGTCGAAAATCCAATCGCGGTATGCGGGACATGTCCGATAATCCTATAGCATCATGATGGATCTCGATCAAAGTTCGAAACCCCCGAGCCCGCTCCCGGCGATCATCGTAACTTCGCTCGTGCTGGGACTGCTGGCCTACCTCATGATGGCCGTGACGGACATCACGGGTCAGGCTTCCTTCGTGCAGTTTAGCGCCGCGCTGGCGGCCCTCGCTTACCTCTTGACCCTCATCAATATCCGGTTCGGAATGGGGATTCTCATCCTGTGTATAGGACTGTCCCCTGAAGTCGGCGTGGGAGACTTCAACAATCTCCGGTTCGAAGACTTCGTCGTTCCGGCCCTGTTGGTGGCCTGGCTCCTGCGCACGCTCCGCAACCGGGAAGAGCTGGCTTCGAACCCATTCAAGGCACCGATGCTTGCATACCTGGGAGTCATGATTGTCTCCGCCTTGTTGGGAGTTTCCTCCGGATCCGTCGAATGGACCCGCAGCGGCTTGCTTCTGGGGAAGAACCTAATCTACGTCCTGCTATTCCTGATCGTCCTAAACAATGTCCGGACCTATGCCGAGTTCCGGGCGTTCGTCATCTTCACCCTCCTGGTCAGCCTGGCCGCCGCTACGATCAGCCTGGGGCAATCGAGAGTCTTGGAGGATCCTAGTACGCAACGGCTTCACGGTCCTCTTGGGGAGACGGCCAATATCTTCGGTGGGTACGTCATCCTCCACATTTCGATGTTCCTCGGATTCTTCTTGCAGTTCACCTCGTTGCGGGCCCGGATCGTGAGCGTTATCTGTGCCGGCGTCCTCTTCTATATCCTCATGTTCACCTACAGTCGGACCTCGTACATCGCGCTCCTCTGCGGGATCGGCCTCATTGCGTTGCTCAAACACCGGCGTCTCGTCGTCGTCCTCGTCATCATGGCGATCCTCTTCCCCCTCCTGGCTCCTGATAACGTCATCGCCCGCGCCCAAACCATCTTGGGAATCTTCAGCGGCCCGGGCCCGGAATCCTGGGAGGCCAGGGTAAGTTCGTGGGAGGAAAGCCAGTCGCGAATCCTGAGCCGCCCCGCATTCGGTAGCGGCCCCGGTTCCATCAGTTTCGGGGACGTGGACAACGAGTATGTTCGCGTGGCGGTCGATCTGGGGCTGATCGGTCTCGCAGCCCTGTTGTGGTTCCTGTTCCGGATTGCGGTACGCATGTACCGACTTTATGCCCAGATCGAGACCCCGGGTTTTGTCAAGGCGTTTGTCGCCGGCTACTTCATCCTTCTCGTTTC
This sequence comes from uncultured Planctomycetales bacterium, assembly GCA_964526305.1. Taxonomy (GTDB): domain Bacteria; phylum Planctomycetota; class MHYJ01; order MHYJ01; family JACPRB01; genus JACPRC01. The sequence continues at coordinate 64,625 of CAZGKV010000012.1, read as the reverse complement.
CATTTCCGTTCATGCCGGGGGAGCGACCAGTTTCTCCGCCATCCGAACCATGGAGGCGTTCATGGTCTGGACCGGCTTTCTGGCCGTCCTGATCAACCGGTATCCGGAGTGGAAGGAAGAGGACGCCCACGCCGCCGCCCTCGAGGCGGGAGTCCATAGCTCCGCGGCCATCAAGCACTGAGACGAGAAGGCACGCCTCTACAGGATGTACTTCCGCAGATCTTCGTCCTCGAGAATCCCCTTGAGCTTTTCCCGCACGTACTTCGCGTCGATGGTGATTCGCGCGGGCGAGATGTCCGGCGCCTGGAACGAAATCTCCTCCAGCGTTCGCTCTACCACCGTATGGAGCCGCCGGGCTCCGATGTCCTGCATCGAGGCGTTCACCGAAGCGGCGATCTCCGCGAGTTCCCGAATCCCCTCCTCGCGGAACTCGATTCGAATCCCCTCGGTCTCCAACAAGCCCGTGTACTGCTTGAGAAGGGCGTTTTTCGGTTCCGTCAAGATCCGGACGAAGTCCTCGCACCCCAGGCTTTTCAATTCCGCCCGCAAGGGAAAGCGCCCCTGCAGCTCCGGGATGAGGTCCGTCGGTTTGGAGAAGCTGAACGCCCCCGCCGCAAAGAAAAGGACGTGGTCGGTCCGCACCACCCCGTACCGAGTGGTCACGTTCGCCCCCTCGACGATCGGGAGGAGATCCCGCTGCACTCCTTCGCGGGAAACATCGGGGCCCGAAGTCGACTTCACCCCGACGATCTTGTCGATCTCGTCGATGAAGATGATTCCGGCCTCTTGAGCCCGCCGCAATCCCTCGCGGGTGCACCGGTCACGGTCGATCAGCTTCTCCGCTTCCTGCTGAGTCAAAACCCTTCGAGCCTCATTCAAGGAAAGGCGACGCGCAACCTGCTTCGGAGGGAACATGTTCCCAAGCGCCCCCGGAAGATCGAATCCGACCTCCTCCATGCCGCCCGGCGAGAAGACTTGCATGAAGGGGACCTGTCTCTCGTCGACCGTCACCTCCACCTCGCGTCCGTCGAGCGCCCCGGAACGCAGCTTCTCCCGCATGCGGTCCCGACTCGACGCGGCGCGCTGTTCGTCGTCCGACGAGCGGGGGAGCAGGAGGTCCAACAGGCGCTCCTCGGCCAGTTCCTCCGCACGAACCTGGACCTTGGCCATCTCCTCTCGTTTCACCATGGCGATGGAGGTCTCGACGAGGTCCCGCACCATCGACTCCACGTCGCGCCCCACGTAGCCGACTTCGGTGTAGCGGGTCGCCTCGACCTTGACGAAGGGAGCCGAGACCAGCACCGCCAATCGCCGGGCGATCTCGGTCTTGCCCACACCGGTCGGGCCGATGAGCATGATGTTCTTGGGCGCGACCTCCTCCCGAAGCTCGGGGGCGAGCTGCTGGCGTCGCCACCGATTCCGAACCGCAACCGCGACGACCTTCTTCGCCTCCGACTGGCCGATAATGTACCGGTCGAGCTCCTCGACGATCCGCCGCGGGGTCAATTCCTTGGGGTCGGTCACAGCTCCTCGATCTGAATTCGGGTGTTGGTATAGATGCAAAGATCGGCGGCCAAGGCGAGCGACTCTTCGGTGATTTCCTTCGCCGAGAGTTGGGTGTGCCGGGCGAGGGCCCGAGCCGCCGCGACCGCGTAGGGCCCTCCGGAGCCGATCCCCGCGATTCCGTCGTCCGGCTCGATGACGTCTCCCTGACCCGAGAGCAGGAGCGAGTGCTCGCGATCGGCCACGAGGAGGATGGACTCCAGCCGGCGGAGCTGTCGGTCCGTGCGCCACTCCTTGGCGAGGTCCACGGAAGCCCGAGGGACGCTGCCCTGCGCCTTCTTGAGCATGCCCTCAAAACGCTCCAGGAGCGCCATGGCATCCGCCGTTCCGCCGGCGAATCCCGCCAGCACCTTGCCCTCGTGGAGCTTGCGGATCTTCACCGCCCCGTGCTTGACGACCGTGGATCCCAATGTTACCTGGCCGTCACCCGCCATCGCCACATGGCCGCGCACGCGAACGGTGAGAATCGTCGTCATGAAGCGCCTATTCTAACGCGGAGCGGAAGGGTGTAAACAGGAACTTCTTTCGCCCTTGCGTAACGCCCGGGGTTCCGTATCATGTCGTCGATGCGCGGCCGGTTGCTCGTGCTCGAGGGAATCGACGGCGCCGGAAAGTCCACGCAGGCTCGACTCTTGGAGGAGCGTCTCCGAAGCGAGGGGTATTCCGTCGTGCGGGCCCGCGAACCCGGCGGCACGCGGATCGGAGAGAGAATCCGGGAGCTTCTCCTCGATGTGCGTCGAACCGAGATGGACGCGCGAACGGAGTTGTTTCTCTACATGGCGAGTCGGGCTCAGTTGGCGACGGAGGTCCTCGAACCGATGCTTCGGGCGGGAAGGATCGTGCTCCTGGACCGGTACTATTTTTCGACGGCCGCCTATCAGGGCGCGGCGGGCGGAGTCGGGATTCCGGAGGTTCTCGATTTGGCCGAGAGGATCGCTCGCTTCCCGATCCCCGACAGGGTGGTCGTCCTCGATCTCGACCCCCGGATCGGAATCCGAAGGGTCCGCCGGCCCAAGGACCGAATGGAACGCAAAGGCCTCTCGTACTTGAAGCGCGTTCGCGAAGCGTTCCGTCGCATCGCCCGAAGCCGCCGGGGTCGAATGGCGTTGATCCCGGCCAATCGACCCGTCGAGATCGTAGCGGCGAAAGTATTCGAGGCGGTGGCGAATGTCCTATGACCGCATTCTGGGTCACGAAGGGGCCATCGCGCGATTGCGTTCCCTCGTGCGTCTCGGTCGAGTGGCGCAGGCCTACGTCTTCGCCGGACCCGCCGGGATCGGGAAGCGTCTCGTGGCTACGGAATTCGCTCGAGCCCTTCTTTGCGGGCAAGGTCCCGACGCGTGCGAGGCATGCGACGCCTGCCGCCGGACGGCGCGCGCCACCCACCCGGAACTGAAAGTCATCTCCTGCGAGGAGGAAAAAAAGGAGATCTCCATCGCGCAAGTGCGCGAGCTGATTCGGGGACTGTCCTTCGCGAGCGATTCGCGCCGGGCCGTGATCGTCGACGAGGCCGAGAAGCTGAACGAGGAGGCGCAAAACGCTCTCTTGAAGACGCTCGAGGAGGCGTCGGTCGGGACGACGATTTTGTTGGTCACTTCCTCCCCTTCCACGCTCCTTCCCACCATCCGATCTCGGTGCCAGACGATCCTGTTCCATCCGCTGAAGGACGAGCAGGTGGCGCGCCTGATCGGAACCGGAGAGTCGGAGGGGCGCCTCGCCGTCGCCCTGGCCGAAGGGAGTCCCGGCCGCGCCCGCGAGCTCCTCGAGGATCTTCGCGAATGGGGATCGGAAGCGACCGAGTTCCTTTCCAGAATCGCCGGAGGAGATCTGAACTCCGTCATCGAGAATCTCACCAAGATTCGAGACACGGTCAAGGTGCGCGTTCGGGCGAAGCGGATGCTTCGCCTCACCGCCCTGGCCCTGCGGGAAGCCCTTCGGGGGCGCGCCGGCCTTCCGCCCGGCCCCCGCTTCGCCCCGGAAGGATGGGCCGGCCACCTCGAGATCGAAGAACTCGCCGCCCGATTGGAGGCCGTGGTCGACCACGAGCTCATGATCGACCGGAATGCGAGCGTCCCGTTGGTCGTCGAGAACGCCCTCTTGAGGATCGGATGAGCAAGTTCTACATCACGACGGCCATCGATTACCCCAACGCAAGCCCGCATATCGGAACCGCGTACGAGAAGATCGGCGCGGATGCCCAAGCCCGCTGGCGACGTCTCCGGGGGGACGACGTTTTCTTCCTCATGGGCAACGACGAGAACAGCCAGAAGGTGGCGGAAAAGGCCCAGGAACTCGGGCTCGATCCTCTGGTGTACTGCGACGAAATGGAACGAAAGTTTCGCTCGGCCTGGTCCAAGCTCTCGCTTTCCTTCGACCGATTCATTCGAACGACCGAGAGCGCCCATCATCGTGGCGCCCAGGAGATCTTCGAACGCCTCCGGAAGCGGGGAGACGTGTATAAGGGACCCTACCGGAGTTGGTATTGCGTCGGATGCGAATCGCGCAAGACGGAGAAGGACCTGGTCGACGGCCAATGCGCGAACCACCCCAACCGCAAACTCGAATGGATCGAGGAGGAGAACTGGTTCTTCCGTCTCACGGCCTACCGCGACCGAATCCGCGAGGTGGTCAAGGGTACCTCCTTCGTGGAACCGGCGGTCCGGAGAAACGAGGTCTTGGCGGTCCTCGAGGAAGGGCTGGAGGACATCAGCATCTCGCGGGCCAAGACGAAATGGGGCGTCCCGGTGCCCGGCGACCCCGACCACGTCCTGTACGTGTGGTTCGACGCCCTCATCAACTACATCACGGGAGCCGGATTCCCCGACGGTCCCGAGTTCGCTCGCTGGTGGCCGTGCGACGTCCACGTCGTCGGGAAGGACATCACCCGATTCCACTGCATCATCTGGCCGGCGATGCTTCTCGGCGCGGACGTGCCGATCCCGAAGAGAGTCTTCGCTCACGGTTTCGTCTATCTCGCCGGAGAGAAGATTTCGAAGTCGGGGAGACGGCTGGACCCGGCCAAAGCGGCCGATCGTTTCGGGGGAGACGCCCTCCGCTACTTTCTCCTTCGCGAGATCGCCTTCGACAACGACGGCGACTTCTCGTGGGAGAAGTTCGTGGAACGGTTCAACGGAGAGCTCGCCAACGAGCTGGGAAACCTCCTCAACCGCGTCGTGACCATGGCGGAAAAGAACCTTGGGGGGATCTTGGAGAGGCCCGCCGTTTCCTTACCCCAAGACGCGTCGATGCGAGAGTTCCTCGTCTCTCTGGCGGACCGAGTCGCGCCGCAGTACGACCGCTTCGAGTATCACTTCGCGCTCGGGAAGATCTGGGAAGCGATCCGGGCCGCGAATCGATATCTCGACGAGACGCGTCCGTGGACCCTGGCCAGAGAGGGGAAGCGCGACGGCGTCGCGGCTTCGCTCTACTCGGCGGCCGAGGCGCTCCGCATCATCGCCCTCCTGGCCTCTCCCGTCCTCCCCACGACCGCCGACCGAATCGGGGAGCAGCTGGGGCTCGGCGCGGTCTCCGATGGCAAGATCGCGGCGGCGCGGAGCTGGGACGTTCTCCCCTCGGGAACGCGCGTTCGCCTAGGCCCCCCCCTCTTTCCGAGATTGGACCACGTGCCCGAGGCGGAAGAGTTCGCATGAACGAGAACTTGGAGCGTTCCCTGCGCGATCTCATCGCCAAGGATCCGCGCTATCCTTTCGAAGGCTATCGGTTCCTCTTCGAGGCGCTGGATCATACCGTGCGTCGTCTCGGCGAGAGGCGCCATGTCTCCGGTCAGGAGTTGCTCGAGGGAATCCGGATCCTGGCTCTGGAACAGTTCGGAAGTCTGGCCCGCATGGTGTTCGACGGCTGGAACGTTCGGAAGACGGACGACTTCGGAGAGATGGTCTTTCACCTGGTCGATGCCGGCCTCATGGGAAAGACGGCGCAGGATTCGAAGGAAGACTTCAAGAACGGGTACGACTTCGACGAGGCCTTCCCTCGGCTCGCTCCCGATCGGAAGTCGAAGGCGGAGTAGGGATCGAGCTCGGGCGACACGATGAAACCCGACCCGGCGATCTCGTCGCCGCGATCGGTCCTTCCATCGGCCCTTGCTGTTACGAGGTCCGGACGGACGTGGCGCGGGAATGGGCCGACCGATTCCTCCTCCACCGCGAAGGGCGCGTCCTTCTGGACTTGTGGGCGGCGACGCGGGCTCATCTCGAAGAGGCGGGCGTCGGGGTCATCGACGAGGCGAGGGTGTGCACCCGGTGTCGACCGGACCTGTTCTACTCGTACCGCCGCGACGGGGAGAAGACGGGGCGATTCGGCGCGTTGCTCTGGCTTCGTTAGTCCCCCAGAAGCGACCCGGCCTGCTTCCACAGTCCTGTCCCCGATTCGGTGGGCTGGACCTCGAACTTCTCCTGGATCGATCGGTCGGAGTAGAGCACGAATCCCGATCCGTCCGGATGGTTGCCGGGCCGGTCCGCCCCGATCAGGAACCGCTCCGGCACCGGAACGGGGAGCACGCGTGGACCCCGGTAGTCGATGGTCTCCGGATCCTCGCGATTCGAAACGGTCCGGCCGTATACCGGGCAGACGAAGGGATCGGGCCAGATCGACTTCCATGCATGCTCGTGTTTCGGATTCCGGCACGGGACCTGCGTGCAGTCTTTCGCCTCTTCCTCTTCGACCGTGGCCGCCGGAATCTTCTGGCGGGCGGCGGTGTAGGCGCGAAATCGAACTTGATGCCAAAAGAGACGGCCGGTCTTCGTAAGCTTGTTCGCGGAAATCTCCTGCCCTGCGATTTCTCCGAGCCTCCGGCAGTTGTTTCGACAATGGTGGTGCCTGGCCCGCCGGCGAGACTCGGCGGTCGAGACCACCGTCAACGAGACGACCCCGGCGACGAGGAATCCGACCAGCCCGAATTTCATCCACGGGCCCATGGCGGAGATTCTAGCGCTCCCACGCGCGTTGACAACCGAATTTCGGAAGGGCTATCATCCGGAGATGAGCGGGGACGAACCGGGTCCCGAAAGCCTCTCGCAAATCCTCCAGGATGAAGGACTGGATCCGGCCAGGCTCCGGGAACTTCTCGAGACCATCCAACCGGTGGACCTCGCGGATCTGCTGGACGATCTCGCCCTGGAAGATCGCGTCCGCATCCTCGAAATCCTGGAACCCGCGGCCGCGGCGCAGGTGCTCGCCGCTTTGGCCAAAGACGCCCGATCCGCCATCGCCGACCGCCTGGGGGAAGCCCGCCTCAAGGAGGTGATCGAGAAGATGCCGGCCGACGCGGTCGCCGACATTCTCGACCATCTGCCCGTGCAGAAAGAGACCTCCGTGATGATGCGGCTCGACCGAGCCCAGGCTCGGGAAATCGAGGAACTCCGCAAGTACCCCGAGAACACGGCGGGCGGCCGGATGAGCCTGAATTTCGTCGCCGTTCCCGAAGCCTTCACCGCCGACGAGACGCTCAAGGCGATCCAGGGCGCGGTGAACGCGGAGACCATCGAATACGTCTACGTCGTGGACGAGTCCGACCATCTTCGGGGCGTATGCTCCCTCTACGCGATCCTCCGGGCGGAACCCGATACGCCGGTCGCCAAGTTCATGCGCCGGGAAGTCACCTTCGTCGGAGCCCACCTCGACCAGGAGGAAGTGGCGCGCATCGCTCAAAAGTACAACCTGCGGGCGATCCCCGTCGTGGACGGCCAGATGAAGCTCCTCGGCGTCGTCACGATGCGCGACATCTTGGAGGTCGTCCATCAGGAGGCGAGCGAGGACATCATGAAGCTCGCAGGCGCGGGGCATGTCCATCCGATCCACGCCCCGTTCCTCGCGCGTCTCAAGGCACGCATCCCCTGGCTGGCCGCCGCGATGGTCATCGAGCTTACGATCGCCTGGATCATGAAGGGGTACGAAAGCGCGGGGACGCTCGCCACCCTCACCCTCGCCTACTTCATTCCCGTAATCATGGCGATGGGCGGAAACGTCGGCCTCCAGTCCTCGACGATGGTGGTGCGGGGCCTGGCCACAGGGGAACTCTCCCTGCGAAAGGGACTCCGAGTCGTCTTGGCCGAATTCCGCGTCGGGATCATCATCGGCGTCTTCGCGGGAGCGATCACGGGGCTCATGGCCATGCTGCTCCACCGATCGGAGCCCTCCCCCCATCGGTTCGAGGCCCTCCGGATCGCCGCGATCGTCTGCGGATCGATGACGACGAGCATCACGGTGGCGGCGACGATGGGCGCCATCATGCCCTTCCTTCTCCAGCGCGTGAAGCTCGACCCCGCGGTCGCCTCCGGGCCGTTCATCACCGCCATCAACGATGCCGTCAACATCACGCTCTACCTGACCCTCGCGACCGTCTTCATTCTGAAAACCTCATGATCCTCGGCGCCATCGACGTCGGGACGAATTCCGTCAAGCTTCTCATCGTGGATTCGAAACGGGGCCGACTCGTCCCCGTCGCGGAGCGAGTCACGATCACGCGGCTCGGAGAGGGGGTGGAGAAGACCCGGAGGATCTCCGCCGAGGCCATGGACCGGACGCTCGAGGCCCTCGTGGGTTTCCGCGAACTCGCGCGACGACGGCGGGCCTGGACGCTGGAGGCCGTCGGGACGCGCGTCCTTCGCATGGCCGAAAACGCCGGGGATTTCGTCCGCCGATGCCGGAAGGAGCTCGACCTGCCCGTCCGGATCCTTTCGGGCGAGGAGGAGGCCCGGCTCGGCTACGTCGGAGCCACGGGCGGCTCAGAATCCTGCGCGGTCCTGGACGTCGGAGGAGGAAGCGCCCAGCTCATCGTGCGGGGTCGGGGTCGGAGCGTCGATGTGGGTGCCGTCGTCCTCACGGAAGCATTTCTTCGAACCGACCCCCCGCGCCCCGAGGAACTCCGGGCCGCGCGAGACCGGGCCGCACGCGAGCTCCGCGGCTTGGTGCGCGGCCGGAAACTCCCCTCGGATCTGGTGGGAATCGGAGGAACGATCGCGACGGCCGCGGCGATCCGTCGTCGCCGGAAGATCGGACCCGAGGCCGCCCATGGGTGCCGCCTCCCGCTCCGATCCGTCGACGCCTTGCGCGATCGACTCGCCGCGATGACGATCGGAGAGCGCCGCCGAGTCCGAGGGCTGGATCCGGCGCGGGCGGACATCATCGTGGCCGGCCTCGTCGTCGTGGGCGAGGCCATGCGGGCCGGCGGCTTCGAGGAACTCCGGACCAGCGCCTACGGATTGCGACACGGACTGGCGCTGGAGATGGCGACGCGGGTATAATCCCGCCCCCGATGATGGTATGGGTCAACGGGGAGCGCCGCGAGGCGCGCGAGGGCTCGACGGTGGCCGACCTCGTGCGCGAACTCGGCCTCGAGGGAAGACCCGTCGCGGTGGAGGTCAACCGGCAGGTCCTCCCGAGGGGGCGCCACGCCGAGACGAAGATCTCCGAGGGCGATCGGATCGAAGTGGTCCATTTTGTAGGCGGCGGATAGTGCTGAAGATCGGACGCTACGAGTTTCGTTCGCGACTCATCCTGGGCACCGGACGCTATCCTTCCCCGGAGATCATGGCCCGGTGCCACGAGGCCTCCGGGACGGACTGCGTCACCGTGGCCGTCCGGCGCGTCGATCTCCAGGACACCACGAAGGGTTCCCTCCTCCACTGGATCGATCGCGCGAAGATCCGCCTCCTCCCCAACACGGCGGGCTGTTTCACCGCGGACGAGGCCGTTCGGACCGCGAGACTCGCGCGCGAAGCCCTGGGAACGGAGCTGCTGAAACTCGAAGTCATCGGGGACGAGAAGACCCTCTACCCCGACCTCCCCGAGCTCCTCGTCGCGACCAAGCTCCTGACGAAAGAGGGATTCACGGTACTGCCGTACACGAGCGACGACGTCGTGACCGCGCTGCGTCTCGAAGAAGCCGGAGCGGCCTGCGTCATGCCGCTGGGCGCTCCCATCGGAAGCGGATTGGGCATCTTGAATCCGACGAACATCCGGATCATCCTCTCGAGGGTGAAGGTACCCGTGATCGTGGACGCGGGCGTCGGCACGGCGAGCGACGTCGCGATCGCAATGGAGCTGGGAGCCGACGGAGTGCTCCTGAACACCGCGGTCGCGCAATCGAGAGACCCGGTCGCCATGGCACGCGCCGTCCGACTCGCGTGCGAGGCGGGCCGACTCGCATTCGAAGCGGGGAGGATTCCGAAGAAGGAGTACGCGACCCCTTCGAGCCCGACCGAAGGACGGATCGCGTGAGGGCCGAAATCCGGGGAATCGTGCTGGCGGGGGGACTCGGCACCCGCTTGAGCCCGCTCACCCGCGTCACGAACAAACACCTCTTGCCCGTCTATCGCAAACCCATGATCTACTACCCGATCGAGAAGCTCGTGAAAGCGGGGATCCGGGAGATCATGATCGTAACGGGCGGGCCGTTCGCGGGCGATTTCCTCAAGCTCCTCGGGAACGGCCGCGAATTCGGGCTCCAAGATCTCCACTATACGTATCAAGACGGCGAAGGGGGAATCGCAGAGGCGCTCGGCCTAACCGAAAACTTCGCCGAGGACGCGCGGGTGTGCGTCGTTCTCGGAGACAACATCTTCTCGGCCGACATCGCCCCCGCCGTCGACCGGTTTCGACGGCAGAAGTCGGGCGGGAAGATCCTCCTCAAGGAGGTGCCCGATCCCGAGCGCTTCGGGGTCGCGGAGCTTCGGGGAAAAAAGGTCGTCGGGATCGAGGAAAAGCCCCGCCGTCCGAAATCCAGCTATGCCGTCACGGGCGTCTACATGTACGACAACGAGGTCTATCGAATCGTCAAGACGCTGCGACCCTCCGCGCGGGGAGAGCTCGAGATCACCGACGTGAACAACGCCTACATCCGAAACGGGTCGCTCTCGTGGGAGCTTCTCGACGGCTGGTGGACCGATGCCGGAACGTTCGACTCCCTCCTCCGCGCCAATCGACTCGTCGCGGAGTCCCGGGCGTAGCGGAATCTACTCGCGCGCTTTGAGGCGCTTCGTCAGCGTGATCTGATTCCCTTGGTTGTTGTACTCCAGCCGATCGCAGCAGCGGAGCATGAGCATGATCCCGAGGCCTCCCATGCGTCCCTGAGCGTGACGCTCCCGGGCGGCCGTGAGCGCGTCGCGCGTCGCCCCCGATTTCACGAACTGTTCGTGGTCGAACCCGGGACCTTGGTCCCGAACCACGAGGGTGATCTTCTCCGAATCCAGGAGATACTGGATCTCGATCTTTTTGTCGCGCTTGTACTTGTTCCCGTGCTGGGCGGCGTTCACGGCCGCCTCGCGGAAGGCGGCGCTCACCGCCACTTGCCCTTCCTCGTTCAGCCCGCTCGATTCCAGGAGCTTGTGGACGGTGTCGATCGCCTTTTCCACCGCGGCCTCGTCCGTGGGTAGATGGATGTTGAGCTGCTGATCGAACAGCAGCTCCTCCTCCGCCGCCCGGATGATCTCCGCGTCCGCCAAATCCAACAACTGGCGGAATTCGAAGGGCTGGGCGAGGTTCTCGTCGCCCACGATGGACACATCCGGCACGCTCTTCAGCGCCGATTCGCTGGGATGGAGAAGGATGAGCGGCACCGCATTCGTCTCCCGCCTCATCTTGAGCGCATAGCAGAACTGCTGGTGGTCCCCGAAGAGAGCGTCCAAGATGACCAGGTACGCCTTGTTCGACTCTACCTTGGAAAGCGCATCCACGACCTTGGTGTGGATTTCGATGTCCCAGCCCGCGTTCTGGAAATAGTACTCGAGCGTCTTCACGAAAAAGTCCCGTTCCGGAACGACGAGCATGATGCTCGACTCCTTGAACGTCTCGACGCGCTTCCGGACATCGTCGGAGGGCGTGAAGAGAACTCGCCCCTCACCCGCGGGCGTCAGGAGAGGACGCTCGGCCCCGAAACGGAGAACGGACATCGACGGTTTGATCAGGCGATGTCCTTTGGGCTGCTTCTCGATCTGCGGGCGCTCGCGGGCGACCTCGAGGGTCCCCAAGTCCTCCAGGACGACCTTTTTCCCCTCGAGGAGAGACGACGTCGCGGCCTCCAGCACCGCCCCCACCATGGGCTTCACGCGGTTCACATCCGGCTCGCCGAGGTGCGTCGCCACGTCCCCGTAGAGATTGGCCTGGTAGAGCGCGGGCTGGGGGTTCCCGTCTTCCCCAGCGATGGAAAAGCTGCCGAAACCGGGAATCGTGACGTCCTTCCCCGACAGGAGCGCGTTCTTGATCGACTCGATCAGCCCCTCGACCAGGCGCTCGGTCCGATCCCCGGGAACTTGAACGCCGGCCAGTCCCTTGGAAATCTCCCGCAACTTGATCTCCGGCATGGGTGGCTATCTCGCGGCTTCCTTCTCCCGAGCGGCCTCGATTTCCCGAGACTTCCGCACGAGCTCTTCCCGCGTAATGAGGCCCTTCTCGATCAGGAGGGGAATCAGCGCCTCCCGAAGTTGGAGAGGACTGATGCGATCCGAGGCGGGCTTCTCCTCCTCCTCGAGTTCCCGGAGCAGTTCGTCCTTGGTCTTCTCCTTGACCGGTGTTTCGCCCGAGGCTTCCCTGGCGAAGTGCTCCCGGATCGATTTCAGAATCTGCGAGCGCGGCGCGAGTTTCATTTCGATCTTGGTGTCCGTCAACGCCAGCTGGAGTTCCTCGATCGCCTCGTAATCGAACGGATCCGACGTGGCGATGGTCAGGGTATGTCGGTGGAACTGGATCGGGACCACCGTATGCTTGTCGATCAGTTTGCGGGGAATCTTCCGGACCAGGTTTTCGGGGAGGATGAGCTCCTCGAGTTCGACCACCTCCAACCCTTGTTGGCGGGCGATGAAATTGACGAGGGTCGAGTCCTCGACGAATCCCAACTTGACGATGATCGCGCCGAGCTTGCCCCCGACTTCCTTCTGGAAGTCCATGGCCATCTTGAGCTGCTCCGGGGTAAGGAGCTTCTCCTTGACCAGCATGGCCCCCAGGCGGACTCGCTCTTCCATGACTCCCCGGAAAACTTCCGCATCGATTCTAGCCCTCGTTCGACGAGAGTGTCAACAAAATCGCCGGAGGTCACCCGATCCGGGCCGTTTTCCACCAAAGTTCCGAGCCGCACTGGGCCCCCCAGTGAAGGCGCCGACCGTCCGGACTGAAGCGAAGCTCCCAAATCCGGTCGCAGGAATTCCCCATTCGTTCCCCTCGAATCACGGGGAACCACTCTTCTCCCGAGCGGGCGGCATAGGCCACCTGGGACCCGTCCGAGGAGGGAAGGACTTGGCCGATCGCGTCGTACGTCGGCTCCTCCCGCCCCCCCACCACCAGTCGAGAGCGCTCTCCGCGCCGTCCGCAGAAGGCGAACGCGTCTCGCCCCCGGAGATAGGTCACTCGGGATATCTCGTCGTAGCCGGGGCCTGGAGGCTCGCCCTCCATCACGAGCCACTCGCGGTTCTTCCTCGCCAGCGGCAGGATCGGCCCGCGAGGGTACTCGCCTTCGACTCTGATCTCTTCGAAAGGGCCCTCCTTTCGATCCCCTCGCACGTAATAGTGGGCGCCGCGTTCGACGGTCACATACCGTGGGCCTTCCTCCAGGCCCAATAGCGATACCTGGTCCGCCTCCGCAAGAACGTCGTTCCCCAAGACAAACGCTTGGCGCTTTCCCCGGAGCGCGACGTAGGCCACCTGTTTGCCGTCCGGGGAATAGGTAAGACTGCGGATGGCGTCCGAGCCTGCTCCTCGACGACCGTCCACCACCGCAAAAGTCCGATCTCGTTGCCCCGCCAGATAGGCGCAGGAAGTTCCGTCGGGGCTGAAGAGTAGACTTCCGTGCATCGTCCAATCGAAGGCGGCGCCGACCCGCCCGTCCAGGACGAAGGACCAACGACTCCCGGCGCGGCCTTCGTAGGCGACGCGCTTTCCGTCCCGGCTCCAGTACGGCCCGACGACTTCGTCGAACTCCGGCCCGGATTGATCGCCGATGACGAGTCGCCACTTCCAGCCTTGCCGCACCGCGTAGGTCAATTCCCGACCATCGGGAGTCCACCGCAATCCCGCGACGCCGTCGTACGCCCCTCGACGCTTGCCGTCCAGAACGACGTACCATCGCCCCCCCTTCTTCGCGGTGAAGGCCAGTCGCGATTCATCGGGCGACGAGGACAACAAACCGATCTCCTCGAATTCGGCGCAGCCTTGACCTTCGAAGGTGCCGAAGCGGGGAATCCCGCGCGCATCCGCTCCGCGAACGTAGACCTTCAAGTCGTCGGAATAGGCCGGGTAGCTTCGAGCGGAGGCGAACCGCCCCTGCGCCTGTCGGCGTTCCCCCCCTCCGACGCAGAAAACGAATCCGGAGATCTTGGCGAAGTAATACACCTCGCGTTCCGCGGAATCGAGACCGAGGAGTCCGAGTTCCTCCAGCGCTTCGCCCGGCCGGCCGTTGGTGACGACGGTCCAGGTACTATCCCTTCGGGCCCCGTAGGAACAGAGCGAACCATCGGCGCTGAAAAACGGAGTACGCACTTCGTCGAACCACTCGCCCGGAGTCTCGTCGATTACGATGCGACGGGCCGAGCCTCGTTCCTCGACGAAGGCGACCGAGCGGCCTTCGGGTGCGAAGACGGCCTCGGAAGCCCAGCCGGCACAAGTAGAGAGTCGCCGATCTTCCACGATTCTGGATTCCCCGGGTACGAGAATGGTACTCGCAAGCGGCGGAGGAGGGTGGCGAAATCGACTGGGTCAGGAACGAAGTTGTCCCCGAAGCTTCGCCGTTATCGCCTCGACGATTCTCCGCACGGCGCCGTCCACTTCTTCTCCCGTGAGCGTGCGGTCCGGGGCGCGAAACGTCATCGAGAACGCCACGCTCTTCCTTCCAGGGGGCACGGGCTTGCCGCGGTAGACGTCGAAGAAATCCAATCGCTCCAGGTTCGAGGGAGCGGCGGCACGGACGCACGACTCCAGATCGGACCAGGAGACCGCGTCGTCCAAGACGACGGCGAGGTCGCGGGCGACCAGCGGCTTTCGAGAGAAGTCCCGGAAGGACCGCTCGAGACGCGCCTTAGCGACGACCTCCTCGAAGTCGATCTCTGCGACGCCCGCCTCGGACAGGTGCGCCGTCACGTCCCGCAATCCCAAGCCGACCCGCCCGAGGGTTCGCTCGACGAGTCCCTTGAGATGCTGGTACCCCTCCGGAGTGGCGATCCCGAGAAGCGTTCGCTCTCCGAAATCCTCTCCGTGCTCGAAGTACACCTTGGCGATCTCGAAGACCGGAGCGAGCGGTTCCTTATAGCTCTCGTTGGTCCGGAGGACTTCCACCAGGGCCGCTCCCAGGGACTTCCGAAGGCGCCGGTAGACCTGACCTGCCGGATCCCGGAGCGCGACGGGCTCGCCCGCCGCCCATCGATCGTCCCGAACCTCCGAGAAACTCCAGGTCAGCGCCTCGAAGCAGCCCATGGAGGTGAGGGCCGTTCGGATTTCCTCGCGCACGAGATCCTCCCGGCGATCCGTGACGACGCGCGTGCCGAGATTCGTATCCGAGGGGACCCGATCGTACCCCTCCACGCGCGCGATCTCTTCGATGAGGTCGATCTCCGACTTGAGATCGCGGCGTCGAGCCGGTGGGATCAGCGCTTCGCCCTGCCGCCGGCATCCGAGACGATCCAGAATCTCGCGGATTCGGGACTCCGGGAAATCCAACCCGAGGACTCGAGCGACGCGGGCCGGTCGAAACGCGATGGTTCGCAGCTGGGGGGCCTCCGGGGCGACATCGACCGCTCCCGAGCCGACCGTCCCCCCCGCCATCTCCGCCACGAGCTGCACCGCCCGCTGGGAAGCCCATTCCACCGCCGACCAATCGACGCCCCGCTCGAAGCGGTAGCTGGATTCGCTGGTAAGTCCCAGACGCCGCGAGGTCCGGCGAATCGAGACCGGATCGAACTGCGCGCTCTCGAGAAGCACGTCGCGCGTCCTCTCGGAGATCTCGCTCTCTCGTCCGCCCATGATTCCCGCGATCGCGACGGGGCGTTCCCGATCCGCGATGACGAGCATTTCGCGGTCGAGCTCGCACACCTTTCCGTCGATGGCGGTCATCTTCTCCCCGCATCCGCGCCGCACGACGATTTCCGGTCCCCGTAGGACGGCGAGATCGAACGCATGAAGCGGCTGTCCGCATTCGAGAAGAACGAAGTTCGTGATGTCGACGATGTTGTTCACCGGCCGGAGTCCCGCGGCCGCAAGCCTCTCCTGCATCCACGGGGGCGAAGGGGCCACCCGGACGCCGCTTACGCATCGGGCGATGTACCGCGGGCAGAGGATACGGTCTTCCACGCGCACGGGTACGGACCGGGCGTCCGCTTCGGCATACCGGACGTCCGGTTCGCGAACGGGCCGACCCGTGAGGAGTCCGATCTCGCGGGCGACGCCCAACACCGAGAGGAGATCGGCCCGGTTCGCCGTGATCTCGAGCTCGAGGACGTCCCCTTCGATGGACTCGATCCCGACGCCCGCGAAGGTCAGCGTCTTGGCGACCTCGGCCGGGGAGCCGACGTCGACGTAGTCCCGCAACCAGGAAAGAGGGATTCTCAGAACTGCCTCAAGAACGCAAGGTGGTTTTCATAAAACAGCCGAATGTCGGGGATCCCGTACTTGAGCATCGCGATCCTTTCCACCCCCATTCCGAACGCGAACCCGGTGAAGCGCTCGGAGTCGATCCCGCAATTCTCCAACACCTTGGGGTGGACCATTCCGCTTCCCAGGATTTCCATCCAGCCGGAACCCTTACACGCCGGGCACCCCTTGGCCCCGCAGATGAAACACGAGACGTCCACCTCGGCGCTGGGTTCCGTGAAGGGGAAGAAGCTGGGGCGAAACCGAATCTTCGTATCCGCGCCCCACATTGACATCGCGAAGAGCTCCAGCACTCCCTTGAGCTTGGCGAAAGTGACGTCCTCGCCGATCATCAGGCCCTCGACTTGATGGAACATGGGCGAGTGACCCGCGTCGGGCTTGTCCGGACGGAAGACCTTCCCCGGCGCGATCACGCGAATGGGAGGCGTGCGCTCCTTCATCGTTCGGATCTGCACGGGGGAGGTGTGCGACCGCAAGAGGTACGGCTTCCGAACGTAGAAAGTGTCGAAGGCGTCCCGCGACGGATGTTCGAGCGGAATGTTCAGCGCCTCGAAATTGTGGTACTCGGTCTCGATCTCGGGCCCGTAGACGACCTCGAAGCCAAGCCGCTGGAAAAGTCGAACGATCTCATCCCAAGTGCGATAGACAGGATGACGACGACCGGGCTCGGGAGCCCGGCCCGGCAGGCTCAGGTCCACGACCGGTCCGGGAGCGACCGGCACTGCGGAAGGGAGGCCGTCGATGAGACGCTCAAGTTCCGACTTGAGCTCGTTCAGACGCTTGCCGGCCGAGGCTTTTTCGTCCGGAGGTACCTTCCCAAGGAGACCGAAGAGTTCGCGTACCGCTCCGTCGCGGCCGAGATACTTGGCGCGGAGCTTTTCGGGGGGGATTCCTCCGTCCGCTTCGAACTGCCGTCGAATCTCCGAGATTCGCTTCTCGAGGTCCATGCGAAAGTAGCCTGACTTGTTCCTCCGGGCTCCGCCGCCCGAATGAACAAGTCACCCTCCGGGCAGCTTTATCGGCCCTCCAGGCCGATTCCGCTGGACAGCCCCGGCGGCAGGAACGGCAACACCCTGTTGCCCGTCGCCGCCGGCTAGGCAAGCGCCTTTTTCGCCGTTTCGACCAGTTCGTCGAACGCCTTGGTGTCCGAGATGGCCAACTCGGCCATCCATTTCCGGTTGACCTGCACGTTGGCCTTCTTGAGACCGTTGATGAACCGGTGATAGGGAAGGCCGCGCGCCTCGCAAGCGGCGTTGATTCGGACGATCCACATCGACCGGTAGTCCCGCTTCTTGATCCTTCGTCCGCCGAAGCCGTACGCCTGGGCGCGCATGACGGTTTCCTTCGCCGCCCGAAGGAGGCGGTGCCGTCCGGACCGATATCCCTTGGCCCGCTTGAGGATTTTCTTGTTGCGCCGACGTCGGGCGGGCCCGCTGCTGATTCTCATGGCTTCCTCTTACTGGTTCCCGGTGATCCGCAGAATATCCTTGCCGTCGTGCACGCCGTCGAAATGGCGCCACCGGCGCATCTTCCGCCGCCGCTTGGCGGCCTTGCCGGACATCAGGTGCTTCTTTCCGGCCGGGCGGTAGAGCACCTTGCCTGTCGAGGTAATCTTGAATCGCTTCTTGGCCGCCTTATTGGTCTTGAGCTTCGGCACCGGGATCTCCTTTCGGAACTTCCACCTGCGTCTGGTCCGGCGTCGCCGCCTCCGTAGGATCGGTGGGGGTCGCCTCCTCCGTCGGCTCTTCCTCCGACTTCCCTTTCTCGGCGGACGACTTCGGCTTCACCCCCGGCTTCGGCGTCATCTGCATCTGCATCCGCGGACCCAGCATACTGACGTCGCGCTCCACCTTTGCGACCTCGTCCAGCTCCTTCTTGATCCGCTCCATCATCACGCGCCCGATTTCCTTGTGGGCCTGCTCCCTCCCCTTGAAGAAGACCGTGAAGAGCACTTTGTCTCCCTCCTCGAGGAACTGGCGCGCGTGCTTCACCTTCGTCAAGAAATCGTGTTCCTCCGTCAGCGGACGGAGACGCACTTCCTTGAGCACCTGCACGTGATGGGTCTTCTTGGCCTTCCGGTTCTTCTTCTTCTGCTCGTACTTGAATTTCCCGTAGTCGAGCAGCTTGCACACCGGCGGGACCGCATCCGGCGAGACCTCCACGAGGTCGTATCCCCGCTCGCGCGCCAGCAACCGCGCCTGGTCCGTCGGCACCACGCCGACCATTTGTCCGTTCTCGTCGATCAGCCGCACCTGCCGGACTCGGATCTGGTCGTTAAGCCGATGCTCAGGCTTGGGCGGCGGGGTTCTGGGAAAAGCCAATCTCCCTCCTCAAATTCACCACGAAATCCTCCAACGGTACCGGACCGACGTCCCCCCGCTTCCGTTCGCGGACGGCGACGGTTCCGGCCTCGCGCTCCCTGGCGCCGACTACGAGCATGTAGGGGACCTTCTGGAGCTGCGAGTTTCTGATCTTATACGAGATGCGGTCGTTGGACAAATCTAATTCGCAGCGTACGCCGGCGTCCACGAGCTTCTGTAGCACCCGCCGGGCATATTCATCCTCCTTGTCGGTCACCGGGAGTACGACGGCCTGAACCGGCGACAGCCAAAGCGGAAACTCCCCGCCATAGTGTTCGGTGAGCACGCCGATGAAGCGTTGAAGGGAACCGAGGATGGCCCGGTGAAGGATGACGGGATGGTGATACTTTCCGTCCGGCCCCTCGTACTTGGCGTCCATTCGTTGGGGAAGCTGGAAATCGAGTTGAATGGTGGAGAGCTGCCACGGGCGACCGAGTGCGTCCCTCATGTCGAAATCGATCTTCGGACCGTAGAAGGCGCCGCCTCCGGCATCCACGGTGTAGGAGACGCCGTATTCCTTCAACGCCTTCTCCAGCGCCGCTTCCGCATGGTTCCAAGTCTCGACCTCGCCGAGGAACTTCGGCGGGCGGGTCGCGAGTCGGGCGGCGAAGGGCATCCGGAACACGCGTCCGTACACGTGATTCACGAAATCGATCTGCCCGCGAATCTCGCCCTCGATCTGCTCGGGGGTGCAGAAGATGTGGGCGTCGTCCTGCTCGAATTTCCGCACCCGGGTCAGCCCGGCCAGGACCCCCCGAAGCTCGTTCCGATGGAGCGGGCAGAAGTCCGCCAGCCGCATCGGAAGTTCGCGATAGCTCCGACGGCGGTGCTTGAACATCAGGACGTGGCTCGGACAGTTCATCGGCTTGAGCGAGAACTCTTCCTCGTCGATCTTGAGCAGGAACATGTTCTCGCGGTAGTGCTCCCAGTGGCCGGAGAGTTCCCAGAGAGCCTTGTTGTAGAGCTGCGGGGTCAGGACTTCCTGGAAGCCGCGCTTTCGGTACTCCTCCCGCACGAAGGCCAGGAGCTCGTTGTAGACGACCGTCCCCTTGGGGAGGAAGAAGACCGCGCCCGGACTCCAGTCGTGGAACTGGAACAACTCCAGCTCCTGACCGAGTTTTCGGTGGTCGCGCTTCTTCGCTTCCTCCCGCGCGTGAACGAATGCGTCGAGCTCTTTCTGGTCGCGAAACAGGAGACCGTAGACGCGGGTGAGCATCGGATTGTTCGCGTCGCCCCTCCAGTAGGCGCCGGTGAGTCGGTCCAGCTTGAAGGCCCCGATCCGACCGGTGGAGGGGACGTGCGGTCCCTCGCACAGGTCCACGAAATCCCCGTCGGTATAGAGGGACGCGGTCGCATCCGGAATGCCCTTGAGGATCTCCAGCTTGTACTTCTGTCCCATCTCCCCCATCCGCCGCACGACCTCGTCCTTCGGAAGGTCCTCGCGGACGAACGGAACGTTTTCCTGCACGATCTTCCGCATCTCCGCCTCGATCCGGGCCAGATCGTCCTCGGAGATTTTGGCGGGGAATTCGATGTCGTAGTAGAAGCCGTCGTCCACGGGGGGACCGACGCCGAATATCGCCTCGGCTCCGAAGAGACGGCGCACCGCGCCCGCCAGAATGTGCGCCCCCGAGTGCCGCTTCACTTCGAGAGCCTCGGGGCTGTCCTCTTTGAGGAGGACCAGATCGCACTCGGCCGGAAGCCGCCGCGATAGGTCCCACACCTCGCCGTTCACCTTGGCGGCGATCGACGCCTTCGCCAGACCCTTGGAGATGGACTGGGCGACGTCGAACGCGGTGGAGCCGTCCGGGACCTCGCGGACGCTCCCGTCGGGCAGACGGACTCGTACGGACATAGGGGGAAAAACTATATCCGTGAGGGCGGGACAAGTCAAGGGGACCGCGACCCGATCGCTCTTGCATTCGTGGATGAATTTGCATATTCTGATCGTTCTGATTATGCTGAATACATGGAGATTGTCATGAAACACACCGCCAAGAGTTCCGCGTGCTGTTCCGTCGCCGGGATGACCGCCATGGACGCCCGGGGACAAATCGTTCTTCCCAAGGAGGTGCGGGAGCGGGCCGGCTTCCGTCCCGGAGAGAAGCTCGCCATCGTCACCCTCGATTGCGGCGGCGAGATCTGCTGTGTAGGACTCCTCCGCGCCGAGGGCCTCGCGGGGGCCGTTGGGGGTATCCTGGGTCTGAGGCCGAAGTGAGCCCTCTCCGCGTCCCGCTTCGCCTTCCGTGCGGCGCGGCCCTTCCCAACCGCATCGCCAAGGCGGCGATGAGCGAGCAGCTCGGCGATGAGCGCCACGCGCCCACCCCGGCCCTCGAGCGTCTCTACGCACGATGGGCGAGGGGAGGCGCGGGCCTTCTCATCACGGGCAACGTCATGGTCGACCGCCGAGCCCTCGGAGAGCCCGGCAACGTCGCGGTGGAGGACGAGCGAGACTTCGAAGGCCTCGCAGCGTGGGCCCGCTCGGCCCGACCGGTTCCGATTTGGATGCAGATCAACCACCCGGGGCGCCAGGCGGGGCGCATCCGGGGCACCCATCCCGTCGCCCCTTCCGTCGTCCCGCTCGAGGGAGTCGGACCCGCCTTCGCCCCTCCTCGCGCACTTTCGGAGCCCGAGATTCGAGAGATCATCCGACGCTTCGCTACGACCGCATCCGTCGCCGCCCGCGCCGGTTTCTCGGGCGTCCAGATCCACGCGGCCCACGGCTATCTCATCAGCCAGTTCCTCTCGCCGCGGTCGAACCTTCGAACCGACGGCTGGGGAGGATCGCCCGAGCGCCGGCGGAGGTTTCTCCTCGAGATCCTCCGCGCCGTCCGCGCGGCGGTGGGATCGAACTTCGCGGTCGGGCTCAAGCTGAATTCCGCCGATTTCCAACGAGGCGGCTTTACCGCCGAGGAGTCGGTGGACACCGTCCGCGCGCTCAACGAAGAGAGCGTCGACTTGCTCGAGATCAGCGGGGGAACCTACGAACGCCCGGCGATGTGGTCTCTCTTCCCCCACGCGCACAGCACCCGAGCGCGCGAGGCGTACTTTCTCGAATACGCGGAACGGGTCCGCGCGACGGCACGGATGCCTCTCATGCTCACCGGAGGGTTCCGAACGGCGGAGGCGATGCGAGCGGCGGTCGCGGGAGGCGCGATCGACGTCGTCGGCCTGGCGAGGCCGATGGCCATCGAGCCGGACTTCCCCGCCCGCGTACTCTCGGGAACCTCGAGAGCCTCGCGCGGGCTCTCGGCCGGTTTCACTCTCGCGCCCCTCCAAGCGGCGGCCATCGGCCTATGGTACCAGTGGCAGATCGAGCGCATGGGCCGCGGGCTGGCCCCATCGCCCTCCGCCGGCCTTCGCGTCGCCGTCGTCGGAGCGATTCGCACGTTTCATCGATCGGTATGCAAGGAGAAGCCATGATCGAAGCTCACGCTCCCGTCGAACGGATCCGCACCGCCTACAATCTCATAAGCGCCTTCTACGGCTGTTGCGTTGCGCCGCTCGAGGCGAAGGCCCGCATGCGGGGGCTCGATCTCGCGGCCATCCGTCCGGGCGAGCGCGTCCTCGAAGTGGCGGTCGGTCCCGGCGTCACTACGGTCGAAATCGCCAGGCGGGTGGGATCTTCCACGAAGGTTCACGGCCTTGACCTGTCCCCCGGAATGCTGGACCGCGCTCGCGCCCGGCTGCGTTCCGAGCGAATCGATCACGTCGATCTCCGGGAAGGCGACGCCCGCCGCCTTCCCTTCCCCGACAAGAGCTTCGACGTTCTCTACAACAGCTACATGCTCGACCTGATCCCCCTCGCCGAGCTCTCTCCCGTTCTCGCCGAGTTCCGACGCGTTCTGACCCCCGGCGGCCGCCTGGCGCTCGTGAATCTCAGCAAGAGGGACGAGCAGGACCGGACTTGGCTCGAACGCCTGTACTCCGCTCTCCCGACCCGGGCCGTCCCGTTCTTGCTCGGAGGATGCCGCCCGGTGGTCATGGATCGACTGGTCCGGAACGCCGGCTTCGATGTCGGCACCCGCGAGTACCTGGCCTGGCCGATCCCCTCGGAAATCGTGGTGGCGAGGCGGGGATAGCTCGACGTCGGACTCATTTTGACTTTCTCTCGGAGAAGGGAAGCTGCGTGCCATCGGCCGGGCGATTTCCCAGGAAAGGAAGCGGCATCCATTTCGTGTTGTTGTTGTCGATGAAATAGCTCTCTCCGGTCGTGATGTTGTACAGGACATAGCCTCCTCGCGCGGCCCCCTTGTTGTCCGCGTTCGAGGCCGGAACGACCTCCCATTGGCGAACCGGCTGCGGGATGGAATCGCCGCCGGTGCGATTCTGCGCCTGAGCGGCCGGCACGCTCAGGTTTTTCCCGATGGCCCATCCGACAAGAAGGACCGCCACCGGGGCCGCGAACAGCGAGAAACGTCTCATCATGTCCCCCTTTTACGTTCCAAAACCCGGAAATTATCCAGAGCGGTGAACGAGCCGGATCGGTCGTTCCCGATGGCGAACCCGAAGTATCGGGGCTGAAAACCGGGTACGACCTGAGAATGATGGGCCAAGGTTTGCCCCGATGCATCCAGGATCGTGAGCGTGATCGACCCTCCATCGAAGAACACATCCAAGGAGTACGTGGTGCCGGGGAGCAGTCCGGCGTCGGGACCGAGAGTTCCCTCATCGGTACTGACCTGAGCGATCAACAAGGTTCCTCCCTCACTCGCTTCGCCGTCAAGTCCCGCCACCCAAAACCCGTTGTCGCCGGACTCATCGTCATCCGCAATTACGTGAACCTCGGCCCATCCCGGAGCGCCGAACACGAAGGAACAAGTCACGCGGAGGCTGGTCGCGGGGAACGCGTCGGCGCTCCTGGCCGCCGACCTCACCATCGCAAAAGCCCGAGAGGATTCGATCCGAGCCGTCGGCATCACCGTTTCGCCGAAAAAGACCGGTCGCCACGGCTCCCCGAGCGTGCCGTCCATTCGGTCGAAGTCGTCCAGGAACAGAACCGTCTCCACGGGAGGAGTTGCTTCTCCCCCACCGCCGCCTCCTCCGCCGCATCCCGTAAAGGCAAGGACCGTCAGGGCCGCGATTCTTCGCGTCATCGTGATTCCCTCCTAATTCGGCATCGGGGCGATCAAGACGGAATTCTCCCACTGACTCGAGATGAACAGCCATCCTTCGGCTGCGCATAGCCCGGCAGGAGAGTTGATGGTGCCAGGGAGCGGACCAAGATCGACTCGCCCATACCCCTGAACCCCGATCGGCGTCGTGACCTCTGCCGTGAGTAGGTCGAGCTTGCGGATCGTGTGGCTCCGCGTTTCTGAGATGTACAGGTCGGTCCCATCCAAGGCGAGGCCGAAGGGATGATTGAATCGTGCCGCGGTTCCGATTCCGTTGACGGCCGTGATGGTGGTGGACCATCCGGCCATGTCGGCCTGCCCGGCCAGGGTGGTGACCGCGCCGGTGGCGATCACGATCTGGCGGATCGTATTGTTGGCGACATCGGCGACGTAGAGATTGGTGCCGTCGGTAGCGATGCCGTCCGGAAGGTAGAATCTCGCGGCGCTTCCGATCCCGTCCTCGCTCCCGGTCTGTCCTGCGAGGCCCGCCAGTGTGGTCACGACCCAGGTCGCGATCGCAAACTGCCGAATCGTTTGATTGTTCTGATCGGTGATGTAGAGAGTGCGGCCATCGGTGGCGATACCGGACGGCCCGGAGAATCGCGCGCTTCCCCCGATCCCATTCTCGCTCCCGACTTGCCCCGCGACGCCCGCAAGGGTCTGCACTTCCCCTGTCGAGATTACGACCCTTCGAATCGTGGAGTTCCCCAAGTCGGTGACGTAGACATAGATGCCGTCGGTGGCAAGGCCGGTAGGTTGGTTGAATCGAGCGCCGGCTCCGATTCCGTCGGCGCTGCCGGGTTCCCCCGCAAGGCCGGCCAGGGTGGTCACCGTGCCTGCAGCCCGAGAGATTTGCCGGACCGTGTGATTCATCTTGTCCGCAACGTAGAGGTTGATGCCATCCGTCGCGAGGCCGGACGGATCGGAGAATCGAGCGGTTCCTCCGGTTCCGTCCGCGCTGCCGGGCTGTCCCGCGAGCCCAGCCAGAGTGGTCACGACGCCCGTGGAGAGGACGGCCTTCCGTACCGTGCCGTTGAAGCCTCCGTCGGCGGCGAATAGGTTCGTCCCATCGGTTGCGAGGGCGAACAGCGCCCGAAATCTAGCCTCGATCCTCGTCCCGTCTGTGCTGCCGGGTTGCCCCGGTGATCCGGCCAGGGTCGACACCGCCCTCATCGAGATTTCCAATTGCCGCAAAGCCGTGTTGCCGAAGTCGCCCACATAGATTCGCGCGCCGTCCGTTGCGATCCCGAGCGGCTGGGAGAATCGGGCCTCGCCGAAGCTCCCATCCGACGCACCGGACTGGCCCGCGGCTCCGGCCAGAGTCGTCACCGATCCGGTCGCGATCTCGACTTGCCGGATCGTGTGATTGTTGGTATCGGCGATGTAGACGTACGTCGCATCCGTGGCGGCGCCGAGGGGGCTGTTGAATCGCGCCGTGCTTCCGATCCCGTCGGCACTGCCGGATTGTCCTGCGAGGCCGGCCAAGGTGGTGACCGCCTTCGTCGAAATCACGATCTTCCGGATCGTGTGACTGCCCTGTTCCGTGACATAGACGTTCGTGCCGTCCGTGGCGATACCCCAAGGATTCCTGAATCGCGCGCCGGCCCCCGTCCCATTCGTCGTTCCAGGGGCCTGGGCCCTGCCTGCGAGGGTGGAGACCTCTCCCGTGGAGAGAACGATTTTTCGGATGATCTGATTGAACGTATCGGCCACATACAGGTTGGTACCGTCGGTGGCGATCCCGCGGGGACCCCCGAATCGAGCCGCGCTCCCGATCCCATCGGTAAATCCGGCCCTTCCCGGTAATCCTGCGAGGGTGGTCGTCTCCCCGGTGGAGATCTCGATCTTCCGAATCGTGTAGTTGAAGAAATCGGCGACATAGAGGTTAGCGCCGTCCGTCGCGATACCGGAAGGAGCGGAGAAACGCGCGAGGGGGCCAGTGTCGTCCATGCTCCCCGGTCCACCGAGTCCTCCGGCCAAGAGCGTAATCTCCGAGATCGTCGGATCGGGAGTCCCACCCCCTGCCCCACCCTCGAGATCTTTTCGGTGCTTGTGGCAGCTCGTCGCTGTCAAGACGCCGGCGGCGATCGCCGGCAAGAAGAGCGTTCGTCCGATGTTCACCGACATGATGCTCCCCATGAATTTCTCACCTTGAATCTTGGGCTCCATCTCCGTGGCGCGCGCAGCCCAGGATGATCTAGTGAAATGTTGCGAGAATTCCGAAGGCGTGGACTACCACAGGACGCGGAGGGTTGCGCTCCCCGCCCGCACTTCCTCGGCTCTTAGGAGGAGCGCGGGAGTTTTCGGCTCGTCGGCCAGGCGCACCTTGTAGTCGCCGGAAAGGAGGGAACGACAGACGAAGTCCCCATGGGAATCGGTGACGACTTCCTCGTCGATGAGCGGAAGCGTAGAGGCCACCCTTTCGACGAAGCCTGTCTGGTGGATCAACGGCTCGAATCGGAGTCGCACGCCTCCGGCGGGCCGATCGTTCGGTCGAGTCAAGCGACCGTAGAAAGGCAGCGCCGGGGAGAGCCGGACGACCCAATCGCCGACATCGCCTCCCGTGCGGGCGACGATTCGCGGAGCCATTCCCTCTGCCGCGACGTCGGCGACGATCCAAGATTCGCATCCGTGACTCGGGGGCGGCTTTCTGGGATAAGGGTGCGTCGATGTCGACGCGATCAATCTCCGAGGAGGTCTCCATGCGCGCGGCTTCCAGTCCCGAGCCGGCGCGCGCGGCGTTCGCGCTACCGAGTGAGTTTCCCCGGAGACTCCCCCTCAACGCCGCCTGCTGAGGTGTTTTACGGTTGCCATGAGCTGCTGGAGCGCCTCCCTCCGGGGTTCCCAATTCTCCGGCGCCCGCAGCAAGGCCCAGAGAAGATCCGATACGGCACCCTGAAAATCGCCGGTGAGTCCCCGTGCCTGCGCTCGGATCCAGAGAGCCTCGGCCCACATGGGTCGGATGTCGAGAGCCTTGTCCAGGTCGTGTAAGGCAAGCCGTAGCTTGCCTCCTCCCTTCAGGATACTCCCGCGATCCTTGAGGTACTCTGGGTTGGCGGGATCGAGAGCCAAGGCACGATCGAGGAACGGTAAGGGATCCAGCGGGTTTCCCGACTTCAGCCCCCGGATTGCATGGCCGCACCAGTGATAGGCTTCGGCATAGTCCGGATCGATCCGGATGGCGCGCTCGTAATCCTCAACCGCTCCTCGCCAATCCCCGAGCTTATAGTGCATGGTAGCGCGGGAAAAGTAGGGCTCGCAAGAGTCGTCCTGGATTTCCAGCATTCGAGTCAGATTCCTGATCGCTTCCTCGTACTTGCCGAGGCAACTGAGGGCGTGCGCTCGATTGTAGTAGGCCTCCTCGTTGTTCGCGTCGATCGCGATGGCTCGGTCGAGGTCCTCAAGAGCCTCCCTGGGCCGGCCCAGCAGGGTCAAGAAGACTCCCCGAAGTTGGTAGGCTTTGGAGTAATTCGGAGCCCGCTGGATCGCCCGCGACAACAACTCCACACCCTCCTCGCTCGGCGGAGCGAGACGCGCCTGCCAAAGCAAGTACTCCTCGGAGGCGTACTCCTCGCGCTCGGCACGCCGCAGCAGGTCCACCCCTTCGGCCCCGCGATGTTCGTAGCGCGCCAGGATCAACGCCCGCGTGATGTTCTCGGATACCCGGTCCTCCTCCAGCCAGGGGAATCCCCATTTTTCCGACCCCACGTGAGCTCCTCCGCGACGGAATGCCTCGATCGCCTCTCCCAGCAGCGGGAACGACGCGTGAGTCCTCCGATGGATCGTCACCGGTCTACCGCGAAGGCCTCGGTCGTATCGCTCCAGCAGAACCCTTCCTAGGGCTCGCCACCCGGGGAGGAACGTCGAGTCCTTCTCGAGCGCCGTCCTGATGTCGCGTTCCGCGCCTCGATTGTCGCTGAGAAAGAGCTTCGCTTGAGCTCGAACGAAGTACCCTCGAGGGTCCCCGGGCCACTCCCGGATGAAGCTGTCGAGATCGCGGATGGCCCGCTCGAGATCCCGGCGAGCCTCCCCGGACGTCGATTGCGAGTAGCGGAGGTCCTTCTGGCGCGCAGCGATGGTGGCCCTCAGGGTCCACAATCGTTGGAGGGCCGCCTCGTGCCTCCGGTGTCGCTCGCTCTCCGCCGCGCGAGCCCGTCTCTCGGCATGCCACTGGGGGACGAAGATTCCAAGGAGCCCCCCCAACAGGACCAGGCCCGCGACCGTTCCGGCGACGGTGCGGCGCTTCGCCAAGCTCCTCCGCAGTCGATAGAGGATCGATACCGGCTGCCCGAGAATCGGCTCACCTCGAAGGAACCGTTCCACATCTTCCGCGAAGTCGCGCGCCGTCGCATATCGCCGAGATGGGTCCTTCTCCATCGCCTTTCGACAGAGCACCTCCAACTGCGGGTGGGCTCGAGGGGCGACCATCTTGAACGGGGGAGGATCCTCGCTGAGAACCTTCTCGAAGAGCATGTTCGGCTGATCGGCTCGAAACGGCAGTCGACCCGTCGCCACTTCGTACAGCATCACCCCCAGGGAATAGATGTCGGCACGGGAATCCACGCATCCCGGCTTTCCCTGGATCACTTCGGGCGCCATGTAGGGCGGCGTCCCGAGAATTTCTCCCGGGCAGGTGAGGGCCGATGTGAACACCTTGGCACGGGCCACGCCGAAATCCGCAAGGTAGCTCTGGCCTTTCGCGTCGACCAAGATGTTCGAAGGTTTGATGTCGCGATGGACGATCCCCTGCTCATGGGCATGAGCGGCGGCCTTGGCGATCTGGACGAGCATCGCGAGGAGTCGTTCTTGCGAAGCCGATCCGGACGCCAGCAAGGAAGCCATCGTCTGGCCTTCGATCAGGTCCATCGCGATATAGAAACCACGTTCGCTCTCCCCTTCGTTGCATTCCCCAACATCGTGCACGGCGACGATGTTCGGGTGGCGGAGTTGCGCCACGATGGCCGCCTCTCGATAGAGGCGGGAGACCAAGTGGGACGTCTTGTCCTGTTCGCGAATCAGCTTCAAGGCCACGCGCCGGTGAAGGTCACCGTCTTCGGCTTCGTACACCACTCCCATCCCCCCCCGTCCGATCCGGCGAAGGAGGCGGTACTTGCCGATCTGGGGGAGTTCGTCCGTCTTTTCGATGTGGCGCTCCGCCGTAGAGGGAGTGTCCGGCGGGTTTCGCTCCAAATCTTCTTCCACTTCGAGATACTGGGTCGACGACAAGTAGTTCTGCTGAAGAAGGAGTTCGCCCAGCGTCGCCATCTTGCCGAGGAAGCGCTCTTGCGCCAGGAGACCCAGGGCCTTTCGCGACTGCTCGGGAGTGATCCAGCCTCGACCCGCCGCGGCCTCCATGAATCGAGCCTCCCAGGAAACCAGCGACGTGGGGTCTCCGAGCAATCGGCGGAGACCTTGAAATTCTCCCCAATCGACTGTCATAGGCCGAACAGCTCCTCGAGTTCGCGCTTCACCTCGTCCTCCGTTTGAACCGTGTCTCGGATCCGATCCCGGAGCAGAAGAAAGATCCTCTGCCGGCAGACCGAGAGGTAGTTACGGACATCCGATTTCTTCAGGCCCAAGCGCCGAGCGACTTCCTCGTACGTCGGCGATTCGGCCGGTAGGCCGGCCAGCGGAGAAGGTGCGCCGGAGTTTGCCCGGAACGGTTCGAGGCAATAGAGCCGGAACGCCTCGAAATAGAGCGGCTTTCCCTCCTGTTCCAGGGACCGTTGAAGTTCCCCGACGCTCTGCCTCAGGAGATCGTTCATCCACTGCGCGTCGTACGCCTTTTCCGGGGAATCGGACTTGGACCGGTCCTCCATCTGCATCCTCTCCCGCTCTCCCACCTCGTCCAGACGCAGCGTGGGCATCTCCGTCTGACGAATTCTGCTTCGGCGGTACTCGTCGATAAGAAAGTGTTGGAGAACGGTCTTGAGGTACGCCCGAAAGCTCCGATGGGAATCGGGTAGGCGCGCCAGTTGATCCCGCTCCAGAAGGTGGGAAAAGAAGGCCTGCGTCAGGTCCTTCGCGTCCTCATTGGTCCGACGCCATCGAGCCCGAATATACACGTACACCGGCTTCCAATACTTCTCGAGGAGCTCTCCGAGACGCTTCTGGTATTCCGCCCCTCCGGCCTCTCCCAAGCCGATTATGGCCGACCATCGAGTGGTCGGGAAGTGAGCATTCGCCCCCCCGAGGGAAGTGTCGAGACTGCGAGCCATACCCCATGAAGTATATCCTCCGCAGGACCCGACGAGCGTGCTTCCTCGCGCGGACGCGGCAAGGGATGAACGAAGCGGTTCCGGATCCTGTTGAGACGGTGCATCCGGACGACTTCGTTTTGGACATCGTCGACTTGGCGCCGGTGTTGGTGGCCCAGGGGATGGAAGGGCAAGCTCCGTCGCTCGGAAATCCAGCGAGGACGGTCGTCGAAGTGTTGGATACGCCTAGGAGCGTGTCGGCCTAATCAGGCCGACACGGTCCTAGCCGGGGCGATGCCGGCGCGGGTGTCGTCGAGGACGAGTCCTGGGGACTCGTGCGGGTTTTCGCCAGACACGGGCGAAGCGAGCTACGAGATCAGCTCGCGGATGGGCCGGGCGTCGTCAACGAGCTTGATGGGGCGCTCTTCGGGAGTGGAATACTCTTTCTCGGGATTGAGGCCTGCCAGCGCGGCTGCGGTCGCCATCACTTCGGGGAAGGTGACCGCTCGATGCTGGACCTGCGAACCGTCGGGGTCGCTTGCGCCCACGACGAGGCCCCCGCGGATCCCGCCGCCCGCCAGCGCGATTGAGAAGACATCTCCGTGATGGTCCCGTCCGCCTTGGGCGTTGATGTTGGGAGTTCGGCCGAATTCACCGGCCCACACGATCAGCGTGGAGTCCAGGACCCCGCGTCGGTCCAAATCCCGGACGAGCGCGGCGAATCCCGCATCCGTCTCGCGGCACAGGTCGCGCGTGAGATCGAAATTGTTCTCGTGGGTGTCCCATCCCTGGTGGGTAATCTCGACGAACTTGACGCCCGATTCTACGAGTCGGCGGGCGGTGAGGCAGGATTGTCCGAAGGGCGTGTACCCGCCGTCGTTCTTGCCGTACGCCTCTCGCACGGAATCCTCCTCCCGAGAGAGATCCAACGCGCGACGAAGGGGGCCCTTCCTGTACCGGGCCGCCTTCTGGTGCAGAGATCGTGCTAACGCCGCCTCGCCCTCCATGCGCTGTTCGCCGAAACGCTTCTCGTACTCCTCGAGGAGCCGGAGTCGGTCGGACTGCCGCTCTTCGCTGAGGATGTCGGGGCACGCGAGCGTCGATGGGACCTCGCCGGGCGTGTCGAGGATGAAGGGAGACCAGACTTCGCCGAGGAGGCCGGCACCCAATCCGGTATCGAATCCAGGCGAGATCGTGACGAACGGGGGGACGTCCGCGTCGTCTCTCGCGAGCTCCTTCGCGAAGATCGAGCCCAGAGGCGGATGCTCGACGCTTTCCTGAGGCCGATATCCGGTGCGAAGATAATACGCGCCACGACCGTGATCGACTTCTTTCGAGGTCATCGAGCGGATGATCGAGATCTTTGTCGAGACTTTGGCGATCTCGGGCATGTGCTCGCAGATCTCATATCCCGCCTTGGTACGGATCGGCCTGAAGGTCCCCCCGCAGGGGCTCTTGGGCTTCGGATCCCACGTGTCGATGTGGCTCGGGCCGCCGTACATAAAGAGAAAGATGCAGGCCTTCGCCCGCGCCGCCTGCTCCTGCCCGAAGACGGAGCCGAGCTTGCCGGAGAAGAGCATGGCGAGCAGGCCCCCGGAGCCGACTTTGAGGAGATCTCGGCGCGAACAGTCGCACGTCATCGGTTCACTCCGAATTCCGTGGAGTTTAGGAGCGTCCAGAGGATGTCCTCATAGGCGGGATACTCCTCCTTGCCGTCGAGGTAGTCGAGGAACACGTCACGCTCTCCCACCGTCGGTCGTCGGGAGAGCGAGGCGAGGAAGAGCCATTCGATCCGCTTCTCGTTCGTATCGCAAGTCTCGAGCGTCTTCGGGAGCCGCTTGCCGCTGACGATCGCGTCGATGACGAGCGATCCGTTCATGCGAAGGAGCGTCTTCTCGACCGGCGAGTTCGCGCGCTGGATCTGATAGAGATAGTCTTCCTTGAAATCCTTCATCTCCGTCGCCGGCCCCATGGCGGGGTCCCGTTCCTCGATCTCGACCGGGAACGTGAAGTCGAAATCTCCGGCGCGGGCTACGGAGGTGAAATACTGATGTCGGCTCATTCGCCGGCGCTCCGCCGCGGCGAACGGATGCTTGGAGTCGGCCGGTCGCGAAGCGCGTTGATAGGTCCGCGAATTCAAGACCCTACGAATCAAGGCGCGGAGGTCGAAACCGGATCGGACGAACTCCTCCGCGAGCCGGTTCAGGGCTTCCGGGTAGACGGGGGTCTTCGAAGTCCCGAAATCGTCCACCGGATGAACGAATCCGCGGCCGAGGAGAATCCCCCAGATGCGGTTGACGGTAGCCTTCGCGAACCAGGGGTTCTTCGGCGATGTCATCCAATCCGCGAGCGCCTTTCGGCGATGCTTCGGATTCGTATCCGTCTTCTCGCCGAGGAACCGGGGAGGAAGTTTCATGGCATGCCGGCTTTCGGGCAAGTCGACTTCGCCTTCTTCGGCCTCGGTCAAACTCAAGCGACCGATCTCGAAGCCGTAGGTCGGCTCCATCACGATCTCTTCCTCGCTGTAGCCGCGCGTCGCTCGGGCGAAAAAGGCCGCCGTCGCCCAGAAATCCCTCTGAGTCCACGAATCGAAGGGATGGTCGTGGCACTGGGCGCAGCGGAGCTGAACTCCGAGAAAGTGGCGGACCGCGGCGCTCGTCTGGTCGGCGGCGTCCTGCCAGCGATAGAGATAGACGGCTGCCTTGTTCTCGTCGAGATTCCCTTCGGCGGCGAGGATCTCGCGCACCACACGGTCATATCGCTGGTTTCTTGCGAGGGAATCCCGAAGGTACTCGAGGAACCACGCGCGTCCGAGGTCGGCGTCGCCCAACGGCGTCCCGATGAGGAAGACCATCCAGATTCGGGCCCAGTGATCGGCAAACTCGGCTCCCGCCAGGAGTTGGTCGATCTTCTTCGAGCGCTTCTGGGAGTTCCGATCGTCCAGAAATGCCACGACCTCTTCGGGGGTGGGGATGACGCCCGCGAGATCGAGCGAGACACGACGGAGAAAATCGGCGTCGTCGCAGAGGGGGGCGGGCCGGACTCCGGCCTTCTTCAGCTCCGCTTCGATCCTTTCGTCGAAGCTCTGCCCCTTCGATTCCTGGGTCCCTCCGGCGGTGCCCAGGGCAAGCAGGAGCGCGATCCGTATCGTCATCGATCCCTCCGGGAGTGGGTACCCCCGGAACGATCCGCGTTACCGGAAAATCAGTCGTCCCGCTCGCGCAACCAGATTCGCAACAAGAGCACCTGGTTCCAGACCGTATCGACGACGGGACCGAGGCTTTCGTTCAGCAGAGTGCGGGCGCGGCGCGAACGGACCCGGAGCGTTCCTGCCGAAAAAGAATCTTGCACTCCCTGCGGGCCGCAGGGTCTCAGAGGCGCAACCCCTCGACTCCGCTGCGCTTCGCTCGGGATAAGCAGGGCGTAGGGATGCAACTTTTTGCGTCGCCCTGCTTAGGATTTAGGATCCATGAACTGATGGACGTACCCGCAGCGCTCGCACACGAAGGCGCTCACGGCGACATTCGCGAAGTCGATCCCTTCCTCGGCGTTCCACAGGTCGAGTCGAACGCGCCGGCGCCAAAAGCGCTCGTGCCGGCAGGCGGTGCACCGAAAGGGCGCTCCCTGGACGGACAACTTCTTCGGTTCGCCCTGCGTAATCATGGGAGATCCACCACTCGGATGTGGAGTTCCTTGAGCTGCTTCTCCGTCACGCTCCCCGGCGCCCCCGTCATCAGGCACACCGTCGATTGGGTCTTGGGAAACGTAATCACGTCGCGGATGTTGTCGAGACCCAGGACGAGCATCGCCAGTCGGTCCAACCCCAGCGCAATCCCGCCGTGGGGAGGAGCGCCGTACTCGAACGCCTCCAGGAGAAAGCCGAAACGGTCGCGCGCGTATTCCTCCGAGAGCCCTAGGAGCTTGAAAATCCGTTGCTGGACGTCGCGCCGATGAATCCGGATGGAACCGCCCCCCAGCTCCACGCCATTGAGCACGAGGTCGTACGCCTTCGCCTTGACCTTCATCGGCTCCTTTTCGAGAAGGTCGAGGAACTCGTCCTTCGGCGAGGTGAACGGGTGGTGCTTCGCGCCGACGCTCCCGTCCTCCCCGATCTCGAACATCGGGAAGTCCACGACCCAACAGAATTGGAAGGCGTTCGATTTCACGAGCGAGAGGCGGTCCCGCAGGAGCAGTCGCAATCCGCCGAGGATCGTGGCCGCCTTGTCCCTTTCATCCGCAATGAGCAGCAAGAGATCTCCGTCTTTGGCCCCGGAGACTCCCAGGATTCCCCGGACTTCCGGATCTCCGAGGAATTTTGCGCTCCCTCCCGCCAGCTTTCCTCCTTCGACCTTGAGGCTCACCAGTCCCATGGCGCCGATCCCTTTGACGTAGCTCTCCAGCTCCTCGACCTGCTTCCGCGACCACGAGCCGCAACCCGGAGCGGTGAGTCCGCGTACGACGCCCCCCGCGGCGACCGTCCCCGCAAAGACCTTGAATCCGCTCGCGCGGACCGCCTCCGACGCGTCCCAAATCCTCAGCTCGAAGCGAAGGTCCGGCTTGTCGGTGCCGTAGAGCCGCATCGACTCTTCGTAGCTGATGAGCGGAAACGGCCGGGGAACCTCGACCCCCGCCACCTTTTTCCACACCTCCACGACGCATCCTTCGATCACGCCCATCACGTCCTCGGGCTGAACGAAGGACATCTCGAGATCGAGTTGGGTGAATTCGAGCTGGCGATCCGCCCGGAGGTCCTCGTCGCGGAAACAGCGCGCGATCTGGTAGTACTTGTCCATGCCGCTCACCATGAAGAGCTGCTTGAAGATCTGCGGCGATTCGGCCATGGCAAAGAACCGACCCGGATAGAGACGGCTGGGACAGAGAAAATTCCGCGCCCCTCCGGGGGTGAACTTCACCATGTAGGGAGTCTCGATGTCGAGGAATCCCTGGCCGTCCATGTAGTGGCGGATCGCATGGACGATCTTGCTCCGCACGATGATGTTGCGCTGCATCCACGGCCGGCGCAGATCGAGATAGCGATGCTGGAGCCGCATCTCTTCGGAGACGGTGATCCGTTCCGAGATTTCGAACGGCGTCGTCTTCGCTTCGTTGACGATCTCGAGTTCGAGGGCGTCCACTTCGATCTCCCCCGTGGGGATCTTGGAATTCACGGTGTCCGCGTCGCGCCGTCGCACGACGCCGCGCACGGCGATCACCCATTCCTTCCCGACTCGAGAGGCGTGCTCCAGGAGGGCGGGATCCCGGTCGGGACTGAAGAGGATCTGCGTCTTGCCGTAGCGGTCCCGCAGATCGATGAAAAGCAAGTTGCCGAAATTCCGGCGGGCGTCGACCCAGCCGTCCAAGATCACCTCTTGCCCCGATTGCTCGGCCCGGAGTTCACCGCACGTGTGCGTCCGCTTCAGCTTCCACATTTTTCACCGACGAATAATCATCCCCACGTACCCCACGCATCGCTGAAAATCCCCGGAGGCGTCGCCGCTGGTTCGGTGCGCCACGGTTTCCGCCTTCGTCGCGCCCTTCGCTCGGGCGAACGCCAGCGTCGCGATCGCCGGCGCGAATCCGCACATCGAGACGCGATGGGCCTCGATCGCCCGCGCCAATTCCGTCCCGTCGAGGCGCTCCATGGGATCGATGACCTTGCGGTCCTTTTCCAGCGTCCGCTCGTGATTCTCGTAATGGTTGAGATCCGTCGATCCGATCACGAGCTCATCGTCCAGAACGCCGGCGAGCGCGCGGCCGAAATCTGCCAGTCTTCGTTCCTCTTCCAGTCCAAGGCTCAACGCCACCGGGACGATCCGAACGTCGCTCCGGAGGAACTGCAAGAAGGGGAGCTGCACTTCGGCAGAATGCTCCTCCCGATGTCCCTCATCGTCGAAGCTCGCTCCCGGGCACGTTTCGACGATGCGACGGGCCAAGCCTTCGTTCACGGGCGATCTCCCGAGCGGCGTGAGCCACTCGTGGCTGGAGGAAACGGCCACGTCCGCTCCGCGCCCGCGATGGTGGAAGGCGAGAATCACGACGTCACGGGGAATCTCGATTCGGGCGAACACCTCGCCGGCCACGCGACCGGAGTATCGATAACCGGCATGGGGCACGATGGCCGCCAGTGCCGCAGCGCGTTCCCCGGCGGGCAGACACCGGGCCATCTCCGCGCGCAGTTCCTCGGCCCGGCTCGGATAAAACGTACCGGCGGCGGCGGGGCTTCGGACGCTCACCGCTTCCCCCTCGAGCGGACAACTCGCCGGACCGTGGACTTTTGAGTGTCCTTGTGCACGACATACCCCATCAGCCGATAGACCAACTGCGCCGCCGCGAACTCGCTCACGACGGAGTCGGGAAGCGGGCAAAGCTCGACCACGTCCGCCGCCACGACGTTTCTGGCCTGCGTCACGGCGCGGAGAATCTCCAACGCGTCCCACCATCCCAAGCCTCCCGGCACGGGGACGCGTACCCCCGGCACGATGGAGGGATCCAACGCGTGGAGATTCAGGGAGAGATACACCATCTCCCCCAATCCTTCGAGCATCTTGGGAACCAGCGCGCGAACGTCCCGTTCCTGGCGCACGAGCCATGTCTGAATCCGTTTGGAGGGAGTACACGGCTCGGCGACCGTCCGGACTCCCACCTGGACGATTCTCTCCGCGATCGCGGACATTCCCTTTCCACCGTCCGATCGGCCGTGCGCGTCCAGGTGCAGCACCGAGATCTTCGCATGGACTCGGGCCACTCCCGCGAGAGATCCCTCCGTCAGAAGGCGATCCCCCCCGAGCACGATCGGAAACTTGCCCGCCCGCACCTCTTTTTCCACGAGGTCTGCGAGCCGACTCAGCGTTCCCTCCGGATCGCGAGCCGTCGCCGCGGGAGGAAGAGTGTGGATTCCGGCCTTCCACGGCTCGAATCCGAGTTCCTCGTCGAAGCGCCCGATCTGATGCGACGCCTCGAGGATGGCGCTCGGGCCGTACCGTGTCCCGGACCCCGCCCGATCCCAAGGCGCCGGCACGACCACGAATCGGGCGGTTTCGTATCGGGCGTAGTCCCGCGGGATGCCGAGGAAGTGCCATCGGCCTTCCATCGCTAGTTGCGGAGCTTCTCGCGCGTGATCCGAAGTTCCTCGCCGAACGTGAACTTGGGACGCGAGGGTCGGAACCGGTGGGCGCGGACCTCCGCGAGGCCGCACGCCAGGAGCGGGAGCGAAATCGTCGCATCGGAGTAGACGGCGATCTTCTCGGCCTCGAAGTGGATCTTGCCCCACGAGGTGGACTCCTCGAAGGTACAGCCCGACAATCCTCCCCAGTGGGGGGCGTCGGTGGTGATCTGGATGCAGTACTTGTGTCCCTGCATCTCGTAGCCCATGTACTCCGCCGTCACTTCGGTTTGCTGCGTGAAGTTCTTGGGCGTCCCCCCGCCGATGAACACGATCCCGGTTCGCGGAGCCTCCGCCGCGATCTCGGCGGTCTCGCGCACGTCCTTGATCGGATGGAGCAGGAAGTCCCGAGACTCTTTGTACGCGGCCATGCCGATGCCGTAGGACGAATCCCCGAGGGCGGGGGCGTAAATCGGCACGCCCGCCTCGTAGGCGGCCGTGACGATCCCCTGGTCCTTCTTCATCGAATTCAGCACCGCGCCGAACTCGTGAAACCATTCGCGCGTAGAGTAGGGACGCTTGGGGAGCGAGGCCGCCACCTTCGAGATCAGCCGATCGAGTTGGCCGTATTCCTTCTCGTTCCCGAGAACGTCGTAGATCCGATCCAAGTAGTGCCGGCGGAGCAGCTTGTCGTCCGTCGCCGGGTGGCATTTGTAGTGATGCTTGCCCAAGGTCTCGTGGAGATCGTGAAAGACGTTGGCTCCCGTCGTCACCAGGACGTCGATCAGTCGATTCTCGAGGAGGTGGACGATCACCTTCCTCAGCCCCGCGGGCGTCATCGCACCCGAGAGTCCGAGGAAGATGGTCGTATCGTCCTGCAGCGCCTTCTGCCAGATCTCGAACGCGGTCCCGAGGCTTCGCGCCTGGAAGGAAAGGTCTGCACAGGCGCGGAGATATTCGGCCGCCGTCATCCGACCCGGAACCAGCGGCACGACGGGATGCTGCGTGAACGGATGCGAGTTCTTCTGTTTCATGCCCTAGGGAATGAGAACGGCCGAGGCGATCGTCG
This sequence comes from uncultured Planctomycetales bacterium, assembly GCA_964526305.1. Lineage (GTDB taxonomy): Bacteria > Planctomycetota > MHYJ01 > MHYJ01 > JACPRB01 > JACPRC01. The sequence continues at coordinate 26,631 of CAZGKV010000012.1, read as the reverse complement.
TCGTCCACAGCCCCGCCGTCCCGATCGCCGATTGGGTGATGTTCATCGTCTTGACGATCTGTCCGCTCATCTTCCACTGCTGCTCGCGCTGATCCCAAGTCGCTCCGTGCTCGTAGTCGAGCCCGAGGATGGTGGCCAGCATCGAGGCCGCCAGGTCCTCCGCGTACTCCCCCGCTTGTTCCTCGGTCTCGCCGAAACTGTGGTGTTCGGAGAGGTAGCCGTACTGGTCCTTGTTCGAAGGAATCGCGACTCCGATGGACGTCGCGATCAGCCGATTCTTCTCGTTGGTCTCCGACCGAGCCATGACGACCGCGACGACCTGGCCGCTTTGCAGCTTGCGAAGCCCCTTGTTCGGGGAGAGAAGCTTGCAGTGCGGGGGAAAGATGCTGGAGACGTGGACGAGATTGAACCGCGCGATCTGAGCGTTGCGAAGCGCCTCTTCGAAACTGGCGAGTTTCTCCTTGTGCCTTCCGACGCCCTTGGTGAGGAACATCTCGCGCGGCACGAAGGGAATCATTCGGACGGGGAGTTTCTCACCTCGCGGAGGGAGTGTCAACGAAAACGGGCGCCGACTCCAAGCCCCGGAGCCACACCTCGAGCGTCGCCGTCCCGAGGAAGAGCGGAAGACCGTGCGTCGCGCCGTGCCGCATCCGGGCCACGGCTTCGCGCCATCGCTCCGCGTCCACGTATCCGCGCTCGACGACCCTCGGCCGGTCGGTCAGCGCCTCGAGCCACTCCCGACTCTTCGCCAAGCCGTCGTGATATAGGCGTTGAGGGCCCATCTTCCCCCTCCGTGTCCGGACCGTCTCCGGAAGAATCCCGCGAAGCGCGCGACGCTGGAGGCTCCGGTCTTCGTCCGGTCCCGCCTTCCGATCGTGCGGGAGCGCGAACAGGAACTCGACGAGGGGGCGGTAGAGCAGCGGGTACCGAAACTCGAAGCCTCGGACGTAGTGAGCCCGTCCCGTAGCCACGAGATGCGCCGGCCAGAGGCGTTCCAGGAGTCCCTGCTGTCCCACGGACCGGCACCGGGGAGCGACTCTCCGCCGGCTTCGATCCTCCAGCATCATCCGTCCCGCGTAGTCCGCGCGGAGCCAAGGCGGGACGCCCGGGCGTTCCCGCTTCCGGAGATTTCGATCCAGCGCATGATCCAGGCGGGGTTGGATCGCGCCCCGCAGGAGGACATGGAGGAACGATCGCTTTTCGTCGCTTCCTTCGCTCCACGAGCGTACGCCTCGAATCAGCCGATGCATACGACCGAGAGAGAGCTGATCCGCCAGGTGGTCCGGAGCGGGGTAATCTCCGCAGAAGACCTGATCGCCTCCGGTTCCCGTCAGAAGGACCTGCACTCCGTGCCCCGAAAGCAGCTCCTCGTACTTCCGATAAAGCCCGGCGACGGAAAGGACCGAGCTCGGTACCGCGAAGAAACGGTCCGGCATCTCGGAGAACGGCGGACACCGGTCGAAATCGATCGAGTGCCACGGAAGGTCGTATCTCTCCACCACCGCCCGAATCCATTTCTGCTCGTCCGCCGTGCGCGAGCGAGTGGTAAAGGAGAGGGTGTCCAGCCGCGTGCCCGCGTGCGCCGCGGTGCACACGATGGACGAGGAGTCGAGGCCGCCGGAGAGCTCGCTCCAAACCGGTCCATCGGCCCGAAGAGCCGCCGTCACTCCTTCGCGCAGGAGGGAGCGCAAGCGCTCCTCGCACTCCTCGTCGGAAATCCCTTCGATCGACCGCACGGAGGAGAGATCCCAGGTCTTCCGCACGAACACGCGCCCCCCCTCCCACCGCAGACTGGTGCCCGGGAGGAGCTGGCGGAGATGGCGATAGGGAGTACGCTCCCCCAAGTGAACTCCGAGGGAGAGGACGTCCGCGAGGTATTCCTCGTCGAGTTCCCCGACGCCCGTAAGCGCGACGAGATCTTCGAGATGCGAGCCGAAGAGGAAATCGTCCCCGTGCCGGCCGTAGAAGAGCGGCATCACGCCGAGTCCGTCGTGAGTAAGAAAGGCCCTGCCGGCTCGCTCGTCCACGATCGCCACGGCGTATTCTCCGAGAACGCGAGCCTGCAATCCGTCCCCCCACCACCGGTAGGCCCGGAGAAGGAGATCGCCATCCCCCACCTCCCCGATCGGTTCTCCGCGACGCCGTGCCTCCTCGAGAAGCGCCTCTCGGTTGGCGATGGTCCCCCGGTGCGAAACGCAAGGACCCGAAGATCCCGTTTCCGACGCAGGCAGGCGGCCGAAGAATCTTTTCATGACGATCTCCCCCGGAGGGGGAAAGGACCCTGAGGGCCCCTTCCCCCACATCCGTCAGTCGAGTTCCACCTCGAGTTTCCCGCGGTTATATCCGCCCGTCGGATCGCCCGGGATGTCCGCGAGAGGCGTGCTTCCGCCCCCCGTCAGTTCCGTCACCTCGCCCATGTTCACGATCTCGGGTGTGCGATACTCTTCGGTCATGGCATTCCTCCCGTAAGTAAGAAAAGCCTTCAAACCCCGATTCGCGCCAGGGTCCCATAGTTCGTGGTCGTCGAAAGGCTGTCGTGGACGATCTCGCCGCGGAACTCCACCCAAGCATGCGCCCCGAACGGAAAGCGGCGAACGCCGATGCAATGCTCGACGGGAATCCCCACCGAACGCAGGAAACGGAAGAGGGCGAGCGATCGGGGGACGCAGTCCTCGGGCGCGCGCTTCATGTGGAAAACATTCTCGGCCTTGGCGAAGGCGGCGACGGCCTCCGCGAGGCGCTCGTCGACGTCCGCAGCGGCGTCGGGCACCGGTAGCGCTTCGTACGCGCCGTACGTCGCCGCAAAGCCGTGACGGGCGAGATGGTGCGCCGTCGCCAGGAGGCTCCACCACGCGCGAAGCGTCGGACACGCGGGGCGCCCCTCTCTCGCGCCGGCACGGAGCCGAGGCGGCGGCTCGGCCGGCCGAGTCGCGAGGAGTCCTTGCACCTTGGCCCGATCCACGAAGACTCGAACGTCCTCCGCCACGCGCTCTCGGGATACGCCGTATCGAGTCGCCAGCGCGGAGATCTCGGCCTGGGAGTCGACCCCCTCGGCGATCCCTTCCCAGATTGCCGTGCCGATCGCGTCTAGGACGAAGTACTTCTCGGATCGGAGATCCAGAATCACGACGGCGCCGTCGATCTTCCGCCACCGGACGTGTTCGGCCACGTGTGTCATCGTCGTACCTCCGGGATCGAGAGAACCCTCCCGATCGATTCGTTTACGGGAAGCTGACGGTGCCAGAGGCGGCGGTAGAGACCGTCCCGCTCCAGGAGATCGCGAATCGTCCCCGACTCGGCCACGCGTCCTTCGTGAAGGACGACGATCCGGTCCGCGCGCACCGTGCTCGCCAGTCGATGCGAGACGAAGACGGTCGTCCTTCGCGTCCGCCCCTCCGCAAGCGCTCCGAGCACCCCCGCCTCCGTTCGGGCGTCGAGATTGTTCGTCGCCTCGTCGAGAAGCAGCAACTCGGGCTCCCGCGCCAAGGCGCGGGCCAACGCCAACCGTTGGAGCTGCCCGGCGGAGAATCCGGATCCGTCTCGAAGAAGGGGCGCCTCGTACTTCCGGGGATGCTGCAAGATGAATTCCTCGGCGCACGCCTTTCGAGCCGCCCTCCGTACGTCCTCGAAGGAAGCGGATTCGCAGCCCAGACGGAGGTTCTCCAACACCGTTCCCTCGAAGAAGCGCGGATCGTGAAAGACGGCTCCCATTCGGCGCCTCCACGCCTCGAGGGGCAAGGCGCGAAGGTCCGTGCCCCCGACGAGAATCCGTCCCGCATCCGGAACGTACAGCCCCGACAAGAGCGCCAGGAGCGTCGATTTTCCTGCGCCGCTCTCGCCCACGATGGCCACCGTGGATCCCTCGGGGATCTCCAGATCCAGGTTTCGCAAGACCGGGCGGTCCGGCCGATACGCGAAGTCGATTCCTTCGAGACGGATCCCTCCTCGGGGGACGTCGGAGCCCCGGAGGCGCGGTTCCGCGGGAAGTCGGAGCACTTCCTCGATTCGGGTCAGGGCCACCCGCGCTTCCGAGAAGACGACCCCCGTCGAAACGAGTTGCTCCAGCGGCGCGACGAGCATTCCCGCCAGGGTGAGAACGAACATCAGCTCTCCGGGACTCATCCTGCGAAGCGCCCCGAAGAGGAGAAGAGCCCCACCCGACAGCGTGGTGAGAAGGAGGGACAAGGATTGCGCGGTGCCGGCTCGAAGCACATGACGGCGTCGAGCCGCCGTCCAGGCCGTGCGAACCTTCGTGAGGCGCCCCAACATCCAATCCTCCGCACCGAGCAGGCGAACCTCTCGAACCCCGCGCACCGCCTCCATCGTTCCCTGGGTGTATCGCCCATCGGCCTCTTGGATTTCGCGGAACGACGCCGTGGACCCCCGTCGAGCCACGAGCGAAACGAGAGCGGGGAGCATCGCGCCAACGACGACGAAGGGCACGCACGCCGGGGACCTGAGGATCAGGAGAAGCAGGGCCCCCAGAGCGAGGCAGGCATCGAAAACGATCCCCGCCGCGCGGTCTTCGAGGAGAGTCCGCAGGTAGTCCACCCCCCGCAGGCGACGCACCAGGTCTCCCGGCGTGGTTTGCTCGACCGCTCGCATTTCGAGACGACCGACATGGCGGAGGAACTCCTCGGACAGCTCCCCCTCGACCCCGTAGGCCAGTCCGAGCTGAAGCCGCTGACGGAGGACGGCCAACGCGAAACGGAGTACGGCGACGACGGCCAGAGTCGCGGCGGCGGACCATAGAATATGTGGCTGTCCCATACGGTCCAGCACCGCCTGCACGAAAAAGGCCGTGGCCCATCCCAGGGCGCCTACGAGGAGGGAGGACGCGGCGACCGCGGCGAATCGCGCGCGACGCGCGCAGACCAGGCGGACGAGGGACAGATTCTCCATGGAATCCGGAGAACCCGGAGGGGAGAATCGTTTACGGTTCGAACGGTTCTTCGGCGCGATAGGAGCTTCGAACCAACGGACCCGATTGGCAGTATCGGATTCCGCGTCGAAGCGCCTCTTCGCGGAGCGAGGCGAATTCCGCCGGGGTATACCACCGCCGGACGGGAAGGTGCTCTCGGGTCGGCTGGAGATACTGACCGATCGTGAACATGTCGAGTCCAATGCGGACCAGATCTTCCATCACCGCGAGGATCTCCTCCCACGACTCGCCGTGTCCAAGCTGGAGCCCGGTTTTGACGAGCATGTCCCCCTGCTTCTTCGTTTCCTCGAGGACGGAGAGGGACCGCTCGTAGTTCGCGGCGCTTCGGACGGCACGCTGAAGGCGCGGGACACACTCGATGTTGTGGCCGAAGACGTCGGGTCGCGCCTCCCACATCTTCTGTAGGGCTTCCCGCTTCCCCAGGAAGTCGGGAACGAGAACCTCGACCCGCGTGCCGGGCGAGACCCGGCGGATTTGCCGCACCGTTTCCGCGAAGATCCCCGCTCCGCCGTCGTCCAGTTCGTCTCGATTCACGCTCGTGATCACGGCGTGCCGGATCCCGAGTTCCAGTACGGCCCGCGCCGTCCGGATCGGCTCGTTCAGATCGAGCTCGGTCGGCCTTCCGCTTTTGACGGCGCAGAAACCGCACGATCGCGTGCACACGTCGCCCAGAATCATGAACGTCGCGGTCTTTCGCCCCCAGCATTCGGCGATGTTGGGACACCGCGCCTCTTCGCACACCGTGTGGAGGCGCTTTTGGCGCGCGACCTGGAGCGTCGTCCGATACCCTTCGCCCGAGGGAAGACGCACCTTGAACCAGGGCGGCTTGCGCGAGACCTGGACCTCGCTCACGGGACGGCTCCCAGGAGAATCCGGACAATCCAATAGGCCATGAGCACGAAGACGAGTCCCAGGAGGATCTTCGCGGTCCGCGGATGGTCGATCGGTACCTTCCGCCCGATCAAGAACGCAAACCACGCCGCGACCGTCGCGAGGAGAATCGCCGGGCCAAAGATGTGGTATCGGAACGCTTCGCCGAGCTTCGCGTGCGCCGCCGAGGTCACCGATCGCGTGAGTCCGCATCCCGGGCATCCCAGGCCCGTCACCACCTTCATCGTTCAGGTACTCGGGAGCATCGATGGTTGATAGAACCACGCCGCGGCCAGGAAAGCCGAGACTCCGAGCAGTCCGAGCCAGCGTTTCATGCGCCGCCCTCCCGGACTCCTTTGTGAAGGCTCCTGTTCATCGACTCCGAACATTGTACCCAAGTCAGATATGGATCGCCTGTCCGTAATAGGCATGCGCCGCCTCCATGACCGCCTCCGAGAGCGTGGGATGGGGGTGGATGGAGTGCGCCAGTTCCTCCGCCGTGAGCTCGCCGTTCATCACCGCGACCGCCTCGGAGATCATCTCGCCCGCATGCGCGTGAAGGATGTGGACGCCGAGAATCTCGCCGTACTTGCTCTCTCCGACCACCTTGACCATCCCCTCGTTCTCCCCCTCGATGGACGCCTTTCCGATTCCCAAGAAGGGGAACTTTCCCACCTTGACGTCGTACCCGCGCTCGCGAGCCTTCTTCTCGCCGAGTCCGACGCTCGCGACCTGCGGATCGCAGTAGGTGACGCTCGGGACTCGGTCGTAGAGGATGGGATGGACCTCTTTCCCCGCGATGCGCGTCACTGCGAGGATCCCTTCCGCGCTCCCGACGTGCGCGAGCATCGGCGTGGGGACGATGTCCCCGATCGCGTAGACCCCCGGCTCGTCGGTCTCCATCGCGGGACTCACCTTGACAAACCCGCGTTCAGTCTTCACCCGGGTGTGCTCGAGTCCGATCTTCTCCGTATTCGGCTTTCGGCCCACGGCAACGAGCACCTTTTCCGCCTTGATCGTCTCCGATTTCCCGTTGCGCGCGACGACGACTTCATATCCCGGCTTGATCGCTTCGACTTTGGTCCCGGTGAGAATCCGCATCCCGCGCTTCGCCAGAATCCTCTCCAGCTCTCTCGCGATTTCCTCGTCCTCCAGCGGGACGACTTGCGGCAGGAGCTCGACCAGGGTGGTTTCGGAGCCGAATCGGTGGAAGACGGACGCGAATTCGATCCCCACCGCGCCCGCGCCGATGACGACGATCGACTTCGGGATCGCCTTGAGATCGAGGGCCTCGTTGCTCGTGATGATCCCCTTGCCGTCGGGCTCCATCCCGGGGAACCACTTCACGTCGGACCCCGTAGCCAGGACGATATTCTTCGTCTGGATTTCGTCGTCGCCCACCGACACGAGACCGGGCTTCTTGACGGAACCGAATCCCACGAAGCATTGCACCTTGTTCTTCTTCAGGAGCCCCTCCACCCCGAGCCCCAGCTTCTTGACGACCGTGTTCTTGTGTTTGAGGACGCCCTCCCAGTTGACCCTCACCTTCTCGACTTCGATCCCGTATCTCGAGGCGCTCTTGATCTGGTCGTAGAGATAGGCGTCGTGCAGAAAGGCCTTCGTTGGGATGCATCCCCGCCAGAGGCACGTGCCTCCGTACTTGCCGTCCTTTTCGACGAGGGCCGTCTTGAGTCCGAGCTGGCCCGCCCGAATGGCGGCGACATATCCTGCGGGTCCGCTGCCGACAACGACGACGTCGAAGGGTCCGTGCTTCGCCATGATGCCTCCCCCTGAAAAGCGCGGACAGTTTACGACAAGGTCCCAGGGGGATGAAGGAAATGCGAGAGCGGGGACCGCGCGGAACGGAACCGTGCAGTCCCCGCTGAACCCTGGTGCTGCCGCTACCAGCGGATTAGGTCAGTGGGAGCTCCGACATAGTAAAAATCGGCGTACTGGCCATGGATCCCAAGGCCGAAGAACTGAATCTTGTTTCCCGGATGCATCAACGCCGCCATTCGATTCCAACGTGTTTCCGAGACCGGTGTCATCTGCTTGTATTGGCTCTTGAGGACCACTACCGTGGCGTATGTCGCATTGTCTCTCCGCAGGAGAATGTAGCCGTGAAGTCCCGAAACCCAGTCTCCCATGTCGTACACATAGACGGGCGTCCCCTCCACGACGCGCCCGAATTGGATTTCTTCCTGAGCGACGGTCTCCTCCGCCATCAGTCCCAGAAGTCCGACAACAACCGAACCCAGTACGATGGTCTTCATCGATTACCTCCTAATTGGCCTCCGGGCGACCACAATGATCGCCGTTGGACCGACAGAATTCTTGCGTTCAATAATTCCAAGAATTGACCGATCTCCTGGGAGGGCCCCGAACTCGCATCTTGCCGAACAAGGACCCTTAGGATCGAGCCCACATAGTCATCGAGCCGCTCCGTATGGACCAGCGATCGCAATTCCGAGTCCGAAAGATGAAGCAACCAGTCGCGCAGGAGCCGGGCATCTTCGTTCCCGGACGGGGGTTTGATCTCTTGGAGTTTCGAGGGTGATTCGCGCTTCCTCTGCAGCGCGGGGACACGGTTCGGGGAATCGGAGTCGTCCGCGCACGGTGTCGACAAGCTCTCGTGCTCCCGGGTGAGAGTGCGCTTCGAGAGGGACGGGTCCCGATTCGATCTCACGCTCGCCAAGAGCGCGACGCCGAAGGCCAGAACGATGAGGGCAACGCTCACTTTCGCTCGGGTCATGCTCCGTCTCCTTCTTCACGCCCTCCTGTTGTGCGGAAGGCTACGAGGTTCCTAGAGAATTCCAGAAGGAAGGGAGATGGTCTCGGCAAAGTCGATGGGACGATGCTCTAATCGAAAGGGTTATCGCCCGGCCGTTCCGGGGTCTTGCGATCCGGAATCTTGTCGTCCGAAGGCCGGATCTCGATTTCCTTGTCCTCGTCGCTGAGCTGCTCGTAGGCCGTCCGGTAGGCGTCGGAGTCCGTGGACGCCCACTCGACCTTGCCGTTCTTCTTCATGATCCAGGTGCCGTCCTTGTGTCCGCCTTTCGGGCAACACCCGATCGGATCGGCGTCCTTGTATTGCGAGAACGGTTTCTTGGGGCCGAGGAGTCCACGTTGTTGGCCCTGCAACGCCCCGCCCAAGCAGAAGTATCCCTGCTCCTGGTCCGACCCCTTCAGGATCTCTCGCCAGAAGGCCAAGCCGCGAAGTCGATCCAGTTTCGCGACGCGTTCCCGATCGCTCTTGTCCAGATCCTTGCCGCGAGGCAATCGTGCGACGTGAGGGGACAGGTTTTGTTCGAAGTGGACCTTGCAGAGACTTTTGCTGGTTTGGTCTTTGGCGACGACGAAGAAGAGGATGGGTCCGCCCACGCACACCACGAGTACGAGACCGACGATTCCCAGGATCACCCAGAGGAGACAGTTGGATTTCTTGGGCGGCGGGGGATTGTACGCATAACCGTATTGCGGCGCTCCCCCGGGAGGGGGCGGCGCGCCGCCGAGCTGCGCCTTACAGAAACGGCACACGCGCGCGCCGGCCTTGAGCGTCTCTCCGCACATGGGACAGGGGAAATCGCCGGCGGAAGGACCTACGGACGGCCCCCCTCCTTGGATCACGAACGTCGCGCCGCACGCAGGGCAGGCGACCGTCTGGCCCGCCTCTCCGACCGCGGACGCGGAGCAAAAGGGGCAGCTTGCGGATACCGGCATGCCCGGATTCTAGGGAGGCCCTTCCTCAGGGTCAAGGAAAGCATCTAGATGCTTCTTCTACAGCACCGCCCGCTTGGAGATGACCACGATGCCCCCCTCGCTCACCGTGAAGCGCCGGCGGTCCTCTTCGGAATCGTATCCGATCTCCATCCCCTCGGGAATGACCACGTCCTTGTCGATGATGGCGCGGCGGATCTTGGCGTGACGTCCCACGGCGACGCTCTCGAACAGGATGGACTCTTCGACTTGCGCGTAGCTGTTGATCCGAACGTGGGGCGAGAAGATCGAATTGCGGACGCGCCCGCCGGAGATGATGCATCCGGGCGAAATCATCGAATCCAGCGCCACTCCCAACCTGCCCCCAGGGAATTCCTGCGCGAAGACGAACTTCGGCGGCGGCGCCATGACCGGCACCGTGCGAATAAGCCAGCTCGGATCGTAGAGATTGAGGTGCGGCGTCACCGACACCAAGTCCATATTCGCCGCGTAGTAGGCGTCCAGGGTCCCCACGTCGCGCCAATACTTCGACTCCTTGCGGTTCTCGTCGACGAACGGGAAGGCGAACACGGTGTTCCTCCCCACCATGCGCGGAATGATGTCCTTTCCGAAATCGTGCGTGCTCTTCGGATCCCGGGAATCCTCGCGCAAGACCGCCTCCATCACCTCGAAGTCGAAGACGTAGATCCCCATCGAGGCGAGGCAGACGGCGGGATTCGCAGGAATCGGATGTCCCTCGGCGGGCTTCTCCTGAAACCCGACGATGCGTCCGGAGGGGTCCACTTGGAGAATGCCGAACTGCGAGGACTCGGACCTGGGCACCTCGACCGCACCCACGGTGAGTTCCGCCTGTCGCTCCGCGTGAAAGCGGAGCATGTGACGGTAGTCCATCTTGTAGATGTGATCCCCGGCCAAGATGAGAACCGATTCGCACGATTCCTCGCGGACCGCGAAGAGATTTTGGAAGACGGCATCGGCCGTACCGATGTAGGTGTCGGTCCCTCCTCCGTGCTGCGGGGGGAGGGGTTCGAGGAACTCGCCCACCGCGGGATTGAAATACACCTGCCATCCGTCGCGAAGGTGGCTCTGAAGAGAGCGCGACCGATACTGGACCAGCACCAGCACTTTGTGGAGGTCCGAGTTCAGGCAATTCGACAACGTAAAATCGATGATGCGATAGATTCCGCCGAACGGGACCGCAGGTTTGGCTCGGTCGCGGGTAAGCGGCTCCAGACGCTGCCCCTTGCCGCCGGCCAGCAGGACGACGAGCGTATGCGAGAGATCCATGGGACTATTCGACTTCCACCTTCTCGACTTCGGGGATCGAGTCGAGCTCGCGCATCAGAGCCTCCAGGTTGCACGACTGGGGTACGGCGGCCGTGAGCGTGATCTGGACGGTCTTGCTGGTGAAGTCCTGATGCAGGCCCCGCTGCTTGATCGAGATGCCGTGCTTGCCGAGGACCGAATCGACGCGGGGCATGAGATCGGGACCGTCCTTGGAGCTGATCACGAACCGCTTGTACTGGCTCTCGCGGAGAAACGCGCGTTCCACCTTGTCGAAGAGGAACGTGGCGATGAGCACGCCCCCCGTGGTGGCCACCGCGCCCTTCCAATAGCCCAGACCGCAGGCCAATCCGATGCCCGCGGCCGCCCACAGACAGGCGGCGGTCGTAAGGCCGCGGATGGTCATTCCATAGCGGAAGATCGCGCCTGCCCCGAGAAAGCCGATGCCGCTGACCACCTGGGCCGCGATCCGGCCGGGATCTCCGCGACCCGTATCTCCTCCAACCCGCATCGAGACGAGCATGATCAACGCGGACGCGACGGCGACCACCATGTGCGTCCGGAGTCCGGCCGCTTGGCTGTGCGTTTCGCGCTCCAACCCGATGAACCCGCCCAGCAGGAGCGCGAGTCCCAGTCGACCCGCCATCGTCACGTCATCCGGAGTCATTCGTACACCAATCTCTGCCTCCGAAGCAGCTTCTTAAGCAGGGCGGCGCGATGATCGAGCTTGACGAGGTGACACACCGCCGAACCGGGAATCGCCATCGGAAGCGTCGTGCAGCCGACCACCAGTCCGGTGTAGGGAGCCCGGAGTCGCTTCAACTCGGTGCCGAACGGTTTCGTGTTCAGCGCGATCTCATCTCCTTTTGAAATTATATCACCGGGGCGAACATTGAGGATCAAGATGCCTCCGTTCTCGGCCCGGATCCACCGATGATCGTCGACGACGATTTGGAAAAGCGGCGAGACTCTCGGGAAGGAGTACATTCCGATTTCCGCCAGCGCATTGCGCACCCCGTGGATCCCCTTCTCGATCAGGGATCGCTGAAACTTGAGCGGCTCTCCCGCTTCGAAGACGATGGTCGGGATTCCCACCCGGGTCGCGGCCGACCTCAGGGTGCCCTTGTCGCCGTCCATGTCCAGGATGATCTCCGCGCCGAAGGCGTGGGCGAGGCGTCGTACGGCTTGCACGCGCATGTCCGCACGAACGTGGGGAAGGTTTACCCGCCCCCGCGCCGCCGTGTGGAGGTCGATGCCCCAATTGGCATGTCGCACCAGCTTGCGGAAGATGTGCGAGGCGATGTGGGAGGCCATCGACCCTTCCTTGCGTCCGGGGAAAAAGCGGTTCAGATCGCGGCCGTCGGGAAGGTCTCGAGTCTGGGTCATGAACGCGATCGGATTCGCCACGCTCACGAGGAGAAGCGTGCCGCGCAGCTGGTGGGGATCCACGTCGTTCCGAATCGAACGGACGATTTCGATCCCGTTGATCTCGTCCCCGTGAATGGCCGCCGTCACGAACAGGGTCGGACCCGAGTGGGTACCGTGGATGACCGTCACCGGAATGAACACCGGCGTCGCGGTGAAGAGCTCGGTGATCTTGAGATGAACGTCCTTCTTCGTCCCGACGTGGACCGTGATCCCCGCGATCTCGAAGTGTTCGCGCTGCTCGGGAATCATCGCCTCCCCGCGCTTCGGGCCTTCCGCGCCGTCTTCGCGGCGAACTCCACGATCATCCTCGCGACGTTCTCCCCCGTCGCGGCCTCGAGGCCCTGAAACCCGGGCGACGAGTTCACCTCGATCACCTGCGGTCCGTCGGACGACTCCAGGATGTCGACCCCCGCGAGTCTCAAGCCGACCGCCTCCGTCGCGCTCAACGCGGCTCGCTCGAATTCCTTCGGCAAGCGAATCGACTCTCCCACCCCGCCCCGATGGATGTTCGAGCGAAATTCGCCCTCCCGCGCTACGCGCCTCATGGACGAGCGCACTTTTCCGTCGATCACCAGGGCCCGGACGTCCCGGCCCTTCGACTCCGCCACGAAACGTTGAAGCATGATGTCTTCGCCCAGACTCCAGATCGTCTCGAGCATCGACTCCACGGAAGCCTGGCTCTCGGCGAAGATCACTCCCGTGCCTTGCGTGCCCCGAAGGAGTTTCAGGATGACCGGCGTGCCTCCGAGCCGTTCCAGGAGCCGATCCATGTTCCTCGGATACCGCGAGATGAGCGTGTCCGGCACTCGAACCCCGCGGCTGGCCAGGAGTTGGAGGCATCCCAACTTGTTCCGGGCCCGCGCGATCGAGCCGTGATCGTTCACCGACGGGACTCCGAGCCACTCCAGCTGGCGCACCACCGCAAGAAGGTAGGCCGTCGCGAAGGTGCTGATCCGGGGAATGACCACGTCCATGCCCTTGACCTCCCGGGTCCCGTGGAGCAACTGAGGGGTCCCGGTGGAAATCTGGAGGACGCAGCGGAGCGGATCGAGGACGTCGACCTCGTGTCCGAGCCGGCGCGCCTCCTCGACCAGCCGACGAGTCGAGTAGAGACGCTTGCGCCGGGAGAGGATCAGGATCCTCATTGCACGCCCTTCTCGATCAGGGCGACCTTGTGCGTGACGACGGCGCGCCACTCCTTCTCGGGATCGAGTCGAAGAGTCCATCGGGGCATCAGAAGCGTCCCCTGGTACAGGAGTTCGAAGCCGCCTTCCGACATCGACACCGTCCGGATCGGCACGATCCAAAACGTCGCGTCTCCCGAGGCGACGAATCCCAGATCGAGGTCGTGCCAGTCGTCGAAAACGCGAAGGGGCATTCCGCCGGGAATCTCCTGAATCTCCCCGAGAGTCCCGATGGGTTGGAAGTCCCCGCGATGGAGAAAGGCGTCGGGAGCCGTCGGGCTGAAGGCGGCCAGGAAGTACTCGACCGCGAACATCGTCTCGAGGCGGCTCGGCCCGAGATTGCGGACCGCGTATTCGACGGAGAACTCGCGGAGATCCTCGGCCAAGCCGACTTCTTTCGTCACCCGCACGGGAACGTCGCGGCCGGCGCATCGGACCCGGCCGTCCCGCGTCAACTGCGCGATCACTCGTTCGCCGCGGCGTTGGGTGACGACTCGATAGGGGGCTTCGAGAAAGTCCCCCGACTCGCGCCGGCCCGACGCCGCCTCGGCCGGCGTCGTTCCCGGTTCCAGGAAGTGATCGAGAAGGGACGCATGCGTGTACGTGTCGTACTCCAGGAATCGCTCGATCCCGGACACTTTGGTGAGCACGACGTCATGGATGCTCTTCGCCTCTCCCGTGTCCAATACGGCCTCGCGCGCCTTCGCGTGGTAGGGCTCGGGCCGGCGAGAGAGTCCCGGGGTAAGATTGACGAGTCGGTCGCGCACATCGATCTCGGCGAGGCGCCCCCCCTGCGACGGCAGGACAAAGAGATTGAGTCCCCGATGGAACAGGCGGACGTCCTCGCAGCCGTCGAGGTCCAGGTCGAGGGTCCGGACCCCGAGTCCCGAATCCTTCTCGAGTTCGTTTTCGGCCGCGATGAGGTGTCGGTAGACGCTGTGTCGGAGATGGGGAAGATACAGACCGCCGAAGACTCCGTGCCAATGCCCGCAGTTGCACTGAGCGCGGTAAAGCTCCGGCTCCGCGGCCCGGCGCGCCGCCGGAGGGGCGTCGGCAAGCTTGCGCGAGACGGAGAGCATGCGGCCGTACATCAGATTGGCCTCGGGGTATCTCGCCTTGAAATTCCTCCACGTGCCCCCCGGCAGGAAGTGCTTCACGGAATCGAAGCGACCCTGACGGCGGAGTTCCTCGACCCACCGTTCGAACTCGGTCCGCTCCCCCGGCAGCATCGACCACTCCCCCATTTCTCGATAGGAGCACGACGGGAGATAGACGCGTCCCGCAGGAGGCAACGCCAGCGCTTCCTGAAACGTGCAGGTCCGGATCTCCGGGGCGGATTCGAGCGCTTTCAAGAAGCGCTCGAGCCATCCGTACTCGTAGCAGTGCTGCTTCGTCCGAGGCCAACTGCCGAATTTTTCGCCGTCGTCCGCGTACACGACGACGGCGCCCTCCGGCTGCGAGCGAAGATACTGCACGGTCCAATCGGGCTCGCGAAACGGAATGGCGTACCGGAGCGCTTCCCGCAGCGGAAAGACTCGGAAAAGCTCGCCGCGGTCTTCGGTGAGGAAGTAGCTCCGCAGCTCGTCGTCGCGGAGTCCCGCGGCTCGGAAGTGGAAGTCGTCCAGAACGGCGTACCTCGCCCCCGACCGAGCCAGGAGCGAAGCGTATCCCGGCTCCCAGACGCGCTCCGGAATCCAGAGTCCCTTCGGCTCCGCCCCGAAATGGCGCTGAAGGTATCGCGACATCATCTCGAGTTGGCCGAGGACGTCCGCCTCGGGAAGCATCGAGAAAATCGGCTCGTAGAAGCCCCCTCCCAAGAGCTCCAGCCGGCCGGCGTCCACCATGGATCGGAGGGCGATGAACATCTCGAGACGATTCTTCTCGATCCACTCGAGCAAGGGACCGCTGAAATGCGCGCAGAATTTGATCGACGGATGTCGCTGAAGGAGATCGAGGAACGGCTGATAGGCGTCCGCATACGCCTTCTGAAGGACGTGGTCGAAATTATCGACCGGTTGATGGTTGTGGACGCAAAAGACGAAATTCACCGCCATCGGGGGATGAATGATAGCAGAAGAGAGGGGAGCGGGGCCAATTTCGGGTGAATATCCCGACTCGTCTCCCCGTTGACCTTCGCGTGAGGCTCTTCGCCGCTGTGGTCGTAGCGGGGCTGGTCGCCGCCCTGGCCCCCCTCGCCTTCGGACAGGGATGACCTGCCTGAAGCAATCCCTCCCTTCCTCGGGAGGGCTCGACCGGTCCGGTCGGGAAGTTTCGAGTTTCTTTGCGCGAGCAGTGGGCGGTCATGGACGGAAGCCACCCTGCGAACGATCCCGTGGAGCACGCCCACGTCGTCCAGATGGAGTGGTTCCGGACGGAACTCGGCTTCCATTGGAGTTTCACCCCGGATTGGGATGTCGAGATCGGTCTTCCCTACGACGTCAAGTCGATGAACGCTCGGTACCACCTCCCAGACGGTTCCCCCTATGACTCTCCAACGGGGCGCCTCCATCATCGCACCGAGACTCTCGAAGGACCTTCGGATTTTAGGTTGCTCCTGAACTTCCGAAAAGCGGACGTGGTCCTGAAGAAGGACTGGCTCCGCATTGGCGCAGGCGTGTCCCTTCCCACCGGGGAAATCGAAGACAACCCCTATGCGCTGGCCGCTCTGGGGATCGAGCATCAACACGTCCAGTTCGGAAACGGTACCTTCGATCCGATCTTCCGACTCGACTACGGCCTCTATCCGGGGGTGCTTGGAATCGAAACTTCGTTCGGCATCCAGGCTCCGCTCTACGAAAATCGGAAGGAATACCAAGGATCGACCGTTGTCGATTTCTCCATCGGACCGAGAATTCAGCTGGCAGACCGAGCGGCGTTCGGGATTCGATATGTCCTCCTCTATCAGGGCCGAGCGTATTGGGAGGGCGAGACCGACCGCAATTCCGGATACCTTCTGCATGCGATCTCCGTGGCGATTCCGGTCCGTCTCGCCCCTGCGGTGGCCATCGTGCCGACCGTCCTGGTACCGTTTTCGTTATCCACGGCGGAGGGCGCCGACACCTTCGAGATGGACTGGATGCTCGGCCTCGCAGTCGAGGTCACGCTCGGGTCAGGGACGCGGTAGGGGAATCCGCCCGTGGCTCAGAAACAACCCGGGCGTTAGTACCCCAGCTTCGGCTGCCATTTCCCCGGACCGCCCTCGAGAAGATCGAAGAGCGGCCAGGCGCTGCAGTACGAGTCCCCGGGCCCGAAGACGTCGTTGGCCACGTTCCGAATCGTCCCATCCGCGTCTCGACGGAAGGCGGACACTCCCGGAACCTGCCGGCCGTCCTCGCCTTCGAATCCGAGATCCCGTTTGAATCTCGTTCCCAGACTGGAGTACATCGAGAACTTCCAGCCTCGACTCAGACGGACCGCCTGCTGGGCCTCTACGGGATCCGGGGAGACCAAGACGAAGGCCGCGCGATTCTCGAGGTGCGTCACGAGTCCGTTGAAGCCGTCCGCCCACATCGTGCAGTAGGGACAGGACCGACCCATGTTGTGAACGACCAGGAGATCCGACCTTGCGCCCATGATCTTCGAAAGCGGAATTTCTCCCTCCGCTCCTCGAAGGACGTAGCCGTCGACCCGCCCTCTGGCCGATTCCTTTTGCGCCGGCTTGAGCCGGCGGTCTTTCCAAGCGAGGTACTCTTGACTGAGTTCGTCGAAGCGCTCCAGAAGATCGGTCATCTCATCCTTTCCTTACGAGCGATTCGTACAGCCCCAAGTACTCCTTCGCCGATCGATTCCACGAGAAGTCCTGCTTCATTCCCGTCGCAACGAGTTTCTTCCAGGCCTTCTTGTCCCGGTAGAGCCCCAGCGCATCGCGGACGGCTCCGACGAGCGCCGAAGGGGCATACTCGGAGAACATCAATCCGGTCGCCGTTCCCTTCCTCTGAGTCTCCGGAGTCACCGGAACCACCGTATCCGCCAAGCCACCCGTCGCGCGAACGATCGGGACCGTCCCGTACCGAAGACTGTAGATTTGGTTCAGCCCGCACGGCTCGTACCGCGAGGGCATCAGGAAGATGTCCGAACCGGCTTCGATGAGATGGGCAAGGGCGTCGTCGAATCGAACCTGGACGGAAACCCTCTCCGGCTGCTTCCGGGCGACGGCCCCGAGCGCTTCCTGGTATCTCGGCTCCCCGGAACCCAGGATCACGAACTGCACCTCCTCCTTCAAGAGTTCCTCGACCGCGGCCAAGAAGAGGTCGATGCCTTTCTGCTCGGCAAGCCGGCCGATCATGCCCACGAGCGGCGTCTCCGGCAGGATCGCCAGCCCGCACTTTTCCTGCAACGCGGCCTTGCATTGGGCCTTCCCGGAGATCGCGCGGGCGGAATAGCGAGCCGGGAGGCGCGGGTCGGTTTCGGGATTCCACTCCGACACCTCGATGCCGTTCAAGATTCCCCGAAGCGCCGTATCCCGTTCGCGCAGGACTCCGTCGAGCCCGCATCCCAACTCGGATGTCTGAATCTCCTTGGCATAGGTCGGGCTCACCGTCGTGATGGCGTCGGCGAATACGATTCCCGCCTTGATGAAACTGATCTTTCCGAAGAACTCCAACTCCTTCCAATTGAAGTGCTGCCAGTCGAGTCCCGTCAGCGGCATGTCCCAGTGCCAGAACAGTCCCTGATAGGCGAGATTGTGAATGGTAAAGACCGACTTCGTCTTCTCGCAGGCCTTTCGGTACAGCGTCTGGGCATAGATGGGAATCAGCCCGCTCTGCCAATCGTGGACATGGAGCACGTCCGGAACGGCCACGCGGCACAAGAGCTCCATGGCCGCGCGGCTGAAGAGAACGAATCGGGCCGCATTGTCCTTATAGTCGCCGTTCGCCGTCCCATACAGTCCCTCGCGATCGAAGTAGGGATCGTGGTCGACGAAGAACACGCGGCCCGCGCGGCGAACGGTGGGCTCGATCTCCGTATCTCCGACTCGGATCTTGATGGCCGCGGCAAAGGGCTCCGAGGGGACGCTCTTGGTGCACCGGTACCCCGGCGTCACCACGCACCCCTCGACTCCGAGAGCGGCAAGCGCGTCGGGAAGGGCGCCGCAGACGTCGGCCAATCCCCCGGTCTTGGAGTACGGCGCGACTTCCGGGGTGATGAAGGCGACCTTCATGGGAGTCGCACCTCCCTGAGGTATTGCGCCGCATGCTCCGGCGGAACGGGATTGATGTAAAAGCCGGTCCCCCACTCGAAACCCGCCACTCGAGTGATTCTCGGAATGATCTCGAAATGCCAGTGGTAGTGCTCCAGCGGGGGCGAATTCAGCGGACTCGTATGGATGAGATAGTTGTAGGGGGGACGGTTGACCGCCTTCTCGATCTTGAGCATCGTCGCGCGAAGAATGCCGGCCAGCTCTCCGGACTGCGCCTCTTCGAGCGATTCGAAGTGGGAATGGTGCCGTTTGGGCATGATGTGGGTCTCGAAGGGAAACCGCGCCGCGAAGGGCTCGAACGCCACGAAGTGCTGCGTTTCGAGGACCAGTCGAACTCCCGACTGCAACTCCTGTTTGATCATGTCGCACAAGAGGCATCGGCCGCGGAACTCGAAGTACTGCTTGCACCGATCGATCTCGCTCTGGACGCGCAGGGGCACGATCGGCGTCACGATGAGCTGGGAATGGGCGTGTTCCAGGGAGGCGCCGGCCCGTTCGCCGACGTTCTTGAAGATGAGGCCGTACACCATCCGGGAATCCCGCCTCAAGTCGAGCAACCGTTCTCGATAGGTCCACACCACTTCGCGGAGATGCTCTTCCGCGAGGTCGGTGATGCTCGTCACGTGTTTCGGGGTCTCGATGATGACCTCGTGCGCGCCGACTCCGTTCATGAGGTCGTACATCCCCTCTCCCCTTCGATCGAGATCCCCCTCGATCATCAAGGCCGGGAACTTGTTCGGAACCACGCGGATCCGCCATCCCGGTTCGTTCCTCCCTCCGGAAGAGCGCAGGGACCCGATCTCGGGAGGCGTCAACCTCTCGCTGCCCTCGCAGAAGGGACAATCGCGTTCCTTGGGAACGACGGCCGCGGCGCGGAAATCGTCCGGTCTCTTGGCGCGTTCGACCGCGATGATGACCCAACGTCCGACGACGGGATCTCTTCTCAGTTCAGGCATATCAAGCCATCCAATTGATTTTCTCGAAATCCGGTGTGGGAACGCGGAGGGCCAGCGGCAGCGTCGTGGGGAAGCGGAGGGGCACTCCATCTCGGGACAATTCCAGAACGAATTCGACCTCCTGTCCGGGATGGGCTTCGAGGGCCGTGAAGGGACAAGCGAACTCGGCGATCTCCTCCACCGCAGCTCGAGCCTCCCCCTCCGCCGGCCAGAGCTTCACCGAAACCGAACGGGGCTGGCTCGCGACCAGACTCAACGTCCTGCCCTCGAAGGCTCCGCGCGGATCGATCCCCGTGCGGAAATCGAGTCGAAGAAGGAGGCTCTTCGCGTCGAATCCGAAGTAGAGATCGGAAAGGAAGGACAACTCGCCGGCCATGGCGCCGTACTCCCGACTCAAATCGTAGTGGCCCGCCGCGATCCATTCGAAATAGTCCGTGCGCCGACCGTCGACGACGACGTTCAGGATCGCCCACGGCGCGCGCGTCACGACGGCCGTCACGCGTCGCTTCACCGGCTGGAGAAGCTCCGCCGGTTCGGGACGGCCAAGCGCCTGATACACATTGGCGAGATGGCGGCGGAAAAGAGCGTCGAATTCGGCATCCTGCGCCGAGGAGAAATCGTCGCCGAACCACCAAAACCAGTCGCTTCCCTCGGCGGCGTAGATCGACTCCCAAGCCTCCGCAGGTGCCTGAGGGTGGAGTCCGGCCCGCGCGCGTCCCAGAAGATTCCACCCCCGGACGTCCTCCTCATGTCCGATCCAGACGCGGAAGTTTCGATCGATCCACGATCCGGCATGGAGACGCGAGAGAGGCGCGGCCTCGCGTTCCAAGGACTCCGCCATGGGCGCTGTCCGGATCCGCGGATGGTCCGTCAGCCCGGAGTACAGCGCCCGGAAGAACTCCACCGCTCCCCCTCGATAGTGCTCCCAGGCATTCTCGCCGTCGAGGATCACGCTCACCCACGATCCGTCCGGCGCGGCCTCGACGCGTCGGATCAGATCTCGAGCGGCTTCCGCCGGTTTCCAATTCTTGTAGGTGAACCCGAGAAGGTTGGAGAGTTCCAAATCCCGAAAGAGGATCGTAAGCCCACCGAGTTTCCACGGCCGATACACCTCGGACCGAGACGGGGATCGCCCCAGCGACTCCTCCAGGATCCGCTCGTCCGTGGCGATCCATCGAAATCCGTGCCGGGCGATCGTCGCGCACGCCTCTTCGCTCACGCTTCCCTCCGAGGGCCACATGCCGACCGGTCGCTCTCCGAAAATCCGTTCCCCCCATTCGGCCGCCCTTCGCACGTGGACTGCGGCATCGTCCCGCAATTCGGGAACGGGATCCGGGAGCTTCGGGAACCCGGAGGACTCGAACGAACACAGGAGGGGGAGGATGGGATGCGAATACGGACTCACGCTCATCTCGACTCTCGGTTGGAGGCGGCGCCATCTCGGGAGCACTTCGCGCAAAACCTCCCGCTGTTTCTCCGCCACCATCCGGCGATCGGCCTCCCCGAATCCGCGCCCCTTGGCGCGAAGCTCCTTCAAGTCGGGATCGCGCTCGAGGAGGAGGGCGTGAAACCAGGCCAGGTTGGCCAGCACCTGGAGATCCACGAAGTCCTGGCCGGAGAACTTCACCTTCGACCCGCGGAGTTCGTGGAGCTCCCGGTACCGGGGAAACGCCCCGATCATCGTCGAGGGATGCGCGTAGAAAAACGTCTCCAGGAGCCGGTTGCGCTCGTCCTCCGAAAGCTCTGCGGGATCGCGGAGGAGCTCCAGGCTGGAGTCGGTCGCGCCGCCGACGTAAGCCTCGAGCTGCATCAGGAGCGACGGGCTGAAATTCGCGGTACATCGGATGGAGGGGAACTCCTCGAGCAGAAGCGCCATGCCCGTGTAGTCCTTGATCCCGTGGAGCCGAACCCAAGGCATGAACATCCGCCCGGTGCGCGCATCCCGGTAGATGGGTTGATGAAAGTGCCAAAGAAACGAAAGCGTTACTGGACGCATGGGAGAAACCACCCGGATTATAGCGGAGGAGGGCAATGGTTCATACGATCGCCGCCTCCTCGAGCGCTTCCCGCAAGGTCGCGACCGGCACGACGCGCATCCCCCCTCCTTCGATGGCCCGCAGATTGTCCGCGGGAACGATCGCCTTCTCGAAGCCCAGGCGTGCCGCTTCCAGGACTCGGGTGCCCGCTTGGGTGGTGCCGCGGATCTCGCCCGCCAATCCCACTTCGCCGAAGACGCACGTGCGCGGCTCCACGGAACGATTGCGAAAGCTCGAGGCCACGGCCACCGCGATCCCGAGGTCCGCCGCGGGTTCTTCGATCTCCACGCCGCCGACCGCGTTCACGTAGATGTCCGAACCCCCGAGATCCAACTCCAGGCGACGACTGAGGACCGCCGACAGAAGAACCGCGCGGTTGAAGTCGACGCCGCTCGCCCGCCGCGTCGGCTCCGGGTACGCCGTCCGGGACGTCAGCGCCTGGATTTCGACGAGCAGAGTGCGAGTTCCCACGTACGTCGGCACGACCACGGATCCGACTCGCCCCTGCCGGTCGTGGGACATGAAGAGCTCGCTCGGATTGGCGACTTCGCGCAGCCCCTGCGAGAGCATCTCGAATACCCCGATCTCGTTGGTGGATCCGAAGCGGTTCTTGACTCCGCGAAGGACGCGAAACGTCTGGAACCGGTCGCCTTCGAAGTAGAACACCGCGTCCACCAAATGCTCGAGAGTCTTCGGGCCCGCGATCGAGCCGTCCTTGGTGACATGGCTCACGAGGAGAAGCGAGATGCCGTTGCGCTTCGCGATGTAGGTGAGATCCGACGCGCATTCCCGCACTTGGGAGACGCTGCCGGGTGCGCTCGGAATCTCCGGCCGATAGATCATCTGAACGGAATCGACCACGGCGAGGGCGGGCTTGAGCTCCTCGAGAAACTTCCGGATGAGATCCAGATTCGTCTCGCTCACCACCAAGAGACGGGAATCGAGGGCGCCCAAGCGATCGGCGCGCATCTTCGTTTGCATCACCGATTCTTCGCTGGACACGTAGAGCACGCGATGGCCCTGGGAGGCGATCTGCCGCGAAATCTGCAGGAGGAGAGTGGATTTCCCGATGCCGGGATCGCCGCCGATCAAGTTGACCGACCCGATCACGAGTCCGCCCCCGAGCACCCGGTCCAACTCGCCGAGACCGGTTTCGATGCGCGGACGCTCGACGGTCTCCACTTCGGTGATCGGAATCGGCCGGTCGTCGGCGAGAACGGGGCGGCGCGGCCCCGAATCCGCGCGCTCCACTTCTTCCACCACCGTGTTGAATTGGTCGCATTCGGAACACTTGCCCTGCCACTTCGGAGATTTGTGCCCGCACTGCTGGCAGACGTAGGCGATCTTGACCTTGGAACTCACTTGGTGGACTGCCTCTTGCCCCACCGCTTGCTGAGGAGCTTCTGGAAGCGCGGGTCGCGGCGAAGGTTTTCCATGTCGCGATCGCGGAGGAGATGCTTGTAGTCGCGATACCCGCACTCGAAAGCCTTCTCGAGGGAGGAGAAGGCCCGATCGAGATCCTTGAGATTCGAATAGCTGCACGCCGAATTGTAGTGGGCCGCGGGATCCTCGGGACTCAGGCGGAGGATGCGGCCGTCGACCTCGAGCGCTTCGGAATACCGGCCGGCCTTCGACAAGGCAGAAGCGAGCATTTGGAGCGCCTCGAGACGGTTCGGACTCGCCGCGAGCGCGGCTTGGGCCAGGTTGATTTCGAACTCGTGATGTTCCACCTCAGGATGATAGCTTGATTCTCCGGCAAGTCAACGCGGCTCCGGCCCGAGCGCGGCTTGCAACGGGGCGATCAGGGCTTCGAGGGCGCGAGCCCGGTGCGAGATGCGGTTCTTGATCTCGATTCCCAACTCCGCCATCGTCTTCCCGTACTCCGGCACGACGAAGAGAGGATCGTAGCCGAAGCCTCCCGAACCCCGACGTTCGAATCCGATGAGCCCTTCGCACGTCCCTTCCGCTTCGGCGGTGATTCGGCCGGAGGGATCGGCGACGCAGAGGTGGGCGCGATACCGGGCGCTCCGGGCCGGCGCCGGAACGCCCCGGAGCTCCAGGAGGAGCTTGTCGTTGTTGCCCTCGTCGCCGGTGCCGGAATAGCGCGAAGAGTAGATTCCCGGCCGGCCATCCAAGGCGTCGACTTCCAAGCCCGAGTCGTCCGCGAGGGACCACTCTCCGCTCGCCTTCGCGCCCTCCACGGCCTTGACGCGCGCGTTCTCGGCGAAACTCGACCCGTGCTCCTCGACGTGAAGCTCCTCCGGAAGATCGGCCAAGGTGAGGAATCGGAGCGGAAGATCGTGAAGAATCTGCTGGACCTCGGCGATCTTCCCCCGATTCCGGGACGCAATCAGGATCGTCCTCACCAAGCCACGCGACGGATTCGTTCGACCGCCTCGCGAATCCGCGCCTCCGGGACGGTGAGGGCGACGCGAACGAAGCCTTCGGCGGACGCGCCGAATCCGGAGCCGGGCAGGACGATCACGTTCGCCTCTTCGAGCACGCGGCCGGCGAACTGCATCGACGACATTCCCGCCACCGGGACCGGGAACCACACGTACAATCCCGCCCGAGGACTCGGGACGGTCCAGCCCAATCCGCGAAGCCCGGTCACGAACGCGTCCCGGCGCGCGCGGTACATTTCGCGAATCGATTTCATTTCGCCGGTGCCCCGCTCCAGCACCGCCGCCACGGCCTTCTGGAATCCCATGAATTGCCCGGAATCGCAGTTCGCCTTGAAGCCGCGTACCGTTTCGACCGCCTCCGCATTCCCGCACATCCACGCCACCCGCCAGCCGGCCATCGAGAAGGTCTTCGTCATCGAGTGGACGGCGACTCCGACCTCCTTGGCGCCGGGCGTCTCCAGAAAAGAAGGCGGCGCTTCCTCATAGTAGAGCTCGGCATACGCCTCGTCGCTGACGATGAGCGTTCCGTGACGGCGGGCGAACTCCACGCACTTCTGGTAGAACTCGCGCGGCGCCACCGCGCCGGTGGGATTGTTCGGATAGTTCACGTAGAGGATCTTCGCTCGTTCGGCGACGTCGGCCGGGATCGCGTCGAGATCGGGGAGGAATCCTCGGTCCGCATGGAGAGGCATCACCATCGGTTCGCACAACGCGAAGATCGCGCCGGATCGATAGGGAGGATACCCCGGCTCGGGGAGGAGAACGACATCGCCGGGATCGGTCAAGGCCATGGGCAAATGAGCGATCAATTCCTTCGATCCCACGCCGAGGCAGATCTCGTTCAGCGCGAGAGGTACGCCATATCGACGCTGAAAGAAAGCCGCGACCGCCTTGCGGAATTCCTCGGTCCCTTGCGACGGCGAGTACTGGTGCAGTCCCCCCTCATGCAAGTGCGCGACGAGAGTATCCAGGAGGAGCTTCGGCGGATTCGTGTCCGGATCGCCGATGCCCAAGTTGACGATGTCCTTTCCCTCCTTCTCGAGTGCGGCGCGCTTGCGCTCGAACTCGGCGAAAAGATAAGGAGGGAGACGGCGGAGGCGCGTGGAGGGAGAAAGGCTCATGATGGCTCCGAGGATGGCCCAAGTCCGGACCGACTATCGCTTGGAGTACTGCACGCCTCGGCGCGCCCCACGGAGGCCGAACTTCTTGCGCTCTTTCATTCGCGGATCGCGCGTGAGGAAGCCTTCTTCGCGAAGTCGCGGCTCGAGGGCGGGTTCCAGCTTGAGCAGGGCACGGGCCACGCCCAGCTTGACCGCGCCGGCTTGACCGGCCACCCCTCCGCCCGTGCACATGATGAAGAAGTCGTACTTCCCCTGGGTCTTCGTCGAGGTGAGAGGAGCGAGGGCCGCGTTTCGGTGTTCTTCGGTGAGAAAGTACCGATCGATGGGGCGGCGATTCACCGTCATCTGTCCCGAGCCGGGAAGGACCCGAATGCGGGCGATGGAAGTCTTGCGGCGTCCGGTCGTCCACGTGTACGTCTTCCCAGCCATGCGTCTAGATCTCCAGAGGCTTGGGTTGTTGCGCCTGATGCGGATGCTTGTCGCCCTTGTAGACGAAGAGTTTCGATCGCTGCTTCCGCCCCAAGGGGCTGTTCGGAATCATGTCCTTGATCGCGTGCCGCACCACTTCTTCGGGACGCCGTTGAAACCATTCCTCGTAGGAGAATTCCTTTCGTCCGCCGGGATAACCCGTGAACGTGTTGTAGAGGCGATCCGAGGTCTTCTTCCCCGTCACCTTGACCTTCTCGGCATTGAGAACGATCACGAAATCCCCGGTGTCCAAGAACGGAGTCCACGTAGGCTTATGTTTCCCCATGAGGATTTGAGCGATCTTGGTGGCCATCCGACCGAGGATCCGGTTCGCCGCATCGACGACGACCCATTCCTGCTTGAACGTCTTCGAACTGGCGACCCAGCTCGACTGCCTCAATTTCGTGGCGCTCATGGGAGGGGTGAGTATAGGGAGGGACAAAAACCGAGTCAAGGGAAAACCGCCGGGTATCCGTCAGGACTTCGTAGACCGGCACCGATGGCGCCTCCGGGTCCGTCCCCGTGCACGTCGTTCTGTGCAATCTGGGGGGCGCGTCCACGGGCCGTTCGCGACGCGCTCTTGCGAAATCTGTGGTCGGCACGGCATGCCCGCCAAGCGAACGCATCCACCACCGGGAAGCGGCCCCGGCGCACTCGCGCATACACATTTTCCTAAAGTCTCCTCTCGCTCCGTCATTCCGATCTAGAGACAGAGGAGATTCGCTCATGAAACTCGACCACGCGCGCCTGGCCGTCGGGATCCTGCTCGGCCTGACCCTTGTGGGCGCTCTCGTCCGCGACCACGGCGGCGAGCAATCCGGCCACCGTCGGCGCGCTCTGAAACGCACCCACCCCGCTCGCCCGGAAATCGCGTGGTCCAATGGAGACCCTCTGGCTCTCCGGAACTCCGACTCCCCGGGTGGGCGGACGGCACTCCACCACGACAGATTGCCGCTTCCGCCGGCCCCCGATTCCGATGACCCGATCTACTCCGGAAGCGAGTGGGAAGAAATCCCCGAA